>NZ_JBFALF010000002.1:159000-1044206 GCF_040656115.1 Nonomuraea sp. NPDC050202 | reverse complement strand
CCACCACGTTGTTCGCCAACTCCGCGACAGCCGGCTCGCTCGTGTCGGGCATCGCCGCCGGCGGCATCTCCCACGCCCTCGGCTATCGCGCGGCCCTGTTGGTCTGCGCCGTGCTCAGCGCCCTGGCGTGGCTGCTGTTCCTCCTCGCACAGCGTCGAGCACGAGTTGAGACAAACAATTCCGTCACCGAGCCTCTGCCGCCACACTGAGCGTCGCCGACAGCGGGACTGCTGCCCATTGCTCTGGATATGCGCCTCCCCAGCGCCGGCCTGGTCCCGCTCAGCCACCAGCACCACCGTGACACGCCCCCATGGAGATGACCAGCAGCCACCTCACTAGGCGTCACGATCACGAGCTCGACACCATGGCCAATGCTGGTCCCCTCTGCACGGTTACTTGTCGTGGCTCTGCACTTGAACCCGTACGCCGACATCGGCGGCCGCGGCGCGGTCTTCAGCATCTGCGGCGGCCTGGCGGGCGTCGAACTCCTCCAGAGCCTCCCGCGCCGCCCTTCGGGCCGCCTCATCGGCCAGCAGAGCGGTCTTCACTGCTGTGGGATGTGTCATGACATCGGTGATAGCCGAAGGCCGGGTCCCGCTCTTTTCCGCTTCTTTCTCGACCGCATCACGCCGCTCGGTCGACAGACCCGAGGCCTCCCAGCTGCGGTAGTAGCCGTTCAAGGCCCCCCGCTCGGGTCCGCGCCACCAGCCGCAAAGTAACGCTGAGTAACCGCCGCCACTTTGTGTAGGCTGCGGGGCTGTTCCTCAGGGAGGCGTCAGGGCCCAACCAGGGCGGTGATCAGTTTGCGCGCTGCTGCTTTGGTCAAACGCCGCAGCGCCTGACCGGTCTTCTCGTCAGTTCCGCGCGGCGCGATCTCGGTTCCCTGGACCCACGATGCCGCTCCTTTTGCGATCTTTGGGTGCGGCCTGGCTCCGGTCGATGATGTGCACCGACTCGGCTCGGCCCAGCCCGTGCCGGGCTTGCCGGTGACGGCCTTCCAGAGGGCATCGGTGGTCAGTGCGGATTCGTCGAAGTCCTCGGTCAGGCCCGGGCCGGTCAGGGCAACCCAGCTGGCTATGTCAGTTTCGTCTGACGCCGTTTGTCGGTCTCGTTCGACACCACATGGGTGCCTAACGGGGCAGGAATGTCGGCTTCGTCGGACACCACTTCCGGGTCCCTTGCTACGGCCGCTCGGCGAGTTGTCGAGTGGTGTGGGCGAGTCGGTAGGAGTCGGAGCCCGTTTCGATGATGGTGCCGCCCCGCCTTGGCGTCGCGTCGGATCGTGGCGTACAGGTCGACGCGTGAGGTGGGTGCGCGAGCCATGATGCTCAGACCCAACTCAAGTGGCAGATCAGTTCGTCCCTTGGCGGACGTCCGTCCCGTGCTCGGCGAACGCCTTGAAGTCCTCCATGTGCTGCTGCGACTGCTTGCGGAAAGAGCCAGGCATCACAAGCCCCACCAGCCGCATCAGCAATCCGTCGAACCGGAATTCGCTCTCGCTCTCCCACAGCGTGGTGTCCGGACCGGCTGCGATCAGCCGGTCGCGCTGGGCCTGCCACATGCCCTCGCCGGCGATCTCGCGGTCGTAGTGCACGACGACAGAACTGGGGATGGCGTGCAGGTCTTCAGGTTCCAGGCGCGTGATGGTCTCGGTCGCCTCCATTCTCTGCTTCCCCATGTGAAACACGACTCGCGAGGTGGTGCCGAGCTGGCCGTGCGCTCCGTCCACCGGCTCGTGCAGTACCAGGCCCCGCAGCCACTTCGGCATGTGCGCCGGGTCCGCGAGCATCTGGAGCACCTTCTCTCGCGGCAGGGCGATCTCGATCGAGGTGGTGTACTTCATCAAGCGTTCCCTCCGGGGGCGTAGAACGCGGTGGTGGCCTTGACGGCGGCCGCCACGTGATCCGGATCGCCACCGGCGGCCAGGTGAGCTTCGCCCCATGCCGCAGCGCTGCGTCGCACGAACTCGCGCCCCGTGGGCGAGGTCTGGAACTCCTCGTGATCGAGGGTTTCGCCGTCTGCCAGGAACCGGGCCAGGGTGAGGAGATGCAGGTCCCAGCCCACACCGCCGGCACCGGGGCCGTAGGTCGGGAACATGGGCTCCCCGACGGCCGCTGCATGGACCAGTTCAAGCTCGGTGTCCCCGGCAGGGCCCGGGGACAGGCGCACCTCGACCTCGCTCGTGCCCGGCCACTCGTCGGCGTCCGGCCCGAAGAGCCAGGACACCCGCAGCAGACGCGGCGGCTCGCACCGGAGGATCTCCCCGTGCTCACCGCCGTCCAACTCGAACGACCCGCCGAGCCGCAGGTCTCCGGAGACCGACTTCAACCAACGGCCCAGCCGCTCAGGGTCGGTGATGGCGGTCCACACGTCGTCGACCGGCGCGTCGTAGCGACGCCGCAACTCCATCGTGTACGCGTCGCCGGCGGGCAGGGTCGCTGTTCCCATCGTCCGGCGCGCAGCGGCCAGTTCGTCCAGCACATCCTTCATGTCATGTTCCTTTCACTGGCGGATCGGCCTTGCCGGCGTCGGTGCCGTGTCGGGCTGCTGGCCAGCCCGGGACCGGGATGCACGCCTGCCTCGGGCCAACTCAGTGCCCAGGGCATCGAGCCGCCGATCCCAGAACCCGCGAAACCGGTCCAACCACACGTCAACCTCGCTTAGCGACGTCGGGTCGACGGCATAGAACCGGCGAGCCCCCTCGGCCCGGACCGGCGCGAACCCGTTCTCACGCAGAACGCGAAGATGCTGGGAATCAGCCGGCTGGGACAGTGCGAACTCAGCCCGGATCACGTCCGTGATCGCCCCAGAGGTCTGCTCGCCCTCGGCGAGCAGCTCCTGAATGCGCCGGCGCACCGGGTCGCCGAGAATGTCGAACGCGTGCACGAACCAGAAGCATAACAGTTCTGACTTATATAAGCCAGAACTGGTACTGCCGCATTACCCCCGGTGTCAACGCACATCGACACCCGGCACGCCCCATCGATGCTGGTGTCGAACGAGACCGACATCCGGTGTCAGGTGAGACCGATACGGCCCGTCGACGGGCGGACACCGGCCTACTCACACCGATCGCTTCCTCAGCCGCATCGCCGCTGGTAGAAGCAGCGTAGATATGGTCTGGTTCGTGTGCAGTACACCCGCGAAAGTTCAGGGTCTTCTGTGTGCCGCTCCAGGGATTCGAACCCTGAACCTCCGCCTCCTGAAGACGGCGCCTCTGCCAGTTGGGCCAGAGCGGCTTGGGCCCCGGGCTTGGCTGGCGTGGGCCGGCCCGGGGCGAGGGCAAGGTCCGGCCGGGGGGCGCCATTCCCGCCGGCCAGGCCGTAGCCCGCGGCCCTTTCCTTTCAGGGCCGTCGTCCGAGTGGCAGGATTCGAACCTGCGGTGCTCCTGCTCCCAAGGCAGGCGGGCTGACCAAGCTGCCCCACACTCGGTTGACGAAATAAATGTGGAAGCCGCCTCGAAGGTGGTCCGAGACGGCTTTCCGGGAACCTCTGCGAGGGGTCAGCCGGAAAGCCTTCGCCGCAGCTCAGGCAGGGTGGCGGCGGAGGGTCGAGTTGTCATCGGGTTGAGCACTTCGCCGCCTTTCTCGCTCGCTGCTGGACGATGTCCACGGTAAACCGGTGATCGGGTCGCGTGCCACTTAATTATTCGCCGGCGCCGACGCGGCTCTCCGGGGTTTCGACGCGGAAGCGGGGCAGAGAATCCGGGTAGTTGTCGCGGACGTAATTGACCAGGAATTCGCGGACGTCGCACTTGAGGTCCCAGGAGGACGGCGAGTCGGCGGCGCTCATCAGGGCGCGCAGTTCGACCAGGCCGTTCGGCAGCACGTCCGTGACCTGGAGGGTCCAGTCCTTCTGGTCCCACAGCGGGTTGCCCTGCAGGAACTCGTAGAGCGCGTCGCGCAGCTTCGGGACCGGGACCGACCAGTCCACCCGCAGCAGGCACACGGCCAGGACGCGGCTGCCGTGGCGGGTCCAGTTCTCGAACGGGTTCTGGGTGAAGTACGAGACCGGGAGCACGAGGCGGCGCTCGTCCCACAGGCGCACCACGACGTACGTGAGCGTGAGCTCCTCGATGCGTCCCCATTCGTCCTCGACGACGACCACGTCATCCAGGCGCAAGGCGTCGCTGAAGGCGAGCTGGAGGCCGGCGAGCATGTTGCCGATGGTGGGCTGGGCGGCGATGCCGACGATGGCGCCGGCGATGCCGGCCGAGGCGAGCAGTCCGGCGCCGAGCGCGCGGACCTGCGGGAAGGAGAAGAGCATCGCGCCGACCGCGATCACGATGATGATCGCGGCGGCGACGCGGCGGACCAGCGCGATCTGCGTCATGATCCGCCGCGCCCGCCGGTTGCGCTCCCCCTCGACCAGCACCAAGCGGTCGAGGATGACGTCCGTCAGCGCGTACGTGGCCTGCACGATCAGCCACGTGACCGCGGCGATCGTGGCCAGGCCCAGCACCCGTTCGACGGTGCCCGCGGTGCCCTTCTCGCTGGCCGAGTCGCCGAACATGCCCGGCCCGAACACGAGGTTGAACGCCACCACGGCGGCCACCGAGAAGGCCGGCCACGTGCAGTGCTCCACCAGGTGACGGGCCAGCGCCCATTTCCGGCCCACCTTGGTGAGGACTCTTCTGGACACCTCCACCAGCAGGATCGCGCCCACCACCGAGATGACGAGGATCGGCCAGTCAGCCGGAGACTGCACGCTCATGCCCCCAATGTCTTAGAACGTCTCGTCAAAGGTCACATTTCCCTCAACTGCCACTTGATACGCGGAGACACGCCGTTCGAAGAAATTGGCCAGCTCCTGCACGTCCTGCAACTCCATGAACGCGAACGGGTTCGCCGAGCCGTAACGCCTGGGCATACCCAGCCTGACCAGGCGTTGGTCGGCCACGTACTCCAGGTACTGGCGCATCTGCGCCACGCTCATGCCGGGCATGCCCTCCCCGCACAGATCCTCGGCGAAGGCCAGCTCGGCGGCCACCGCCTCCTCCAGCATCAGCGTCACCTGCTTGCCCAGCTCGTCGTCGAACAGCGACGGCTCCTCGGCCCGCACGGTGTCCACCACGCTGAACGCGAACTCCATGTGCATGGACTCGTCGCGGAACACCCAGTTCGTCCCCGTGGCCAGACCGCCGAGCAGGCCGCGGGAGCGGAACCAGTAGACGTAGGCGAACGCGCCGTAGAAGAACAGGCCCTCGATGCAGGCGGCGAAACAGATCAGGTTGAGCAGGAACTGGCGGCGCTCGGCGGCGGTCTCCAGCCGCCGCAGGCTCTCGATGGAGTCGATCCACTTGAAGCAGAACTCCGCCTTGTCGCGGATCGACGGGATGTGCTCGATCGCGGCGAACGCCTTGACCCGCTCGTCCGGGTCGGGCAGATACGTGTCGAGCAGCGTGAGGTAGAACTGCACGTGCACGGCCTCCTCGAAGAGCTGCCTGCTGAGGTAGAGGCGCGCTTCGGGAGCGTTGACGTGCTGGTAGAGGTTGAGCACCAGGTTGTTGGCCACGATGGAGTCGCCGGTGGCGAAGAACGCGACCAGCCGGTTGATCAGGTGCCGCTCCTGCGGCGTCATCCTGGCCAGGTCGGCGAGGTCGTTGTGCAGGTCCACCTCCTCGACGGTCCACGTGTTGCGGATCGCGGCGCGGTAGCGCTCGTAGAAGTCCGGGTAACGCATGGGCCGGAGGGTGAGGTCCATTCCGGGGTCGAGCAGCATGAGAAGGGGCTCCTTACTGGCAGGCTTCGCAGGTTTCGGGGTTCTCGAGTGAGCACGCCACCGCCGGCTCCACCGTGGCGACGGTGGTCTGGGCGATGCGGGTGGCGGGGCGGGAGCGCAGGTAGTACGTGGTCTTCAGGCCCTGCTTCCAGGCGTAGGCGTACATCGAGGAGAGCTTGCCGATGGTGGGGCTGGCCATGAAGAGGTTGAGCGACTGCGACTGGTCGATGTACGGCTGGCGCGCGGCGGCCAGGTCGATGAGCGCCTTCTGCGGCAGCTCCCAGGCCGTGCGGTAGAGCACCTTGAGGTCGTCGGGGACGCCGGGGAGCGCCTGCACCGAGCCGTCGGCCCGCTTGAGGTCGTCGCGGAGCTGCTGCGTCCACAGCCCGCGGGCCTGCAGGTCGGCCACCAGATAGCGGTTGACCTGCAGGAACTCGCCGGACAGGGTCTCGCGCTTGAACACGTTGGACACCTGCGGCTCGATGCACTCGTAGCAGCCGGCGATGGAGGCGATGGTGGCGGTGGGCGCGATGGCGATCATGAGCGAGTTGCGCAGGCCGGTGCGGGCGATCTTCTCGCGCAGCGCGTCCCACCGCGGGGACGAGGCAGCGCCGCCGCCGTTCGCGGGCACGCCGGGGACCCCGCCGCCCGCCGCGCCGCCGCCGTTCGCGGGGACCCCGCCGCCTGCCGCCCCGTAGTGGTCAGGGTGCAGGACGCCGCCGGCCGCGCGGGTCTCGTCGTACGACGGGTGCCGGCCGCGTTCGGTGGCGAGGTCGGCCGAGGTGTCGTACGCCGCCAGCGCGATCTCCTCGGAGATCCTGGTGGACAGCTCCAGCGCCCGCGGCGAGTCGAACGGCAGCCGCAGCGCGAAGAACACGTCGGCCAGCCCCATCAGGCCGAGCCCGATGGGCCGCCAGCGCTTGTTGGCCGCCTCGGCCTCGGGCGTCGGGTAGAAGCCGAGGTCGATGGTGCGGTCGAGGAAGCGTACGGCGGTGCGCACGGTACGGCGCAGCCGCTCCCAGTCCACCTCCCCCGCCACCAGGTGGGCGGCCAGGTTGATCGAGCCGAGGTTGCAGACCGCGGTCTCGGCGTCGCTGGTGACCTCCAGGATCTCGGTGCACAGGTTCGACAGGTGGATGACGTTCTCGGGGCGGGCGGTCTGGTTGGAGGTGCGGTTGGCGGCGTCCTTGAACGTCATCCAGCCGTTGCCGGTCTGGGCGAGGGTCCGCATCATGCGGCCGTACAGGGTGCGCGCCGGGATCTGCCTGACATATCGCCCCTCGGCCTCGTAGGCGCGGTATCTCGCCTCGAACGCCTCCCCGTACAGGTCCGTGAGGTCGGGCGTCTCCTTCGGGTCGAACAGCGACCACAGCTCGTCGGACTCGACCCGGCGCATGAACTCGTCGGGCACCCAGTTGGCCAGGTTCAGGTTGTGCGTACGGCGGGCGTCCTCGCCGGTGTTGTCCCGTAGCTCCAGGAACTCCTCGATGTCGGCGTGCCAGGTCTCCAGGTAGACGCAGGCCGCGCCCTTGCGCCGCCCGCCCTGGTTGACCGCGGCCACGGACGAGTCGAGCGTGCGCAGCCAGGGCACGATGCCGTTGGAGTGGCCGTTCGTGCCCCTGATGAGGGAGCCGCGCGAGCGCACCCGGGTCCAGGAGATGCCGATGCCGCCGGCGTACTTGGACAGCCGCGCCACCTGCCCGTACCTGTCGTAGATGCCCTCCAGCTCGTCACGCGGCGAGTCGAGCAGGAAGCAGGAGGACAGCTGCGGGCGCCGCGCACCGGAGTTGAACAGGGTGGGCGAGCTGGGCAGGTACGACAGCGTGGACATGAGCCCGTACAGCTCGGCCGCCTCGGCGACGCTCTCCGACAGCCCGCAGGCCACGCGGAGGAAGAAGTGCTGCGGCCGCTCGAGCACGTCGCGGGTCTCGGGGTGGCGCAGCAGGTAGCGGTCGTAGACCGTGCGCAGCCCGAAGTACTCGAACCGGTCGTCGGCCTCCTCCGAGACGAGCGCGTCCAGCTCGGCGGCGTGGGCGGCGACGAACTCGGCCAGCGTGTCCTGGATCAGCCCGGCCGCGTGGGTGGCCGCGATCGACTCGGAGAACGAGCGCACGCCGTGCCCGGCGGCCTCGTCGGCGATCTCCTCGGCCAGCAGCCGGGCGGCGACCCGCGAGTTGGCCGGGTCGGCGATCACCCGCGCGGCGGCCTCCTCGATGGCCAGACGGCGGTCAACCTCGACGATCTGAGTCATGTTCGCTCTCCTCATCCCCGTGAGGGCACGCGAGAGCACGGCAGCACGCCATGGCATACCGCGTCGCGCTCCGGCCCACCCTCGAGACCTTGAACACCTCATGCCGGGCAGCACCCGGCACACCGCTGGCAGGTCTTCGGGCTCGCGGGCACGCTCGATGGCACCTACTGGCCGTCGCTTCCCGGATCTCTCCAGTGCCGATGACGGCGGTCGTTCCCGCTCACCGCTGCGGGGCAGCCCCGGAATCGCACCGGGTTCCCTTTTGCTCCGCCTCCTGAGAGGCGAACCAGCGACGAGCAGGATCCTACATCTAGTGGCCGTTCCCGCAACTACCCCAGCATGTTGTGGCTTTGGTGGAGTCGAGCAGGCCGAGATCCCGCAGTACGGCGCGGGTACGGGCGATCTCGGTGCCGAGCCAGCGGGCGAAGTCGTCGCCGGCGAGCGGGATCGGGACCCAGCCGGCCGCCAGGCAGGCCGCCTCCCAAGCGCTGGACCCGATCACCTCCTCGCACATGCGCACGGCCGACTCGCGGCTCTCGTCCGGCATGTCCTCGGGCCCGAACGCGGCCGTCCAGTCGGCGAAGTCCACCCGCACGCCGCACTCCAGCAACGTCGGCACGTCGAGTTCGGGCACGCGCCGGGCCGTGGAGACCGCGAGCGCCCTGACCCGGCCGCGGCCGATGGGGGCGCGCCAGTCGGCCAGCGGGCCCGCGGCGGCGGCCACCTTGCCCGACAGCAGCGCGGAGACGGCCTCGCCCGTCCTGGGATAGCCGGTGTAGTCGACCCGCCTGCCGTCCGCGCCGATGGCCCTGGCGATCAGGCCGAACAGCAGGTGGTCGGGCTCGCCCTGCGGCCCGCCCGCCAGCAGGGTCTGCTGGGGGCTGGCCAGGAGGCGGGCGGCGAGGTCATCGAAGTCCCGCAGGGGCGAGCGGTCGGGCACGACCACGACCTCGATCTGGCCGCTGAGCCTGGCCAGCGGGGTGGCGGTGTCGAGCAGGCTCTGCGTGTTGTTCAGCTCGGCGGTGGCCAGCGCGGGCAGGCCGCTCACCGTGATCGCGAATCCGGCCCCGGCCACCGGGCCACCGGGGCCGCTCCCGTCCGCCGGACCGCTGCTACCCGCCGGGCCGGCGCCGGTCGCCGGGCTGCCGCCGATCGCGTGGCTGACGGCCGCCGCGAAGCCCGCGGCGCGGGCCGCGGCGGCGAAAGCCTGCCCCACGCGGGCCCAGCGGTGCCCGCCCGCATTGATCGAGAATCCGGTACGCACCACGTTCCCCGCCCGTTCCGTGCCGCAACCGGCCGCGCAGGCGATGGCGCCGAGCCCGCAGGCGAGGAACCGCCGCCGGCGCATGTGCTTCTCCCCCGGACCCTCCATTACTCTATGTTATTAACCCATTACGAGACGCTCTACACAGGGGTCGCGATCAACACTCACAAACCGCTATTCTTCGCGATTTTTCGTGATTTTCAGGCTTAACTGACTTTCTTCCCGACTCCGGCCATCAGCGACGACGGCAGCGACCAGTCCCCCACCAGCTTGGGCCGGTCCGGCCGCCAGTCGGTGGCCTGGACGAGCCCCGGCGGCTCCAGCGGCCAGCCCCCGAAGAACGCGCGGATCTGCCCCGGGGACCGGTCGGTCCCGCCACCGGCCGACGAGCCCCGGTAGACCCTCCTGGCCCGCTCCTCGTCCTCCAGACCTCCCAGGGTCGTGGCGTGCGTGATCACCAGGAAGCCACCCGGGGCCATCCGCTCGCGCAGCACGGCCACCGCCCGCTGCGGCCCCGCCGAGTCCGGCAGGAAGTGCAGGATCGAGACCAGCAGCACCGCGATCGGCCGGTCGAGATCGAGGAACTCCCCGGCCCTGGCCAGCACGTCCTCGGGGTCGAGCAGGTCGGCCTGGACGAAACGGGCCCTGCCCGGCGAGTGCCGGAGCAGGGCCGTGGCGTGTGCGGCGACGACGGGGTCGTGATCGACGTAGACGACCCTGGCCCCGGGCGCCACCTCGTGCGCGCTGCCCTGGGTGGGCAGCCCGCTGCCGAGGTCGAGGAACTGGTCGACCCCGGCGCGGGCGACATGACGTACGGCACGCTGGAGGAAGGCCCGGTTCGCGCGGGCCAGCGGGACCGCCTCCGGGATCAGCTCGGCGAGCTGGTCGATGGCCTGGCGGTCGACCGCGAAGTTGTCCTTCCCGCCCAGCATGTAGTCGTACATGCGTGCGGGATGAGGCTTCTGGTGGTCGAACTGCCGCACAGTATCGAATTTATGTCGTATCCAGCCGGATAACACTACCTTGGGAAGATTGTGGCTGGATTCAAGTCGGCTATTCGACCGTAACGCTCTTGGCCAGATTGCGCGGCTTGTCCACATCGCGGCCCAGCGCCACCGCGGCGTGGTACGCCAGGAGCTGCAGCGGGATCGTGAGCAGGATCGGGTCCAGCTCGATCTCGTTCTTGGGGATCACGATCACGTCGTCGGCCAGCTTGGCGTCGGGCTCGCGGTGCCCGACCATGAGCACCTGGCCGCCGCGGGCGCGGATCTCGCCGAGCGTGGTGAGGTTCTTGTCGAGCAGCTCGTCGTCGGGCACGATCGCGACCGTCGGCATGTCGGGGCCGATCAGCGCGAGCGGGCCGTGCTTGAGCTCGCTGGCCGGGTACGCCTCGGCGTGCACGTAGGAGATCTCCTTGAGCTTCTGCGCGCCCTCGCGGGCCACCGGGTAACCGCGCACCCGGCCGACGAACATCATGCTCGGGTGCGGCGCGTACCTCTTGGCCAGCTCGGCGATCTTGTCGCCCTGCTGCAGGATCTGCTCGATCTGGCCGGGCAGCTTGCGCAGGCCCTCCACGATGCGCCGCCCGTCGGCGGGCGACAGGTCGCGCACGCGCCCGAGGTGCAGCGCGAGCAGCGCGAACGCCACCGACGTCGAGGTGAACGCCTTGGTCGAGGCGACCGAGACCTCGGGCCCGGCGTGCAGGTAGATGCCGCCGTCCACCTCGCGCGCGATGGCGCTGCCCACGGCGTTGACGATGCCGATGACCCGGCCGCCCTTGCGCTTGAGCTCCTGCACGGCGGCGAGGGTGTCATAGGTCTCGCCCGACTGGCTGATCGCGACGTAGAGGGTGTCGGGGTCCACGACGGGGTTGCGGTAGCGGAACTCGCTGGCCGGCTCGGCGTCGGACGGGATGCGCGCCAGCTCCTCGATGAGCTGGGCGCCGATCTGGCCCGAGTAGTACGCCGACCCGCAGCCGATGATCTTCACCCGGCGGAAGCCCCTGGTCTCGCGGGCGTCCATGTTCAGGCCGCCGAGATGGGCCACGTGGAAGCGCTCGTCGAGACGGCCGCTCATGGTGCGGGTGATCGTCTCGGGCTGCTCGGAGATCTCCTTGAGCAGGTAGTGCTCGTAGCCGCCGGTGTCGTAGTGGCCGGCGTCCCAGTCGACCGTCAGCGGCTCCTTGGCCGTCTCACGGGCGTCGCTGGCGAAGGTGTGGAAGCCGTCGGCCTTGAGCACGGCCAGCTCGCCGTCCTCCAGGTGCACGACCTGGCGCGTGTAGCGGACCAGCGCCGCCACGTCGGAGGCGGCGAACATCTCCTTCTCGCCGATGCCCAGCACGATCGGGCTGCCGTTGCGCGCCACGACCACCTCGCCCGGCCGCTCGGAGTCGATCACGGCGATGCCGTACGTGCCCACGACGCTCTTGAGCGTCTTCCTGACGGCCTCCTCCAGCGAGTCGTTCTCGTCCACCGCGGCGGCGATCAGGTGCGCCAACACCTCGGTGTCGGTCTCGGAGGCGAACACCACGCCGTCGGCCTCAAGCTTGGCGCGCAGCTCCGCGGCGTTCTCGATGATGCCGTTGTGCACGACCGCGATGCGCTCGTCGGTGGACAGGTGCGGGTGCGCGTTGACGTCGCTGGGCACGCCGTGCGTGGCCCACCGGGTGTGCCCGATGCCCAGACCGCCCTTGAACCTGACCGGCACGACCTTGGCCAGATCCGCCACCCGGCCCTTGACCTTGCGTACCTTCAAGCCCTTGTTGGACACCACGACCCCGGCCGAGTCATAGCCCCGGTACTCCAGCCGCTGCAGGCCCTCCAGCAGGATGGGCGCGGCGTCCTTGGGGCCGACATAGGCCACGATTCCGCACATCGAGGTCTCCTCTATCCGTAAATGATCCTGCGTAGCTGCCTCAGGGACAGCTCTGGAGCCGCTACCCGCCGGCTCCGTAAGTCGGCGGCGATCCGGGGAAAGATCTCGTCATTGGTGAAGCCCTTGGACTTCAGCTCGCCGTGGCGGCGGCGGACGTACTCCTCGGTGGACTCCGAGAAGTACGACAGCACGTCGGCGACCACGCGGGCGGCCTCGCCGGGGCCGAGCGGGCTCGTCCTCGTGAGGTGCGCGATGAGATCTTCGTACGGATGCCGTGCCGTGGACACAGACGAGGACACTACGGCTCTGGAACGAGACACGCCAACATCCTGCCCGATATCGGGCAGGAAATGCTTCTAGGCGATGGCCGCGCGGCTCCAGCCCTTGCTCAGCCGCCAGCAGGCGAAGGCTCCGGCGGCCAGGCCGAGGCCGCGAGCACCGCCGCCGGGCCCGCCGTACCGGCGAGATCGCCCCTGACCGCCGCCTGCAGCATGGTCGTCGCCTCAGTAGCCGGGCGAGACCGGCGCGACGGCCTGCGCCCAGCCGGGCATCAGCGCGTACGGGACCAGCGCACCGCCGAGGGCGCTGACCGACAGGACGGCGATGTTGCACAGCGCGCTGAGCTCGCCCTGGCTGCGCACGACACCGGCGATGGCGGTGCCCACGCAGAGCAGGGCGAAGCTCCACGCCGTCACGGCCAGCACGAGCGGCCCGATCGACCCCGCCGCCGGGCGCATGCCGACGGCGAGCACGCCGTAGCCGAGCAGCAACGGCCTGCTGGACGACCAGCACGGCGATCCGGCGCGGCGCCGGAAGACGGCCCACCGGCGCGCGGCGCGGCGACGCGGACGCCCCGGCGCACCGGAGGCTGGCGAAGCATCTGACGGTCGTTGACTGGGATGCCGAATTCGCCGCGGATCTGGCTGATCTCATGCGTATCATCCGACCCGTCTGACACATCCCTTTCCTGGGAATAGTTACGCTCAGTAGTCGCATCGTGACTTTCCTGGGGAGATGTTCATGCAGCTCTGGCTCGCCGTCGTCCTGGCCGCCGGCGTTCTCACCGCACCCGCCGACGTCCCGCCGCTCACCGCGCCCGACGTGGGAAGGCAGGCCGAGTTCGCCGCGGCCGCGCGGGAGTACGGGGTGCCGGAGAGCGTGCTGCTCGCGGTGGCGTACCTGGAGTCGCGGTGGGACGCGAACGGGGGGCGGCCGAGCACGGCGGGCGGTTACGGGCCGATGCACCTGGTGGACGCGTTTCCCGGCGACGTACGCGCCCACGGCCACGCCTCCGCGCACGGGGAGACGATCATCGGGGACGCCCTCGGCGACCCCCGCGGGGACGACGCCCGGCCCATGTCCACCTCGGTCACCGAGGCCCTGTCCCGCTCGGCGCTGCGCACGTCGGCGGCGGCCCCGCCCCGCACGACCCTCCCCGAGGCCGGGCGGCTGATCGGCGTGGAGCCCGCGCGCCTGCGGACGGACCCGGCGGCGAACATCCGCGCCGGCGCCGCCCTCCTGGCCTCCTACCAGGAACGCCCCAGCGCCCAGCCCGCCGACTGGCACGGGGCCGTCGCCCGGTACGCGGGGACGGATGATCCGGTGGCGTCCCGGGCGTTCGCGGACGAGGTGTTCTCGGTGATGCGGGAGGGGGCGGAGCGCCGTACGGACGACGGTCACCTGGTGCGGCTCGATCCCGTTCCGGACCTGCCCGTGGCGCGCGGGGACGCGACACCGGTGGACGCGCGGCCCGGCGCCACCGCCTCACCGGCGAACCCGCACCCCGGCCCCGCCGCCTCACCCGCGGCCCAGCACCCCGGCCCGGCCACCTCACCCGCACCCCGGAACCCCGATCCGGCCGCCTCGCCGGCGGGCCGGGAACCCGACACCGGCATCGAGGGGTGGCCGGACGACGAGGCGGGCCTCCTGGCCGGAGCGGACGCCGAAGCCCTGTGGGAGACCACACCCAAGGGCCAGCCGTCGACGCAGGCCGAGTGCCCGCCCTCGCTCACCTGCGAGTGGATGCCCGCCGCCTACAAACGCTTCGGCAAGAAGAAGGACCGCGACTACGGCAACCACGACCACCTGGCCCGCAAGCGCTCGGTCGACTACATCGTCATCCATGACACGGAGGGCACCTACCAGGGCATCCCCAGCCTGATCCGCAACCCGAAGTACGTGAGCTGGCACTACACGATCCGCTCCAGGGACGGACATGTCGCCCAGCACGTGCCGACGAACGACATCGCCTGGCACGCGGGCAACTGGGACGTCAACACCCGCTCGATCGGCATCGAGCACGAGGGCTACCTGGCCAAGGGGGGCGCCTGGTACACGGAGGCGATGTACCGGTCGTCGGCCAGGCTGGTCAGGTACCTGGCCGCCAAGTACGACATCCCGCTCGACCGGGCCCACATCCTCGGCCACGACAACGTCCCCGGCACGACCCCGCAGACGGTCGCCGGCATGCACGAGGACCCGGGACCGTACTGGGACTGGGAGCACTACTTCGAGCTCATGAACAAGCCGTTCAAGGCCGCCAAGAACGGGGACTCCATCATCATCCGCCCCTCGTACGCCTCCCACCGGCCGCGCTTCACCGGCTGCGTGGCTACCAAGCCCGCCCAGGCCTGCCCGGCGCACGGGGCGTCCACCGTCTGGCTGCACAAGGCGCCGAGCCAGAGCGCTCCCCTGGTGACCGACCTGGGCAAGCACCCGGGCAAGCCGAGCACGTACAGCGTGTACGACCACAGCGCCCGCGCCTCCACCGGCCAGCGTTACGCCGTCGCGGACCGGCAGGGGGACTGGACGGCAATCTGGTACCTGGGGCAGAAGGCGTGGTTCCACAACCCGGCCTCGAACCCGACCGCCATCCCGGCCAAGGGCCCGATGGTGACGCCGCTGTCGGGCGAGGTGAAGGTGTACGGGCGGGCGTACCCGGAGAAGTCCGCCTACAAGAGCGCCGCGTACCAGCCGCTGACCCCGCTCAGGTACAAGATCGCGCCGGGGCAGACGTACACGGTGGGTGACACCGTCACCGGCTCCTACTACGCCGCCAACGCCTACTCCCCGGCCAAGCATGTCACCACCACCGGCAAGACCCGCTACCACCAGATCCAGCTCGGGCACCGGGTGATGTTCGTGATGGCCAAGGACGTGCGTTTGATCGGTTGAATTTCGCTCCACGGGCCGCGCAGTGCGCACGGGCACTCTCCGGAGACGATATGGTTTTCCCGTGGCCCGGCGCAGGTAGCCGGAGGCTCACGCGGAAGTGGCTCAGTGGTAGAGCATCACCTTGCCAAGGTGAGGGTCGCGGGTTCGAATCCCGTCTTCCGCTCGGAGCAAGACTCCTGGTGGAGTGGCCGAGAGGCGAGGCAGCGGCCTGCAAAGCCGTCTACACGGGTTCAAATCCCGTCTCCACCTCGGTGATCTGCGGACCCTCCAGGATCCGCTAAAGTAAGTCCAGCGCCATGCGGAAGTGGCTCAGTGGTAGAGCATCACCTTGCCAAGGTGAGGGTCGCGGGTTCGAATCCCGTCTTCCGCTCTGAGTTTCCAACTCAATAAAGGACGATTAGCTCAGCGGGAGAGCGCTTCCCTGACACGGAAGAGGTCACTGGTTCAATCCCAGTATCGTCCACCCTCTCTTATGAGAGTGCGGCCCCAGGCTCATGGCTTTCCGCCGGAGTCTGGGGTTTGTCGTTTCCGGCCCGCCCTTCCAGCAGCCGGACCAGCCGCGCCCGGCACTGCGGCCACTCCTCGGCGATGACGGAGAACATCGCGGAGTCGCGCAGCAGGCCGTCCTCCCCCGGCGCCCACGACGGCGACCACCTGCGCAGTACGCCCTCGAACCGCGCGCCCACCTTCTCCAGGGCGGCCCGCGAGCGCTCGTTGCGGGCGTCGGTCTTGAGATCGACCCTGGCCACGCCCCAGCTCTCGAAGGCGTGGCCGAACAGCAGCAGCTTCGCCTCCGTGTTCACCCCGGCGCCTCGCGCGGACCCGCCGAGCCAGGTGAACCCGATCTCGACCGCGCACAACCGGTCGCCTCCCGGCCACAGGCGCGGATCCCAGTAGGCGGTGACGCCGACCGCGCGGCCCGACGCCCTGTCCACCTGCGCGTACGGCGCGAGCCGCCCCGCCGCCTGGCGCTCGAGCTGCGCGTCGATGTAGGCGCCGACCTCGTCCGCCCTCGGCACCCAGGTGAAGGTGAACGCGCTGCGGTCCTCCTCGGCCGCCACGGCCAGGTCGCCGGCGTGGTGATGGCCGAGGGGCTCCAGGCGGACGCGCGCGCCTTCGAGCACGGGCCCCTCCAGCGCGAAAGTCATCGATGCACCCCCAGAGTGATCATTCTTGCCGGGCCAGGGCCGAGCGTCAACGGTGGCGGTGGCCAACCATGGGGGATATGTCGCCTTGTGCGAAGTTTTGGGGACAGAGCGTGTATATACCGATTAAGGGCGGGTAGCGCCGATGCATTGGCTCCTCGGAGGAGGAAACCGTGGATATCAACATCGGCCAGGGCCTGTCAGACGCCTGGCGGCAAATAGCGATGTTCGTGCCGAGGCTGGTCGCGTTCCTGGTGATTCTGCTCATCGGGTGGATCGTGGCCAAGGCTCTGGAGAAGATCGTCGACAAGGTGCTCGAACGGGTCGGCTTCGACCGAGCGGTGGAGCGCAGCGGCGTGCGTCGCTGGCTGGAGCGCAGCAAGTACGACGCCAGCAGCCTGCTCGCGAAGATCGTCTTCTATGCGATCCTGCTGATCACCCTGCAGATGGCCTTCAACGTCTTCGGCCCCAATCCGGTCTCGGCGCTGCTGGCCGGCGTGGTCGGCTGGCTGCCCAAGGCCCTCGTGGCCATCGTGATCATCGTGGTGGCCGGGGCGGTGGCCAAGGCCGTCCAGGACATCGTGGGCGGCATGCTCGGGGGGCTGTCGTACGGCCGCTGGCTGGCGACCGCGGCGGCGGTGTTCATCTGGGCGCTGGGCATCATCGCCGCGCTCAACCAGATCGGCGTGGCCACGACCGTGACGACGCCCGTGCTCGTCACGGTGCTCGCCACGATCGGGGCGATCGCGGCGATCGGCATCGGGGGCGGGCTCGTCCGGCCCATGCAGCAGCGGTGGGAGCGCTGGCTGGGGCGGATGGAGCAGGAGGCTCCGCAGGCCAGGGCGCACGCCGAGGCGTACCAGCGGGGGCGTGAGGACGCCCGCGCCATGACGGAGGAGACGGCGCCGATCCGGACGTCGCCCGGCGGAGCGCACCGCTCCGACATGCCTCCGGGCTGAGGCCCGAGGCGAACGCCCGGGGCGCTCCCCGGGCTGAGGCCCAAGTGCCCCGGGCGAACGCCTGGGGCACTGCCCGTTCAAGCTCAGGCGGGGTGACCGTCTTCCAGCAGGTCGAGCTCGCGGGTCAGCCAGCACACCGCCGTCAGCCGCAGCGACGGCGCGTCCGGCTCGCCGGTGAAGGCCCAGCCGCGGTGCCGCAGCTCGTCGAGGAAGCCCAGCAGGTAGTCGCCCAGCGTCTCCCGGTCGAGCGGGATGGCGTCACGCAGCACCGCCGCGTGCTGGTCGACCGCGGCCACCAGCCCCGGATCGCCGTCCATCCTGGCGAGCTGGGCGTCGCCCAGGGCGTGCATGAGCCAGCGCAGGGGCGAAACCGCCCAACCCTCCTCGAAAACCACGCGCCAAGGTTAAGGCATGTCCCGAGGTCAGCGGCCCGGCTCGAACGGCAGGCCCACGTAGTTCTCCGCCAGCGTCGTGGCCGCCGCCTCCGACGAGGTCACGTAGTCGAGGTAGGACAGCTGCAGCTTCCGCGCGTACGGATCGTCCTCCTCGAACGTGTGCAGCAGCGTCGTCATCCACCACGAGAAGTGCTGGGCCCGCCACACCCGCTTCAGGCACGCGTCCGAGTACCCGTCGAGCAGTTCGGTCGAGCCGCTCCCGAAGTACGCCGCCAGCGCCTCGGTCAGCACCCGCACGTCGGCCACGGCCAGGTTGAGCCCCTTGGCCCCGGTGGGCGGGACGATGTGGGCGGCGTCCCCCGCCAGATAGAGCCGCCCGTACTGCATGGGCTCGGTCACGAACCCGCGCATCGGCGTGATGCCCCGCTCCATGATCTCGCCGGTGGCCAGCGTGAAGCCGGGCACGGTCTCCAGCCGGGTCCGCAGTTCCTCCCAGATCCGCTCGTCCGGCCAGTCGTCGAGCCGGGCGTCGGCGGGGACCTGCAGGTAGAAACGGCTGACGGCGGGCGAGCGCATGCTGTGCAGGGCGAAGCCGCGCTCGGTCCTGGCGTAGATCAGCTCCTCCGACGACGGCGCCACGCGCGCCAGGATGCCGAGCCAGGCGAAGGGATAATCGCGCTCGAAGACGCTCAGGACGCCCTCCGGGACGGCCGGCCGGGACACCCCGTGGAAGCCGTCGCAGCCCGCGATGACGTCGCAGTCGAGCCGCTCGCCGCCGAACGTGAGGTACGGCTGCGACTCCAGCGCGTGCAGCTCCACGTCCTCGACCTCGAACCGGACGTCACCGCCCGCCGCCAGTCTGGCCGCGATCAGGTCCTTGACCACTTCCTGCTGCCCGTACACGGTGATGGACCGGCCCGGCACGAGCTTGTCGAACGCGATGCGGTGCCCCGCGCCGCCGTACCGGAGCTCGATGCCGTGGTGCGGCAGCCCCTCGCGCAGCATCCGCTCGCCGACGCCGGCCTCCACCAGCGTGTCCACCGTGCCCTGCTCCAGCACCCCGGCGCGCACGCGGCGCTCGACGTAGTCGCGGCTGCGCTTCTCCAGCACCACGGAGGAGATGCCGCGCAGGTGGAGCAGATGTGACAGAAGCAGACCTGCGGGGCCCGCCCCGATGATCCCGACCTGAGTTCGCATGAAGGAAGCATCCAGCCTCGACCGGGTTCGCGCCGAGAGGACCCTTCCACTCAGTGGAAAATTCATGCAGGATTGCGGCATGTCAGGCGGAGCCCGGGAGTCGGGGCGCTCGGTGACGTCCAAGGTGCTGGCCATCCTGGGGGCGTTCGACGCGGCGCGCCCGCAGCTCACGCTGACCGAGCTGGCCGCCCGCAGCGGGGTGCCGCTGAGCACGGCGCACCGGCTGGTCGGCGAGCTGGAGGAATGGCAGGCGCTCAGCCGTTCGCCCGACGGGCGGCTGCGGGTCGGGCCGCGGCTGTGGGAGCTGGGCCAGCTCGCGCCGAACCGGCTGCAGGAGCTGGCACATCCGTGGTTGCAGGACCTGTTCGGCTCCACGGGCGAGAACGTGCACCTCGCGGTCAGGGACGGCCTGGAGATGCTGTACGTGGACAAGGTGTACGGCAGGCGGGCCGTGCCCATCGTGTCCAGGATCGGCGGCCGGCTGCCGATGCATCCCACGGGGGTCGGCAAGGCGCTGCTGGCGTACGAGCCGGACTGGTTCGTCAGGTCCTACCTGGCACGCAAGCTCGAACGCCCCACCCCGCACACGATCACCGAGCCGGGGCGGCTGGCCAGGGAGCTGACGGCGGTGCGGGCGCAGGGGTACGCGCTCACCTACGAGGAGATGACGCCCGGCTCGTGCTCCGCGGCGGCCCCGGTCCTGGTGGACGGCCGGCCGGTGGCGGCGCTGGGCATCGTGCTCTCCTCGCGCCGCGCCCGCGAGCTGCCCCGGCTGGTGGAGCCGCTCCGCGCCGCCGCCGCCGGCATCGCCACCGCGTACGGGGGTTAGTCGCTCAGCTTCTGGATGCGGTCCTTGAAGAGCGTGGTCGCGATGGCGGCCTTGTGCGGCTGTCCCTTGAGGAAGGCCTGCGCGAAGCTCTTGGCCTGGTCGTAGGAGACCTTGCCGGGCATGGGCGGCTCGTTCGGGTTGACGTCCACGTCCACGAGCGCGGGCCCGTCGTGGTGGAGCGCCTGCCCGATCGCGTGCGCCACGTCCTCCGACTTGGTCACCTTGGCCCCGAACCCGCCGCACGAGCGCGCCCAGGCCGAGAAGTCGGCCTCGGGCTGGGCGTAGCGCACGCCGTGCTCCGGGTAGCCGAGCACCATCTGCTCCCACAGGATCTGCCCGAGCGAGTTGTTGTTGTTGATGACGACCTTGACCGGCAGCCTGTGCTGCACCGCGGTGAGGAACTCGGCCATCAGCATCGAGAAGCCGCCGTCCCCGACGTAGGCGATGACCTGGCGGCCGGGGAAGGCGTGCTGCATGGCGATCGCGTACGGCAGGCCGGGGGCCATCGTGGCCAGCGTGCCCGACAGGTAGAACTCGCGCCCGCCGCGGATCGTCCAGTGGCGGGCCGCCCAGGTGGCGATGGTGCCGCTGTCGCACGTCATGATGGCGTCGTCGGTGGCGAGCTCGTCGAGGATGGACATCACGTACTGCGGGGCGATGGGGTCGCGGTCGGGGTTCTCCAGGGACTCCATGTCGGCGCGCCACTTGGCCATCATCTTCTGATATTTCGCCAGATGACCGTTGTCGTCCCGGCGGCCCAGCAGCGGCAGCAGAGCCCGCAGGCCCTCCTTGGCGTCGCACACCACCGGCACGTCCGTCGCGATCCGCGCCCCCGCCCTCGTCGGGTCCGCCTCGAACTGCACCACCCGCGTGTCGCGCACCTCCGGCAGGAACTTGGAGTAGGGGAAGTTCGTGCCCACCATGAACAGCACGTCCGCCTCGTCCATCAGCTCCTCGCTCGGCCGGGTGCCGAGCAGGCCGAGCCCGCCCGTCGTGTACGGCGAGTCGTCGGGGACGACCGCCTTGCCCGGCAGCGTCTTGACCACGGGCGCCCCGAGCGCCTCGGCCACGGCCAGCACCTCTTCCCTGGCGTGCAGCGCGCCCTGCCCGACGAGCATGGCGGGCCGCTCGGCCCGGTTGAGCACCTCGGCCGCCCACTCCACGTCCTCCTGCCTGGGCAGGCCGGGCGGCTGCAGGTAGACGGGCGCCGTCTGGGGCGCCCGCACCGGGGCGACGCTCTTGTACGGGTCCGCCCCCGCCTCGGCCACCTGGATGTCGTTGGGCAGGGTGAGGTGGGAGACCCCGCGCCGCGCGTAGGACGTACGGATGGCCAGGTCCACCAGCGAGGGGAGCTGGGCCGGGTTGGTCACCATCATGTTGTACTCGGCCACGTCGGCGAAGAGCTTGTCCAGGTGCACCTCCTGCTGGTAGCCGGTGCCCAGCACGGACGTCTCCTGCATGCCCGTGATGGCCAGCACGGGCACGTGGTCGAGCTTGGCGTCGTAGAGGCCGTTCAGCAGGTGGATGCCGCCGGGGCCGGAGGTGGCCAGGCACACGCCGATGCGCCCGGTGGCCTTGGCGTAGCCGGTGGCCATGAACGCGGCGGCCTCCTCGTGGTGGACGAGGACGAAGCGCACCCGGTCGCGATGGCGCCGCAGCCCTTCCATGATGCCGTTGATGCCGTCGCCCGGCAGGCCGAAGACAGTGTCGACGCCCCATGCCGCGAGCCGTTCGAT
This sequence comes from Nonomuraea sp. NPDC050202, assembly GCF_040656115.1. NCBI lineage: Bacteria > Bacillati > Actinomycetota > Actinomycetes > Streptosporangiales > Streptosporangiaceae > Nonomuraea > Nonomuraea sp. NPDC050202. The sequence continues at coordinate 1,022,661 of NZ_JBFALF010000002.1, read as the reverse complement.
CAGGGATTCGGATGCGATTCGAGCCATGTGTGCGGCCCTACCCCGCTCTGCCGCCCGCAGACGCGGAACCGGGATTCATGGGCATTTCTCGAATGTGGCGGGTAGGGGACCCCACATGCGCATTCTGGTCACGGGAGCCACCGGCACGTTGGGCGGGGCACTGGTGCCCGCGCTCCTCAAGGCGGGTCACGAGGTGCGGGCGCTGAGCCGTACCAAGCGGGACGGCCGCGGCAACGTCGAGTGGATGTGGGGCGACCTCTTCTCCGGCAACGGCGTCAGGGAGGCCGTGGACGGCGTAGACGCGATCGCCCACCTGGCCACCAGCGGCCGCAAGGGGCGCGGCGCGGTGGACGTGCCCGGCACCAGGACTCTGATGATCCTCGCGCACGCGGCCGGGGTGCCGCACGTACTGTTCACCTCGATGGTCGGCGCCGACCGCGCCGCCTACGGCCACCTGCGGCACAAGCTGGAGGCCGAGCGGCTGGTGCAGGAGAGCGGGCTGGGCTGGACGATCCTCCGCGCCACCCCGTTCCACCAGTGGCTGCACCGGCGGCTGCGCGACTACGCCTCGCTGCCCGTGCTGCCCGTGGACCGGTCGCTGCCCTGGCAGCCGGTGCACACGGGCGAGGTGGCCACGCGCGCCGCCGCCCTGCTCAGCGCGGGCCCCGCACACCGGGAGATCGAGTACGGCGGGCCTCAGGTGCTGGACACCGAGGAACTGGTCAGGACCTGGCTGAGCGCCTCAGGGCTGCGCCGGCCCTGCCTGCCCGTCCGCTATCCGGGCCGCCTGTACGCGGCGCAGCGCGCGGGCGACCTCACCACCGACGCGGCGCCCAAGGGCGAGATCACCTGGCACGACTACCTCATGCCGCCGCCCCCGTTCCTGTCGGACGACTTCGCCTCCGAGCACACCGCCTCCCCCACCAGCCCGGCCACGCAGCCGGAGCAGGACCCTGACCTGCACGTATACGGGGGCGACGAGGGGTACGAACGCCCGACACGAAGCTAGCCGGACGTCCAGTTTTATTACACTTCGCCGCCTTGTTGCTTTCTGTCTGTTATTAGAAGATGTGTCCGGTGATGAGAGGCATCCCGCTGACCGAGGACTTCGCCAACGGCGGGGTCTCCTTCTGGTACCGGCAGATCGGCCTGCCCATGCGGCGGCCGGCCCTGCCGGGGCCCCGCGAGTACGACGTCGCCATCGTCGGCGGCGGCTACACCGGCCTGTGGACCGCGTACTACCTGAAGCAGGCCGACCCCGGCCTGCGGATCGCGATCCTGGAGAAGGAGTTCGCCGGGTTCGGCGCGTCGGGGCGCAACGGCGGGTGGCTCTCTGCCGAGTTCGCCGGGTCGCGCAGGCGGCACGCCAAGGCGCGCGGGCGGCAGGCCATGATCGATCTGCAGCGGGCCATGTTCAGGTCCGTGGACGAGGTCATCAAGGTGACCCGCGCCGAGGGCATCGACGCCGACGTGCACAAGGGCGGGCTGATCCACGTCGCCACCAACCCGGCCCAGCGCCGCCGCCTGCGCGCCGGTGTCGCCGACCTGCGGGCCTGGGGCTACGGCGAGGACGACGTGCGGCTGCTCGGCCGCGACGAGCAGCGCGAGCGCGTGCAGGTGGCGGGGGCGCTGGAGGCGTCGTACTCGCCCCACTGCGCCCGCATCCAGCCCGCCAAGCTGGCCGTCGGGCTGGCCGCCGCGGTGGAGCGGCTGGGCGTGGACATCTTCGAGGACACGACGGTGACCGAGATCCGGCCCAGGCGGCAGGGAACTGCGGCGTCGGCGGTCACCACGCGGGGCCTCGTCTCGGCCGAGTACGTCATCCGCGCCACCGAAGGCTTCACCGCCAGCCTGGCCGGCCAGCACCGGCAGTGGCTGCCGATGAACAGCTCCATGATCATCACTGAGCCGCTGCCCGCCGACGTGTGGAAGCACCTCGGCTGGCAGGGCAACGAGCTGCTGGAGGACGAGGCCCACGCCTACGTCTACGCCCAGCGCACGGCCGACGACCGGATCGCGATCGGCGGGCGCGGCGTGCCCTACCGCTTCGGCTCCCGTATCGACCGGCGCGGCGCCACCCAGGCGCGGACCGTCGCCCTGCTGTGGCACATGCTCGTCAAGCTCTTCCCCGCCGCCGCCGACGTCCGCGTCCAGCACGCGTGGTGCGGGGTGCTGGGGGTGCCGCGCGACTGGTGCTCGACCGTGCACCTGGACCACGCCAGCGGCCTCGGCTGGGCCGGCGGCTACGTCGGCAGCGGCGTCACCACCACGAACCTGGCCGGCCGCACGCTGCGCGACCTGGTGCTGCGCCGCGAGAGCGAGCTGACGGGGCTGCCGTGGGTGGGGCGGCAGGTGCGGCAGTGGGAGCCGGAGCCGCTGCGGTGGGCGGGGGTGCAGCTCATCTACGCGCTGTTCCGCGCCGCCGACCGCCACGAGAACGAACGCGTCGCCACGACGTCGGCGTACGCGCGCCTGGCGAACCTGATCTCAGGCCGCTGAGCCCGCGCTGCCGATGCCGGAAGCCTGATCGCGCGCTGCCGATGCCAGAAGGCTGATCCCGCGCTGCCGATGCCAGAAGGCTGAGGCTGATCCCGCGCTGCTGATGCCAGAAGGCTGAGGCTGAGCCCGGGCCGCCGGCCTCAGGATTCTGGGGCGCCGCGCCCCCACGGGTCGTAGTCGACCTCCAGCGGCTCCTGCGGCGGCCGCTCGCCCTCCGGCACGTGCTGCAGGTTGACGCGGATGCGGTACCACACGCTGCTGCGCCCCCGCATGCCGTCCACCAGCACGTCGGCGGCCTCCAGCCGGGCGGCGACCTCGGGATGGCGGGCCTTCCACCGCTCGAACCCCGCCATCGCCTCGTCCTTGTGCTCCGCCTTGGCGATCTCGATCACCGGCATCGTCTGCTGCCTGCGCCCGCTGCCCTTCGGCGGCTTGGGCGCCGGGCCGAGCTCCTCGGCCAGCTCCAGCAGCCCGTCGAGCGAGCCGGGGTGCAGGTCCATGTCCTCCCACGGGTCGCCGCGCTCGGCCAGCCGCTCGGGCACGGTGTCGATGGTGAACTCCTCGGGCCGGCAGCCCGGCACCTCGTCCCAGGTCAGCGGGGTGGACACGCGGGCGTCCTGCACGGCGCGCACGGAGTAGGCGGAGGCCACGGTGCGGTCGTAGGCGTTCTGGTTGAAGTCCACGAAGACGCCGTGCCGTTCCTCCTTCCACCACCGGCTGGTCGCCAGGTCGGGGGCGCGCCGCTCCACCTCGCGCGCCACCGTCTCGGCCGCCTTGCGCACCTTCGCGAACGGCCAGCGCCGCTCGATCCGGGCGTAGACGTGGAACCCGCGCGATCCGGACGTCTTGGGCCAGGCCACGAGCCCGTAGTCGGCCAGCACCTCCCTGGCCACCTGCGCCGTGCGCAGCACGTCGGCCCACTCGACGCCCGGCACAGGATCGAGGTCGATGCGCAGCTCGTCGGGCCTGGACAGGTCGTCGGAGCGCACCGGGTGCGGGTTGAGGTCGACGCAGCCGAGGTTGACCACCCAGAGGAGCTGCGCCAGGTCGGTGCAGACCACCTCTTCCGCGCTCAGCCCCGAGCGGTACTTCAGCTCGGCCACCTCGATCCAGTCGGGCCGCTTGGCCGGGGCCCGCTTCTGGAAGAACGCCTCCTGCTCGATGCCGTGCACGAACCGCTTGAGCACCATCGGCCGCCCGTGCACGCCGCGCAGCGCCGCCTCCCCCACGGCCTGGTAGAACCGGACCAGGTCGAGCTTGGTGCGGCCGGACTGCGGGAAGACGACCTTGTCGGGGCTGGTGATGCGGACCTCGCGCCCGGCGACCTCGATGTCAGGCATGAAGGTCACGATACGCGGGGCGACCGACAACCCCGGGGAGCTCCGATCACGGATCCTGGAAGGTGCCGTGGCGGCCGGCCCCCGCGGCGAAGCGGGCCGCGCCGTCCGACGCGTCGGGCAGCGACACCAGGCCGTGGCGCAGCTCGTTGCGCATCGCCACGCCCTCCTCCAGGCCGTCCTGCTCCAGCACCGACATCCGGTCGCCGCGCAGGCACTCCTGCGGGAACCGCGCCAGCTCCCCGGCCAGCGCCTCCGCGTGCTGCCTGGCGGTGCCGCCGGGCACGAGCCGGTTGGCCAGCCCCCACGCGTACGCCTCGGGCGCCTCGACGGGCCGGCCCGTGAGGATCATGTCCAGGGCCCGCGACGTGCCGATGAGCCGCGGCAGCCGTACGGTGCCGCCGTCGATGAGCGGCACGCCCCACCTCCGGCAGAACACCCCGAACACCGCGTCCTGCTCGGCCACCCGCAGGTCGCACCAGAGCGCCAGCTCCAGCCCACCGGCCACGGCGTGCCCGGAGACGGCGGCGATGACCGGCTTGCTCAGGCGCAGCCGGGTCGGCCCCATCGGCCCGTCGCCCTCCTCGCCGACGTGGTTGTCGAGCGACTTGAGGTCGGCGCCGGCGCAGAACGTGCCGCCCTCCCCCCACAACACCGCCACGGCGGCGTCGGAGGACTCGAAGTCACGGAACGCCTCGGTCAGCGCGTCGGCGGTCTTGCGGTCGACGGCGTTGCGCGCCTCGGGCCGGCTGATCACCACGGTGGTGACCGGGCCCTGGCGCTCCATGCGTACGGTCATGCGACCCTCCTCGGGGGAACGTGCGGTGGCTCTCCTCGGGGAACGTGCCGAGCGTACGTCGATGCGGTGGTGCGGGCCAGGGACCGGCGGCGCGGATGGCCGGGTGCCTGCGAAGGGGATGCCTCGAAGTGCACACAATATGCGATCGGATGACTACGATAAGTGGCATGCCCTCTGCTCATCCCCTGGCCTACACTCAAGAGATGAGTGACAGCGCCTTCGAGGTCCCGCTGAACGAAGCCGACGGCCACCTGCCCGAGGTCATCAGTGCCGCCTCCGAGCGTGGCGCGATCGCTTACCTGACCGATCATGGGCGCCGGGTGGCGGCCATCGTTCCCGCCGACGACGCCTGGTACTGGACGCACGGTTGGCAGGCGGCCGAAGCCGAGGCCGACGCGGACTTTCGCGAAGGCCGCAGCCGCCGGTTCGACAGCATGGACGACCTCTTCGCCGAAAGCGACGCCATTCGCGGGGAGACGTCCGCTTGAGATACGAGCGTTCCGACTCGTTCCTGCGGGATCTCTCACGACTGCCTTCTGAGCATTACGCGCTCTTCAAAGAGGCGGTCCGCAAGCATTTCCTGCCTGCTCTCGCCGAGGGAGCTCACACCGGCCAGGCGCCCTGGCCGACCCGTCTGCGTGTCCACAAGCTCGCCGGCACCGACGTTTATTCGATGACATGGAACTTCGCCTCCCCTGATGGACGCGCCACCTTCCACTACGCCACCGACGTCGACGGCGAGACGATCCTGCGGTGGAGGCGTATCGGCGATCACTCCATCTACGATCGCCCTTGACCACTGCCCGGTTCTGTCGTCCTCGGTTGCTATAGATGAGCGCCATCGTCCGGCACGACAACGGGACAGGATGGCCGATGGACGCTTGGGGTGACCTCACCGAGGAAGACGAGCGGGAGTTCGCGCGGCTCGACGCCGCCTTCGAGGCCGGTGAGCCGCTGACCGGCGAGCGCGATGCGACGTTCGGGACGTGGGCGCACGTCAGGTTCTGCGCCGCTCCTGGCGACGAGCGGCGTCGCGCGCTGCTCGGGCAGGTGACCGAGCGCGTGACGGAGTGGGACAAGAACACGGTCTCCGGGCTGTGGCGGGTGTCGGGCCGGGCCCCGCACCCGGCCTCCGTGGACGATCCGGACTTCTACCGGGTGCCGGTGGCCGCCGCCGCCTCGCTGCCCTACTCCGGGCGGCGGTTCGCGCTGCGCTGGTGGGACTTCAGGCACATGCGCTGGTACGACGACCGCTTGTGGCAACTCATCGGCGATCAGTTGACGGAGCTGCTCAGCGAGCCGGAGACCGACGACCCGGCCGAAGCGGTCCGCAACCTGCTCTGGGACGAGGACGCGTTCGTGACGCGGCTGGCCGGTGAGTTCGCTCCCCGGCTCGGGTCCCCTGAGGTGCGGCCACTGCTGCGGCACTGGTGCACCGCCACCGCCTCCAAGCCCAGTCCCCGGTGGACTCAGCAGGCCAAGGAGCTGCTGAACGCGTCGGCCATGAACGTCATCCCCGAGGTGCTACGCGCGCTGGCGGTCCATCGAGAGGCGGTGGTCCGGCATCTGTACGCCGACAGGGTGCACGCCGAGACCGTTTTTCTGCGCCGGCGCACCGCCACGGCGCTGCGTGGCCTGGTGTGGACCTGCGAGCTGATCGACGAGCCGTGGGTGGTTCCGCTGCTCGGCGACGTGGCCGTGACGGCGGGCACGGGCATCGGCGGCTCGGGCGCGAACGCGCGCAGCGAGCTGCTGGCCAACGCGGCGATCGGGGTGCTGGCCAGGCGCGGCGGCCTCGACGTGGTCGCGCAGCTCGCGCGCGTGCAGGCGAAGGTCCGCAAGAAGACGATCCTCGCCGCGGTGGACCGCACGCTGAACGAGGTGGCCGAGGGGGCTGGGCTCTCCCCCGAGCAACTGCTGGACCGCACCGCGCCCACGTTCGGGCTCGACACCGACGGCACCCGTACCGAGCAGGGGCTGTGCCTGTCGCTGGACGGCAAGATCACCTACAACGGGCGCAAGACCATCCCCAAGGCGGTGGATCGGGAGCTGCTCGCCGAGTTCAGGGCCACCGCCAAGGAGCTGAGGAAGGCGGTGCCCGCCGAGCGGTTCCGGATCGAGCGGGCACTGGCCACGGAGCGGATCTGGCGGTGGCGGGACGTGTGCGCCCACTTCCTCGACCACCCGGTCGTCGGCGCGTTCGCCCGCAACCTGATCTGGGAGATCCTGCAGGGCCCCGCCGGGCTACCGGTGCGGGTGGACGGGGCCTGGGAGCTGACCGACCCGGCGGGCCGCCGCATCCAGCCCTTCCCCGACACGCCCGTCCTGCTCTGGCACCCCATCGCGCACAGCGCGCAGGAGGTCCGGGGCTGGCGTGACCACCTCATCGCGAACGAGCTGCGCCAGCCGTTCAAGCAGGCCTTCCGCGAGGTCTACCTGCTCACCCCGGCCGAGGAGGAGACCCGCCACCACTCGCGCCGCTTCGCCCGGCACCTGCTGCGCTACGGCCAGGCCAAGGCGCTGCTGACCGAGCGCGGCTGGAGCGGCATGTCGCTGGGCCACTGGGGCCGGCTGTACGGCTCCGGCGAGGCCGAGGCCACCAAGGAGCTGCCCGGCGGCCTGACCGCGCACTGGGACTTCCACCTCGACGAGGACTCCTTCGACCGCGACGGCGGCGGCACCGTCTCCATCTGCGTCAGCGGCGACCTGCGCTTCACCGCCGAGGGGCGCGGCGTGCCGCTGGCCGAGGTGCCGCCGCTGACGCTGTCGGAGGTGCTGCGTGACGCCGACCTGGCCGTCGGCGTCACGTCCACCGGGCTGGACCCGGAGGGGCACGGCGAGTACTGGGAGTCGTACGGGTTCGGCGAGCTCAGCGAGTCTGCCGAGATGCGCCGCGACGCGCTGGCCCGGCTGCTGCCCCGCCTGGCCGTCGCCGGCCGGTGCACGCTGTCCGGCCGGTTCCTGCACGTCAAGGGCGACCTGCGGACGTACAAGATCCACCTGGGCTCCGGCAACATCCTCATGGAGCCCAACGACGCCTACCTGTGCATCGTCCCGGGCGGTGGCGGCGACCAGGTGTTCCTGCCGTTCGAGGAGGACGGCGGCATGTTGTCGGTCATCCTGTCCAAGGCGTTCCTGCTGGCCGCCGACACCGCGATCACCGACCCGTCGATCACCCGGCAGCTTCGCTGACGCTGAAGGCGCCCGCGAGCAGCTCGTCGAAGGGGTCGTCGGCGGGGCGGTCGAGGCCGCGCAGCGGGCCCGGGTCCACCAGGTGCGCCTCGGCGTACAGGCGGGCCACGAGCGCCTTGCGGCCGTCGTCGAGCCCCCACGTGGCCTGGTCCTCCAGCAGCGCGGCGGCGTAGACGTCGGCCATGAACTGCGCCAGCGGGTAGAGCCGCGCCTCGGCCGCCGGGTGCTCCAGCGCGGACCACGCCTCGATGGCCTTGGTGAGGTCGTCGATGCGGGTCCGTACCAGGTCGGAGGTGGCCAGGGTGCGCAGGTGGTCGAGGAAGGGCAGGTGGGCGCGTTCCTTGAGCATGGCGCGGCGCACGTCGAGGCAGAGGATGTTGTCGCCGCCCTCCCAGATCGGGTTGACCTGCGCGTCGCGCAGCAGCCGGGCCACCGGCCACTGCTCGATGTAGCCGTTGCCGCCGTGCACCTCGATGGCGTCGGTGGCGGCGGTCACGCCGAGGCGGGCGGCGCGCAGCTTGATCAGGGCGGGCGCCAGGCGCAGCCGGGGCCCGACGTACCCGTCGAACACCATCGCCTGCGCGGCCTCGACCTCGACGATCAGCTCGCTCAGCTTGCGCCGCACGAGCGGATGCTCGGCGAGCGGCCGGCCGAACGCCTCGCGGGCGCGGGCGTAGCAGAGCGCCTCGACCAGCGCGCGCCTGGCGACGCCGACGCCCATCATGGCCACGCCGAGCCGGGAGGCGTTGGTGAGCTTCATCATCGTGCCGAGCCCCGAGCCGGAGCCGTCACCGGCCAGCAGGAACGCCTCCGCGCCTGCGAGCTCCACCTCGGCCGAGGCGACGGACCTGGTGCCGAGCTTGTCCTTGAGCCTGCGGATGCGCACCCCGTTGCGGCTGCCGTCGCGCCGCTCCCACAGCACCAGGAACGGCGCCACGGCTCCATCGGGCAGCCTGGCCAGCACGACGAACGCCGAGCCGTTGGCGTTGGAGGCGAACCACTTGAACCCGGTCAGCAGCCACGCGTCACCGGCGGGCACCGCCTCGGTCTCCAGCGCCGCCAGGTCGGAGCCGCCAGTCCGCTCGGTGAACAGTTGTGCGGCCTCGCCGGAGTAGAAGCCGTTGGCGAAGATCTCCCACACCCGATCGCGTACGTCCGGCGGCGCGTGCTTCTCGGCCAGCGAGACCACCATGTCCCCGCCCGTGCCGAGCGCGCAGCCCATCCCGATGTCGGCCTGGTCGAGCAGGTACGTCCACGCGGCGCCCAGCGCGGCCGGATCGGCTCCGTTCGCGCGGGCCTGCCCGGCGAAGGACGGGGAGGTGAAGTTGTCGGCCATCAGCGCCTGCCGGGCGGTGTGGAACGACGGCGGCATGACGACCTGGCTGACGTCCCTGCCCCACTTGTCGTACTTCTCCAGCCGTGGCGGGTTGCGGTCGGTCTCCTCGGCGCATTCGGCGACGAGGCCGCCCATGAGCTCGCCCAGCCGGTCGAGGCGCGGCTCCGCCCAGGCGTAGCCGTCACCCAGGTGCCGCCGCATGAGCAGGCGGAGCGTGGGGTCGCAGCGCCACCAGTTGCGCCCGGCGCCGCCCTGGTAGGACTCGGTGGCGTAGCGGTCGCTGCGGTCGAACGGTTCGATGAGATAGCGGCCCATACTCGCGAGTGTTACATATACTCGACACGCGATGGAAGAGCGTAATAGTACGACCTTGAGCGCCCGTTCAGCGGTGCTGAGCGCGCTGCTCGGCAGCCACCCGCCCCGGCTGCCCGCCCGCCACCTGGTGCGCATCGGCGCGCTGTTCGGCATCGCGGAGGGCACGGTCAGGGTGGCGCTGTCGCGCATGGTCGCGGCCGGCGACCTGCTGCAGGCCGACGGGCAGTACACGCTGTCGCAGCGGCTCGTCGAGCGCCAGGCCCGGCAGGACGAGAGCCGCGACCCGCACACGAGGCCGTGGGACGGCACGTGGGAGGTGGCCGTGGTGACCGCCGAGCGGCGCGCGCCCGCCGACCGGGCCGCGCTCCGGCACACGATGACCGCGCTGCGCCTGGCCGAGCTGCGCGAGGGCACCTGGCTGCGCCCGGCGAACCTGGTGCGCGCCGCCTGGCCGGAGATCGTCACCGCGCAGTGCACGCTGATCGACGGCCGCCCGCGCCGCGACCCCACCCCCCTGCTGTGGGACCTGGACGGCTGGGCGGCCGAGGCGCGGCGCCTGGAGCGGGCGCTCGGCCGCGCGCAGGGGCTGGCCGAGGGCTTCCTCGTCTCGGCCGCCGTGCTGCGTCACCTGCTGGCCGACCCGCTGCTGCCCGCCGAGCTGCTACCGGACGGCTGGCCGGGCGCCGGGCTACGGGCCCGCTACGACGCCTTCGACCGCCGTTACCGCGAGGTCCTCCAGGAGCACCTCAGAGGCTGACGCCGAAGACCGTCCGCTTGCCCCTGAACTCGCTGACGCTCCAGAGCTTGCCGTCCTGCACCGTCAGGTCCTCGGGCCCGATCGGGAACGGCCTGGTCTCCAGCTCCTCGCCCTCGTACACCAGCAGCTTGCCGTTGGCGGCGGAGCCGGCCGACTGGCTCAGGTACCACTTGGCGCGGTACGTCATCGCGCCCTGGATCTTGGGATGCCCCATGACGAACGCGTCCACCGGCTCCCCGCCCTCCAGGTCGAGGTTCCAGCGCCCCACCCAGCCGTCGGGGGTCTTGTCCTGGTACTGCCCGGTGATGAGCCTGGGCGTGTCGCCGCTGCGGTCGATCGACACGAACGAGAACCGCGGCCCCGGCCGCGCCACCTTCCAGAAGTCGGTCTGCGGGATGACGTAGCGGTAGCCGAAGGCGTGCAGCTTGCCGCCGTGGCGGCCGACGCGCTTGCCGTCGCCCAGGTCGTTCTGGGCGGTGCGCAGGTCGAGCAGGTTGCCGAGGTCGAAGACGCGCAGGCCGCGCGTGGTGTCGGCGACGTAGAGCAGGTCGCCGTAGCAGGCGATCCCGCCGGCGTGGATGTCGATCGGCCCGTACGAGCCGTCCGGCTTGGCCTGCACCAGCAGCGCGTGCTGGTACTTCAGCGACTTGGGGCTCAGGAACGACACCCTGATGCCCCGCTCCCCCGCCTCCGGCTTGAAGTACCAGCTCACCATGAACGCGGGGATCCCGATGGTGCCGGAATCCTCGCTGCCGGTCAGGCCTTGCGGGTACCAGTCGGCGGTGTCCTGGTCCTTGGCGTCGAAGGCGTACCACTCGGCCGGTCTGGGCCGCATCGAGCCCATGGCGGCCGCGGCCCCCTTCCGCTCGCAGGCCCTGTTGGCCTGCGCCAGCACCGCCTCGACGGACGTGCCGCCGATCTCGCCGGCCAGCTTGGCCGCCCCCTCCGCCAGGTCCCCCGTCTCCCGCATGAGGGCAAATGCCGCCTTGTCGGTGGGAACCATCCCCGTACCCGCCATATCTGCCTCACCTTTTCCGTCTCTTGACCAGTTTGACGGAACGGGGATGGGCAAGGTTGGCGATCACTTCCACAAATGCACAGGAGTCCCCGAGAGCGCCAGCTCGCGGTAGCGCCGGACGAGCTCGCGCCGGTCGCCGCCGAAGCGCTCCAGCGCCTCGCGCTGCCACGCCGAGCCGGTGCGGCGCAGCCGGGTGCGCTGCGCGATCACGTCCAGCGCCCGGTCCGCGTCGTTCGGCGCCACCCCGGCGCCGAGCAGCCCCTTCCTGGCTTCGGGCAGCAGGTGCAGCACCAGCTCCGCGGCGTCGTGCTCGCCCTCCATGCCGGGCCAGGAGAGCTTGGCGTCCAGCCCGTGCATGGCCGCGCGGTAGAAGTTCTGGTACGCCGTGGCGAACCGGTAACCGGTCAGGTCCCGCTCGGCCTGCGACAGCGTCAGCCCGAGCAGGAAGGCCGTGTTCGCCGCCATGTCCGCGCAGGAGGGCCCGGCGGGCAGCGCCCGCATCTCGATGCGCAGGTGGCCGCCGTCGGCGGGGTCGTAGACGGGCCGGTTCCACTGCCAGATCGTGCCCTGGTGCAGCCGCAGCTCCGGCACCTCGTACCGGTCGGCCCCCTCGGTGAGGTCGGGCACGATCGGGTCGTAGTCCTGCACGTACCGCTCGAACAGCTCGTGCGCGCCCTCGCGCACCCAGTCCGAGCCGAACGTCACCCGCCCGTCCCTGCGCTCGCGCCGCTGCACGTCCCGGTCGTCGGCGGCCTCCTCCATCAGCGCGATGCGGGTCTCCTCCCACAGCTCGCGCCCCAGGAAGAACGGCGAGTTCCCGCACGCCGCCAGCACCGGCCCGATGGCGAGCTGGGCGGCGTTGAACAGCCGGGCGAAGTGCTCGGGCGGCGTGCGGACGTGCACCTGCCAGGAGGTGTTGGCGCTCTCCAGGATCACGTCCTCGACCGAGAGCTCCAAGTCGTCGATCTTGACGAGGAACGGCTCCAGCCGCAGCCTCCTGATGCCCCTGCTCATGGCCCGGTATCGGTTCTGGTCGCTCATCGCGCCCAGCGTGAAGTCCTCGGTGTCGAGCGTCGGCAGGATGCCGATGGGCAGCGCGCCCCCGCCCGCCACGGCCCCGTCCACCTTAGTGATCGTCTCCTGCACCTCGGCGCTCAGCCGCTCGAAGGGCCTGCCCGCCAGGGGCAGCGGGGTCAGGTTCACCTCGATGTTGTAGCGGCCCAGCTCCAGCACCACCCGGTCGTCGCCCAGGGCCTGCCGTACCTGGTCGTTGCGGGGCAGCGGCCGCCCCTCGTCGTCGATCAGGAACAGCTCCAGCTCGGCCCCGATCGTGATCGGGCCCTGACCGAAGCCGGGGGTGTCGAGCAGCTCGCGCAGCACGCCTAGCTGCTCCCGGATGCGTTCCCCGAAGCGGGTGTACTCCGCCTCGGTAAATCGCTCCTTATCCAGATCTCTTCCCATCACCCCAATCTGTCCCAAATGTCAGCCTTGACACCTTCACCAGCGGACGGTGCCCGCATCCTCCAGATAGGCGCCGGTGGGACCGTCCTCGTCCAGGGTCGCGAGCCGCACCGCGATGGCCGCGCCCTGCTCGGCCGTGCGGAACCCCTGGTGATCGTTGAGGTCGGTGGCGCAGTAGCCCGGGTTGGCCGCGTTCACCTTGATGGGGGTGTCCTTCAGCTCCTTGGCGTAGCAGACGGTGACCATGTTGAGCGCGGACTTGGAGGAGTTGTAGCTCAGGGCGTTGAACTCGCCGAAGGGGCTGGCCGGGTCCATCGCCATGGCCAGCGAGCCGAGCTCGCTCGACATGTTCACGATCCGCCCCGCCCGCGACCTGCGCAGCAGCGGCAGCATCGCGTTCGTGACCGTGACGACGCCGAACACGTTCGTCTCGTAGACCTGCCTGAGGTGCGCGGCCGTGGCGGCGCTGGGCAGGAAGCCGGCCGGGTCGCCGGTGATGCCGGCGTTGTTGACCAGGACGTCCAGCCGGCCGTACTCGCTGTCGATCCACTTCGCGGCGGCGGCCACGCTCTCCCCGTCGGTGACGTCGAGCCGGACGTACGGCTGCCCCAGCCGTTCGGCGGCGGACCTGCCGCGCTCGTCGTCCCGCGCCCCCACGATCGTGGTGACGCCCTGCTCCGCCAGCAGGCGCGCGATTTCGTAGCCGATGCCCTTGTTGGCACCCGTGATGAGTGCGATCTTCGTCATGCCTCCCACGTTCGCCCAGGTCAGGTGCTCGCGGGAGAGACCTGGAGAGGCTGGGATCAGCGGTACCACCCACAGGGCCGCGTTTCGGCCGAGGATGGAGGCATGAACCGCGACGAACTCGCCGAATTCCTCCGCGTCAGGCGCGCCCATGTCACCCCCGCGGACGTGGGCCTGCCGGCCGGCGGCAGCCGCCGCACGCCCGGCCTGCGCCGGCAGGAGGTCGCGCAGCTCGCGGGCATGTCGATCGACTACTACATCCGGCTGGAGCAGGGCAGGGGCCCGCACCCGTCCCGGCAGGTGCTCAACGCGCTGTCCCGGGCCCTCATGCTGGGCCAGGACGAGCGCACCCACCTGTTCCACCTGGCGGACCAGCCGCTGGACCCGCCCAGGATCAGGGAGGACGTGCCGGGGAGCCTGCTGCACCTGATCGCGTTCCTGGAGGAGGTGCCGGCGTACGTCCTGGACGCCCGCTACGACATCCGCGCCTGGAACACCATGGCCGGCGTGCTCATGGGCGACCTCGACGCCACGCCGCCCGACCGGCGCAACGTCATCCGCTGGGTCTTCATGTCGCCCGACATCGCCGAGCACCTCACCGACGAGGAGAAGGGCCGCTTCGCCCGCGCCTCGGTCGCCGACCTGCGCGTCGCCGCCGGCCGCTACCCCGAGGACCGGGCCATCCAGGCGCTGGTGGCCGAGATGCTGGCGCTCAGCCCGGAGTTCGCCGAGCTGTGGTCCAGGCACGAGGTCGCGGTACGCAGGGAGCAGCGCAAGCACGTCCACCACCCGGTCGTCGGCACGATCGAGACGATCTGCCAGGTCATGCCGGTGCCCGACCGCGACGATCTGCGCCTGGTGCTCTACACCACCGAACCCGGCTCGCCATCGCACCGGGCCTTGCGCGAGCTGCGGCAATTGACTCTAAGCTCATGAGATGCGAGCGGTTGCCTTTGACATCTTCGGTGGGGAGCTCGACGTGCGCGAGCTGCCCGACCCTTCCCCGGCCGCGCACGGAGCGGTGATCAGGGTCGAGGCGACCGGGCTGTGCCGGTCCGACTGGCACGGCTGGCAGGGTCACGACCCCGACATCAAGGTCCTGCCGCACGTGCCGGGGCACGAGCTGGCGGGCGTCGTCGAGGCGGTGGGCCCCGACGTGCGCGGCTGGCTGCCGGGGGCCAGGGTGACGGTGCCGTTCATCTGCGCGTGCGGCTCCTGCGCCTCCTGCAACACCGGCGAGCAGCAGGTCTGCGAGCGGCAGACGCAGCCGGGCTTCACCCACTGGGGCTCGTTCGCCGAGTACGTCGCCATCGACCACGCCGACGTCAACCTGGTCTCCGTGCCCGAGGACATGGCCTACGCCACCGCGGCCGGCCTCGGCTGCCGCTTCGCCACCGCGTTCCGTGCCGTGGCGCAGGTCGGCCAGGTACGCCCGGGGGAATGGGTGGCCGTGCACGGCTGCGGCGGCGTGGGCCTGTCGGCCGTGATGATCGCGACGGCGGCCGGCGCCCGGGTCGTGGCGGTGGACATCAGCACCGACGCCCTGCACCTGGCGGAGCTGGCAGGGGCCACGCACTTCGTCAACGGCTCGGCCGGTGACGCGGCAGCCCAGGTCAGGGAGCTGACCAGGGGCGGCGCGCACCTGTCGATCGACGCGCTGGGCAGCCCCGCGACGTGCGCCGCCTCCGTCGAGAGCCTGCGCCGCCGGGGCCGGCACGTGCAGGTCGGGCTGCTGCCCGGCGGGGCGACGCCGGTGCCGATGGACCGGGTGATCGGCCACGAGCTGCGGCTGCTGGGCAGCCACGGCATGGCCGCGCACGCCTACCCGCCCATGCTGGAGATGATCAGGGCCGGGATCCTGCACCCCGACCAGCTCGTCACCCGCACGATCGGGCTCGCCGACGCCGGCAAGGCGCTGGCCTCGATCGGCTCGGTGCCGGGCGTCACCATGATCACCCCCCGCTGATCGGTGCTCAGTCCTCCGGCCGCACCCTCAGCGTTCTGAGCACCAGGGCCAGCATGCCGTGGTGGGCCACGAGCATGATCAGCTCGATCCGGCCCGCCTCGTCGTAGCGGTCGCACAGCGCCGCCCACGTCGCGTCCGTCAGGTCGCCGGCGTAGTAGAGGTCGTCGGCCACCTGCAGCACGAGCTGGTCCTCGACCGACCACAGGGCGTCCGGCCTGCGCACCAGCTCGACCTCCTGCGGCGTGAGGCCCGCGTCCAGGGCGAGGCGGGCGTTCCTGGCCCACTCGTAGGCGCTGCCGCAGTGGTGGGCGGTGCGCAGGATGGCCAGCTCGCGGTCCCTGGCGGGCAGCGTGCCGTCCTGCAGCGTGCCGTGGAGGTGCCGCCACGCCTGGTACAGGCCCGGGTGGCGGGCCAGGGTGGCGAACACGTTGTACGGATGGGCCTTGGTGAAGTCGTCCCATTGTTCGGGTGGAAGGGGCCGCACGCGGGGTTTCATGTTCGTCAACATCTCCCAACCGGCCAGACGCTTGGTAAGCCTCCATCAGGGTACGAGCCGTCCGCGATAAAACGGCTTTACGGCTAAATAGAAGCGCTTTTCTTGATTGGGTCAATACGGCAGGATAAAGAGGCCCGCAGACGTTGCAAGCCTGGTCGACCGCAAGGACGCATGGTGATTCGAACGTTGCTCGCTGAGGACATGAACCTGGTACGAGGGGCGCTCGTGGCGCTGCTGGCCTATGAAGAGGACATCGAAGTCGTGGCCGAGGTCGATCGGGGTGATCGCA
The DNA here is from genome assembly GCF_040656115.1 of Nonomuraea sp. NPDC050202. Lineage (NCBI taxonomy): Bacteria > Bacillati > Actinomycetota > Actinomycetes > Streptosporangiales > Streptosporangiaceae > Nonomuraea > Nonomuraea sp. NPDC050202. Next base: position 1,006,452 of record NZ_JBFALF010000002.1, on the reverse strand, counting down.
TCCTGGCCGCGGCCCGGGCCTCCCGGCCCGACGTCGCGGTACTCGACATCGCGTTACCCGGCATGGACGGGCTCGACGCGGCGCGTGAGCTGCACGAGAAGTTACCCGAGTGCGGGGTGCTCATCCTGACCGGGGTCGGCACCCCCGGGCTGCTCAAGAAGGCGCTCGACGCGCACGTACGCGGGTTCATGGCCAAGGACGCGCCCTCCGGGCGGCTGGCGGACGGCATCCGCAGGGTAGCCGACGGCGAGCGGGTCATCGACTCCGAGCTGGCGATCGCGGCCATGCGGCCGGCCGATGCGCCGCTGACGCCACGCGAGCTGGACGTGATCGGGGCGGCGGCGGACGGGGCGTCGGTCGGGGAGATCGCGGCCTCGCTGTATCTGGCCGAGGGTACGGTCCGGAATTATCTGTCCAGGACCACGGCCAAGCTGGGAGCGCGCAGCAGGATCGACGCCATCCGCATCGCCAGGGAATCGGGTTGGATCTGAAATGTTCAAATTCCTGAATTTAGTCCGGTATGTGCCGCCAGAAAGGCCAGCACGTCGGCGGCCAGCGCGACGGAGCGGCTGACCGCCCGGGCCCCGTGGCCCACGTCCGGCTCGTGGCGCAGCAGGACCGGCCGGTCGCCGCCGGTCGCCCACTGCAGCGCCGCGCACATCTTGCGGGCGTGCATGGGGTCCACCCGCGTGTCGGCCGCCGCCGCCGTGAACAGCGTCGCCGGGTAGCCGGCGGCCTTGCTCACGTGGTGGTAGGGCGAGTAGTCGAGCAGCCAGGCGAGCTGCTCGGGGTCGTCCGGGTCGCCGTACTCGCCGGTCCACGAGGGGCCGAGGCCGCTGAGGTGGTAGCGGGCCATGTCGAGCAGCCCGGCCGAGCACACGACGGCGGCGAACAGGTCGGGCCGCTGGGTGAGCGCGGCCCCGACGAGCAGGCCGCCGTTCGACTCGCCCCAGATGCCGAGCTGCTCGGGGGTCGTCCAGCCGTCGGCGATCAGCTTCTCGGCGGCGGCCACGAAGTCGTCGAACACGTTCTGCTTGCGCTCCAGCATGCCGTCGCGGTGCCACGCCTCACCCTCCTCCCCGCCGCCGCGCAGGTTGGCGATGGCCAGCACGCCGCCCGCCTCGACCCAGGCCAGGGAGTCGGCGGCGTAGCCGGGCATGAGGGGGATGCCGAAGCCGCCGTACCCGCTGAGGATCGCCGGGCGCGGGCCGCCCTGGGAGGGGCGCGCGACGACGACCATGCGGATCAGGGTGCCGTCGGCTGAGGCGTACTCGATGTGGGAGCTGCGCACCTCCGGCAGCGTGACGCGGCCGGGCGCGGCGGACCAGCGCGTGGTGGCGTCTGTGCGGGCGTCGTAGCGCCAGATCTCGGCGGGGGTGACGGCGTCGGTGTAGGCGAACCACGCCTCGGGGCCGCCTCCCGGGCGGGAGGTGAGCGAGGCGATCGAGCCGTTGCCGGGCAGCGGCACGGTGCCCAGCCGCTCCCCCGTGCGGGCGTGGTGCACGGCGATCTCGCCGACCGCGTGCCGCGTCCTGGAGACGAGCAGCCGGTCGCCGTCGAGCAGCGTGAACGCCCCCAGCACGGCCTCCGTGTCCTCCGGGATCAGCTCCCGCCAGGCCGTGGGATTCCCCGGGTCGGCCACGCAGAGCCTGCGGCGGGGCGCGTCCCTGTCGGTGAGCAGGTACAGGCGGCCGTCGCAGGCCACCGCGCCGGCCGTGCGGGCGTGCGAGCCCTCCTGCACGGGACGGGGCGCCGGGTCCTGGCCGGCCAGGTCGGCCAGCCAGAGCGAGTTGCCCGACGCGGTACCCGCCGAGATCGTCAGCCAGCGGCCGTCGGGGCTGATCTGCACGCCGTACGAGATCGCGCCCCTGGTGAACACGGGCACGTCGGGCTCGGCCGAGCCGATCGTGTGCAGGAACACGCCCTCCCGGAAGCGGACGTAGTAGAACGACTCGCCGCCCGGCAGCCAGGCGACCGCCGAGTAGCGGCAGCCGCCGATGGGCCCGTCGACGACCGCTCCGGTGGCGAGGTCCCGCACGTACAGGCAGGCCTTCTCGTCGCCGCTGCGCGAGGTCTGGTACGCCAGGCGGCGCCCCTCCAGGTCGGGCTGCCAGTCGTCCAGCGTCGTCAGCCCGCTGGGGTCCAGCTCCATGGGGTCCAGCACCACGCGGTCGTCGCAGCAGAGCACCGGGTGCTCCTGCGACGGGGATTGGCGCAGGTGGAAGCGCTTGTCGCCGCGCCACACGGGCGGGGTCACCAGGCCCGTCTCCCTGAGCTCGGTCAGCCGCGCCAGGAATCGCTCCCGCTGGGGCAGCGCGGCGGCGCTGTCGCGCCACAGCCGGTCCTGGGCCGCCAGCCACGCCTGCGTGCGCGGGTCGGCGGGGTCCTCCAGCCAGCGGTACGGGTCGTCGATCTCGTGGCCGTGGCGGCGTTCGGTGATGGGGAGGCGTTCGGCGGGCGGATAGCTGTCTTGAAATTTCATGACACGGGCTCCGGGTGCCAGTGGCCGGCCAGGTCGGCGTACAAGGGGGAGGTCCGGATCAGCTCCTCGTGGGTGCCGAGCGTGATCCGGGCGCCGTCCATGAGCAGGATGCGGCGGGCGCGCAGGGCGGAGGTCAGGCGGTGGGCGATCACGATGAGCGTGCCGCCTCTCCGGGCGAACGCGGCCTCGGCCCTGGCCTCGGTGGCGGGGTCGAGGTGGCAGGTGGCCTCGTCGAGGATGACGATGCGGGCGGGGGCCAGGTAGGCGCGGGCCAGGGCGATGAGCTGGCGCTGTCCTGCCGAGAGCGCGCCGGGCTCGACCTGCGCGTCGTACCCGCCCAGCTCGTCCACCAGGCCGCCCGCGCCGACGGCCTCGACGGCCTCGACGATCTCCGCCGGCCTGGTGCCGGTTTCCGCGTGGTAGAGCAGGTTCTCCCGGAGCGTGCCCCTGAAGACGTACGCCTCCTGGGGGATCAGCACGCGGGCGGCGGGGTCGAGCTGGTCGGCGGGCACGCCGCCGACCAGCACCTCGCCCTCACCGGGTCGCAGCACGCCGCTGAGCAGGGACGCGAGCGTGGACTTGCCCGCCCCGCTGGGCCCCACGATCGCCAGGTGGTCGCCCTCGGGGACCGTCAGGTCCAGGCCGTCCAGAACGGGCGCGGAGTGCGGGCCGTAGGCGAAGGTGACGGCGTCGAGCCGGATCTCGCTCGCGAACGGGCGGATCCTGGAGGGGACGGGGGCGGCGGGCGGCGCCATGGCGAGGATGCGGCCGAGCGAGACGGCGAGCCGGACGCCGCTGACGCCGAGCCCGTGCACGAGCCCGCCGAGCGCGGGCGCCAGCGACTGGGCGACGTACGCGAGGGTGCCCACGATCACCCCGGCCCCCACCCCCCGGTCCAGCAGCCACGGGGTTCCCGCCAGGACGAGGACGACGGGCAGCCAGCCGCCGACGGCCAGGGCCGCGGTGCGGGCGGCGCTCACCCGGGCGAGCGTGCGCGCGGCGGCGGCCTGCGCGCCGACCCGGCGTTCGAGCCGGCCCGTCACGCTCTCCCGCAGACCGCACGCCTCGATGTCGCGCAGCCCGCCCGCCATGTCGGTCATGGCCTCGGCCAGCCGCTCGTCGGCCAGCAGGTACGCGCGCTGCCGCCGGGCCAGCGCGGGCAGCGAGGCCAGGAAGAGCCCGAGCCCGGCCAGGAAGGGCGGCATGACGAGCACGAGCGTCTCGGGAGCCAGCGTCAGCAGCCCCAGCACGACGCTGACCACCGTGAACACGAACCCGCGCACGGTCGTGACCACGGCCGCGAAGGCGTCCCTGGCCAGCTCGACCTGGAGCCCGGCCCTGGCCACGGCCCCGCTGTCGCGCCCCGAGCCCGTCCTGAGCGCGCCCTCCACCACCCGCGTCAGGAGATCGTCCCTGAACGGCTCCGCCACCGCGGCGACGGCCAGCACGACCTGCCGCGCGGCCACGGCCCCCGCCAGCCACGTGACTCCGAGCGCGGCCAGCCAGCCGAGCCCGATCAGCGGCTCGGCCGCACCGAACCCGTCCTCGATGGAGCGGGCGACGGCATGCCCGATGAGGAACGCGGGCGCCGCCTCGACCACCGACCAGAGCCCGAGCTTGACGAGCTGCCGCGGCTCCCGCCGCAGGGCGCGGACGAGCGGGTTCATGGCGCGGCTCCCTGGGCTCCCCTGGCTTCCTGGACTCCCCCTGCTTCCTCTGTGACCTCGGCTCCCTGGAAGACCGCCCGGTAGGCCGGGTCCTGCCACAGCACGTGGTGCGGCCCGCACGCGCGGACCGTGCCGCCGTCGAGCCAGACGACCTGGTCGGCGCGGGCGGCGGTGGCCAGCCGGTGGGCGGCGATGAGGCGGGTGCGGCCGAGCCGGTCGGTGGTGAGGGCCTGGCCGACCTGGCGCTCGGTCACGGTGTCGAGGCTGGAGGTGGCGTCGTCGAGCACGAGCAGCCGCTCCCCCCGGGCGAACGCCCTGGCCAGGCCGATGCGCTGCCGCTCGCCGCCGGACATGGGCGCGTCGCCGAGGGGGGTGGCGAAGCCGAGCGGGAGCCGCCGGACGAACGTGTCCGCGCACGCGGCCTCGGCGGCCTCCGCCACCCGACGCGCCGCCGGCAGCCGGCCGTCGAGGACGGCGGCCTCCGCGGACAGGCCCGGGCCGGCGGCCGCCCCCTTCCTGACGGGCGCCGGCTCGGGGGCGGTGGGGCTGGTGGCGCTGGTGGGGCTGAGGGGGCTGAGGGGGCTGAGGGGGCTGAGGGGGCTGACCGGGCTGATGGCGTCGCCGATGGTCTCGCCGACCAGGACCGGGCGTTCGAAGGCGTAGCCGATCGCCCGCCTCAGCTCCTCCTCCGCCAGCTCCGCCAGGGGCACGCCGTCGAGCAGGACGGTGCCGCGCTCGGGGTCGGCCAGCCGGCCCGCCAGCGCGGCCAGCAACGACTTGCCCGACCCCGACCGCCCGACGACGGCGGTGACGGATCCGCCGGGGAGCGTGAGGTCGCCGATGGCCAGGCCGCCGGCGGCCACGTCGCGGAACTCGACCGTACCGGGGCCGGGCGGGAGCGCGCGGGTGCCGTACCGGACGGGTGGCAGGTCGAGGACCTCGGCCACCCGTCCGGCGGCGGCGCGCGCCCTGGCCAGGCCGCTGATGTGGCCGAGCGCCGTGCTGAGCGAGGCCCCGAGCACGGCGTAGCGCGCGGCGGCGTACAGCTCTCCGATGGTGAGGTCGCCCGCGGCGAGCATGAAGCCGCCCACGGCGAGGACGGCGACCTCCAGCAGCGGCACGACCAGGCCGGACCGGACGGCGGCCGAGGCGTTGGCCCGCCACAGCGCCATGCCGTGCGTGCGCAGCCCGGGCAGCGGCGCGAGCACGCGGCGCGACTCGCGGCCCGCCGTGCCCGCGGCGGCGATCGTGCGGGCGCCGCCCAGCGCCTCCACCAGGCGGGCGGCGATCTCGCCCTGGGCCTCCTGGTACCCGCCCGCGAGCGTGGTCGTCGTGCGCAGGAAGGCACGCAGGACGAAGAGGATGACGACGATGCCCGCCCCGAGCGTCAGCGTCAGGACGGGAGCGATGAGGGTGAGCGCGACCAGCGCGCCGGCCGTGGGGACGAGCAGCGCGAGGGCGCTGGTCACCGTCTCGGGCGCCCTGCCGACCTCCTCGGCGTTCAGGCCTGCCCGGGTGACGAGCTCGCCTTCCGGGAAGCGGCGGGTGGCCGCCGAGCCGGTGCCGAGCACGTGCCGCAGCACGCCGGAGCGCAGTGTCGCGGCGGCGTGGGCGCCGCTGGCGCCGCGCGCCCAGACGCCGAGGCTCTCACAGAGCATGACGGCGGCGACCGCGCCGGCGCAGAGCGCCAGCCAGGGGGTGCCGCCGGGCTGGCGCGTCACGAGGGCGTCCACGGTGCGGCCGATCAGGTACGGGATGGCCAGCTCGCCGGCCGCTCCCACGACTGCCGTGCCGGCCAGCACGACGGGCCATGGGCCGCCGCGCCGTACCGCGCTGACGACCAGCCGGTCTCCTGCCCGCAACGCGACCCCTCCTCTCGTGCATGTCCCCGCGCCGTGATGGACGGCGCGGGGACCTCTATTCGCACATCAGTGGCAGAGAGCGACACTGAGGTTGCTGGGCTTGCCGGAGTGGCAGGAGAGAACGGTCAGCGTGCTGCCGCCGCTGGCCACGTCGCTGGCCGCGGGAGCCTCAAGACCCTGCAGGTCAAGAAGTACCATGTCGTACACCTCCTTCCGTGGTGTCGTCGGGGAGAGGCCGCTCGGGTGCGGCCCCGAGGAACGGCAGATGGCAGGGTTTTTCGCCCATCGCCGAGGCGAGGGCGAAGAGCACGCCGGCCGTTCCGGTCGCGAAATCCATGGACAGGCGCAGGAGCTGGTCGCCGGGGAAGGCCAGGCCCCCGGCGTACGGCAGCGCGTGCCACCGCAGCCCCTTCACCAGTTCGGGCACGTCCCCCGCGCCGGCCGCGATGAGCCCGGCGCGCCCGGTGAACAGCCCTGCCTGCACGAAGAAGCCCGCGCGCCCGGCCAGCCGCAGCTCGGCCAGCGCCGTCGCGAACGCCTCGTCGTGCCGGTGCCGCAGGTAGCGCTCCAGCACGAGGGCGATCCCCGCGGACCCTTCGTCGAGGTACGGCAGCAGCCGCCACCCCTGGTTGACCTGGAGCGAGCCGTCCTCCGAGTGGCGGCAGCGCCGCAGGTCCTGCCGGAGCGCGGTGGCCGCCAGGTCGAGCAGCGCCGGGTCGCCGGTGTGCTCGTAGGCGTGCAGGAACAGTAGCGCGGGGCCTGACGAGCCGTGCATGAGCCCGGCGCGCGGGTTGGCGCCGCCGCTGATCTCGGGCACGGAGGTGTCGAGCCGCCCGGCGCAGATGTCCACCGCGCGCAGGGCGAGGTCGGTGTACCCGAAGTGAAGGAGGTTCAGCCCGATGCCGGGCAGTCCGGAGATGAGCGCCGATTCCAGGCGGTCCCACTTCTCGCGCAGGCAGACGTCGATGAGGTCGTGCGCGTCCTGCTGGTGTCCGAGCAGGCCGAGCACGTACGCGATGCCGTGCAGCCCGTCGTACAGGCCGAGGCCGGAGCCCTGGACGGGGCGGCGGGCCCGCTCGCACAGCCAGCGCTCGTACTCGGGAAAGGGCCCGAGGCCAGTGCTGTGCAGGGCGAACAGCACGCCGGCCGCGCCGTGTGCGAGGTTGAGCCCGCCGCCGGGCTTGAACTGGCCCACGTCGCCGGGGAAGAGCCGGTCGTCCCGTCCGGGCGTGGCGGCGGCCACTATCGCCTTGGCCATGGCGTCCCGCAGCTCGGGCCAGCTCGCCACGCCCGGCATGGGCACGGTCGTGTCGTCGCGCGCGCCGCCCGCAATGGTGGTGACGGCCTCGTCGATCACGCCGCGGGGCACGGGGAACGTCTCCTTGACGATCTCCCCGAGGTGGGCCACCTTCGGCCGGTGCAACGGCAGCATGATCGTGCACTGCGGCGCGAACAGGCCCAGGCGCAGGCAGGCCAGCGCGTACCGGTCCACGTCCACGCCCTGGCGGTCGGCCGGGGCGGCGAAGGCGGGATGGGCGAGCGCGGCGCGTCCCCTGTCGTCGGCGAGCGTGGCGACCTCGTAGTCGATCAGCGCCACCCGGCCGTCGTCGGTCAGCAGGATGTTGTCGGGGTGCAGGTCGCCGAAGACGACCCCGCGCTCGTGCAGCGAGCCGACCGCGCGCGTGACTTCCTCCAGCGTCTCGACCGCCCACTCGGTGTACTCGGCCAGGTCCCGCTCGGTGCAGGTGGCGCGGGTGAGCGGGTAGCGGTGCACGAGCCGCCGCTGGAGCGGCGTGCCGTCCACGAACTCCTGCACGAGGAAGTGGTGCTCGCCCAGCGTGAAGTAGCCGCGCAGCGCCGGGGCCGCGGGCAGGCCAGACAGGCGTTCGAGGATGTCGCGCTCGTGCTCGATCCTGGCGACCGCGTCGCGGCCCGCCGCGTCGAGCCCGGCGTGCGGCCTGGCCTCCTTGAGCACCACGCGCTCGCCGGTCCGCGTGTCGCGGCCCAGGTAGACGCCGCCGCCGTTGGAGAAGTGCAGGACGCTCTCGATCGTGTACGGCAGCCCGGTCGTCGTCACCGAGTTGCGGGCGGCCAGCTGCGGCTCCAGGAACGCCGGCAGCGTCGTCCACGGCGGCACCGAGAAGGTGGCGCCCCGCACGTCGGGCACGAGCGTGCCGTCGCCGTCCTCGAGGGCCAGCACGCGCTCGCCCGCCGGGGACAGGCAGTGGCGCTCGGCGAAGCCGCCGTACCTGATGAACAGCGGTCCTTCGTTGTAGCGCAGATCGCTGAGGATGTACGGGCCGCGCACGTCGCGCAGGAGCTCGTCGAGCTCCTTGAGCACCAGTTCGAGCTGCGCCTCGTCGCGCGGGTAGATGGTGATGAGCTTGCCGCTGGAGGCTCGGGAGGCGGCCTTGGAGTTCACCATGACGAGCACGGGCAGGCCGCGCAGGAACTTGAACGCGATACCGCGCGGCAAACAGTAGTCCCAAATGGCTTCGATGGCCTTTTCCGCGTCCTCCACGCGGGCCGACACGTGAATCTTCCAGCCCTGCGAAGGCAGCGGCGGCTCGTTGTCCGGAGCGAAATAGCACCAGGTGTCGGTGAGGGCCGAGGACCAGCCGGCGGGCAGTGACCTGCGCAGAATGGGAAAGTCGGCGTCTTCGGCCGTGCTGTGCTCGAGGCTGTCGTAGAAAAACTGATCGGCCAGGCAATACAGCTCGTACTTATCCATCTGGGCGGGACCTCCAGGGCGGTGTGCTCAGTAGCCTCTCGCCGTTGGAGCCGTCCGGCTAGTCACATTCTTCAGCACGAATACAGGCTTATGTGTATGGCATTTGTGAAATCCACACCATTGACCGGGAGGCGGTTATTTCTTCCGTGGGACGTACACGCTGAAGGTGAATTGGCCGGTCCTGGAGGAGGTGGCCTCCAGCCAGCCGCCGAGGCCGGAGACGCGCTCGGCCAGGTTCAGCAGGCCCTGGCCTGCGTCGCCGGGGCGGCGCGGCGGGCGCACCCCGTCGTTCCTGATCGTCAGGCGCACCATGTGGTCACGTTCCAGGAGATGCATCGAGCACTGGCGGGCCTCCGCGTGGCGCAGCACGTTCGTGACGCCCTCGCGCAGGGCGTGCGTGAGCGCCTCCTCCACGTCGCCGGGCAGGTCGCGGCAGGACACCCTGATCTGGCAGCGCACCCGCGCCGACTCCAGCAGGGAGCGCGCCGAGCCCAGCTCGGCGGCCAGCGTGGAGCTGCGCAGGCCGTGCGCCACGGCCCTGACGTCGGTCGAGAGGCTGCGCAGCAGCTCCACCGTCTCGCTCACCTCCTCCCGCGCCTTCTCGTCGCGCTCGGCGACCAGCCGCTCCAGGAGCTGCGCCTTCAGCACCAGCACCGTCAGCCGGTGGCCGACCAGGTCGTGCAGGTCGCGGGTGAAGCGGCGGCGCTCCAGGGCGACGGCCCTGCGCATGACCTCGGTACGCGCCTCGCCGAGCTGCTTGGCCCGCCTGGTCAGCGTGAGCACCGCGTACTCGGCCAGGCCGGCCAGCGGGGCGGCCAGCGCCCACAGCGGGTCGATCATGGACCGGTCGGGAGCCGCCAGCACCACCGGCCCGCACGCCAGGGCCAGCAGCACCAGCACGGTCGAGCGGATCCGGCCCGCCATCACCAGCAGCGCGCCCGCCAGCAGCCCGCAGACCGGGGTCCACGCAGCGCCGAACACGGTCAGCGGCAGGTACGTCAGCCACGCCTGCACGGCCACGATCCACCACGCGCCCGCACGGCGTACCGGGGTCTCGGTGATGAACCTGACATGCAGGGCCAGCAGCACGAGCAGCGTCAACGCGCCCTCGGCCACCGCCCCCGACCTCGCCAGCCCGGTCAGGATCGGGACCGACAGCCCGGCGATCCCCGCCCCCAGCCCGAGGCCGCCCAGCCAGTAAGGGGACGAGAAATCCTTGAGCCGGGCGCGCAGGCCCTTCCACCTGGAACGTCGATCGCGGAACTTGGCACGCGCCCTAGACATGAGTCCACGGTGTGTGTCTTCCACCTCACCCCCGGTATGCGTTCGGGTCTGCCGGATCAGGCACGTCGCCAGGCGCCCACCGTTTTGCAACGTTCCTCTAATCCACTTGATCGGCATCGCCCCTGTAAAGGTCATTTCCGTTTTTGGACAGGTGATTTCCCGTGGACCCCCTGGGTAGCGGCGACATATCTGGTCATATGGTGAGCTTCATGGAGTACACGCGACTGGGTAACTCAGGCTTGAAGGTGTCCCGGCTGTGCCTGGGCATGATGAGCTACGGCGACCCCGCCAGGCAGCAGTGGGCGCTGGCGCGGGACGAGGCGGAGCCCCTCGTCCGCAGGGCCGCCGACGCGGGCGTGACGTTCTTCGACACCGCCGACGTCTACAGCGCGGGCGCGAGCGAGGTCGTGACCGGCGAGGTGCTGCGCGCGACCTTCACCAGGCGTGAGGACTACGTACTGGCCACGAAGGTGTACTTCCCGATGGGCAGGGGGCGCAACGACCGCGGCCTGTCGCGCAAGCACATCCTTGACGCCATCGACGCCTCGCTCACCCGGCTCGGCACCGACTACGTGGACCTCTACCAGATCCACCGCTGGGACGACGAGACGCCCATCGAGGAGACCATGGAGGCGCTGCACGACGTGGTCAGGGCGGGCAAGGCCCGCTACATCGGGGCGTCGAGCATGTGGGCCTGGCAGTTCGCCAAGGCGCAGCACGTGGCCGAGGTCAACGGGTGGACGAGGTTCGTCTCGATGCAGAACCACTACAACCTCCTCTACCGCGAGGAGGAGCGCGAGATGCTGCCGCTCTGCGCGGACCAGGGCGTGGGCGTGATCCCCTGGAGCCCGCTGGCGCGCGGCGTGCTGGCCAGGGCCGGCTCCGCCACCACGACCGCCAGGACGGGCTCGGACGAGCGGATCGACCACCTGTACGACCCGGAGAACGACAAGCTGATCATCGAGCGGGTGGCGCAGGTGGCGGCGGACCGCGGGCTGCCCGCAGCGCAGATCGCGCTGGCCTGGGTGCTGCACAGGGGCGAGATCAGCGCGCCGATCGTGGGGGCCACCAAGGAGCGGCACGTGGACGACGCCGTGGCCGCCGTGTCGGTGACGCTGTCGGAGGAGGAGATCGCCTTCCTGGAGGCGCCGTACCGGCCTCGCGAGGTGCGCTTCTGAGCTGCGGACCGCCTCGGCGACGGCGGCGGCCCGCTCCCCGGCAGCCCGCGACGCCCCAGGAGATCGCCCTGCGCTACCTGCGGCGGGTGGCGCCCGATCACGCCGCCGGGCTCAGCGTCCAGTGGATCGACCAGCACGACGAGACCGTCACAGCGAGGACCGTCGGAGCCAGGACTGTCGTAGCCAGGACTGTCGTAGCCAGGACTGTCGTAGTGGCCCCCTAAGGTATGGGCATGCGGGCAAACGAGGAAGCGGCGGCGGCGCTGCAGGAATACGCGGAGCTGTTCGCGCTCTCCGGTGGCGACGCCTTCCGGGTGCGGAGCTACCAGAAGGCGGCCAAGGCGATCGCCGGGTACCCCGAGGACATCTCGGTCGTCGACGTGCGCTCCGTGCCCGGGGTGGGCGAGGCCATCGCCAAGAAGATGGAGGAGTTCCTGCAGCGCGGGAGCTTCCGGCAGCTCGACGACCTGCGGGGCCGCGTGCCCGACGGTGTGCGTCGGCTGACCAGGGTGCCGTCCCTGGGGCCGAAGACGGCGATCATGCTGTTCGAGGACTACGGCATCGACTCCACCGCGGCGCTGAGCGAGGCGATCACCTCCGGCCGCCTCGACGGGGTCAAGGGCCTCGGCCCCAAGACCCTGGCCAACCTGCTCAAGGGCATCGAGCAGCTCGAGCAGTCGGGCCGCCGGGTGCACATCGGCGTCGCGATGTCCCTGGCCGAGCAGGTGTTGGGCTCGCTGAAGGCCGAGCGCATCGCGTACGCGGGGTCGCTGCGCCGGATGCGCGACACGATCGGCGACATCGACATCCTCGCGGTGGCGCCCGAGTCCATCATGGCCGACTTCCGCGCCCAGCCGTACGTGGCCGAGGTCATCGCCGCCGGCGACAAGAAGACCTCGATCCGTACCACGTCCGGCATCCAGGTGGACCTGCGCGTGGTGCCGGCCGGCTCGTGGGGCGCGGCCATGCAGTACTTCACGGGCTCCAAGGAGCACAACGTCGCCATCAGGGAGATGGCGGTGAAGAAGGGCTGGAAGCTGTCCGAGTACGGGCTGTTCGAGGGCGAGCGGGTGATCGCCGCCGAGTCCGAGGAGGACATCTACGACGCGCTCGGCATGCAGTACGTGCCGCCGCCGATGCGCGAGGACGGCGGGGAGGTCAAGGCGGCGCTCGCCGGCGAGTTGCCCGTCCTGGTCGAGCTGGCCGACCTCAAGGGCGACCTGCACACCCACACCGACCTGACCGACGGCATCGCCTCGCTGGAGGACATGGTGGCGGCCGGTCACGCCCGCGGCTACGCCTACTACGCGGTCACCGACCACGCGCCCGATCTGGCGATGCAGCGCATGACCCTGGACAAGGCGCTCGAACAGCGGGGCCGGGTCGCCGAGCTGCAAGCGAAATATCCCGACATGCGCCTCCTGCACGGTACGGAGCTCAACATCGCCCCCGACGGCTCGGTCGACTGGCCGGCGGAGGTCCTGCGGGAGTTCGACGTGTGCGTGGCCTCGGTGCACTCGCACTTCGGCATGTCACGCGACGAGATGACCCGCCGCTTCATCGCCGCCTGCGAGAACCCGTACGTGGACATCATCGGCCACCCGACGACCCGCAAGATCGGCAAGCGCGAGCCCGTGGACGCCGACTGGGACGCCGTCTTCCGCGCCGCGGCCCGCACCGGCACCGCCATGGAGATCGACTCCTACCCCGACCGCTCCGACCTGCCGTCCGACCTGGTGCGGCTGGCCAGGCACCACGGGGTGAAGTTCTCGATCGACAGCGACTCGCACGCGATCCCGCACCTGGCCAACCAGCGGTTCGGGGTCGGGATCGCGCAGCGGGCCTGGTTGACCACGGATGACGTCATCAACACGTGGCCGCTGGAGCGGCTGCTGGCCTTCCTGGGGCGCTGATCACTCCCCCGTCCAGACCTGGAGGCGGTTGCGCCAGACCCAGTGGCCCTTGTGGTCACCGCTCTTGATCCGCACCCAGTGGCCGGGGCCGCGGCCTCTGGCGGCGCAGGTGGCCTTGACGGGGTCGTCGGACGGGGGGAGCTCGGCCGTCTTGCGGTGCTTCTTGCCCGGGCCCAGCCTGATGGGGGCCGGGTCCTCTGCCTGATTGACGTAGTGGCAGGTCGGGGAGTGGCGGGCGGCGGTCTCGACGGTGGCCGGAGTCAGAGGGGTGACGGCGAGTGCGGTAGCCGGGGTCAGGGGGGTGATGGCGAGTGCGGTGCCCGTGAGGAGGCGGGTTGCGGCTCCCATGAGCGGTCCCCTTTCGACGGTGTCCGCGCCCTCTGCTCACAAATACGGACTTAACGCCATATATGCGGATGTTTTGCCCCGGCCTTGGGGGTTCCGTCAGACGCCGATGGGACACAGGCCGACCAGAACGACTCCCGGGCTGACAAACCCTGGGCGGATGTGCCCGGAGGTCCCGCAGTGGTTCGACGAGGGGCTGGCAGTCGTGATCTCCGGCGGCACCCGCTACCTCGCCTCCGAGACGGCCGAGGACCGCCGCCTGGTGCCCCCGTCGGGCCCGCTGCCCGTGACGCTCGACGAGTGGTTGAGCGCCGCGAGCAAGGATGCCGGTACGTACGCCGAGTCCGCCTGCCAGGTGACCCGCTGGTTACGCGACAACGGAGGGCGCGGGCCTCCTGTTTCTGATTGAACGCCTCAACACCGGCACCCCTTCGCCACCCTCGTCGAACCGGGCTGAGCCGGCACGCCGCCCCACGAGCAGGCGGCCCGCGGAGGCGTTGGGGTGGGCCTGACCTCGGGTAGGGGTCTGTGTGCGGCACGAATGGAACGTTCCCGCAGGGCCGAGGAAGATTTTGGCAATGACGGGCGCGCGGAGACAGCTCAAGGAGATTAAATGGTTTCCTGGTAGGAAATAGGTATTAAGAGGTGATGCTCCATGAAGCAGGCCACCGCGGCGATCGTGAAGCCGCTGCCCGACCACCTGTTCAGGATCCACGGCAACAGCGCCGAGATGCGCTGGGAGTCCATGGCGGGGCTCGGTTACCACACCCCGAACGACCGGTTCTTCGTTCGCAACCACACCTACACCCCGCTCATCGACGTCACCACCTGGCGGCTGAGCGTCCACGGGGAGGGCGTGCGATGTCCGCGCGAGTTCAGCTACGAGGAGCTGCGGGCCATGCCGTCGCGCACGTACGACGTGGCGATCGAGTGCGCGGGCAACGGGCGGCGCTTCTACCGCACGCAGCAGCACGACGGCGCCCCCGGCACGCAGTGGGGGCTGGGCGCGATCGGGGTTGCGCGGTGGCGCGGGGTGCCGCTCAAGTACCTGCTCGGCCAGGCCGGGGTGCGGCCCGAGGCGGTGGACGTGCTGCCCACCGGGCTCGACGCGCCGTTCGAGGATCACGGTCATGTCCGCCGTCCGCTGCCCATCGGCAAGGCCATGGACGACGTGCTCGTCGCCTATGAAATGAACGGCGTCCCGCTGCCGCCCGACCATGGATTTCCGGCACGGCTGGTGGTGCCGGGATGGGTGGGAATAGCGTCGATCAAATGGCTCGGCGACATAGAAATCTCGACCGAGCCGCTCTTCACACCGTGGAACACGGTGTTTTACCCCGACGTCACGACGCAGCCGGTGAAGAGCGCGTTCGAGGTCCCCTGGAATGCGCGCGTGCCTGTCACGGGCCCGCACGTCCTGCGCGGCCGATCCTGGTCGGGCCGGGGCCGGATCGTCAGGGTGGAGGTCAGCTTCGACGGCGGGCTGAGCTGGCGCACAGCAGAGCACCATGGTCAGCACCTGGTCAAGGCCTGGTTGCCCTGGCACGTCGCCTGGGCTCCGGAGCGTACGGGCACGCGCCTGCTCATGGCGCGCGCCACGGACGAGACCGGCGCCACGCAACCCCTCACCACGCCACGCCACCCGTTCGGGTACCACTTCGACGCCGTCGTGCGACATCCCATTCACGTCGTCAATGGATAGGAAATTGTCACCGATCCGGGCTGAGCTGGAGATTTCCATTATCACTCGTAGGGCGCACCCGAATTCATCTGAAAGACTCGCGCAGAAACCTCGCGGAAATCCCCTGGTGTGATGCTGTCCGCACCAGGGAAAAGGAGAGCCGATGCGCCAGTTGACCGCACTCGACGCCCAGTTCCTCAATGTCGAAACGCCCACGACCGCCGCGCACGTGGCCGGGCTGGCGATACTCGACCCGGCGGACGGCGCGGTCACCAGGAGCTCGCTGGCAGAGCTGCTCCTCGATCGCATCCACCTCTCCCCCGCGCTCAGCCTGCGCCTGGCCGAGGTGCCGCTCGGCCTGGACCACCCCTACTGGGCCGCCGATCCCGGCTTCGACATCGACAACCACCTGTTCGAGATGACCCTGCCCGAGCCGGGGGACCGCTGGCAGCTCGCCGACGCCGTCGCGCGGATCCACGCCCGCCGGCTCGACCGGGCGCACCCGCTGTGGGAGATGCACCTGATCAACGGGTTGGGCGATGGGAAGGTGGCCGTCTACACGAAGGTGCATCACGCCGCCATCGACGGGGTCTCGGGCGCGGAAACCCTCGCCACGCTGCTCGACTTGACCCCGGACGGGCATCTGACGCCGGGAAGCCGCCACACGACGGCGAGGAACGGCGGAGAAGCGAAGGCGAGCGGCGACGCGAGGCCGACGGCCGTGGGCACCGTCGCCTGCCAGTCCGGCTCCGGCCAGGCACACCGCGCCGCTCGGCCGCATGGCCCGGCCCCCGTGCACGGCGGGAACCCCGACCTTTCACGCGACATCGCGTCACCCCACGCCCCCGACGACGCTCCCAGCCTGATCGGGATGCTGGCCGGGGCCGCGTTCCGCACCGCCACGCACCCCGCCCGCGCCGTACGGTCAGTGGTCAGAGCCGCAGGAGACCTGGACGCCATCCCGGTCGTGGGAGCCCTGCCCGGCGCGAAGCTGGTCGCCAAGGCCGCGCGGATGGTGACCCGCGACCAGCATCACCGCCCCGAGCTGCCCGGCCTGGTCGTGCCGCGCACCCCGCTCAACGGCCCGATCAGCGCCCGCCGCCGCCTCTCGTTCGGCTCGCTCTCGCTCAAGGACGTCAAGAACGTCGCCAAGGCCAACGGCATGAGCGTGAACGACGTCGTCATGACCCTGTGCACATCGGCCCTGCGCTCGTGGCTGCGCGAGCGGGACGCGTTGCCGGAGGAGCCGCTGGTCGTGGCCGTGCCCGTGGCGGTACGCAGCACGACGGCCAGGGACCTGGTCGGCAACCAGATCTCGGCCATGGTCGCCCCCATGCCCACGAACCTGCCCGACCCCAGGGAGCGCCTGCAGGCGGTCGTCACCGCCATGGGCACGGCCAAGCGACGCTTCGCGCTGGCGCCGGCGACGTGGTTGAGCGAGCTGTGCTCGATCCTGCCCGCACCGCTCACGAGCCTCGCCACCCCGGCGATCTTCCGGCTGGCCGGGATGGCGTGCCCGCCGATCAACCTCATCGTCAGCAACGTTCCCGGCCCGCAGTTCCCGCTGTACCTGTGCGGCGGGCGGGTGCTGTCGTACTACCCGCTGTCCGTGCTGACCGACATGAGCGGCGGCCTGAACATCACCTGCTTCTCCTACGACGGCATGCTCGACTTCGGCATCGTGGCCTGCCCCGAGCGGGTGGACGACGTGTGGGGCCTGCTGGAGCACCTGCGTACGGCGCTGGACGAGCTGCTAGACGAGCGAGTGGGCGATGAGTTCCGCGACGGCGTCGGGGTCGATCTGGTGGCCCGTTAGCTGGCAGAGGTTCTCCTGGTAGATCAGGACGGCGGCGAACGTGGCGGCCGCCACCTCCAGCCTGGCCGCGTCGCCGCGCGCGCCCGGCAGGGCCAGCCCGAGCGCGAACCTGGCACGCCTGGCCAGCTCGCCGTTGAGGCGCCCGAGGCGCCCGAGGCGCTCCTTGACCGAACCGTGCGTGTCGGCCTCGCGGAACAGGATGCGCCGCATCGCCGGTGAGGCGCGCAGCGGCAGGACGCGTGACAGCCTGGCCAGCGTGCCCGCCGGGTCGCCCGGCACCGCGTCGACCTGGTCGTCCTCCTCGACGTGCGTGCGTTCGTTCACGAGGGCGACCAGTACGTCGATCTTGCGCGGGAAGTACTGGGAGATCAGCTCCTTGGGCACGTTCGCGAGTTTGGCGATGACCACGGTGGGGGTGGCCTCGTAGCCGCCACCCGCGAAGAGCTGCTCTGCCGCGTCCAGGATGCGCGTGCGCGCGTCACCGATCACCACAGCTCCGAACCATAGCCCCACCTGCGACTCCGTCGCCATCACGGGAGAGCGGGAGGCGCCTGCCGAGCCATGCTCGGTCAGGCTCGGCTTCGCTCTGGGCCACCGAACATGCCGGGCGAATCAGGTGAACTCTTCGCCCGACTGCCCGAAGCGTGAGTCGTTCGGGTATCGTATGAGACATAAATGTCTCAAATGATACGTAGGTGTATACAGATGGCAGCGACACGTGACCAGATCTTGAAGGCCGCGATCCATCGCCTCAACGAGAGCCCGGCCGCCTCCATGGCGCAGCTCGCCGAGGCCGTGGGGATCAGCAGGGCCACCCTGCACCGCCACTTCAGCAGCCGTGACGAGCTGATGCTCGCCCTCGCCCACCGCGCCTACGACCACTGGGAACGCCTGCAGGTGACCAGCGGCGTGGCGGCGGCGACCGCGTCCGGCGACCCCGAGGCGCTGGAGCGGGCCATGAACGAGCTGCTGGGGGGCGTGATCGACATGGCCGACGAGTACGGGTTCGGCCTGACCGACGACCGGCTGGCGAGCCATCCCGAGCTGAAGCGGCGCACCGACGAACTGGAGGAGCGCGAGGTCGCGCTCTACGCCGCCGCCCAGCGCGCGGGCCTGCTGCGTGCCGACCTGCCCGCCCGCTGGATCAGCAACACCGTGTACGGGCTGCTCGTCACCGTACGGGAGAGCCTGCGCAACGGGGACGTCGCCCGGCGGGACGTGCCGCGGCTGCTGATCAGCACGTTCCTGCACGGCACCGCACCTGGAAGGGAGGAAGGATGACGATCACCACAGCGCCCGTCTCGTCGAGGCGGCGGTGGGCGGGCCTGGCCGTGCTGTCGGCCAGCGTGCTGCTCGTGGTCATGGACATGACCGTGCTGAACGTCGCCCTGCCCGCCATCTCCGAGGACCTGCGGCCGGAGTCGACCGAGCTGCTGTGGATGGTGGACGCGTACGCGCTGGTCCTGTCAGGGCTGCTGGTCACCGTGAGCGCGCTGGGCGACCGGTGGGGCCGCAAGCGGATGCTGATGACGGGGTTCGCGGTGTTCGGGCTGGCCTCGCTGGCCGTGCTGGCGGCCGACAGCCCGCTGGAGGTGATCGCGGTACGGGCGCTGCTCGGCGTCGGCGGCGCCATGATCATGCCGTCCACGCTGTCCATGATCCGGAACCTGTTCACCGACCCCGCCGAGCGGGCGAAGGCGCTCGGCGTGTGGTCGGCGATGGCCGCGGTCGGCGCCGCGCTGGGGCCCGTCGTGGGGGGCGTGCTGCTGGAGCATTTCAGCTGGCACGCCGCGTTCCTGGTGAACGTGCCCGTCATGGCCGTGGCGATCGGGTTCGGCCTGTTCCTGCTGCCGGAGTCCAGGAACCGGACGCCCGGCCGCTGGGACGCCGTCGCCACGCTGCTGTCGATGGCGGGCATGGTGGCCCTGGTCTACGCGATCAAGAACTTCGGCAAGTACGGCCTCACCTCCCCCGCAGCCCTGGTGGCCGCCGTGGTGGCGGCGGTGGCGCTGGGCTGGTTCGCGGTCCGGTGCCTGCGCAGGGAGGATCCGCTGCTGGAGCTCAGGCTGTTCCGCAGCGCGCCCTTCTCGGCCGGGGTGGTGACGGCACTCGTCACGTCGATCGCGATGGCTTCCGTGTTGCTGCTGCTCGCGCAGTGGATGCAGCTCGTCCAGGGGTACGGCCCGCTGGAGACGGGCGTGCGGCTGCTGCCCGCCGCGCTGGCCGCCGTCATCGCCTCGCCGCTGGCCCCCTCGCTGGCGGCGCGCATCGGAGCCCGTACGGTGCTGGCCGGCGGGCTGGCGCTGACCGGGCTGGCGTTCCTGCTGCTGGTCGTGGTGCCCGGCCCGCTGGGGTACTGGCCCGTCGCGGTCGCGCTGACGCTGATCGGCCTAGGGAACGGCTCGCTCGCGATCGCCTCGGCCGCCATCATGTCGGGCTCGCCACCGGCGAAGTCGGGCAGCGCGGCCGCCATCGAGGAGACCAGTTACGAGCTGGGCGGGGCGCTGGGCGTGGCCGTCCTGGGCAGCGTCGCGGCCGCCGTGTACCGGAACGAGGTGGCGTACACGGGGCCGGGCGCGGGGGTCGCGCGGGAGTCCCTGGGCGGGGCGCTCGACGTCGCCAGGGAGCTGGGGGCGGCGGGCGGCCGGCTCGCCGCGCAGGCCACGGCGGCGTTCACCGACTCCCTCGTCCTCACCAGCGGGGTCGCGGCCGTACTGCTGGGGGCGGGCACGCTGGCGGTGTGGTGGCTCACGCCGCGCGACCTCGACGTGTCATCGGCGGACCACCACTGACCCACCCACGGCACCCGCCCGTCCCGCCGCGTTCCTCGCCTCCCGGGACGCCACCAGGCGCGCAGGGGTGCAGCAACCGGCGCGCGTAAGGCGCGATGCGCGGCGCCGATGGGCGGCGCGAGGCGGCCGGTGCACGCGATGCATGAGCCGGACGAGCCCAAGCATGGGCCCGGGCCGGCGGGCGGAGGCCGGACGGCGCAGGCCAGGCGGGCGCAGGTTGGGCGGCACGGGCTGGTGGGTGTTACAGGTCTGGGCCGGCGACCTGGTCGGCTACACGGCCGATGCGGGCCAGGCGGGCCAGGGCCGGGCGGGCCAGCACCTCGCCGATGTCGTGCAGGGCCACGATCAGCTCCTCCACCCCGTCGAGCGGCATGTCCGGCTCCCTGCTCAGCAGGATCCCCCGGTAGTCCTCGGGCGAGACGGCCCCGCCGGGCAGTTCGATCCGTTCGTCCTCGACGCGGAACAGCACCGGGACGGACGTGTCGAGGGCCAGCGCGAGCGCGGTCAGCTCGGCCGCCGTGAAGGACCGCTGGCCGCGCTCGGCCTGGTGGACGGCCTGCCGGCTCCACGGCCTGTCCAGGTAGCGCCCCAGCGCCTCGCCCAGCTCGGTCAGCGACATCCGGCGCTCCGCGCGCAACCGGGCGATCTGCCGCCCGATGGCCTCTTCGACCCGCATTCCTCACCCCTTCCACCCGGTTGTCATTCTGCACGATGACACCGACAGCCACCCATTGACAGCCATGCGCCCGCCGCAGTACTGTAAATGCACAGAGTTCCCCGTCAATGTAGTCGATGACACGAGCGATGGTGAGGCGCGAGATGCAGGACATCGTCATTGAGGTGGTCGGACCGGTCGGCGGCTGCGCCGTGCTCAAGGTCGCCGGCGAGGTCGACGTGTTCACCGCCCCCAAGCTGCGCGAGCAGATCATCGACCTCGCGGCCAAGGGCACCGTGCACGTCATCGCCGACCTGAGCGAGGTGCAGTTCCTCGACTCGACCGGGCTGGGCGTGCTCGTCGGCGGTCTCAAGCGGCTGCGCACGCAGGACGGCTCGCTCGCGCTCGTGATGACCACGGACCGCATCTCCCGCATCTTCAAGATCACCGGCCTGACCGCCGTCTTCGCCTCCCACGCCTCCGTCCAGGACGCGATCGCCGCCGACCCGCACTGGACGCAGGCCGTCGAGGGCGAGGCGGGCAGCGTCGCCGAGTGGTGCGCGCGGCAGGGCCTGCCGGCTGCCTGACCCCCGGGCACGCCGAAGCCCCCTTGCCACCGCACGCCGGCCGCGGCGGCAAGGGGTCCGGCCGTGCCCGCACAGCGTCAGGAGCGGGAGGCCTCGTCGAGGATGGCGAGTTCCTCGGCGCTCAGCGTCAGCGCCGCCGCCTCCATCAGCGGCCGCAACTGCTCCAGGTTCCGCGCGCTGGCGATCGGCGCCGTGACCGTCGGCTGGGCGGCCACCCAGGCCAGCGCCACCGAGGCCGGCGCGGCCCCCCGCTCCCTCGCCAGCCCGATCAGCGCCTCCACCGTCCTGGGCCCGTGGGCCGTCTCCAGGTACTCGGCCGCCTTCCCGGCCCGCGGGCTGTCCACGGCCACGCCGGGCGCGTACTTGCCGGTCAGGAACCCGCGCGCCAGCCCGAAGTAGGGCACGCTGGACAGTCCCTCCCCGGCCACGACCTCCCGCAGCTCGCCCTCGTAGCCCCGCTCGACCAGGTTGTACGGCTGCTGCAGCGCGACGTACCTGGCCAGCCCCTCCGCGTCGGAGATCTTGAGCGCCTCCGCCAGCCGCCCAGCGGAGTAGTTGGACGCCCCGACGTGGCGGACCTTGCCCTCCTGGATCAGCGCGTCGAACGCGGCCAGCGACTCCACCAGCGGCGTGTCGTGGTCGTCGACGTGCGCCCAGTAGAGGTCGATGTAGTCCGTACGCAGCCGCCGCAGCGAGTCCTCGACCGCCGTCCTGATCGTCGCCGGCGCGAGCCCTTCGAGCCCCTCCAGCATGCCGACCTTGGTGGCCAGCACGATCGAGTCGCGGTTGCGGCGCGAGGCCAGCCACTCGCCGATGATCGTCTCAGAGGTGGACTCCCCCGTGGCCCAGTACGGGTAGACGTCCGCCGTGTCGAGGAAGTTGCCGCCGCCGTCGACGTAGGCGTCCAGGATCGTGAACGACGTCTCCTTGTCGGCCGTCCAGCCGAAGACGTTGGTGCCGAGCGATATCGGGAACACGGACAGGTCCGTGGTGCCTATGGATCTCATCCCGCTATTATCCGCACATCCAACAAGGAGATCGCGATGCGGCCCCGGTTACGAGGATGCCTGGTCAGCGTGGTGGTCGCCGCCGGTCTGTGCCTGGCGGCCGTGGCGGTGCTGCGGCCCGGCGGCCAGGATCCGCCCGGCCCGGAACCGGCTCGGGAACCCGCCCCGGCCCGGACCGAGCTCGTGAGCGAACGCCGGTTGGACGAGCGCAGGATGGAGCTGACGATCAGGTCGCGGGCGCTCGACGCCACCACGAAGGTGCGCCTGCTGCTTCCGCGCGGCTGGGAGTCCCGGACCGGCTGGCCCGTGCTGTGGCTGCTGCACGGCGGGCTCGACGACCACACCTCGTGGACCGCCAGGACCGACGTCGAAGCCCTCACCCGCGACACCGGCGTGCTCGTCGTGATGCCGGACGGCGGCGAGTGCGGCAGCTACTCCGACTGGTGGAACGGCGGGGAGGGCGGCCCGCCGCGCTGGGAGAGCCACCACCTGGAGGAGCTGCTGCCGCTGCTCGAAGCGCGCTACCGGGCGGGCCCGCGGCAGGCCGTCGCGGGGTACTCGATGGGCGGGCAGGGCGCCATGCTGTACGCGGCCAAGGGGCACTTCGAGGCGGCGGCCTCGTTCAGCGGCGCCCTGCACATCCTGGGCCCCGGCGTCCCGCAGGCCGTGATGGCGGGCACCGCGATCGGCTGCTTCGGCACCGACTGGAAGCGCATCTGGGGCGACCCGGAGGAGCAGCGCGAGGTCTGGCGCGCGCACAACCCCTACGACCTGGCGGACAAGCTGAAGGGGGTCCGGCTGTACGTGTCCGCCGGGGAGGGCGACCTGGTGGAGGACCTGGCCAACCGGGCGGCCAGGGCGTTCGCCGGCCGCCTGGAGGAGCTGGGCATCCCGGTGCGCACCCATTTCCACCGCGGCGGGCACAACCACACGTCCTGGCAGCGGGAGCTGCACCGGGCCTATCCCATGCTGATGTCCGACATCGGCGCGCGGCAGGTCAGCTGACGCGTTTGACCAGCGAGTCGCACAGGGCGCGGAGGTCTCGGGCCTGCGGCAGGCACTGGTCCAGGGTGTCCAGCGCCGACGACAGGTATCGCTCGGCCAGGGCCTGGGCCGCCGTCCGGCCACCGGCCCGCTCGGCCAGGTCTGCGGCGTACCGTACCGTGTCGTCGTCCGTCGCGCCCGACATGAGGACGGCTGACAGCTCGCGGGCGGCCATGGTGCCCGAGGACAGGGCGGCGAGGATCGGCAACGTCTTCTTCTCGCGTCGCAGGTCGCTGTGCACGGGCTTACCCGTGACGTCCGGGTCCCCCCAGATGCCCAGGATGTCGTCCACGATCTGGAAGGCCACGCCGAGATCCCGCCCCACGTCCCACATCCGCTGGGCGAGCTCCGGAGCGCCTCCCATCTCGACGCCCGCCGCCGCGGCCGCCCCCAGCAGGCCGCCGGTCTTACCGGCCGTCATCTCGAGGTACTCATCGGTGGAGACCCGGTCGTGCCCGTCCCAGGTACGCTGCTCGAAGGCCATGTCGGCGGTCTGGCCCTGCACGAGCTCGACGAGTGCCGCCGACAGGTGGCGCATCGCCCCTGGATGGCCGGCGAGCTGCCTGACGGCCAGCGCCAGGAGCGCGTCACCGGTGACCAGGGCCGGGCCCACGCCGTACGCCTTCCAGAGCGCGTCGCGATGCCTGCGCCGCTCGTCGTTGTCGATGATGTCGTCGTGCACCAGCGAGAAGGCGTGCACCAGCTCGACGGCCACCGCCGCCGGCAGCGCCGGCTCCGCCCTGCCGCCTGCCGCCTCCGCGCTCAGCAGCGCGATGGCCGGACGCAGGCCCTTGCCCGCGCCGTGATCGCGGGGCGTGCCGTCCATGCCGGACCATCCCAGCGTGAACGCCGCCATCGTGGCGCCCCAGGGATGCAGGACGGCGACGGCCTCGCGGAGCGCGGGCTCCACGAGCCTCCGGCAGCGGGCGACGGCCTCCTCACCGGGCCCGATGGGGGCTGAGTGGCCGACGTCCATGCACGTGCTCCTTGCTCACCGCGATCTTGAAATTATCAGAAGTGTCGTGTGATACTCCACGAGCAGCTTAACTTTTGTCAGTGAATGTCCGTCATCCGAGACGGACGTGATGGAGGTCCGGTGTCGTTCGGCGGCGTGCCGACCCGTCATGCCCAAACCCTGCCCCTTCTCCGATTCCTGGCAAGGAACGCACGTGACCCCCTCCGCGCCGTCGAAGAGGCGGGCCGGCAAGCGAACGGCGAGCTCGTCCGGCTGAACATGGGCCCGTTCCGCCCGTACCTGATCACCCATCCGGACCACGTGCAACACGTGCTCAAGACGCACCAGCCCAACTACCTCCGGACGGGCATGTTCTGGGACCCGCTGGGCCCGCTGATCGGGCAGGGCATCCTGTCGGACGGCCCCGGCTGGAAGGCCAGCAGGAGCATCCTCCAGCCGATGTTCACGGCTCGCTACGTCGACTCGCTCACCCAGCGCATGGCTGCGATCGTCACCGATCTCATCGACACGGTGGTGGTGCCCGGGCGGCCCATCAACATCGCGGACACCGTCTCCGCCCTGATCCACCCGGCGATCGTCCGGCTCTTCCTGGGCTCCACGATCTCCGACGCGGACATCGAACGGCTGGCGCCGGCCTACGACACGGGCGTGACCGCCCGTTCGATCCGGCTGCTGCTGCCGTCCGTTCCTGAGCGCTTCCCGTTACCGGGCGACCGCGCGTTCCGGGAGGCGATCAGGACCATCGACGAGGTCGTCTACCCCCGCATCCGGTACGCCAAGGCCCGCGGCGAGCACGAGAACGACCTCGTCTCCCTGCTGTGCGAGGCCCGCAAGGGCGAGCCGGACATGGACCGGCTGATCCGCGACGACATGGTGGCCGTCCACGGCGCCGCCACCGAGACCTCCGTCACCGCGCTCACCTGGGTCTGGCCGGTGCTGGACGCGCATCCGGAGATCGCCGCCAACGTCTACGAGGAGATCGAACGGGTGGTCGGCCCCGGACCCGTCACCCTGGCCCACCTGCCCGAGCTCACCTACCTGCGGATGTTCCTGGACGAGCTGGTACGTCTCTATCCGCCCGGCTGGATCCTGCCCCGGACGGCGATCCACGCCGACACGATCGGCGGGGTGGAGATCCCCGCCGGGTCCACGGTGGTGCTGAGCCCGTTCCTGACCCAGCGGCTGCCCGAGTTCTGGGAACGGCCGCTGGAGTTCGACCCCGGGAGGTTCACGCCGGAGAACGGCCGCGGGCGGCACCGGTACGCCTACTTCCCCTTCTCGGCGGGGCCGCACTCGTGCCTGGGCCCGCGCCTGTTCACGATGGAGGCGCTGTTGCTGGTCGCCGGAATCCTGTGCAGGTACCGGCCGGTGGTGCACACCGACGGCCCGGTCCTCCCCCGGCTGGCCTCGACGTTACGGGCGGATGCCCGGCTTTCCATGACCCTCGTCCCCGTGGGGCGCGGATGAGCGGCCCGGCCATGGCGGCGGGCCTCGGCAGGGCCTGCGCGCTGGGCGTCGAGTGCGCCCGCGACCTGAGCCGCCACGCCGCCCGATATCCCGAGCTCTTCCCCGCCAGGCCCTTCGACCCCGGCTTCTTCCACTCGCTGGGCCTGGTCGGCGCGTTCGGCTCGCCCTGGGCCACCGCGGACGAGCTGCGGGCGGTCAACCGGGCGGCCCTGTGGGTGTTCGCCGCGGACCTGCTCATCGACCACGTCGCCACCTCGAGGGAGGAGGTGGCCGCGCTGGTCGGCGACTGCGTGGCCGTGGCCGCCGGCCGCAGGGAGCCGGACAGCCCGCTCACCCGCTTCCTCGCCGAGCTCCGCGACGATCTCGGCGGGGACTCTCGCTGGTGCGACCAGCTTGAGCGCATGCTCACCGCGATGCAGCGCGAGTGGCACTGGCGTGCGTCCGGGGCCGCCCTGGATCTGGACGAGTACCTCGCGAACGCGGACAGCTGCGGCTCCTCCTTCGTCAACCTCTCGCACTGGCTGTC
This sequence comes from Nonomuraea sp. NPDC050202, assembly GCF_040656115.1. Classification (NCBI taxonomy): domain Bacteria; kingdom Bacillati; phylum Actinomycetota; class Actinomycetes; order Streptosporangiales; family Streptosporangiaceae; genus Nonomuraea; species Nonomuraea sp. NPDC050202. The sequence goes on along the minus strand of NZ_JBFALF010000002.1, from coordinate 980,439 downwards.
CATCGGCGACCCCGGGAGCCCGTCCGGCCTCGACCGGGTTCGCGAAGCCGGTGACGAGGTGCAGCGCTACCTCCGGCTGCTGAACGATCTGACCACGTACGACAGGGAGAGCCGCTGGGGCGACGCCAACGCCCTGACACTGGGCGCCGAGCGTGACGAGGTGATCGAGCGCATGGCGCGGCACTCACGCATGGCGGCCGAGCTGATCGAGCCGCTGCGTGAGAGCTCGCCCAGGGCGGCGCTGTACCTGGAGCGGCAGCTGGGCTTCAACACCGGCTTCTACGGCATCACCGACTACTGGGGGGAGATGTGAACGTCACCCGCGAGGCCGGCGCGCTGGTGGCGACGCTGATGTCCACGCCGTGGGGGCAGGTGTCCGCGTCGGTCTACGAGACGGGGCGGCTGGTCACCCTGGCCCCGTGGCTGATCGGGCATCGTGAGCGGGTCCACTACCTGCTGCGCACGCAGCGTCCTGACGGCTCGTGGGGCGCGCCCGACGGCTACGGCCTGGTGCCGACGCTCAGCGCCACGGAGGCCCTGCTCACCGTCGCGTCAGGGTCCGGCGAAGGGCTCATCCCCGAGGACATGGAGCACGTGGCACTGGCGGCGCGCAGCGGCCTGGCCGCACTGCACGAGCGGCTGCCCCGGGTGGCCGGCGTGCCCGACATGCCAGCCGTCGACCTGATCGTCCCTGGGCTGGTCACGCTCATCAACGCCCACGGCGTGAGCGCGCCGCTCCCTCTGCCCCCCGGGCTCGACCACAGCCGGGTCGAGCAGGTCCGCCGGGTGGTGGAGTCCGGCGCGACCCTGCCGGAGAAACTGCTGCACGCCCTGGAGGCCACCGGCCTGTCGGGCGGCGCGCGCTCCGTCCGGCCCACGGTGATCGGCACGATCGGCGCATCGCCCGCCGCGACCGCCGCCTGGCTCTCCACCGGCGCCGAGCTCGAAGCCGACTTCGCACTGCGCCACCTGGAGGCCGTCGTCACCCGGTACGGAGGCCCGGTCCCCGTGGGGCTGCCGATCACGGTCTTCGAGCGCGGCTGGGTGCTCACCTGGCTCTCGCGGGCGGGTCTCAGCGTCCAGGTGCCGCCGGAGATGCTGGCCGACCTCAGGGCGTCGATCGGCCCGGCGGGCACCTCCGCGGGCCCTGGGCTTCCCGCGGACGCCGACACCACCTCGGTCGCGCTGCACGCCCTGGCGTTGCACGGCGTGGCCCTCGATCCCGGGAGCCTGCTGGCGTTCGACACGGGCACGCACTTCTGCACCTGGCAGGGCGAGGACGGCATTTCCATCAGCGTCAACGCCCACGTGCTCGACGCGTTCGGCTCGTACGCCGCCACCGCCCCCGCGAGGGCGGGCGCGTACGCGGAGGTCAGGAGCCGGCTGGCGGACCTGCTGGCGGAGCGGCAGCACCCGGCGGGCAACTGGGAGGACCGCTGGCACGCGTCACCGCTGTACGCGACGCTGAGCTGCGTTCTCGCGCTCGGCGAGTACGGTGGCCGCGAGCACGCCGCGGCGGTGACCATGGCGCGGGAGTGGGTGCTCGACACCCAGCGTGCCGACGGGTCGTGGGGACGATGGGAGGGCACGCTCGAGGAGACCGCGTACGCGATCCAGGCGTTGCTGCTCCCGGAGCGAGTGCGGGGCGGCGCGGTGGACGAGCGGTACGCTCATGCCGCCGCCCGAGGGCACGCATACTTGCAGCGTATGGGCGATATGTCGGACTATCCGTCACTTTGGCATGACAAGGACCTTTACACTCCCATCGCCATTGTCAGGGCGGCAATCCTGGCAGCCTTGCACTTGGGCGCTCCGACACTAGAATCCCGGTAAATTCGGACTTTACGCCATGTACTAGGATTTTCCCTCCTTGAGTGGGCCTTGCGGCGTTGCTAGGGTGTCCCGGGTGCCGTTTGCAGAAATATCCACTAAAGTCTTGACATTCGGCTTGACGCACCCCTCTGACCTGGACGGTTAATATGCGTTTGCGTAACTCAAGCGTGCGGGCCAAGGTGACAGCCTTGCTGGTGTCGCTCGTCGCGCTGTGGGGTTTCGCCGCCTGGGTCACCTTGCGTGAGGGCGTCAACCTGCTGGGTGCCACCACTGTCGACAGCGGCGCGGTGCAGCCTGCCGAGGTTCTCCTCGCGGAGCTCCAGCGCGAGCGCCGGATCACGATGGAGGCTCTGGGCAGCCCGAGACGGCTGCCCGACAAGTCGCTCCGCGAACAGCGAGCCAAGACCGACACGGCGCATCGCACGCTCGTCGAGTCCGCGACCAGTGCCAGCGTGCGGTTCGCCGCCGACGCCACCCTGACCCGCCGCATCGACGAGGCGCTCAAGACCACCGAGGGGATCAGCGCGACCCGGAAGACCATCGACAGCGGCCGGCTCGACCAGCCCCAGACCGCCGACGCCTACAACGACGTCATCGACTCCCTGTATCGCATGTTCGACGGCGTGGCCGCGCTGGACGACAAGGAGATCGCCAAGGACGCGCGGACCATGCTGACGATCAGCCAGTCCAGCGAGTACCTGGCCCGCGAGGACGCGCTCTTCGCCGGCGCGCTGGCCAGAGGCGGGTTCACCCAGGCGGAGCACACCGAGTTCGTGCGGCTGTCCGGCTTCTACCGGATCTCCCTGGACAAGGCCGCCGCCCAGCTCGGGCCCGCGGACGCGGCCGCGTACCAAATCTGGGCGAAGAGCCGTGCGGTGCAGCAGCTGCACATCCTGGAGCAGCGGATCGCCCAGTCCGACGCCGGGATCCTGCCTGCCGTGACCGCCCAGGAATGGCGCTCCGCCACCGAGCCCGCCCGCGCCGCGCTGGAGAAGTTCATCTCCGACGGGGGTGACCGGCTGGTCGAACGGGCCGTGCCCGGAGCCGTCGGCGTCATCGTCCGGCTCGTCCTCGCAGGCGGCCTCGGCCTGCTCGCCGTCGTCGCCTCCATCGTGCTGTCGATCACCACGACAAGACAGCTCCTCGCCCAGCTCAAGAAGCTGCGCGACGCCGCCCACGAGCTGTCCGACGAGCGCCTGCCCGGCATCGTCGAGCGCATCGGCCACGGCGAGGAGGTGGACGTCGCCAAGGAGGCCCCGGCGCTCGACTTCGGCGACGACGAGATCGGACAGGTGGGCCAGGCGTTCAACACCGTGCAGCGCACCGCCATCGCCGTCGCCGCCGAGCAGGCCGAGCTGCGCCGCAGCATCCGCGACATCCTGCTCAGCCTCGCGCGCAGGACGCAGGGCCTGGTGCACCGCCAGCTCACCGTGCTCGACGTGATGGAGCGCCGCGAGACCGACCCCGAGGAGCTGAAGGAGCTCTTCCGGCTCGACCACCTCGCCATCCGCATGCGGCGCAACGCGGAGAACCTCATCGTCCTGTCCGGCTCCTCCCCCGCCCGTACGTGGCGGCGCTCGGTGCCCATGGTCGACGTGGTCCGAGGCGCGCTGGCCGAGGTCGAGGACTACACGCGCGTCTCGCTCATGCCCATGGGCGAGGTGGTGCTCGTCGGCCGCGCCGTCGGTGACGTCATCCACCTGCTCGCCGAGCTGATCGAGAACGCCGTGTCGTTCTCGCCCCCGTACACGAACGTGCAGGTCAGCGGCCAGCTCGTGGCCAACGGGTACGTGATCGAGATCGAGGACCGCGGCCTGGGCATGAAGCCCGAGGACCTGGAGACGGCCAACGAGCGCATCGCGGACCCGCCCGAGTTCCGCATCACCGGCACCGCCCGGCTGGGGCTCTACGTGGTCAGCCAGCTCGCCAGGCGCCACGACATCCAGGTGGTGCTCAAGGCGTCCCCGTACGGCGGCACGACGGTCGTGGTGCTGCTGCCGCAGGAGCTCGTCCAGCTCGACCCCACGCCCGAGCCGCCCGGCGGCGAGCGGGAGCGGCTGCCGCGCAGGCAGCCGGCCGTGGCCACCGCCACCCGGCCCGCCACGGCGGAGAACGTGCGCACGCTCCCGTCGCGGCCCACCGCCGTCCCGGCCCCCGCACCCCCGCCCGCCCCTCGGCCCCGGCCGGAAGCCGTGCCGAGGCCCGAACCCGCGCCCGCCCCGGAACCACAAGCCGAAACGCCAGCCGAACCGGAGCAGCAGTCTGTGACCGAGTTCACACCAGGGGGGCTTCCCCTTCGGGTGCCCCAGGCCAACCTGGCGCCAGCGCTGCGTGACGACACGCCCACGCAGCCCGACTTTGAGGAGGACGATGACGAGCGCTCGCCGGAGGAGATCCGCGCGATGATGGGATCTCTGCAGTCAGGAACCCGTCGCGGCCGCTCGCAGGCGGCCAAGATGCTGGAGGAACAGCAAGGAGGTGACGCATGACCCCCACCGCGGGCGCCGACCTCAACTGGCTGATGGACGACCTGGTCAACCGGGTCAAGGAGGCCGAGCACGCGATCGTGCTGTCGTCCGACGGGCTGCTGATGGCCTCCTCGGCCGCGCTGCAGCGGACCGACGGCGAGCACCTGTCCGCCGTCGCCTCCGGACTGCAGAGCCTGGCCAAGGGCGTCTCCGACCACATCTCCGCCGGTGCGGTACGGCAGACGGTCGTGGAGTGGAAGAACCAGTTCCTCATCGTCACCGCGGCCGGCGAGCGCGCCTGCCTGGCCGTCCTGTGCGCGCAGAACGCGGACATCGGGCTGGTGGCGTACGAGATGGCGATGATGGTCGCGCGGGTGGGCCAGTACCTCACCTCCGGCGCGCGCAACGCCCAGGCCATCGCCGGGAGCGACCGGTGAGAGGCGCGGACGAGCCCACGGACGAGCACTGGGTGGATCCGGAGATCATCCGGCCCTATGTCGTGACCCGTGGCCGTACCCAGCCTGCCCACGGCAGGTTCGACCTGATCTCCATGGCGCTGGCGATCGGTCCGCCGCCGGGGCCCGACGCCGGGCTGGACCCTGAGCACCTGCGCATACTCCAGCTCTGCCGTGAACCCAAGTCCGTAGCCGAGATAGCCGCATACCTGGACCTACCGGCCGGCACCATCCGCGTGCTGCTCGGCGACCTGTTCGACCGCGAACTCGTCTCTGCCCAGGAACCCCGATCCGAGGTGGACATGCACGACATGAAGATGTACAGGGCGGTGCTCGATGGTCTTCGCTCGCTCTGAGCGTCCGCGCCTGCCGACGGCGATCAAGATCCTGGTCGCCGGCGGGTTCGGCGCGGGCAAGACGACGATGGTGGGCGCGGTCTCCGAGACCCGGCCGCTGCGCACCGAAGAGGTGCTGACCGACCGCGGCATCGGCGTCGACGACCTGACCTCGGTGGAGGCCAAGCGCACCACCACCGTGGCGATGGACTTCGGCCGGATCACCCTCGGCAACGACTACGTCCTGTACCTGTTCGGCACGCCGGGGCAGGAGCGGTTCTGGTTCGTGTGGGACGAGCTGGCGGAGGGATCGCTGGGCGCGGTCATCCTCGCCGACACCCGGCGGCTGGCCGACTGCTTCCCCTCGGTCGACTACTTCGAGCGGCGCGGCACGCCGTTCGTGGTGGCGGTCAACTGCTTCGAGGGGGCGCCGACGTTCGAGCTCGACGAGGTGCGGCTGGCGCTGCAGCTCAACCCGTCGATCCCGATCATCATGTGCGACGCCCGCAAGCGGGACTCCAGCCGGGAGGTCCTGATCACGCTGGTCAAGCACTCGGCCCGGCTGCGCGCGGAGCCGGTGGGCAGCTGACCCCGCGGCGAGAGGGCTCGCGAGCCCTCTCGCCCTCTCCCCGCGCTGCCGGCAGGGGGCCGGCCATGAGGTGTCACGCCTGCCCGTCCAGGTACGCCTCCAGCGCCGCCGCGCCCCGCAACATCGCCCGTCCCCTGGCCGACAACCGTGCCTGCCAGTCGCGCAGCGCGGTCTCCAGGGGCGCGAGCCCGCCCGCCGTACGCACCTGCCGGATCAGCGGCGCGATCTGCTCCAGCAGGTAGCCGCCCCGCCGGAGCTGGTGCGCGAGCTGCGCGTCCCGTACGTCGGAGGCGCTGTAGACGCGGTAGCCGGTCGCCGGGTCGCGGCGCGGCACGACCAGCCCGGCCTGCTCCCACTTGCGCAACGTCGCGGGGCGGATCCCCAGCTTCCTGGCGAGCGGCCCGATGAAGGTGACACCGCCGGCCGGCTCCGGCTCGCGCGACGGCACCAGGGAGCGCAGCGCCTGCTCGACCGCCTGGAGGGTGCGCCGGTCCTCGAGGAGCTGGGCGTGGCTCTCGTCGATCAGCCGCAGCGCCTCCTCGGTGGCGCCCTCGTTCGCCGCCCGCATGATCGCCGTCGCGGTCGCGTGCCCGTGCGCGGGCACCAGGGCGAGGAACGCGCGCAGCGCCTGGGCGTGGCGGCCCGTGTAGGTACGGTAGCCGTGCTCGGTGCGCGCGGCGGCCGGGAGGATCCCGGCCTCCTCGTAGTTGCGGACCGCCTGGGTGGACAGGCCGTGCTCGCGCGCCAGATCCACCGGCCGCAGCCGCCCTCGGGGCATGACGTACCTCACCGTGTTGAGGGTCCGGCAGCGGTGCCGCGGCGGAACCGGCGTCAAAGTCTCAACAGTCACTTCAACGATACCGTAGAAGGCACGTCCCCCGACAGAACAGGACCGTGTCATGAGTGCTGCCCCCTCGATCAGCGACGCCGCCCGGGACCTCGACGTCGAGGGCGTCGCGGCCGTCACCCGGCTCGTCCGCTCGCTGCCCGCCCGCCCCCGCCTGCTCGGGCTGGGCGAGGCCCTGCACGACGAGCGGCCGATCCACGAGCTGCGCAACGAGATCTTCCGCGAGCTGGTCGAGCAGGAGGGCTACCGCGCGGTCGCCCTCGAGAGCGACTGCGTGGCGGGCCTGGTGGTGGACGAGTACGTCCGGACGGGCGCCGGCTCGCTGGACGACGTCATGCGGACCGGGTTCAGCCACGGCTTCTGGGACCGGGAGGCGACCCGCGACCTCCTGCGCTGGATGCGCGCGTACAACGAGGGCCGCCCCGCCGAGGACCGGCTGCGCTTCTTCGGCTTCGACGCGCCCCTGGAGATGATGAGCGCGGCCAGCCCTCGCCACGCGCTCGTCGCCCTCCACGACCACCTGGCGGCGGCCGGCGTCCCCCTCCCCTGCTCCCGCGACACCCTGGAGCGGCTGCTGGGCCCCGACGAGCGGTGGACGAACGAGGCCGCCGCCATGGACCCGTCCCGGTCGGTGGGCAACTCCCCCGACGTCGCCGAGCTGCGCCTGATCGCCGACGACCTCGTGCCGCTGCTCACCGTGCACGCGCCGCACCTGATCCGCGCGACCTCGCGGGAGGAGCAGGAGCGGGCGCACCTGTACGCGCGCACCGCCACGGGGCTGCTCCGCTACCACGCGGCCATGGCCGAGCCGTCGCCGGCACGCGTCGGGCGGATGCTGGGGCTGCGCGACGCGATGATGGCCGACAACCTGGAGGCCATCGCCCAGCACGGCCCCGCGCTGGTCTTCGCCCACAACCGTCACCTCCAGCGGGAGAAGAGCCGGTGGCAGCTCGCGGACATGGCGCTGGAGTGGTGGAGCGCGGGCGCCATCGCCGGCGCACGCCTCGGCGCCGGATACGCGTTCCTGGCCTCGGCCCTCGGCACCGTCCGCCATCAGGGGCTCGGCGTCCCGGATCCCGGCACGGTGGAGGGCGTGCTGGCCACGCTCCCCGGCGAACGGTACGTGGTCGACTCGCGCCTGCTCGTGGCGGCCATGGCGGGGACCGAGCCGGCCCAGCGTACGGACGTGGCCGACAACCACGGGTACTTCCCGCTCGACCCGGCCCATCTGGGCGAGACCGACGGGATCATCTTCGTCAAGGACGTGCGCGAGCGCTGACCCCCAGCAGCACACGGGCCGTGGCGAGCCACCCCTCGCGGGCGCTCGGATAGCGCGGGGCCCACCCGGTCGCCGCGCGGAAGCGGGCGTTGCTGACCCGGAGGGAGCGGGTGAGCGAGGTGAGCCGGTCGCCGAACACGTACGCCAGCCGCCCCGGCCCGCGTACCCACGCGGCCGCCCCGGCGGCGCGGGCGAGCGCGTCCGCGTACGCCCGCTTGGTCAGCGGCTCGTCGTCCACGACGTTGTACGTGCCCGCGGGCGCCTCCAGCGCGGCCACCACGGCGGAGGCGGCGTCGGCCAGGTGGATGGAGGAGACGTAGCCGCCCGGACGGCCGAGGATCATGCCGACGTGGCGGCGGGCCTGCGCGAACAGCTGCTCGCTGTGCTCGGCCCCCGGCCCCTGGAACCAGCCGAGCCGCAGCACCACCGCCGCTCCCCCGCCGGACTCGGCGAAGCGGCGGGCGCTGGACTCGGCGGCGAAGTTTCCCCGGGTCAGCGGGTAGTGGTCGACCGGGGCGTCCTCGTCGAGCCAGCGGTCGCCCCCGTCGCGGTAGAGCATGCAGACCGACTCCTGCACGACGCGGCCGACCCCGGCGTCGAGCGCGGCGGCCACGACGGCGGCGGAGCCCTCCGCGCGTACGCGATGGTTGGCGCGCATGGCGGCGGCGCTCATGAAGCGGCTCATCGGGGGGATCGCGGTGGCCAGGTTGACCACCGCGTCGTGCCCCTCGAACGCCACTGCCAGCCCGGCCCGGTCGAACAGCGACACCCGCGCGGGCCTGGCCCCCTGACGTTCGAGCGCGGCGGCCTTGTCAGGGGTGCGAGCCAGCGCGGTGACCTCGTGACCGGCCGCGACCAGCGCCGGGACGGCGTGGCCGCCGATCGCGCCGGTGCCGCCTGTGATGAAGACCCGCATAGTGAGAGAGTACTCTCTTACCATGGCGAGATCCACACCGGGCGTCACCCGGCAGCGCCTCATCGACGAGGCCGTCAGGCTGTTCTCCACCCGCGGCTACGCCGCCACCTCCGTGGCCGACATCCAGGCCGCCTGCGGGCTGACAACCGGCTCGGGCGCGCTCTACAAGCACTTCCCGTCCAAGCAGGCGCTCCTGGAGGCCGCGGTGCGGCGCAACCTGGATCGGATCGCCGAACGCGGCGGCGAGACGACCGGCGCGACCGGCGATCCGCGAGCCGATCTGGAGCGGATGGCCCGGGCCGTGTGGCAGGTGATCGAGGAGGACCGGGAGCTGATCCGGATCATGCTGCGGGAGTTCGACGGGTTCACCGAGCTGTTCGAGGGCATGTGGCAGGGCGTGCTGTCCGGCGTGTACGCCCAGGGCGCCAGGTGGATCGCGGCGCAGCGCGAGCTGGGCAACGTCGAGGCCGACGATCCGGAGGCCACCGCGGCCGTGCTGCTGGCCTCCCTCACGTACTACCCGCTGCTCCAGATCATGATCGGCCACACCCCCGGCGACCTCGATCCCGAGCGGTTCCTCGCGGCCTGGGTCCGGCACGCCGCCCTTACGCTCGGGCTGGCACCCCGCCCGGCCTGACCCCGCCCGGCCCGACCCCATCCGGCCCGACCCCATCCGGCCCGACCCCGTGCGGCCCGCCCCCGTGCGGCACGACCCCGTCCGGCACGGCCCCGTCCGGCCTCGCCCCGCCACGGGCGAGGACCTGCTCGCACGCCAGCAGCAGCACCCCCGCGCTCCAGGCGTGCGACAGCGTCAGGTACATGCCCTTGGGCTGGAAGCAGTCCGTCTGGTAGTAGCGCTCGGTGATCATGCCCCGGTACGCGTTGAGGTCGCCGTCGGCCGCCGGGAGGAGCTGGCGGAAGCAGTCCAGCGTCTCCTGCGCCCGTTCCGCGTAGTACGGGTCCCCGAGCGCCTCCGACAGCTCCATCAGCTCCGCCGTGCACACCAGCCCGTACGCGTGCAGGTGCTGGTTCGACGGCGAGGCCTGGTCGGCGCCGCGGGTGGCGAAGCCGTAGCGGCCGAGCGGGGTGCGCGGGCCGAAGCGCACGTTGTAGGTGTAGCGGAAGGTGAGGGTCCAGTCGGCGGCGCGGCGGGCCAGGTCGAGCCAGCGGGCGGCGCCGGTGCGGCGGTGCAGCGCCATGTACGCCATCACGGCCGCGTACCCGTCCTCCGAGGTCGGGGCCAGGTCCACGTCCTCGGGGGCGCCGTAGACGAACTCGTCCTCGACGAACGAGGCGTAGTACTCCCCGGCGCGCTCGGCCGCCCGCAGGTGATCGGGGTCGCCGGACTCGGCCAGCGCGGCCACCCAGGTCAGGCCGGAGGCGCCGGACCAGGACAGGACCTCCCCGGTGGCGGCGTGGTGCAGGGTGCCGAGGTTGCCGTCCTGGCGCTGGCGGGCGGCCATCACCCGCAGGTTGGAGCGGGCGGCCGCCTCCCAGTCCGGGTTGGGGCGCGAGCGCAGCGCGCGCAGCAGGAAGAGGGTCGCCTCCCCCAGGGTGCGCGCGTGCAGGGCGTCCTTGACGTGGCTCCAGCTCTGCGACCAGCCCGACTTCCGGTACCAGGTGCCCCAGAACGTCCCGGACGGCGACAGGTCGGCGCAGATGAAGTCGATGACCCGTTCGGCGGCGGCGACGTGCTCGGGCCGTCCCCTCCGCAGCCCGTGCTCCAAGAGCGCCGCCGCCCACGGGATCCCGCTCACCCAGCCGACGTGCATGGCCTGCCGGTCCACGCGCTCGCCGTTGGTGCCGCTCACCTCCCTGTCGAACCCGACCGTCTCCAGCAGCACGCCCGGGTCGGGGTCGTAGTGCCAGCGGTACAGGCCCTCGGCGGCGATGTCGGCGGCCTCCGCGACGTCCTCCCACGGCTCGACGGGGGCGGCGGGCAGGCGCAGGTCGCGGTCCTCGCGCAGCAGCGGCGCGTACGCGTGCCGGTCCGGGGGCAGCGCGCCGGTCGCGAGCGTGAGGACGTGCGACTCGCCCGGCTGCCACACGTGCGTGGCGGCCCGGGCGGGCAGCGCCAGCGCGGAGCCGTAGTAGGTGACCGGGAACTCCCGGTACGGGAACAGCAGCGCGATCGTCGCCTGCCCTGCTTCGTGCTCGATGGCCAGGCCGGTCGGGCCGAGCGGCGACTCCTCGTCCGCGATCAGCGCGGTGCCGCCGGTGTCGCCCCAGACCAGGACGGCGGGGGTGGCGGCCCGGTCGGCGCGGAAGCCCCAGCGGGCCGAGACCATCTCCTCGGGGCGGTCGGCGCCCGCCTCGAAGCGGGGGAAGACGCGCTGGCAGTCCGCGGGCCGGTTCTCGCCGTAGAAGAGGCCGGGGATCAGCCACCACGGGTCGCCGGCGGCCGTCACCGACCTGCTGACGCGGACGGTCGCGGCGGCGGGCGCGGCGCCGTCGTACCGGATGTTCAGGCTCAGCTCGCGGCGGCCCGTGGGGCGCCGCTCCCCCCACCGCCACTCCACGCCGAACGGCCCGGCCGCGTCCAGCAGCTCGACGAGCACCTCGCCACCGTCGGGATCCGGGACGACCACGGGTGAGCCGGCCCTGGGCGGGTCCGCGACGGGGCCGCCCACCTCGCCGACCTCACCGACTTTACCGACCTCGCCGACACCGCCGACGCCGCCGATCACCAGGCCTCCACGGTGAACGCGCCCTTGCGGACGCCCAGCTCGACCAGGTCGGTCTCCATCGCGGAGAGCGGGTCGTCGAGCGGGATCCTGAACGTGCGGATCTCGCTCGGCCCGAAGTCGGCGATGAGCCTGATCCCGGCCATGGGGATGTTCAGCGTCGCGACCGCGGGCCGCCCGGTGCTCTCGACGGCGCGCACCACGAGGTCGCGCGGGGCGTCCTCGTGCAGCTTCACCGCCGTGACCATGACCTGCCCGTCCCCGTCGTCGAGGTAGCCGCGCGCGCTGGGCAGCGGGCCGTCGTGGAAGCTCTCCAGCATCGCCCGCACCGGTGAGCCGAGCAGCGCGGCCCGTCTGGTGAGCCCGGCGGCCCGCCAGTCGCCCGCGTGCGGCACCAGCAGGTACGAGAACCGCTGCGTCCCCTGGTCCTGGAAGGAGTAGTAGCCGTCCGGGTCCAGCAGCCGGGGGTCGTGCCAGGAGTAGACCGGGCTGCGCACGGCGGTGATGCCGATGCTGTGGCTGCGCCCGGGGCTCGGCGGGGAGACGTCGTAGCCGTGCTTGGCGTTGTTCACCACGGCCAGGCCGGCCCGCGCGCCGTGCACGGCGCCCGACAGGTCCACCCACGACTGGGCCGGCTCCTCGGCTCCGTCGATGGGCCTGTTCAGGTGGGCGAAGGGGATCTCGTACGTGGCCACGGGGCTCTCCAGCCCGACGGGGAAGCGCAGCTTCATCAGGTGCGCCTGCTCCCGCCAGTCGAGCGTGACCCGCACCTCGACGGCGTCGTCGGCCCCCGCGCCCAGGATGAACTCCTCGGCCATGGTGGAGCGGCCCCACTCGCGCTCGACCCGGAGGCGGGCCCGCAGCGGGCCGTGCTCGCGCAGGACGATGTCGGTGGTGACCATCTCCTCGCCGGGCCAGTCGTAGGAGACGACCCGGTGTCCCCAGGTGTCGGTGGGGTCCTCGCAGACCTGCGTGTGCGGGCCGGAGGCCCCGGCCAGCAGGTCGACGCCGGTGCGCTTGTCGACCAGGCTGGACAGCCAGCCGGTGACGGGGTCGAGCTCCAGGCGGAGCACGTCGTTCTCCAGGTGGTGCTCGGAAGCGAGCAGGGTGCCGGCCGGGTGGGCGCCGGGGCCCTGGCGCAGCCGGTAGAGGCGGTAACCGAGCGCGGGCAGCTCCGCCTGGAACACGGTGGCGCCGCGCCCCTTGTCGTCGGTGGTGGCGACCGACTGGGTGCGCTGGCAGGGCACGTCGGCGCCGTCGGCGTCCACGACGTGCACGCCGTTCGGGGCCAGGCCGTACTGCATCTCGACCCGGGTCGTAACCGGCCACGGGTGCGGGTTGAACACCACGACCGGCTGGGTGCCGCTCTCCTCGGGCACGGCGATGTCGCGGGCGATCACGTTGTGCGCCCTGGCGATGATCCGCTTGGAGATCGCCATGGCCTCGCCGAGCTGGTCGCGGGCGTCGTCGTAGGCGGGCTCGATGGCCGAGCCGGGCAGCACGTCGTGGAACTGGTTGAACAGCACCTGCTTCCACGCCCGCTCCAGGTCGGCGCGGGCGTCGTGGCCGGCCACGGCGGCCCAGCGCTCGGCCGACAGCACCGCCGCCTGCGCCCTGCGCTGCCAGGCCTTGATCCCGGAGTGCGCGGAGTAGCAGCCGGCCGCGTGGTGCTGCAGGTCGTCGCGCCACACGGGCAGCTCCGCCAGGCCCTGCTCGCCCAGCCGCTTGCCGATCTCGTCGAAGTAGCGGCGCGGGGACGACATCGTCAGCTCCCCGAACGTGCCCATCCGGTCGTAGCGGTGGATGGACTCGATGTTGGCCTTGGTGGGGCCGCCGCCGTGGTTGCCCACCCCGTAGAAGATCATCAGGTCGCCGAGCGAGCGGTCGAGCTGGCCGAGCGCCTTCTCCGTCTGCCCGGCCACCTCGCCGGGCGGGCTGCAGTACTCGAACGGGATGCGGTAGGCCAGCACGCGGCTGCCGTCGGGCGCCTCCCACCAGAACATCGTGCCGGGCAGCTCGCTCTCGTGCGGCCCCGGGCGCAGGAAGCAGTAGGAGTCCATGCCCTGGCCGCGCAGGATGGCCGGCAGCATGGCGTTGTGGCCGAACGGGTCCACGTTCATGCCGACCGAGGCCGTGACGCCGAACTTCTCCTTCAGGTAACGCTGCCCGTACAGGCCCTGGCGGACGAACGACTCGCCCGACGGCATGTTGCAGTCGGGCTCCACCCACCAGCCGCCCGCCATGACCCAGCGGCCCTCGGCCACCTTCTCCTGGATCCTGGCGAACAGCTCGGGGTCCGACTCCTCCACCCACGACAGCAGCACCACCTGGTCGCAGGTGAAGACGAAGTCCGGGTACTCGTCCATGCGGTGGATCGCCGACCAGAACGTGGCCCGCGCCTCCTGGTACCCCTCCTGCCACGGCCACAGCCACACCGGGTCGAGGTGCGCGTTCCCGATCATGTGCAGGGTGCGGGCGGGGGACGCCGCGGGCCTGGGGGCTCTGGGGAGGTCGCGCGGCTGGCTGCCGGAGGGCGCGTTCGACATGGGCGCCACTCGCCGGGTCACGCGGCCGCCCATGCGTCGACCTTCTCGCTGATCATGTGCAGCATCAGTGTGTGGATCTCCTGGATGCGCGGGGTTTCTGAGCTGGGGGCGAGGAGGATGTGGTCGGCGTGCTTGGCGGCGGCGCCGCCGTCGCCACCGCCGAACAGCACCGTCACCGCGCCGTTGGTCTGTGCGGCCTCGAGCGCGCTGACCACGTTGGGCGAGTTGCCGCTCGTGGTGAACGCGGCCACGACGTCGCCCGGGCGGGCCAGCGCCCGGACCTGGCGGGCGAAGACGTCATCATAGGCGTAGTCGTTGGCTATGCACGTCATAACGGTCGCATCGGTGGTCAGCGTGACCGTGGGCAGCGGGCGGCGGTCGCGCTTGTAGTGGCCGATCAGCTCGCCGGTGAGGTGCTGGGCGTCGGCGGCGCTGCCGCCGTTGCCCATCGTGTAGAGGGTGCCGCCGCGGGTGAAGGTGTCGATGAGCAGGTCCGCGACCTGCTCGACGTCGGGCAGGAGCGCCGTCATGCCGCGCGCGGCGGCCAGGTGGCCCGCCACGTGCTCGGCGAGGACGTCGGGGATCGGGGGCATCGGGGGAAGATCAGGCATGGGTCTTTCCTGAGGCGAGGTCAGGGGCGAGAGCGCGGGAGCCGGGCCAGGCCGGGCCCCGGTCCTGAGCCGAGGCCAGGTGCTGTACTTGAGGCGAGGTCGGACTCGGCTCTTGAGGCGAGGTCAGGTGCTGTTCTTGAGGCGGTGTCGGACTCGGCTCTTGAGGAGGGGTCAGGACTTGGCGCCGGTGATGAGGTCGTGGGCGACGGCGCCGGCGCCGACCACGCAGACGCCGTCGCCGAGCTCGGCCAGCTCGAAGCGGGCGGCGCGGGCGGCGGGCGGCATGGCGTCCCTGGCGACGGCCGCGGCGACGGGGTCGAGGAGCCTGGCGCCCGATCGGGTGACGCCGCCGCCGAGGACGACGAGCTCCGGCTCGAACGCGTTCACCAGGTCGGTGAGCGCGGTGCCCAGTGCCCATGTGGTCTCGTCCCACACCTCGACCGCGAGCGGGTCGCCCGCCTCGGCGGCGCGCGAGACGTCCTGCGCCGTGGGGAGCGCGAGGGCGGACAGCGACGAGGGGCGGCCGGCGGCCAGGGCCTCGCGGGCGCGCTCGGCGATGGAGGTGCCGGACGCGTACGCCTCCAGGCAGCCCCGCCGCCCGCACGAGCACTTCCGCCCGCCCGGACGCACCATGACGTGCCCGAGCTCGCCGCCGTTGCCGGCCGCGCCACGGTGCAGGCGGCCGGCGATGACCGAGCCGCCGCCGACCCCCGTGGAGATCGTGAGGTAGAGCATGGTGCTGGTGCCGCGGCCCGCGCCGTACCGGAATTCGCCCAGCGCGGCGGCCGTGGCATCGTTCTCAAGGGCGGCGGGGACGCCGAACGCCTCCGTGGCCAGCGAGACGATCGGGACGTCGATCCATCCCGGCAGGTGCGGCGGGCACTCCAGGACGCCGGTCGTGGTGTCCAGCGGGCCGCCACAGGAGATGCCGACGGCGGCCACCTCGGGCACGCCGGCCTCCGCAACCGCCTTCCTTCCCAGGTCGAACAGCCTGGTCAGGACGGGTCGCGGCCCCTCCTCCCTACGGGTGGGGGTGACCTGCCAGCCGTGGATCAGGCCATCGCCTGTGACCACGCCCGCGGCGAGTTTGGTGCCGCCGATGTCGAGGGACAGGACGGCGGGAAGATCGTGCTCCATTGGGCCTCCGACGGGAACGACTGCCGCGTTGAGGCTGTGACATCGTTCCCACACGGGATCCTAGGGCGACCTTTCCCCGTGGGTCAACGCACCGGGTGGGAGAAATGTCAGACGGCGGGCGGCTGCGCGGTGGATTCGCGCTCGATGAGCCGCACGTTGAGCACGGTCGTGACCGAGTCGGACTCGGGGCGCTCGATGCGCTCGCCGAGCCTGCGTACGGCGGTCGCGCCCAGGTTGAAGGTGTCCTGGGAGACCGCGCTGACCGTGGGCGAGACCATGCTCATCCAGGGCGCGTCGTCGAAGGCGACGAGGCTGATGTCGCCGGGCACGCGCAGGCCCAGCTCGCCGATCGCCCGCCAGACGCCTTCGGCGAGCACGTTGTTGGCGGCGAACACGGCTGTGGGACGGTCGGGGCCGCGCAGCATGTCGAGCGCCCGGCGGCGCGAGTCGGCCACGTCCCAGCCCGAGGAGACGACCAGGCCGGGATCGACCTTGATGTCACCGGCGTTCAGCGCCTCCAGGTAGCCCTGGTAGCGCTCGTACCCGGTGGTCCAGTCGGTCTCGTCGATGAACAGCGCGATCCTGCGGTGCCCGAGCCCGACGAGGTGGGCGGTGGCGGTGCGGGCGCCGACGCGGTTGCCGACCACGACGCCGTCGGTCGAGCCGGCCGCGAACTGCCGGTCGACCTCGACCACCGGGATGCCGTGGGAGGCGAGGTAGGTGGACACGGCGGAGGAGTTGGGCGTCACGACCACCCCGGCCACCCGGAGCGCGACCAGCGCCTCCGCGGCCTCGGCCTCGGCCTGCGCCGACAGGCTCGTATCGGCCAGCACCATGGTGTAGCCGCGCTCGCGGGCCTCCCTGCTGGCGCCGGCGGCCAGCTCCGCGTAGAACGGGTTGCGCAGGTCGCTCACCAGGACCCCGACCGACCGGCTGACCTGCTGCTTGAGCGTGCGTGCCATGACGTCGGGCACGTAACCCAGCTCGGCCGCGGCCCGCAGCACCCGCTCGCGCACGTCGCTGGCGGCGTAGCCGCGCCCGGTCAGCGCCCTGGAGACGGTGGAGCGGGAGACGCCGGCGGCCTCCGCCACGTCCTTGATCGTGGGGCGGCGGGAACGGCCGAGGGGGGCGCTGCGCCGTTCTACGGTCATCGAATCCCTTCCGCGACCACGTCGACCAGCGCCTCGGCGTGCTGCCCGAGACGCAGATCGCCGATGGTCAGATCGACTGCGAGACGAACGCGGCGCCGCGGCACGACGTCGGCGCCGAGACGGAGATGCACCTGCTCCATACCCCCTCCGGGCAACCTGAGCGTCAGGGATCCCTGCTCGCGCCGCCACCCGGGCGGCACCACCGGCTCGACGGTGGCCACGACCTTGTCCGGCCACGGGTTGCGCACGGTGGCCGTCAGCACGACCTCGCCGCCCGCGGGGACGCTCGTATAGTACGGCGTCACGCGGCACAGCACGCCGTCAGCCCCGAGGTCGAGCCGGTCGAGCGGGAGCAGGTCGTGGTGCAGCGCGACCAGCTCCTCGCCTCGTTCGGTCATCATGTGCAGGTAGTCGTCGTCCACCCAGCGGGGCCGCCAGTGGCCGCTGACCATGAGATCGGGGCGCAGGCGCCGGTAGAGCGCGGCGCTCTTGCGGTAGTCCTCGATCTGGAACCTATTCTTGTACTGAAAATTCAGGATCTCCTGGCGTTCGTCCGGGATGCCCATCCCGTCCTGCTGGTCGCCGGTCACCAGCACCCGGTGCCCGTCCACCTCGAACTCGTAGGCCGCCGCGAACAGCGTGTGCCCCGGCAGGTCGTGCACCGTGATGTCGTACTCCCACCAGCGCACCGTCTCCCCCAGCCCGAGCACCCGGTCGGCGGGGATCGGGTCGAACCACTGGCACGGCAGGTCGTGGTGGAGCGGCGCGGCCAGGATGGGGGCGATGTGGGAAGGCGCCCAGATCGCGGTGCCCTCGACGTCGCGCAGCAGCGGCATGCCCGCCACGTGGTCGTCGTGGTAGTGGGTGGGCAGGGCGACCTCGACATCGGTGACGCCGTAGTGCTCGCGCAGCGCGGGCAGAGAGGCCAGCCAGGGGCGGCGCGCCTCGCGGGCGGTGCTCTTCACCAGACCCGTGGACATGTCGTAGCCGAAGTCGAACACCATGGCCGCGCCCGACTCCGACAGCAGCACGTAGCTGTAGGACTGGCTGCTCCTGTTCATCAGCAGGTGCGGCGTGACCTGCACGAACGGGTTGTTCAGCAGGCGGCGCACGTCCCAGGGGTGCGGGCGGCGGAAGTCCACGTAACGCTGCATGGCGGCCGACAGGCGGGCCAGGGCGTCCTTCGGGTCGGTCATCGGCTCACCGTGCGAGGGCAGCAGCACGTCGAGCTCCTCCCGCTGGAGCAGCTCAGAGCTGAGCACGACCATGGCGGGGCCCTCGTTCTCGGTGTACGACCACTGGGTGGCGGCCAGCGACCACACCTTGCCGGGGGCGTAGATCAGGTCGCCGGTGAAGGCGACGCCGCCCCAGACGTAGGTGACGGAGCCGGGGGTGTGCCCCGGGGTGGGCAGGACGCGCACGTCCACCCCGCCGTATCGGGCCGTCCGATACTCCGGCACCACGTCCGTCACCGCGACCGGCTCCAGCAGCGAGAAGCGGTCGTCGCGCAGGTCGTAGTCGTTGAGCAGCTGCCGTCCCTCCCACATCTCGCCGACCTTCTCGAACAGGTCGCGCTCGACGGGCGGCACGTGGACGGCCACGCCCGCCTCGACCGCCCGGTGCAGCCCCTGCACCTGGTCCCGGTGGTGGTGGGTGACCAGCACGTCGGTGATGCGGTCGAGGCCGAGTTCGTCGAGCAGGTCGAGCACCCGCCCGGAACCGAAGTCGACGGCGATCCCGGTGCGCTCCCCGCCCTGGAGGGCGGGAGCCTTGATGACGTAGACGTGGCAGGTGTCCTCGACGCGGAGCACCCCGGGCACGACTTCGGTAACTTCCTTGGCCACGAGGCCAAATCCTATCCGGTATCGTTCCCACAATGGATGCCCTGGAGTGGATTGTTCCCTGTCCGAAAAAGGCTACTTTCGGTGTTTCGCACGTGGAGCTTCGTGACGCTGGAGTCCAGGGCGACGCGGCTGCCGGAAGTGCCGTCGGCGAGCTGCGCCGGACACTCCCGTCGACTCCGGACGCCCCGGCGGTGATCGAGGTGCGGGTCGACGCCGGCGCCGGGCTGCCGCCGGAGGGGTACACGCTGACGGCCGGGGACGGCCGGGTGACGATCGTGGGAGCCGATCCCGCCGGGGCGTTCTACGGGGCGCAGACCCTCGTCGCGCTGGCCGCGGCACCGTGCTCCGAGCACGCGGCGTGCGTGCCGGAGTCGGACGTCCGCGACTGGCCCGACCTGCCGCTCCGGGGCACGATCGAGGGCTTCTACGGCACCCCGTGGACCCACGCCGACCGCCTGGAGCACCTGCGCTTCTCCGCCAGGCACAAGCTCAACGCCTACGTGTACGCCCCCAAGGACGACCCGTTCCACCGGGAGCGGTGGCGGGAGCCGTACCCGGAGGAGGAGCTGGCGCGGCTGGCCGAGCTGGTGGCGGAGGCGGCGGCGCGGCACGTGCGGTTCGTGTTCGCGCTCAGCCCCGGCCTGTCGATGGTCTACAGCGACCCGGCCGAGCGGGCGGCGCTGCGCGCCAAGGCCGAGCAGGTGTGGCAGGCGGGCGTCAGGGAATACGCGCTGCTCTTCGACGACATCCCGCCCGAGCTGAGCCACCTGCCCGACCGGGAGGCGTACGGCACGGCGGAGGGGGCCAGCGCGAGCGCCCACGCGGCGGTCTGCCGCGACTTCGCCGAGCACTTCCTCGCGCCCCACGGCGCGGACCGGCCGCTGACCATGGTGCCCACCGACTACGCGGGCACCGCCCGCACGGCCTACCGCGACCGGCTGGCGGCCGAGCTGCCCGCCGACGTGCTGGTCTGGTGGACCGGGTCCGACGTGGTGGTGGGCGCGATCTCGGCCTACGACATGACGGCCGCGGCGGCCTCCTACGGCCACCGGGTGGCACTGTGGGACAACTTCCCGGTCAACGACTTCGACTTCTCCCGGGTCTTCCTGGGACCGCTGGTCGGCCGGGCCACGGACCTGGACGAGGTGCCGCTGGAGGGCATCACCGCCAACCCGATGGTGGAGGCGGCGGCCTCGCGGATCGCGCTGACGACGGTGGCCGACTACGCCTGGCACCTGGCGGCCTACGACCCGGCGCGCTCGCACGAGCGGGCGATCCGGCTGCTGCCGGGGGCCGCGGAGCTGCTGCCGCTGGTGGAGGCGTGCTCGGCGTGGCCGCCCGGCGACGACCAGAGCCCGGCGCTGACCGCTCTGTGCGCCGCCGCGCTGGAGGGCGGCCCCTACGAGACGCTGCGCGCCGAGCTGGTACGGCTGGCGGAGCTGCCGACCGGCGTGCCGGGCCCGATCGCCGCCGAGCTGGCCCGGTGGGTGTCGGCGGCCAGGGACGTGGGCGCGGCCGGGCTGGCCGCGCTCGACCTGCTGACGGGCGCGGGCACGCTGGCGGCGGCCGAGGAGGCGCTGGCCCGCGCCGAGACGCACGAGGCGAACGTGCTGCGCAAGGTGATCCCGCCGTTCGCCCGCCAGGTGCTCGAACGCGTCACCGCCTGAGAACCCCGAGCGCGGGTGCCGGTCAGAGCGACAGCACCTGACCGGCCGCCCGCAGCTCCTCCTGCAGCGCCGCCACGTCCACGTCCTGCACCGCCTTCCCGCTCCCCGCGGCCTGGGCGGCGGCCAGCCCGGCGGCGTGCCCGAGCATCTGGTACTGCACCTCCATCCGGATGGAGGAGAACGCCACGTGCGAGGCCGACACGCACACCGGCACGACCAGGTTCGCGCACTCCTCCCGCCGCGGCACGATCGCCCCGTACGGGATCTGGTACGGCGCCACCCCCACCGACAGGTACCCCTCGGTCACCACCATGGGCACCGGGTCGGGATGCTCGTACACCTCCCGCCAGGTCCGCTGCACCTCACGGATGTCCAGGTGGTAGGAGCCCATCGCGATCACGTCCGGCTGCGGCCGCCCCTGGAGGAGGTCGTGCTCGGTCAGGTGCGTCTCCCCCAGCATCCGCCGCGCCTCGCGCACGTAGAGCTGGTGCGGCAGGTGCCCGGTGTCGGCGAACTCGTCGGCCGGCAACCCCCACCGCGACAGCTCGGCCCGCACGGCGGCGGGCACCTCGGGGTCGTGGGAGAGGAAGTACAGCAGGTCCTGGGCGTGGTGGAGGTGGTGCAGGCGGATGCGCTCGCGCCCGGCGGCGTCCGCGTCGGGGTAGGCCCAGGCCGAGCGGTCGAGCACGCTGAGCGAGAACGGCCCGAGCGAGTTGCCGTCGCACTTGCCCCGGGGCAGGTTCGGCTCCAGGCCGACCAGGCGTCCCGCGCGGGGCTCGACGCCCTGCTCGCGCCAGTGGCGGAAGAGCCGCCGCCCCAGCTCCCAGTGCTCCTCGTCGTAGCCGGGCCGCCGCTCGAACGGGATCCGGTCGGGCGCGGTGGTCATGCAGACGCGGTAGCCGTACGACATGACGCCGCCGTCGCCCGCGCCCACCTCGGCCATCGGCCCGTCGGCGACCTGCGGCAGCAGCGTGCCGTCGGCGCGGAACGGCGAGATCCAGGGCGGGAAGTTGTGCATGCCGGGCACCACCTCGCGCCGCCCGGCGAAGGTCTCACCGTGCAGCGAGCGGTCCTCGCGTCCGACGCGGTACGACACCCCCGCGGCGGCCAGCAGGTCACCCTCGTAGCTCGCGTCCACGAACACCCCGGCCGCGTGATCCGCCACCGAGACGATCCGCTCCCCGGAGGTGACCACCGCGCGCAGCGGCGCGTCGAACACCACCTCCACGCCGGCCCGCTCCAGCCAGGACAGGAAGATCTCCTCGGCGACGTGCGGCTCGGGCCCGGCGTAGTGCCCGGGCGCGACCCCGTAGGCGCCGGCGACCGCCTGGCGGAACCCGGCGGCCATGCCGCCGAGCACGCGGGCGTCGCCGACGTCGGTGTAACCGAGCCCGCCCGAGGTCATGCCGCCGACGTGCCGGCCGGGTTCGAGCAGCACGGTGTCCAGGCCGCGCCGGGCGGCGGCCACGGCGGCGCACACGCCTGCCGAGGTCGCGCCGTACACGACCACCTCGGCCTGCCTCATCGCAGCCCCCACCACGCCGCCACCTGGTCGAGGTCCGCGCCGGTGATCGGCTCGCGGGTGTTGTCGATGGACTCGACGTAGTACAGGGCGGGCACGCCGAGCTCGGGCTGGGCCCGCGCGTAGGCGAGCCAGTCGGCCCGGCTCGGCATCGGCCACTGGTCGGTGTCGATCAGGTGGTGCGGCATGGCCTGCGTGGCCACCGCGTGCCGGTAGCGGAGCTGGTCCACGGCGGGCACGAGGTCGCCGCGGGCGTCGTACTCGAGCACGTCGTTGAGCCTGATCATGTCGGTGACGTCGGCGAAGGCCGGGTGCGGGGTGTGGGTGATCATGAGGGCGTCGGGTTTGACCTGCTTGGCGGCGTCGTACATGGTGGCGAGCAGCTCGTGCAGGAGGGCGATCCCCCAGGTGGAGCCGTACGTCTTCAGGTGCGAGCCGCTGGGGAACCACTGCGTGAAGTCGATCTTGAAGCCGTCGGCGCCTAGGTCGCCGAGGAGCCGCTCCATGATGGCCCGGATCCGCAGCCGGTAGGCGGGGTTCGACGGGTCGGCGGCCACGGGACGACCGCCCGCGTCCGTCACGCACTCCTCCGGCGGCAGCCCGTCGGCCGACCAGGCACGCCACCACAGCAGCACGCGCTGGCCGCGGGCGTGCCGGTCGGCGATCCACTCGCGCAGCGCCGGCCACTTGGCCTCGTCGGGCTCGCAGTCGCCGTACGTGAGCTGCCACCGGTCGTCGATGACGACGGTGCCGGGCACGATGCCGTGCTCCTCCAGCCTGGCCAGCCACTCGTCGTACAGGTCGCGCCGCGACAGCTCCACCGGGGAGACGCCGTCGGCCCTGGCGCACTGCGCGCCCCAGCCGCAGAAGATCGGCCGGCTCCACCAGTCGGCCCGCTCGGGCACGCCCGACGGGGCCAGGCCGTGCCCGACGAGGTCGGCGCGGTGCTGGGTGATCGCCTCCCAGGGCGAGGACGCGGCGCGGAACACCACGGCGGGCGAGGTCCACGAGCCGCGCACCTCGGTGTGGCACTCGTAGTCGAAGCGCAGCAGCGCGCCGCCGTCCAGCGGCTCGTACGTCAGCTCGGTGAAGGTCAGATCGGCGATCCCGGCACGGACCGACGCGCCCAGCCAGTCGCCGGCCGGGACGGCGGTGGCGCCGTCCGGCTCGTCCTTGCAGAAGGCCAGCACCAGGGGCGGCGGGGAGAAGACGGCGTGCAGCCGGCCGGGCGAGGCGTCGCCGACGACGGTCAGCGCGACGGGCGCGGACACCGGCCGCACCGCGCCCACGGGGTGCGCGGGTGTGGGGCTGAAGACGCCGCGCGCGTGGATGCCCGACCGGAACGTGCCGGCGGCGCGGGTGTTGAGCACGGCCCTGCCGCCCATCAGCGTCACGTCGCCGAGCACGCCGTCACCCTCGACCCGCACCTCCAGCTCGATCGTCTCGGGGGTGCAGGTCAGCCGGACGGTCTTGGCGTCCCACTCGGTGGTGCGCTGGGGAAAGTCGAAGATGGCCACGCCCTCGCGCTCGACGAGCACGGGCGGCAGCGTCTCGTACGTCTCGTCGCGCCCGCCCCTGGTGTTCACCGAGGCCAGCAGGTTGAGCGTCATCCAGCCCACCAGCTCGGCGCTGGGGTCGGTCCGCGAGACGGTCAGATGGTAGTGACCGCTGTCCAGGTGGTAGGCCGTGTCAGTGGTGGTGATCCGCATGGGTTAGCCGAAAGCCTCGATCCTGGGCAGGGCGGGGGCCGTGCCGCCCCCGGCGATGAGCCGGGCGTAGTAGCGCCCGGAGTCCTTGACGGTGCGGGCGCCGGTGGCGTAATCGACGTGGACGAGCCCGAACCTGGGCCGGTAGCCCAGCGCCCACTCGAAGTTGTCCATGAGCGACCAGTGCAGGTAGCCGCGCACGTCGGCGCCCGCTTCGAGAGCGGCCTCGACGGCCGCCACGTGGTCGCGCAGGTAGGCGATCCTGCGGTTGTCGTGCACCCGGCCGTCGTGGGTGGGCGCGTCGCCGAAGACGCCGCCGTTCTCGGTGATCATCAGCGGCGTGCCGGGGAAGCGCCGGCTCAGCCCGACGAGCAGGTCGCGCAGCGCGCCCGGGTTGATCTCCCAGCCCTCGTCGGTCCTGGCCACGTCGCCGCTGGGTCCGACCACCCTCCAGGGGAACGGGTCCGGCGGCGCGGCGGCCATGACGCGCCGCGTGTAGTAGTTGATGCCGAGGAAGTCGCTGCGCCCGCCGATCGCGGCCTCGTCGCCGTCCTCGATGAAGTCCAGGCCGTGGCCGAGCGCCCGTTCCCAGTGCTCGCGCATGTCGGCGGGGTAGCCGTCGCCCAGCAGCGGGTCGAGGTACCAGCGGTTGACGTAGCCGTCGGAGCCCCAGGCCGCCGCCCGGTCGGCCTCGCTGTCGGTGGCGGGGTCGCAGGGGAACAGGCTCAGCGCGCAACCGGCCCTGGTCCCGGCGTGCGCGTGCAGCACGTCGGCCGCCGCGCCGTGGCCGAGCAGCACGTGGTGGCCCGCCTTGACGGCCGTGCCCAGGTCGGCGACGCCGGGGGCGTGCAGGCCGAGCTGGTAGCCGAGCAGGGCGATGATCCACGGCTCGTTCTGGGTGATCCACCAGGTCACGCGGTCGGCCAGCCGGTCGGCGACGGCCTGCGCGTAGCGGGTGAAAGCGTTTACGGACGAGCGCTCGGCCCACGTCAGGCTCGCCGGCATGTCCCAGTGGTTGAGCGTGAGCACCGGCTCGACGCCCGCCTCCAGCAGCGCGTCGGTGAAGCGCTCGTAGTGGTCGAGCGCCTTGGGGTCGGCGTGCGCGCCGTCCGGCATGACCCGGGACCAACCGGTCGAGAAGCGGTAGGCACGCAGCCCCAGCTCCTTGATCAGCTCGATGTCCTCGCGCCAGCGCAGGAACGAGTCGCAGGCCCGCGAGCCGTCGCCGCCGCCCTCGACCGCGCCGGGGCGGCGGCAGAACACCTCCCACACCGACTCGCCCCGGCCGTGGTGCCCCTCGATCTGGTACGCGGAGGTGCCGGCGCCCCACAGGAACCCGTCGGGGAAGCTCATCCCTTGCTCCCGGTCGTGGCGATGCCCTTGACGAAGTGCTTCTGGCCGAGGAAGAACAGGATGATCATCGGGATCGTGGTGATCACGCTGGCTGTCATGACGATCTCCCAGT
The DNA here is from genome assembly GCF_040656115.1 of Nonomuraea sp. NPDC050202. Taxonomy (NCBI): domain Bacteria; kingdom Bacillati; phylum Actinomycetota; class Actinomycetes; order Streptosporangiales; family Streptosporangiaceae; genus Nonomuraea; species Nonomuraea sp. NPDC050202. The sequence goes on along the minus strand of NZ_JBFALF010000002.1, from coordinate 955,384 downwards.
GCCACTCGCCGCCGAACCCGAACTGGTCGAGCAGCGCCTTCAGCCCGCGCGGCACGGTGAACGTGCTGGAGTCACGCAGGTAGATGAGCGGCCGCATGAGGTCGGTCCACGCCGCCTGGAACTCGAACAGCAGCGTCACCACGACCGCCGGCTTGCACAGCGGCAGGGCCATCCTGGTGAAGATCTTCCAGTTGTTCGCCCCGTCGATCTTCGCCGCCTCGAACGGCTCGCGCGGCAGGCCCATGAAGAACTGCCGCAGCAGGAAGATGTAGAAGGCGCTGCCGAACAGGTTCTGCGCCCACAGCGGGGTCAGGGTGCCGACCATGCCGAGGGAGTTCCAGATGAGGAACACCGGGACCATGGTGACCGCGCCCGGCAACATCATGGTGGCCAGCAGCAGGCCGAACAGCGCGTTCCTGCCGGGGAAGCGGAAGTAGGCGAAGCCCCACGCCACCATCGCGCTGGTGATCGTCACGGCCACCGCGGCCAGCACCGTCACCAGCAGCGTGTTGAACATCCACAGCGCCAGCGGCGCCTCCTGCCACACCTTGATGTAGTTGTCGAAGGTGAACGTCTCGGGCAGGATCCGGTGGTCGAACACCTCGCTGCGCGGCTTGAACGAGGCGCTGAGCAGCCAGATGAACGGGTAGATGAACGCGAGGGCGAACGCGCTCAGCGCGACCCACGTCAGGATCTTCGGCAGCCGCCTCACGGGTTCCCCCCTTCGTAGTGCACGAACCGCTTGGTCACCACGAACTGCACGCCGGTGATCGCCATGATCACGATGAACAGCAGCCAGGCCAGCGCGGAGGCGTAACCCATGTGCAGGAACTCGAAGGCCTGCTGGAACAGGTAGATCGCGTAGAACAGGGCGGCGTCGTTGCTGTAGGTCGTGTTGCCCGAGCCGAAGAAGGCGGTGTACGCCTCGGTGAACGACTGCAGGGCGTTGATGCTGTCCACGATGAACAGGAAGAACAGCGTGGGGCTGATCATCGGCACGGTGATCCGCAGCGTGCGCTTCCACCATCCGGCCCCGTCCACGAGGGCGGAGTCGTACAGCTCCTGGGGCACGCCGCGCAGCGCGGCCAGGATGATGACCACCGACGACCCGACGGTCCACAGGCTCATCAGCACCAGGCCCGGCTTGACCCAGGCGGGGTCGGTGGTCCAGGCGGGGCCGTCGATGCCGAAGACGCCGAGGAAGGCGTTGATCACGCCGTCCTGGCCGTTGAACAGCATCAGCAGCAGGATGCCGACCGCGACCGGCGGCGTCATCTTGGGCAGGAAGAAGGCCGTGCGGAAGAAGCCGGTGGCCTTGGTGGCGCTGTTGAGCAGCAGCGCCAGCCCGAGGGAGACGACGAGCTGGGTCGGCACGGACATCACGGTGAACAGGAACGTGTTGCGCAGCGCCAGCCCGACCTTCGGGTCCTCGAAGAGGGTCACGTAGTTGTCGAAGCCGATGAACGACGGGTCGTTGATGACGTCGTAGTCGGTCAGCGACAGGTAGGCGCTGTTGATCACGGGCCAGGCGGTGAAGATCAGGAAGCCGATGATCCAGGGGCTGATGAACAGCAGCGCCGCGCGGGTCTCGATGAACCGCATGGACCGCCAGCGCGGCGCCTTGGTGTGCGAGAGGGACATTGCCTTAGTTCGTTCGCTTCGTCCAGTCGGCCCATGCCTTGTCCAGGGCCGCCTGGGCGTCCTTCTGCGCCTTGTCGAGGGCGGCCTGCGGCTCGTCCTGGCCATTGAGCACCCGGTTCACCGCACCCTGCCAGGCGTCCTTGAACTCCTTGTCGGCGGGGTTGGCCGGCAGGCTGAAGGTGTTCTGGTTGGCCTCGTAGACGGCCTTGACGCCGGAGTCCCAGGGTTCGCCGCCCGAGGTGAGCATCTTCTGGATCTCCTCGTCGGCCTTGACGTTGCCGGTGAGGACGCCGGTGAACGGCTTGCCCTCGGCCTTGCGCTTGTCCACGCGAGCCTGGGCCGCGGCCTTCCACGACTCCACCAGCGTCATCGTCTTGGCGAAGCGGCAGGCGGCGCCGGGGTTCTTGGAGCCCTTCGGGATGGCCCACGACGAGCCGGAGGAGTAGGCCAGCGGCTTGCCCTCCGGGGTGCGGAAGGTGTCGAAGGCCATGGGCGCCTTGGGCGAGACGTCGTTGAGCACGTTGACGTACCACTGCTCCATCGGCATCGCGCCCAGCGCGTTCTCGGCGTACTGGTTGCCCTTGCCGAAGAAGTCGGCCGAGTCGCGCACGGCCTTGACCTTGGCGAAGCCGCCCTGCGCGTCGTAGATGGCGACCGCGAACTGCAGCGCCTTGACCACCTCGGGGGTGTTGAGCTGGGCGGTCCTGCCGTCGGCGGACAGCAGGTCGGCGCCGAGGGACTTGGCCCACAGCGGCAGGAACTCCGGCAGCTTGCTGTCGAAGCCGATCACCTGGAGCTTGCCGCCGGGCGCCTTGACCAGCTTCTTGGTCGCCGCGGTGACCTTGTCCCAGTCGGAGCCGTTGACGTCGGCGATCGTCAGGCCGGCCTTGCTGAGCAGGTCGGCGTTGGCCATGGTGATCTGGACCTGGTTGAACTCGGGGATCGCGTAGACCTCGCCGCCGAACGTCACCTGGCTGAGCGCGTTCTTGTTGTACATCGAGGTGTCGATCTGCTCCCCCTGGACGCACTGCGTGAGAGGGATGATCGCGCCACGCGAGGCAAAGGTGCCGATCTGGTCGCGGTTGGCGTAGATGATGTCCGGCGGGTCGCCGGCCGCCACCGCCGACAGGAACTGCTGGATGTCGAGGTCGCCCTCGATCAGCTTCACGTCCGCGCCCTTGAGCGACTTCTTGGCCAGCTCGACGCGGGTCTCACCGATCTCGTCGGTCGCGCCGAAGCCCATGACCGAGATGGTGCCCTGGTAGGAGGCGCCGGGGTTGAACTGGCCCGCCGACGGAGCGGGCGCCGCGGCGCCACCGGTGCCCTTGGCACACGAGGTGAGCGCCAGCGCGAGCGACACCGAAAGGACGGACCAGCGGACGAGCGGGGATCTCATGGGGGTTTCGCCTCCACACTGAACAAGCGGGGCATCAGGCATGCTGATGACGGCCACGTGGCGCCAGGCCAGTGTGGCAACGTTCACACATCTGAGAACGTACCCATACCGCTGAAATCCCGTCAACCACTCACTTCACTGCGTTTCTGTCCTGTTAAGAAACTCCAGAGGCGTGGGACGCCCCACTGGGACGCCCGCACCTCCTTCCCCGCCGGGGATCCCGTACACGCGAGAGGGCCCGGCCGTTGGTCACGGCCGGGCCCTCCTTGGGCAAGGCGCCCCGGGGCAGGGGGGACGGGCGCCTCGCCAGGGGGTTGGCGTCAGTGTTCGGAGGCCTTCTCGGCGCCGACGCCGGTGAGCGAGCGGACCTCGATCTCGGCGTACTTGGCGGCGTTGTACTCCTTGCTGAGGATCGTGCCGAGCCAGCCGCACAGGAAGCCCAGCGGGATCGAGACGATGCCGGGGTTGCTCAGCGGGAACAGCACGAAGTCGGCCGTCTTGAACAGCGCCGTCTCGCCGCCGGAGACCACCGGCGAGAAGATCACCAGCAGCAGGGCCGAGACCAGGCCGCCGTAGATGGCGGACACCGCACCGGCCGTGTTGAACCTCTTCCAGAACAGGCTGTAGAGGATCGCCGGCAGGTTGCCCGAGGCCGCCACCGCGAACGCCAGGGCCACCAGGAACGCCACGTTCTGGCCCTGGGCCAGGATGCCCAGGCCGATCGCGACGGCGCCGATGACCAGCGCGGACAGGCGGGCCACCACGACCTCCTGGCGCTCGCTGGCCTGGCCGCGCTTGAAGACGTGCGCGTACAGGTCGTGGGAGAAGCTGGAGGAGGAGGCGAGGGTCAGGCCCGCGACCACGGCCAGGATCGTGGCGAAGGCCACGGCGCCGATGAGCGCCAGCAGGAGCGTGCCGCCGACCGGGCCGAAGATGTCCTCGCCGATCTGCTGTGCCAGCAGCGGGGCCGCGGTGTTGCCCGCCTTGTCGCCCGCGACGATCGCATCCTTGCCCACCAGGGCCGCCGCGCCGAAGCCGAGGACCAGGGTCAGCAGGTAGAAGACGCCGATGATGCCGATGCCCCACAGGACCGACTTGCGGGCGTCCTTGGCGGTGGGGACGGTGTAGAAGCGGATGAGGATGTGCGGCAGGCCCGCCGTGCCCAGCACCAGCGCCAGGCCCAGGCTGATCAGGTCGATCTTGCCGGCCAGGCCCTGCGCCTCGGTGCCGTACTTCAGGCCGGGGATCAGGAAGCTGCCGGGGTTGGCCGCGGGGCCGCTCTTGGTGGCGGCCTCGCCGAGCAGGGCCGACAGGTTGAAGCCGTACTTGCCCAGCACCAGCAGCGTCACCAGGGCGGCGCCGCCCATGAGCAGCACGGCCTTGACGATCTGCACCCAGGTGGTGCCCTTCATGCCGCCGAAGACGACGTACACGATCATCAGCGCGCCCACGCCGACGATCGTCCAGGCCTTGCCCGCCTCGCCGGTGATGCCGAGCAGCAGGCCGACCAGCGCGCCCGCGCCCACCATCTGGGCCAGCAGGTAGAAGATGCTCACCACGATCGTGGACACGCCCGCCGCCGTGCGGACCGGGCGCGGGCTCATCCTGAACGCCAGCACGTCGGCCATGGTGAACTTGCCGGAGTTCCGCATCAGCTCGGCCACCAGCAGCAGCGCCACCAGCCAGGCGACCAGGAAGCCGATCGAGTAGAGGAACCCGTCATAACCGGACAGCGCGATGATGCCCGCGATGCCGAGGAAGGAGGCGGCCGACATGTAGTCGCCGCCGATCGCCAGGCCGTTCTGCACGCCGCTGAACGACCGGCCGCCCGCGTAGTAGTCGGCGGCCGTCTTGGTCTGGCGGCTCGCCCAGAACGTGATCGCCAGGGTGGCGGCCACGAAGGTGAGGAAGAGGATCATCCCCAGGGTCGTCGAGCTCACTGAGTCTTCCCCTCCACCTCGTGGCGCAGCTTGTCGGCGATCGGGTCGAGCTTCTTCTCCGCGTGCCTGGCGTACGCCCACGCGATGAGGAAGGTGGACACGAACTGCAGCAGGCCGAGGACCAGCCCGACGTTGATCTCGCCGAGCAGCTTGATCCCCATGAAGCCGCGCGCCCATCCGGACAGCACCACGTAGAGCAGGTACCACGCGAGGAACGCCACGGTCATGGGGAACGTCCAGCGGCGGAAGGCTCTTTTCAGCTCCTGGAACTCACTGCTCTCCTGCACTTGTTCATAGACCGACGCGTCATGTTCTCTAGTCGTCACGAGACCTCCACTGTGATGCGGATCACGCCCAACGTAAGAGCGCAACCTACCCGTCGTGGAGATCCGTAGGAGGGTTGTTCGGTGAGGCGGTGCCGTCAGGCGATTAGTTGGGGATGGCCTGCGGTGAAAGGTCTGGTTCGCACGACGAGCGGTTGGGCACCCCTTTCACCCCTTTACGGCCCCCGCCGTCAGACCCTCCACGATGTAGCGGCGGATGGCGGCGAACAGGACGAGCGTGGGCACCACCGAGACGACCGTGGCCGCCGCCATCGAGCCCCAGTCGATGTCGTACTGGGTGATGAAGGAGTTCATGGCGACCGGGACGGTCTTGGCGTCCTCGCTGTCGATGAACGTGATCGCCAGGAACAGCTCGTTCCAGCACTGCACGAACGCGAAGATGAAGGTGGCCGCGATCCCCGGCAGCATCACCGGGATCACCACCCGCACCATGGCCGCCAGCCGCGAGGCCCCGTCCACCTGCGCCGCCTCCTCCAGCGCCACCGGCACCCGCTCGTAGAAGCCGCGCATGATGATCGTCGAGAACGGCACCAGCATCGCCACGTACACCAGCATCAGCCCCGCCAGCCGGTTGAGCAGGTCGAGGTCGGACATCAGCAGGTAGAGCGGGCCGAGCGCGATGAACAGGGGGATCATCTGGGTGACCAGGAAGGCCAGCACCAGCGCGCCGCGGCCGGGGAAGGCGAAGCGGGCCAGGGTGTAGCCGCCCAGCACGCCGATGGCGGTCACGACGGCCGCCGCCACGAGGGAGACCAGGAGCGAGTTCAGCAGGTACGTCCCGAAGTCGGCGAACTCGAACAGCTCGGCGTAGTGCTCGAAGGTGACGTTCGCCGGCCAGTAGCGCAGCGGCACCGAGAAGATCTCGGGCTTGGGCTTGAGCGAGGTGACGACGATCCAGTACAGCGGGAACAGGGTGATCAGCAGCCAGGCGCCCAGCACGGCGGCCTTGGCCACGGTGCCGACGCGGCTCATCGGGCCTTCTCGAATCGGGTGGCGTTCAGGTAGAAGATGCTGAAGGAGAGCAGGAGGCCGAGGACGAGCAGGCCGACCGCGCCCGCCCGGCCGTAGTCGCCGCCGATGACCTGCTGGATGAGGAACGTGGTGATGATGTCGGTGCTGCCGGCCGGGCCGCCGCCGGTCATCGCGTAGATGAGGTCGGGGAAGTTCAGGATCCAGATGATCCGCAGCAGCACGATCAGCGCCAGCGTGGGCCGGATGTGCGGCAGCGTGACGTGCCAGAACTGGCGCAGCCGGGACGCCCCGTCCACGGCCGCCGCCTCGTACAGCTCCCTGGGCACCGACTGCAGCGCGGCCATGATCATGATGGCGAAGAACGTGACGCCGTACCAGATGTTCGCCACGATGACGGAGGTCATCGCCCACCCCGGCGAGGCCAGGAAGCCGATGCGCTCCTCGATGAGGCCCGCCTTCAGCAGCAGGTCGTTGACCACCCCGAACTGACCGTTGAACATCCACCGCCACAGCAGCCCGATCAGGAACCCCGACATGGCCCACGGGAAGAACACCCACGCCTGGTAGAGCCCCCGCCCCCGGAAGTGCCCGCGCAGCAGCAGCGCCAGTCCGAAGCCGAGGACGAACTGGAAGAACAGCGAGACGGCCACCCACGTGCCGGTGTTGCGCAGCGCCGTCCAGAAGCGGTCCTCGGCCAGCACGGCGCGGAAGTTCTCCAGGCCGGCGAACGGGGTGGAGGTCACGTCGAACAGGTTGTAACGCTGGAAGGCGATCACCGCGCCGCGGACCATCGGGTAGTACGTGAACAGCGCCACGAACACCACGCCCGGCAGCAGGCACAGCGCGATGAACCGGGCCCTGCGGACGGTGAACGTCCTCATGAGACCTTCTTGGCCTGGTCCACCCAGAAGGCGTCCCACGCCTTGAGCACCTCGGCGGTGGTCTTCTTGCCGGTGATCAGCGCCTGGACGTCACGGTCGGAGTCCACCAGGAACTGGCTCCAGCCCGGATAGTCCACCGGCCTGATCGTGATCACCTGCTTCGGGTCCTGCTGGGCCTGCAGGTACGCCTTCCACGCGCCCTGGGAGAACTGCGGGTCGTTCTGGGCCTGCCTCGAGATCGGGATGAGCGAGTTGCCCTTGGCGAAGGCGATGCTCTGCTTGGCCTCCGACAGGAACTGCACCAGCTTGACCGCCTCCTGCGGGTGCTCGCTGAAGGAGGTCACGCCCCAGCCAGCGTAGCCGACGGGCTGGTAGGCGTAGCCGGTGGGGCCCTTGGGGATCGGTGCGGTGGACCAGGCCGTGACGCCGCTCTCCTCGACCGTCTTGATCACCTCGGGGTCCTGGATGAGCATGCCGGTGACGCCCGAGGTGAAGCCCTGGACCATCTCGGGGTAGCCCCAGGACACGGAGTCGGGCGGCGACGCCTCCTTGAAGATCTTGACGAAGAGGTCGAGTGCCTGCGCCGCCTCGGGGGTGGAGAAGATCGTCCGCTTGTCCTTCAGGTAGAAGGACTTCTCCGGGTTCAGCGCGTCGCCGTTGTAGGCGCTGATCATCATCACCGCGTAGTCCGCGCCGCCCTTGCCGCCCCTGAAGGAGTAGCCGTACCGATCGCCGGTGGTCATCCGCTTGCCGGCCTCGTACAGCTCCTGCCAGGTGGCCGGGGGCTTGGTCATGCCGAAGTCCGTACGGTAGAACAGCGTGCGCTGGTAGAACCCGTACGGGATGAGATAGGCCTTGCCCCCGACCTCCACCGCCTTCTTCTGGGCCAGCTCGGTCAGCTCCGGCCAGCCGGGCCAGTCCGTGGTGGGCAGCTCGGCCAGCCAGCCGTTGTTGGAGAAGGACTTGGCCGTGTGGTCGCGCACCTCCAGCACGTCCAGGCCCTTCTTCGTCTGCAGGATCTGGGTGATCTTCTGGTCGGCGCTGTCGAGCGGCGGGGAGATGAGCTCGACGGTGACGCCCGGGGTGGCCCGCTCGAAGTCGGCGATGAGGGACTTGATGAGCTTCGTACGCTCGGGTCCGGTCAGGCTCTCGATCATCCGCAGCCGGACCTCCCCCGGCGAACCGGAGGAGCCGGAGCCGCAGCCCGCGAGTGCCAACGTGACGACGGCGGCCGTGGCCACCAGGACGGGGTTTCTCATGACGAGCCTCCCGCGAGGTCAGACAGCGCTGTCAGTCACGTTAGGCGGACATTCCCTCCAGGGCCAGACCGAGATCCTTGATCAGGAGTTCCGCGGGCTCCAGGCCGACCGAGAGCCGGACGAGACCGACCGGGATGCCCATGGTGGCCCGCACGCTCTCCTCGGTGGACAGCGCGGGCGCGTTCACCAGGCTCTCGAACCCGCCCCACGACACCCCGATCCGGAAATGTCGCAACCTGGAGAGGAACGCCCCGACCTCCGGGCGGGACTCCGTGTCGAGCTCCAGGCTGAACAGGCTGGAGAAGCCGGACATCTGCCGCAGCGCGATCGCATGCCCCGGATGCGACGGCAGCCCCGGATGGTTCACCGACCGCACGGCCGGATGGTCCCGCAGGAACGCCGCCACCGCCAGGCCGCGCTCCTGGTGCGCCGCCATCCGCACCGGCAGCGTCCGCAGCCCCTTGATCACCTTGGCCGCGTCGTGCGGCGACATGGCGGCCCCGTAGAGCTGGAACTCGGTCAGCGCCAGCGGCCTGATCAGCCGCGCCGGCCCCACCACCACCCCGCCGACCAGGTCGCTGTGCCCGCCGATGTACTTCGACAGCGAGTGGACCACCAGGTCCACCCCCATCGTCAGCGGCTTCTGGAACAGCGGCGTGGACCACGTGTTGTCCATCACCGTCACCAGCCCCCGCTCCTTCGCCCACCCCGTCACCTCGGCGATGTCCACCACTGCGTAGGCCATGTAGGACGGCGACTCGAAGTAGAGTAGGCGGGTGCTCGCCTTGATAGCGCTGTCACCCTCCTCGAGATCCTTGACGTGGGTATGCGTCACCCCGAACTTCTCCAGGTAACGCAGGAACTGCGTGGTGGGCCCGTAGACCGCGCCGAGCACCAGCACGTGATCGCCGGCCGACACGAGCGAGGAGATGGTCGCCGAGATCGCGCCCATGCCCGACCCGAAACACTTGGCCCGCTCTCCCCGCTCCAGCGCGGCGAGCTTACGCTGGGCGAGATCCACCGTCGGGTTGGTCCCCCGCCAGTAGACGTAGCGCTCGTCCTCGTTCCTGACGGCCTCGCCGAGCTCCTCCGCCGTCGCGAACGTGAACACCGAGTTCTCGAACACCGGCGGGTTGACCGCGCCCAGCATCCAAGGCTCGTCCTCACCCAACCGGCCACAGATCCATTCATCATTCATGGGGGCACACTATGACAACGCGCAAGCCGACCATGGCGGACGTCGCCCGGCAAGCGGGTGTGAGCCTCAAGACCGTCTCCCGGGTCGTCAACCAGGAGCCCCACGTGCGGGCGTCGCTGCAGCAGCGGGTGCAGGCCGCGATCAGCGCCCTCGGCTACCGCCGCAACGAGGCCGCCGCCCGGCTGGCCAGGGGCGCGACCATGCTGACGCTCGGGCTGGTGATGGAGAACATCTCCAACGAGTTCTACTCGCGCCTGGCCGCCGCCGTCGAGGCCGCCGCGGCCGGTCACGAGGCGCTGGTGGTGTTCGGCTCGTACGAGGAGAGCGCCGACAAGGAGCGCATGCTGATCGAGTCCATGTACGCCAGGGGCGTGGACTCCCTGATCGTCGTGCCCTCGGCGGCCGACCACTCCTGGCTGGCCGAGCACGCCGGTCTCACCACCGTGTTCGTGGACCGGGTGCCGCCTGGCCTGGACGGGGCCGACGTGGTGCTGCTCGACGACGTGTGGGGCGGCCGCATCGCCACCGAGCACCTGCTCGCCCGCGGCCACCGCCGGATCGCGCTGATCTCCGACGACGACGGGATCAGCTCGGTGCACGACCGGGCGACCGGCTACCGCGCCGCGCTGGCCGGCGCGGGGGTGCCGGCCGACGAGGAGCTGGTGGTGCGCGAGCTGTACGACCCCGGCCAGGTGTCGGGCGAGGTCACCAGGCTGCTCGACCTGCCCTCGCCGCCCACGGCGTTCTTCGCCACGAACAACCGCGCGGCCATCGGCATCCTGCAGGCCCTGCGCGAGCGGCCCGAGCGGCCCGCGTACGTGGGGTTCGACGACTTCGCGCTGGCGAACGTGTTCAACCCCGGCGTGACCGTGGTCCGCTACGACACCGCCCGCCTGGCGCGCGCCGCCGTGGACCTCCTGCTGAACCCGTCGCCGGCGGCCCGCCGCATCAAGGTGCCGGTGGAGCTGGTGCCGCGCGGCTCCGGCGAGCTTCCGCCCGCCTGACCGCCGTCCCAAGACGTGGTCACGTCTCCCCATGTCAGGGGCAGAGCCGTCGCCGGGTGGGTAACCACTCGGCTGGGGGGTGGGCCATGTCCGGGAGTGCGGGGGATTCGAGCGAGGCCATCGATCCGGACGTCTACCTCGACGTGCCCGTGGTCCTGGTGGACGAGATCAGCCTCGACGTGCAGGACCTGCGGGCGAAGGTGTCGCTGCAGGCCGAGGTGCTCGATCTGCTCAAGCTGAGCGTGGGCGCCGACGTGTTCCTCGGCTCCGTCAACCTCACGATCAAGGGCGTGGAGGCGCAGGCGCTGCTGAAGGTGCGGCTGGACAACGTGGCGCGCATCATCGACCGGGTGCTGCAGACCATCGACGACAACCCGCAGATCCTGGAGAACCTCACCCGGAACCTCGGCACGGCCGTGCGGGACATCGGGAGCGGGGCCGGGTACGCGGTGCGGGATGTGGGGGCGGGTGCCGGTGATGCCGTCCGCGACGTCGGGGCCGGGGCAGGCGGCGCCGTGCGCGACGTGGGGACGGGAGCCGGTGACGCCGTCCGCGACGTCGGGGCCGGGGCAGGCGGCGCCGTGCGCGACGTCGGAGCGGGAACCGGCGATGCCGTGCGTGACGTGGGAACCGGAGCCGGCGAGGTCGTGCAGGACGTGGGAACCGGGGCCGGTGAAGTCGTGCAGGGCGCGGGAGCCGGCACCGGAGAGGTCGTACAGGACGTCGGGGCCACGGCCGGTGGCGCGGACAGCGGCGGCAAGTCCCAGCACCGCCACCACCGCTACCTCTTCAAGCGCCGCCACCACCGGAAGTGATCAGCACCATGCCGAAACCCGAGCACCCACGCACCCCGGACGTCGAGATCAGCGCCTCCGCCACGGCCAGGGAGCTCCGCTTCCACGAGCGACCGGAGGTGTCGGTGCACGCGGAGGCGGAGCCCGGCGGCGAGTGCGCCTGGGGCAGCGACCGCACCAACCTGCCCGACCAGGTGGAGCCGAACGTCACCTACCGCGACATCCGCGTCGACTTCCGCGTGGCAGCCGCACTGGCCACCCCCGCCGACCCCGCCGCCCCCGCCACCCCCGAGCAGAACACCGACCCCGAACAGGGCACCGGTCCCGAGCAGGGCACCGGTCCCGAGCAGGGCACTGGCCCCGCCGAGGAGCCGCCGTCGCCCTGCTAGCCGTCGCGTCCGGCCTGGAAGGCCTCGCGCAGGACCGTGGCCAGCTCGTCGGCCAGCTCCGGAGTGGCGGCCACGACGCCGCTCCACCGCCTGGTCAGGTCGGTGTCCAGCTCGACGGCCCGCCCGAACACGTCCCTGACCGCCCCGCCCGCCGCCTCGGCCAGCACGACGGAGGCGGCGATGTCCACCAGCCGGTGCGTGTCGGTGGCGGCGTCGGCGAAGGCGTCGGTGGCGCCCTGAGCCACGAGGGCGCCCTCCAGGCAGCTCGTGCTGAGGATCCGCACGCGGGCCGCCCGCCGCGCCACCTCCCACCAGGCGGCTGCGGCTCCCGGGTTGGCGGGATGGGGCCGCAGGAGGGAGACGGCGGCGCCCGCGAGCGCCTTGCGGCCGCTCGTACGCAGCGAGGACGGCTCGCCCGCCCGGGCCCACCAGCTCCGCCCGGTGTCCAGCCACACCGTCAGCGCCTCGGTGAAGACCCCGTCCTCGGCCGCTGCCGCCGAGAAGGCCGACAGGGGGACGCCGGCGGCGGCGTTGGCCGAGCCGTCCACCGGGTCCATGACGAGGGTCAGCGCCGAGCCGTTGTCCACCCAGCCGGTCTCCTCGGTGAGGACGTTGACCGGGTGCCCGGCCAGGGCTCTCAGGATCGCGTCCTCGACGAGCACGTCGATGCGCATGGTCGGGGTGCCGTCCGCCCCGTCCGCCACGACGGCGGCCAGGGTGGCGCGGTCGTGCTCGGCGGTGGCGGTGGTGTACGCGTCCAGCGCCGCCGAGGCCGCCGCGGCGAGGGCCGGATGCGCCTCCACGGGCACCCCGGCACCCCACCCACGCACGTTCGGCCCCCCGGGCCCAGGCCCGGCCCCGCGCTCAGCCCCGCGCATCGGCGTCCCCTCTCCTCACGGCACTCGCGTCACTGTCCTACCCCCGCCGGCAGCGCGGAGTCACCGGCCGTAACGGTGGTCCGCACCGTCGGCCACCCCCGTTCCACGGTCACGACGGCCAGGTCCCCGCACTGCCCCGCCACCGCGGCCTGCCCCACGAGCAGGCCGGCGCCGACCGCCTCAAGGAGCGCTCGGCCTGGGCCATCGAGCGGGTGACGCGCTAGGACGAGCGGGGACGCCAGTCGCCGCGGTCGAGGTCGAGGTCCTCCGGCGTGTGCAGCCTGACCATGGTCCTGGCCACGCCGGGCGGCACCCGGTGCGGGGTCAGGAAGGACACGGCCGCCATCACCGTGAACGCGATCGGCACCGTCCACGCCGCCGGCTGGGCCAGCAGCGCCCCCGCCAGCCCCCGCTGCGGCCCCGCGACGATCGTGACGAGCACGGCGGCGCAGGCCAGCCCGCCCCCCACGAACAGTCCCGCCAGCGCCCCCGTCGTGGACAGCCGCCGCCACCAGATGCCCAGCACCAGCAGCGGGCAGAACGACGAGGCCGCCACGGCGAACGCCAGCCCCACCACGTCCGCCACCGGCAGCGCCCGCGCCCACAGCGCCAGGGCCAGCGGCACCGCCACCGCCATCAGCGTGGCGATCCTGAACGAGCGCACCCCGCCCTTGAGCAGGTCCTGGGCGATCACCCCGGCGACGGACACGGTCAGGCCCGAGGAGGTGGACAGGAACGCGGCGAACGCGCCCGCCGTGACCAGCGCGGTCAGCAGGTCGCCGAGGGTGCCGCCGATCATGCGGGAGGGCAGCGTCAGCACGACGGTGTCCGTGCGGACGAGCTCGGGCGTGTACATGCGGCCCAGCCATCCGTACACGGCGGGCAGCAGGTAGAAGGCCCCGAGCAGCGACAGCACCACGAGCGTCGTGCGGCGGGCGGCCCGCCCGTCGGGGTTGGTGTAGAAGCGGACGAGCACGTGCGGCAGCCCCATCGTGCCCAGGAACGTGGCCAGGATCAGCGAGTACGTCGAGTACAGCCCGTACTCCTTGCCCCCGGCCAGCGGCACCTGCCAGGTGGCCGCGTCCGCCGCGCTGACGCTGGGCGCCCCGTCGGCCTGCCAGGCCATCAGCAGGAACACCAGCGGCACCGCCAGCGCCGTCAGCTTGAGCCAGTACTGGAACGCCTGGACGAACGTGATCGACCGCATCCCGCCCGACAGCACGTTCACCGCCACGACGACCGCGACCAGCAGGCCACCCACCCACACGGGCGCGCCGGTGATCGTGCGCAGCACCAGGCCCGCGCTCTGGAACTGCGGCATGAGGTAGAGCCAGCCGATCAGCACGACCAGCACGCTCGCGGTGCGGCGCACGGTCATCGACTCCAGCCTGGCCTCGGCGAAGTCGGGCAGCGTGTACGCCCCGGACCGGCGCAGCGGCGCCGAGACCAGCACCAGCAGCACCAGGTACCCGCCGGTCCAGCCGACGGGCAGCCACAACATGTCCACGCCGAAGGACAGGATCAGCCCGGCGACCCCCAGGAAGGAGGCCGCCGACAGGTACTCGCCGCCGATGGCCGAGGCGTTCCAGAGCGGGCTGACCGTGCGGGAGGCGACGTAGAAGTCGGAGGTGGTGCGCGAGAACCTGATCCCGAACGCTCCGATGAGCACGGCCGCCACCACCACGACCAGCACCGCCGTCAGGCTCATGCGGCCGGCTCCGCGCCACGCCGTGCCCGGTGCCCGTTCACCGGCGCTCGACCAGCTCGGCGAAGTGCCGCTCGTTGCGCTCGGCCTGGCGGACGTAGAGCCAGGCGCCGATGACGAAGGCCGGGTAGATGAGGCCGGCGAGCACCGCCCACGGGAGCGGCAGGCCGAGCACGTCCACCTCGCGCAGCTCGGGGATGAGCAGGAACAGCAGCGGCAGCCCGCCCACCACGCACGCCAGCACCGTGCAGACGAACAGGGCCAGCCGGAACTGGGTGCGCAGCAGGGAGTGCATGTAGACCTCGCCGAGCCGGGTCTGCTCGTCGATCTCCCGGGTGGCGGGGTAGCGGGGGCGCCTGGCGGCGGCGGTGCGCGGGCTGGTGACGACGACGCGGCGCGGGACGTCGGCCCTGCCCCGGGAGAGGTCCGCACGGCGGCCGGGACGCGGCTCCGGGCTCATTCCTGCCTGCCCTTCCTGGCCCGCCGCACCAGCAGGTCGCGCAGCTCGCGCGTGTGCCGCCGGCTGACCGGGATCTCGGTGTTCCCGACCCGTACGGTGCACTTGCCGGAGTCGATGTGCAGCTCCTCGATGTGCTTGACCGCCACCAGGTGGCTGCGGTGCACCCGGACGAACCCGGACGACGCCCACCGCTCCTCCAGCGTGGCCAGCGGGATGCGCACCAGGTGGGTGCCCGCGGCGGTGTGCAGGCGAGCGTAGTCGCCGTGCGCCTCCACGTACATGACGTCGGCGCTGGAGACGAACCGGGTCACCCCGCCCAGCTCGACCGGGATCGTGTCGCTCTCACCGCCCTCCACCGGCACGTCGGCGGAGATGGCGACCCGCCTGATCGCCTCCGCCAGCCGCTCGGGGCGGACGGGCTTGAGCAGGTAGTCCTCGGCCTTGATCTCGAACGCGTCCACCGCGTGCTCCTCGTACGCGGTCACGAACACCACCCTCGGCGGGTTCGCGAACTGCGACAGCAGCCGCCCGAGCACCACGCCGTCCAGCCCGCGCATCCTGATGTCGAGGAACACGGCGTCGATCGGCCGCCCGTCGGCGATGGCGCGGTCGAGCAGCCGCAGGGCCGCCGCGCCGTCCCTGGCGGTGACCACCTCGCCGATGCGGGGATCGGCGCGCAGCAGGTACGACAGGTCTTCGAGGGCGGGCAGCTCGTCATCTACCGCGAGTACCCGGAGTTGTGCCATAGACAGTGATGAAACCGACAACAAAGATCGAGGTCAACGGGCAGAGACGCCTGGGTGATATTTCGGCAATCTGATGTTGACCTTGGTGCCCGCGCCGCTGGCCGTTTCGACGACGAGGCCGTACTCGTCGCCGTACACCTGGCGCAGCCGCTCGTCCACGTTCGCCAGCCCGACGCCGCCCGCGGGGGTGATCTCACCTGCGAGGATGCGGCGCAGCCTGTCGGGGTCCATGCCGAGGCCGTCGTCCTCGACGCTGATGCGGCACTCGGCGCCGGCGTCCTCGGCGATGATCGTGATGCGGCCGACGCCGTTCTTGCTCTCCAGGCCGTGCCGTACGGCGTTCTCGACCAGCGGCTGCAGGCACAGGAACGGCACCGCGACCGGCAGCACCTCGGGCGCGATGCGCAGCGTCACCTGGAGCTGGTCGCCGAACCTGGCCCGCTCCAGGATCAGGTAGCGGTCGATCGAGCGCAGCTCCTCGGCCAGCGTGGTGAACTCGCCGTGCCGCCGGAAGGAGTAGCGGGTGAAGTCGGCGAACTCCAGCAGCAGCTCCCTGGCCCGCTCGGGGTCGGTGCGGACGAAGGAGGCGATGGTGGTGAGCGAGTTGTAGATGAAGTGCGGGGAGATCTGCGCGCGCAGCGCCCGCACCTCGGCCTCCATGAGCAGCGTGCGCGAGCGATCCAGCTCGGCCAGCTCCAGTTGCGAGTCGACCCAGCCGGCCACCTCCTGCGCGGCCCTGACCAGCCCGGCCGAGGCGTTCTGCCCGTAGGCGGCCAGCGCGCCCACGACGCGGTCGTCGGTGGTCAGCGGCACCACCACGGCGTGCCTGACGGGGCATTCGAGCAGGTCGCAGTCGATGGTCAGCACCTGCGTGCGGCCGTCCTTCAAGGTGGCGGCCGCGTGCTCGAACGCCTGCTCGGCGTGGTGGTCGTCGCCCTCGCCGTCGTACACGAGCAGGCGCTCGACGTCGGTGATCGCCAGCGCGGCCGAGCCGAGCAGCGCGCGCAGGTGCCGCGAGGCGCGCTCGGCACCGTCGGCGGTCAGGCCGGCCCGCAGCGGCGGCCCGGCGAGCGAGGCGGTGTGCAGGGTCTCGAACGTGGCCCGCTCCGCGGGGCTGGTGCCCAGCTCGCGCCGGCCCCGCATGACCCGCCACAGCACGATCGAGGGCACGCCGACGAGCACCGCGACGACGGCCACGCCGACCAGGTACTCCACGCGGCCAGAGCCTAGCCGGTCAGCGGGCCTTGGCGATGAGGTCGGCGTACGCCTGGGCCTCCTCGGCGGAGTCGTACGTCGTGCGCGGCCAGAAGAACCCGCGCAGCCCGTCCTTCTTGTTGCGCGGCACGACGTGCACGTGCAGGTGGGCGACGCTCTGGCTGATGCGGTTGTTCATGGCCACGAACGTGCCGCCCGCCTGCAGCCCCTGCTCCACCGCCCGCGCCATGGCCTGCACCCGCTCGAAGAACGGCCCGACGTCGCCGAGGTCGGTCAGCGTCTCCACGTGCGCGCGCGGCACGACCAGCACGTGCCCTTTGAAGACCGGCCGGGTGTCGAGGAAGGAGATCGCCACCTCGTCGGAGCCCACCACGTACGCGGGCCGCTCCCCGGCGATGATCTCGCAGAACAGGTCGGTGCTCACCGCCCGACCCTATCCGCGAACGCCGTCCAGCTCGTCATGTTGGGCGCCGACCACTCCTGCGGCGCGTGCAGGAAGTGCTCGCCCACGCGCTCGCGCAGCCGCTCGGGCACCTGTTCGACCTTGGCGCCCCGGCAGTGGTAGACCAGCCCGCCCCCGCGCTGCCCCATGGCCATCCACGGCAGCCACGGCGAGACCCGGCACCAGGAGAACACGCACGGCACGTCCGCCATCCCCGACTCCACGTCGGCCGCCGAGGCGAAGAACTGGAACAGCTCCAGCGCCCGGTAGGTGTCACCGGCCGAGTTGTCGGGGAAGTCGGCCACCTTGAGCGGCGACGGGTAGGCCAGCCGCACGTCCACGTTGTAGACGACCTGACCGCCGAGCCGCGTCTCCGGCACCGGGTAGGCGCCCAGCCGCTGGTTGACCGGGTCGTTGAAGACGTGCTGCACCTCGACCTCGCGGCTGGTGAACGGGTTGGGCCAGGAGTCGAGCACCTCCCGGCTGCCGGGGTCGAGGTAGAGCGCGGCCTCCCTGGTCAGGAGCTGCCAGCCGGCCTCGGTCTCGACGGCCCTGGCCACGTTCAGCCCCTCGAACCCGAACAGGTGGTGCGGCCCGTCGTCGTCCTGCCAGCCGTAGACGTCACCGGTCCAGTACGAGATTGTCTCGGTGCCGTCGGACGAGGCACGCACCCGGAGGAAGTCCATGATCGCCAGCCTAACGCGGGACGACGGTCACGGCGAAGATCGCTTCTCCGGACCGCTGCCTGCTCTCCTCCGTGGCGGGCGTCCTCGCCTGCCCGCATCGCCAGCAGTCGAACAGCCTGATCTCGGTCGTGCCCGGCAGCTTGCCGTTGAACACGAAGTAGGTCGTGCGCCCGGACCCCGGCCCGCCGCCCTGGCTCTCGTGCTCCTCGCTGATGAACGAGGCCACCTTCGCGTCGGGCAACTCCACCAGGTCCCAGCTGTCGCCCACCGAGGGATTGTCGGTGACGGCCAGCGAGAACCGCTGCCCGGAGCGCACCTCGACCTGCACGGTCGCGCCCTTCGAGCCCTTGACCACCTTGCCGTAGTCGCTCACCGCGGACCCGGCGCCGCACCCTGCCACCAGGAGGGCGAGCAGGGCTGCGGCAGATGTCCGGCGTATCACTCCGGCAGGTTATCGGGCTCGGGCGGATCCCTCGGCACCGCGTACGGCTCCCGCTCGGCCGGCTGCCCCTCGGCGATCTTGCGCTGCCTGACCAGCTCGGCGTCCAGCTCGGCGCCGAGCAGCAGCACCATGTTGGACAACCACAACCAGACGAGGAACACCACGACCGCCGCGAGCGTCCCGTATGTCCGGTCGTAGGAGGCGAAGGAGGCCGCGTACAGGGCGAAGCCGCCCGAGACGAGCACCCACAGCACCACCGCCAGCAGCCCGCCCGGCGTGAGCCAGCGCATGCCGGGCTGGCGGACGTTGGGCGCCGCCCAGTACAGCACCATGATCATGCCTGCGGCGACCAGGGCCAGCACCGGCCATTTGACCACGTTCCACGCCGTCACCATCGCGTCGTCCACGCCCAGCGCCGCGCCCACGGCCTCGGCCAGCTGCCCGGTCAGCGTGACGGCGATCGCTCCCACCGCGAGCAGCACGGTGGTCAGCACCGTCAGGGCGAGCCGAAGCGGGGTGAGCTTCCAGAACGGTCGCCCCTCCTCGATGTCGTAGATCACGTTGCCGGCCCTGATGAAGGCGCCGATGTAGCCCGAGGCGGACCACAGGGCGATCAGCAGCCCGGCCGCGGCCACGACACTCGCCGCGTAGTCCGTGCCCTCGACCGCCCGCACGCCCTGGTCGATCACGCTGCGCACCTCGGCGGGCGCCACCGCCAGCAGGCTGCCCACGACCGCCGCCGCGTCCTGCCTGCCCAGCAGGCGGAACAGGGACACCAGCACGATCAGCGCGGGGAAGATCGACAGCACGGCGTAGTACGTCAGCCCCGCCGCCAGGTCCTGGAGACGATCGTCGCGGAATTCGGCGATCGTCCGCCGTAACACGTGCCACCACGCCCTGCGCGGCAGCTCGGCCGGATGGTCGGGGACAGCCTGGGGGGAGGGCATGTCCTACTTGGCCGCCCTGCGGCGCCTCATCATGCGGCGCAGCACGAACGCGGTCACCGCGCCGATGGCCGCGATCAGCACCACGGGCCGCTTCTTCGCTCCGGCGGCGGCGTCCTTGACCTGGTCGGGCGTGTGGTCGCGGACCTTGCCCGCCACCTCGGAGGCCTTGCCCCTGACGGTCTCGGCCGCGTCGGCGGCCCGGTCCTTGGCCACCTCCGCCGCGTGCCCGGCCCGGTCCTTGGCCACTTCGGCCGCGTGCCCCGCCCGGTCCTTGGCCACTTCGGCCGCGTGCCCGGCCCGGCCCTTCACATCGGCCTTGGCCGCGAGCTGGCTGACGGTCTCGCCCATCTCTCTTCGGGTCTCCTCTATATTTTTGCGCACGTCGTCCTCATCCTCCTCGTCGTCCTCCCCGTGCGCCCCACGCATGGACTCCTCCTCGGTTCGCAGGTGCTCGACCGCTTCTGACCGCTCGTCCGGGATGGGGGCTTCGGGGATGAAAGTCTCGTGTTCCTGCCTGGCCACCTCGGCCTCTCGCGCGTTCTCCGCCGCGCCCGGCCTGGTGGGAGGGACATTGATGGATTCGCGCTCGGTCGGAGTGCCCACGGTCGCTCTGCGGGCGCCGACGTCACCGGCGTGCTGCTCGCTGTATCCGGGGTCGGTCTCGCTCATCGCCGCGCCCTCTCCTTGACCATGTCGATGTCGGCCTTGACGCTCGCGATGGCCTCCTCGGGGACCGGCGGCGTGGCCCGTTTGACCTCGTTCTTGCCGAACAGCCCGAGCAGGGCGGAGACGATGAACAGCGCTCCCGCCACGATGGCGGCGGCCGCCCACCCGGGCAGTACCAGAGCGAGGAGCATGACGACGGCGGCCACCAGCGTGGCACCGCCGCAGAACGCGACCATCCCGGCCGCGCCGAACAGGCCCGCGCCGAAGCCGGCGCGCTTGCCCTTCTCCGTGAGCTCCATCCTGGCCAGGCGAAGCTCATCCTTCACGAGCCTGGTGACCTGCTCGGAGAGATCGTTGACCAGTTTGTGGGTGTCGTTCACGATGTTCGCCTCCTCCGCTGAGGAAGGCGACTACCCAGACAAAAGGCCTTCTATCACGCGAAAAAAGCGCTCAGCGGCGCTTCTTCGCCGCCGTCTTCAGCAGGAAACCGAGCACGGAAACCACCGGGTCCTTCTGGACCTCGCACCAGTTGTCGGGCTGCTTCGGCTTGCTCCATGGGGACGGGAGCTCGCACGAGGGAGCCTGCGGCTTCGGCCGCTCACACCACGATCCTGGACGCTCCATACTTCGATCCTACGTCCTCGGGCACCGGCGTGACAGACGAGATATGCCGTCCCTACACCTTCGTGCACCGGCCGGACAGACGGGATGCGCCGTCCCTGGGCCTACGGGATGCGCCGTCCCTGGGCCTTCAGACACCGGCCGGACAGGCGAGACACGTCATCCCGGCCCCTTCAGGCGCCGGCCTGGCAGATGAGATGCGTCAGGGCGGCCACCGCCCGGTAAGGGTCGGTACGCCCCGCCCGCTCCTCGGCCGCCAGCAGGCCGTCGAGATCCCCGGGGACGGGCGCGCCGTCGGGCGCCACGTCCGTGAACACGCGCACGCCGTACCACTGCCGCACCTCCAGCCTCTGTTCGGCCAGCCGCCGCGTCAGCTCGGCGAGCCGGTCGGCCCTGGCCGTGACGCCGACCCTGTTGGGGTAGTACGGCTCGTCGAAGGCCCACAGCGCCCCCGCCCAGTCGCCCAGCAGCCCGGGCCGCATGGCCAGCGCGTCGCCGTTGCGCACGAGCAGGGACAGCACGCCGCCGGGAGCCAGCATGCCCGCCAGACCGGCCAGGAGCGGGCCGGGGTCGTCGAAGTACATCAGCACGCCGTGACAGAGAACCGCGTCGAAACCCCCCGGCTCGAACAGCTCCGCCAGCCGCTCGGCCTCGGCCTGCACGGTCCTGACGCGCATGCCCGGCTGGATCCCGGCCTCGAGGATGCCGAGCAGCTCGCGGGAGGCGTCGAGCGCGGTCACGTGGTGACCTCTGGACGCCATCCTGAGGGCCTGCGTGCCCTGGCCGGAGCCGACGTCGAGGATGCGGCAGGGGGTCGCGGGGAGGTGCGCGGTGAGCTGGCGGGTGACGAGCTCCTGGCGTACGACGTCGCGCAGCGTGCCGAGCCCTTCACGCCACCTGCCCTCGGCCCCCGAGAACCTCATGCTCACGACCTTAACCGCCGGTTGTCCACAGGCTCCAGACGGCCTGCCCCGATCTTCCGCCGGTCCGGGTAACCTGCCGGGGTGCTGGTACACGGGGTTTGGACGACGGACGGGCTCGCCTTCTGGGCCGAGACCACCACCGCTGACCCGACCACCGCCGACCCCACTGCGGCCGAGTCCACCGCCACTGGCCGCACCCCAGCCGAGTCCACCCCCACCGTTCCCACCCCAATCGACCCGACCGCCACCCACCCCACCGCAGCCGACCTCACCCCCTACACCGATACCTCTGCTCGCCCCGTCACCTCAGCGGTAACCGGCTCCCGCGCCCCGGCTGCTCCACGGCGGGCCGCCGCTTCAGGGCGTGCGCGTCCGGCCGGCGCCCCGCACCCCCATCCGTTCGCCGCCCCCGCCGCCGACATCGCCGCCGCCCTCGGCCTCAACACCCCGCCGACGGTCGAGGCGGGCTCCCCATCGCCCGCGCCCGGATTCGGCGAGGAGCCGCCCGCGCCCGGGCGCGGCACCGAGCCGCCCCTGATCGAGCCCGGTGCCGAGCCGCCAGCGCCCGGGCGTGCCACGAAGCCACGCGTGCTCGGGGGCGGTGCCGGGCCGCGCGTGCCCAAGCCCGGCGCCGAACCACGCGTGCTGGAGCTGCTTCTGCCCGGCTCGGCCCGGGAGCCGCTGCCTTCGCCCGAGACCGGGCGCATGGCCGAGGTCGCGCGGCCGCGGCTGCGGTTGTGGCAGGTGCCGGCCGTCGTCCCGCCCACGGCCGACGCCCTGCGTGTCCTCGCCGAACACACCGGCACCGCCACCACGCGCCACTGGGCCGCCGTCGCCGCCTTCGCCCACGACCTGGTACGACGGGGCCGCGTGATCCCGCAGCTCGTGCCGCTCACCACCGCAGGCCGCGAGCACACCGCGAGCGGCCCGGGCGACGCCGCCATGGCCACGCCGGCGACCTCCCGAGACGACATCAGCGCCACGCCGGCGGGCTCCGAAGACGACCCCATGGTCACGTGGGCAGCCCCCGAGGACAACTCCAGGGCCGTGTGGCGGCCGGTCCTCACGGGGGCCGACGCCGCCTACTTCCGTGGCCTGGCCCTGGCCATGCCGCCCGCCTGCCGCACGTCCTCGGTCGAACGCCACTCCACGGACGTCCAGCGCGAGGCCTTGGAGGCGTTCACCGACGCCATCGTCCGCCGCACGCTCACCGAGCCCCTGCTCGCCAGGCCGCCCAGGACCCTCCAGGAGCGCTGGCTGACCGCGCTCACCGACGACGGCGCGGCGTGCCCCGACGTACCGGAACTCCGCCGCGAGCTGGAGAAGTGGCACGAGGCGGTGACCACGTCCGAGGGCGCGACGCGGGTGTGCTTCCGCCTCCTGGAGCCCACCAACGCCGTGGGCACCACCGCCACGACCACAGCAACCGACACAGACACCGACACCAGCGATATCAAGGACACCGCTGGCACCACTGGCACCACTGGCACCGACGACTGGCGGGTGGAGCTGGCGCTGCAGGCTGTCGACGACCCCAGCCTCTATGTCCCGGCCTCGCAGGTCTGGGGCGGAGTGACAGGGCTGCCGGGCAAGCCGGAGCGGGAGCTGCTCGCCGGCCTCGGGCGGGCGGTGCGGCTCTACCCGGAGCTGGACCGCGCGTTGCGCGTGCCGGAGCCGAGCGAGCTGACGCTGGACACAGCCGGGGCGTTCGGGTTCCTGCGGCAGGCCGCGCCGCTGCTGCAGGCGGCCGGGTTCGGGGTGCAACTCCCGCGCTGGGCGGGTCGTACGCGGCTGGGCCTGAAGCTGACCACCCGCACCAGGAAGCAGCAGTCGGCGGCGGCGGGCCAGGGCTTCGGCATGCGGGAGCTGGTCGACTTCCGGGTGGACCTGGCGGTGGGTGACGAGACGATCAGCGAGGCGGAGCTGGCCGAGCTGGCCAGACTCAAGGTGCCGCTGGTCAGGGTGCGCGGCCAGTGGGTGGAGCTGGACGACAGGCAGCTCAAGGCGGCGCTCAGGGCGGTGGAGGGCAGCCGTACGGGCGAGGCCAGCGCCGCCGAGATCCTGCGGCAGGTCGTGCAGAGCGACGACGAGGAGCTGCCGCTGCTGGAGATCGACGCCGACGGGGTGCTGGGCGACCTGCTGTCCGGGCAGGCCGAGCGGCGGCTCACCCCGCTGGCCACCCCGCCGGGCCTGGACGCCACGCTGCGGCCGTACCAGGAGCGGGGGCTGGCGTGGCTGAGCTTCCTGTCGGAGCTCGGGCTGGGCGGGGTGCTGGCCGACGACATGGGGCTGGGCAAGACGATCACCACGCTGGCGCTGCTCGTGCACGAGCGCGCCCCAGGCCCGAGGCCCGCGCACGAGGGCACCACCGTCCCAACGGGCCTGGACGAGCGCGTCACCGCCCCGACGCTGCTGGTGTGCCCGATGTCTCTGATCGGCAACTGGCAGCGTGAGGCGGCCAGGTTCGCGCCGGGCCTGCGGGTGTACGTGCACCACGGCAGCGGGCGCGACGCGGCCGGGATCGAGCACGCCGACCTGGTGATCACCACCTACGGCACGGCCCACCGCGACCTGGAGACCCTCAAGCGGTACACATGGCGCCGGGTCGTGTGCGACGAGGCCCAGGCGATCAAGAACAGCGGCACGCTGCAGGCCCAGGCCGTGCGGGCCATCCCCACGGGCACCCGGCTGGCGCTGACGGGCACCCCGGTGGAGAACCACCTGGCCGAGCTCTGGTCGATCATGGAGTTCGCCAACCCGGGCCTGCTGGGACCGCGTTCGCGGTTCAGGACCCGCTTCCAGGAGCCGATCGAGGCCCGCCAGGACGAGCAGGCGGCCACGGCGCTCAAACGGGCGACGGGCCCCTTCATCCTGCGCCGCCTCAAGACCGACAAGTCGATCATCTCGGACCTGCCGGAGAAGATGGAGGTCAAGGAGTGGTGCCCGCTCACGACCGAGCAGGCCACGCTCTACCAGGCGGTCGTGGACGACATGCTGGCCAAGATCGACAGCAGTGAGGGCATCGAGCGGCGCGGCCTGGTGCTGTCGGCCATGGCCAAGCTCAAGCAGGTCTGCAACCACCCCGCCCATCTGCTGAAGGACGGCTCCCGCCTGGCCGGCAGGTCGGGCAAGCTGGCCCGCCTGGAGCAGCTCGCGGAGGAGATCCTGGCGGAGGGCGAGAAGGCCCTGCTGTTCACGCAGTACGCCGAGTTCGGCACCATGCTGCAGCCCTACCTCGCCCAGCGTCTCGACCGCCCGGTGCTCTGGCTGCACGGCGGCCTGCCGAAGAAGACCCGCGACCGCCTGGTGGACCGCTTCCAGCACGACCCTGAGCCGACGCTGTTCGTGCTCTCGCTCAAGGCCGCCGGGGTCGGGCTCAACCTGACCGCCGCCAACCACGTCGTCCACGTGGACCGCTGGTGGAACCCGGCCGTCGAGGACCAGGCCACCGACCGCGCGTTCCGGATCGGCCAGCGCAAGAACGTGCAGGTGCGCAAGCTCATCTGCGCCGGCACCCTGGAGGAGCGGGTGGACCAGATGATCGAGCGCAAGAAGGCGCTGGCCGAGCGGGTCGTCGGCACGGGCGAGGACTGGCTGACCGACCTGTCCACCGAAGAGCTGCGCGAGGTGTTCCGCCTGACGGCCGAGGGGGTGGGCTGATGGCCCAGGTCGAGGCAGCCAGGCCCGCCGAGGTTCAGGTGATGGGCTGATGGCCTGGTTCGAGGCCGGCAGGCCGATCAGGGTCGAGGGTGGGATCAAGGCGCGGTCGCAGCGCGGCAGCATCGGCTCGGCCTGGTGGTCGCGGCGGTTCATCGACATCCTGGAGCGCATCTGCGACAAGGGCCGGCTCTCGCGTGGCCGGGCCTACGCCCGCCGGGGCCAGGTGCTGTCCATCGACCTGTCCGCCGGTGAGGTCACGGCCGCCGTGCAGGGGTCGCGGCCCGATCCGTACGAGGTCGTGATCCGGATCGAGGCGTACGGCGAGGCGCGCTGGACCGCCATCGAGGAGTCGATCGCGGCGCAGGCCGTCTACCGGGCCAGGCTGCTGGCGGGCGAGATGCCGACGGAGATCGAGGAGCTGTTCGCCGCGATGGGCGTCGACCTGTTCCCGCGCGACCTGGACATGGAGTGCTCGTGCCCCGACTGGGGTTTCCCCTGCAAGCACCTGTCGGCGGTGCTCTACCTGCTGGCCGAGTCGTTCGACGACGACCCGTTCCTGGTGCTGGCCTGGCGCGGGCGCACCAGGGAGCAGTTGCTCGGCTCGCTGGCGGACGAGCCGGTGGCGGACCCGCTGCGGGTGGCGGACGTGCCGTTCGCGGACCGGCTGGCCGACTTCTACGCGCCGGGGGCCACGGCGCACCGGCCCGAGCGCCGTCCCGCTGCCGCCGCCCCCGATCTGCTCCTGCGGGTCTTCCCGCCGCCCGGCGACCTGGAGCGGGCGCTCGCCCCGGCGTACAAGGGGCTCGCGGAGCCCCAGACGCACGACGGCCACGCGGAGCCCCAAACGCATGACGGCCTCACGGAGCCCCAAACGCAAGAGGGGCTCTCGGAGCCCTGACGTACGAAGGGCTCGCGGAGCGCTGAGCGCACGAAGGGCTCGCGGAGCCCCGGGCGCACGCCCCCTTCACACTTTCCCAGCCCGTGACGTACAGCGATTGCTCAATTACTTTAAGTAGAAGAAGCCGCAACCTAGGGAAAGGACGAAAACATGGGATTTTCCTGGACCTGAGCCGCTGACTCAGCGGTCCTCGAAAGCGGCGGGCACCATGACGCGCACTCCGTTCGGGACCACGCGGAGCCTGATCGGGGTGCGCAGCCGCACCTCGCCGTCCACGTCGGCGGCCATCGGCGGGTCGGTCTCCAGCAGCATCTCCCTGCCCACCACGAACGGCCCACCCGCCAGGCTGCGCCAGCGACCCGTCGTGGCCCGCAGCAGGGTCTCGCCGAGCAGGCGCAGCTTCTTGCCGGAGCCGAGCTGGTAGGCCACCAGCATGCCGTTGTCGATGCTGATGTCCCGGGCCACCTGCCAGCCGCCGTGGAAGCGGCCGTTGGCGATGTTGAGCTGGTGGGTGAGCAGCTCGTGCCGCTGCCCCTCCACCGTGATGTACGCGCGGAACGCCTGGTGGTTCGGCAGGATCGTCAGGGCGGTGAGCGGGTAGGCCGGGCGGCCCACGATGCGCTTGAGCCACGGCTTGACCTTGCCGGCCACCTCGACGGAGACGCCGAAGCTGGCCAGGTTCGCGAACGGCCGGTCGTCGGCCATGCCCAGGTCGATGTCGGCCACCTTGCCGGTGGCGAACACCCTGATCGCCCCCGCCAGGTCGAGCGGCAGGCCGAGGCTGCGCGCGAAGTTGTTGGTGGTGCCCAGCGGCAGCACGCCGAGCGCCACGTCGCGGTGGGCGACGTGGCGCACGGCCGTGGACAGGGTGCCGTCGCCACCGCCGACGATGAGCAGGTCGGGGTCGGTGGCCAGGGCGGTGTCGAGCAGGTCGCGCAGCTTCTTGGTGTTGTAGACGGACAGCTCCGCCAGCGGCTCGAACCCGAGGTTGTGGATCTGCTCGATCACCTCGAAGTAGTGACGGCGGCCGCGGCGCGAGCGAGTGTTCACCACCACCGCCACCCGGCGATCCCGCCGGATCGCCTCGGTGTGCTCATCTTTGGTGCGCAGTTCGCTCATGGTCATTAATCGTAGGGGCCGCCGGAGTTACCGGCGGCCCTCTGAATGATTACTTCTTCGGGGGAACCACGTGAACGATCGCGCCCAGGTTCCCGGGCAGCGGGCTCACCAGCTTGAACTGCACGCCCAGCGCCTTGCCCTCGTCACCGGGGTTGCCGGTGCCGAGGACGGAACCGGCGGCCACCTGGCCGTACAGCTCCGTGGCCGGGGTGCCGTCCTGGTGCACCACGCGGGTGGTGTACGCCTGGTCGCCCTTCGACGGCACGACCACCGAGGCGTCGGCGTCCCGGAAGTACAGGCCGCCGTCGATCGCCTCGATGCCCGGGTACCAGGTCTTGGCGTCGGTGAAGGCGGAGACGCCCTTCTGCGCGGGGAAGTCCGTGCAGTACTCGCTGAACGGCTCGTCCGGCGCCTCCAGGCACTCCTTGAACGGGTACGTCTTGCCGAACCCGAACGCGGCGTTGGAGGTCTGCACCCGTCCCTGGAGGTTCTTCTGCAGCGTCGGGTCCTTCTCGGCCGCGACGCCGGTGCGGCGCAGCGGCTCGAAGTGGGAGTCCACGACGAGCAGGCTGCCCTTGGGGCCGAGGCTGGGCGGCTGCCTGAGGGTGTCGTTGATGTTGTTGTTGATGTACGTCGAGTCGCGGTACCACACGAGCAGACCGGGCGCGTTGTACTTCACCTTCTGCACCTTCCACGCCCCGTCACGGAGGTAGTCGGTGTCGTAGGTGTACTGCAGGCCCTTGTCGAAGCCGTCGAAGTTGCGCCACTCGGCGAGGTAGAAGCGCTGGATCTCGCGCTCGCCGTTGTTGCGGGTCCAGCCCGTGCCGCTGGTGTTGGTGAACGTGCCGTGCAGGGGCTTCCAGCCCGTGTCGGTCTCGACGTCGTCGCTCCACACGGCGGTGCCGCCGTTGGTGAGCTCGAAGTCGTCCACGTGCCAGCCGCGCATCTGGTAGGCGGCGTCGGTGTTGTACGTCAGCCGCAGCTTGATCGTCTGCCCGGCGAACGGCGTCAGGTTCACGTAGTCGTGCCGCCAGGCGCCGCCGGTGTCACCGGTGAGGCCGTACTTCTTGTTGCCGAAGGTCTTGAGGTTCTTGTACGGGTCCGGGTAGTCGTCCGGCGTGGTGACCTCGTTGCCGGCCTCGTCGTAGACCTTCTGCTGGGTCCACGTCTCGCCGCCGTCGGTCGAGACCTCGACGAAGCCGAAGTCCCAGTCCTGCTCGATCTCGTAGTTGTTCCACATCCACAGCTTGAGATCGGTGCCGGCGGGGACGGGCAGGTCGCGCTGCAGGCTGAGGTTGGCCCAGTCCTGGTCGAGGCCGCTCCACCAGGCGCTCGAGCCGCTGTGCACGTCGATCATCTTCAGCGGCGTGGAGGCCAGGTTGACCCGGACGCCGTCCTGGGTGAGCTTGGGCGTGCGCGACGTCTGCCCGACGGTGACGAGCCTGGCGGCGTCACCGGGGTTGAACGTCTTCGGGTTCGCCCAGCCGAGCACCCACTTGTCCCACAGGCCCATGTGCGTCGGCATGGACTGGAAGATCGGGCCGGAGTGGGAGCCGCTGGACATCAGGTCCCAGAAGTCCACGGCGGAGCTGGCCGCGCCCGAGGTGTCGTACAGGTCGGGCAGGCCCAGGTCGTGGCCGTACTCGTGGGCGAAGACGCCGACGCCGGAGTCCTCGGGCTGCACGATGTAGTTGGAGATCTTCTTGTCCGTGCCGGGGATCTTGTAGCCGCCGGCCACCGCGCTGGAGTGGGCCCAGATCGCGTACGTGCCCTGGGCGCCGCCGTCGGAGGACTTGTCCTTGCCGGCGTGCACGAGCACGAGGTGGTCGATCACGCCGTCGGGCTCGGCGAAGTTGCCGTCACCGTCGGCGTCGGAGATGTCCTCGACGTCGTAGTCCGCCCACGGGAAGTCCGGCTGGGCCTGGGCCAGCGCGTTCACCGTGTCGATCGGGAGCTGCTGGGCGCCGAGCGGGTTGTCGGGGTGGCCCGACATGTCCTGGGGCGGGTTGCCGCAGGCGGCGGCGCCGTACCACGCCTCGGAGTGCGGGACCTTGATCCAGCCGACGGCCGAGCCGGTGACGGAGTAGGCGCCCTTGGACATCTCCTCGTACATCTTCTTCATCGTGAAGCCGGAGATGTCGATGCCGGGCTTGCCGTCGCGCGGGTCCTTCAGGTCCGGGCGCACGCGCTCGGTGATGCCCTTGTCGGTGTAGAGCATCTTGTTGAAGTGCTCGGTGCTGAAGTCCTTGACCCAGAAGGAGTTGTTGTCCTTGTGCGGCAGCGTGGCCGGGTCGGGGATCTGGTTGTGCAGCGGGCCGTTCAGGAGCGTGCCCGGCGGCTCGACGACGCAGTCGTCCGGCTCGCTCTGGGTGCTGCGCAGCCGGTTGTAGCCGGAGAAGTCGTCGTTGGCCTGCTCGTTGAATTCGACGAGGACCGTCAGGAGCTTGGCCGTGCGGGTCTGCTTGGTGTTCTTGAAGATCCATTCAGCGGGGTTGCGGCCCGTCTTGATGGCCTGGTCCTCGCGCGCGGCGAGAATGCGGCCGGTCACCGGGTTTCCGCTGTTGAACTTCCTGTCGAACTTCTGCGCGGGAGTGAGCGAGCGGGACCTCGCGTCGTTGAGCGTCGGCTCCTTCGTGTCCTCGGGGACCGCCGGAGGAGCGTAGTTGATGTAGTAGTCCGCGGCCGTGGGCTGGTAGTTCGCGACGGACGTCGCGGCTGCCGGCGGCGTGGACAGGGCGGCGCCAAGGAGGGCGACCGCCGGGATCGTTGCTAACAGGCGCTTAGAACGTGGCACCAGGAACCCTCTCTGCCCGGGGTCGCCGGGCGCATGGCCATAGGGTGTGCAATGCCGGACGCTAAGGGGTACGTCACCGAACGTAAAGTACGTTGTTGAAACGTGATCAAACTACGACATTTCAGAACATCAACAGCACCGCGGCGGCCCCGCCCGCAATAGCCCCGCCGTAACAAATCACTGCCACCAGCAGGTCGAACCTGGCGATGCCGAGCAGTTCCTCACTGGTGTGACGGATGCGGTGCGCGGCGTGGAAGAGACACAGCACGACCACCACGACCAGCGCCAGCCGTACGAGCACGCCGTCCAGCAGCCCGCGCAGGTGCTCGGCGGTGGGCCAGTCCACGATCCCGAGCGGCATGAGCACCCCGAACAGCAGCACGAGCACCGGCACCACCAGCGCCGCCACCACTCCCCCGCCGCTGAACAGCAGCCACAGGTACGGCTCCAGCGTCCGCCTCATCGGAACCCCCTCAGCACGAAGAAGGCGATGACCGCGGAGACGACCAGCCACAACGAGTGGTTGCCGCCCTGGATCATCCACGCGGGCAGCCGGTAGCCGTCCAGGCGCACGACGGTGGCCTTGGGCGCGAGGTTCAGGAACGTGACCGAGTGGAACGCGGTCGCGGCCAGGGCGACCACGTTGATCGCGATCATCCACGGCCGGGACGCCAGCGCCGCGAACTCCGCCGTCCTCCCGTCGAGCACCGCGGCGACCAGCATCAGCAGGAACACCATCGACCAGGCCACGAACACGCTGGTCAGCTCGCGCAGCACGAAGATCGTGTAATTGCGGGTGCGGGCGAACCAGAGGTTGTCGCGCGGGGGCCGGTAGGCGGCCGAGGTGGTCCGTACGGCGGCGCTCGGCGTCACCTCGTCATGCGCCTTCACCGCTTGCTCCAGGGCAGCACCGAACGCAGGGCGGCGGTCAACTTGTAGCGCTGGATCGCCTCGGCCGGGTCCACGTGCTTGGGGCAGACCCGGGTGCACTCGCCGACGAACGTGCACCCCCACACCGCGTCGTCCTGGCTGAGGACGTCGAACCGGTCGCCCATGTCGCGCGAGTCCAGGTTGTAGCGCTGGGCCAGCGCGATCGCCGCCGGGCCGAGGAAGTCGGGGTCGAGCACGTAGACGGGGCAGGCCGAGTAACACAGCAGGCAGTTGATGCACATGCTGTACTGCTTGTACGCCTCCAGCTGCTCGGGCGTCTGGGCGTACTCGGCGGTCAGCGGCAGGTCCTCGCCCTCCCTGATCAGCCAGGGCCGCACGGACGACAGCTTGGCCAGGAAGTCGTCGATGTCCACCACCAGGTCCCTGATCACCGGGAACCCCTTCAGCGGCTCGATCCGCACCGGCCCCTCGCCGTACTCGGCGAGGAAGGTGCCGCAGGTCAGCCGGGCCTCCCCGTTGACGGTCATGCCGCACGAGCCGCACACGCCCATCCGGCACGACCAGCGGTAGGACAGGCTGCCGTCGAGCTGGTCCTTGATGTAGTTGAGCCCGTCGAGCACGGCCCAGTCGTTCATCAGCGGCACGTCGTAGCCCTGGAACGCCGGCTCGGCGTCCTGCCCCGGGCGGTACCTGGCCACTTCCAGCCGGATCGTCCGCGTGCCCGCCGCCTGCCGTACCGCTTCCGTCGTGTCAGTCACGGCCGTAAACCCTTTCTCCCGGAGGCCAGCGGGTGATCGTCACGGGCAGCAGGCCGACCGACGGCGTGCCGTCGGGCGCGCGGTGCACCAGCGAGTGCGCCAGGAACGCCTCGTCGTCCCTGGCGGAGAAGTCGGTGCGCTGGTGCGCGCCGCGCGACTCCTGCCTGTTCAGCGCGCAGGCCACGATCGTCTGCGCGATCTCCAGCATGCCGTGCAGCTCCTGCATGTTGATCAGCTCGGTGTTGAAGGCGGTGCTGGCGTCCTCGACACGTGCCTCCTCGGCCCGCTCGCGCAGGTCCGCGAGCGTGTCCACGGCCTTGGCCAGCTCGCCGCCCGTGCGGTAGATGCCGGCGGCTCCTTCGAGCGTGTGCTGCATCTGCTCGCGCAGGTCGGCGATCCGCTCACCGTGCTTGCTGCCCTCCCGAGCCCGTTCCAACCGCCGCCGCTCGTCATCGCCCTGGCTGCGTACGGCGGGCGGCTCGGCGTCGCGGTGCTCCCTGGCGAAGGCGGCCGCCGCGATGCCCGCCCGGCGGCCGAAGACGAGGATCTCGGGCAGCGAGTTGGAGCCGAGCCGGTTGGCGCCGTTGATGCTCACGCAGGCCGTCTCCCCGGCCGCGAACAGCCCCGCGATCGGGGTGGCGCCGTCGAGGTCGGTGTGGACGCCGCCCATCATGTAGTGCACGACCGGGCGTACCGGGATGAGGTCGGTGGCCGGGTCGAGGTTCTGGTAGCTGCGGCACAGCTCGCGCACGAACGGGATGCGGGCGTCGATCTTGCCTTCGCCGAGGTGGCGCAGGTCCAGGTAGACGACGGGCCCGTACGGGGTGTCCACGGTGCGGCCCTTGTGCTGCTCGTGCACGAACGCCTGCGACAGCCGGTCGCGCGGGCCCAGCTCCATGCTGCGCAGCTTCGGCGTGGGCGTGGGCTTGCCCAGGTCGTAGTCCTGCAGGTAGCGGTAGCCGTCCTTGTTGATCAGCCAGCCGCCCTCCGCCCTGGCCGCCTCGGTGATGAGGATGCCGGTGAACGGCAGGCCGGTGGGGTGGTACTGGACGAACTCCATGTCCTTCAGCGGCGCGCCCTCCCGGTAGGCCAGGGCCATGCCGTCGCCTGTCTTGATGGCGGCGTTGGTGGTGAAGGGGAAGACCTTGCCGCAGCCGCCGGTGGCCAGGATGACGGTCCTGGCCGGGATGGTCTCGATGCGGCCGGTCCTGATCTCCACGGCCACGACGCCGTGGACGCGGCCGTCGTCGACGACGAGCTTGGTGACGAACCACTCGTCGTACCTGATGACGTCCTGATACTTCAGAGTCGTCTGGAAGAGCGTGTGCAGCAGGTGGAAGCCCGTCTTGTCGGCCGCGTACCAGGTGCGCATCTTCTTCATGCCGCCGAACGGCCGCACCGCGACGCGGCCGTCGCTCTCGCGGCTCCACGGGCAGCCCCAGTGCTCGAGCTGGATCAGCTCCTTGGGCGCCTCGGCCACGAACGCCTCCACGGCGTCCTGGTCGCAGAGCCAGTCGCCGCCGGAGATCGTGTCGTAACAGTGCTCGTCGAGCGTGTCGCCGTCGCCGATCACCCCGGCGGCGCCGCCCTCGGCGGAGACGGTGTGGCTGCGCATCGGATAGACCTTCGACACGACCGCCACCTTGAGCGAAGGGTCCGTCTCGGCGACCGCGACGGCCGCTCGCAGCCCGGCTCCGCCTCCCCCGACGATGAGCACATCGATCATTGACGTCACTTTCCGTGATCTGGCTGAATCTGGTCCTTCACCCGCTTGCCGTCGTGGCGGATGGCCGACAGGTGGATGCTGCCGTCGTGGTACTCGTGCCGGATGCGACGGCAGCCGCAGTCGAAGAGCTGGTCGCGGATGACCAGACCGTAGCCGTCGTCGTCGACGAGGCGATCACCTCCGGACTTCTTCCCGCAGGGGGCCGTCTCGGGGTCGAAGGGAATCTTCGTGCCTGTCATCGCCGATCTCCCTGGATAGGCGAAACATCATGGAGGAGGGTCAGCCGGGCGCGTCATGGCGCGGCGGCACCTCCGGGGTGCCTCCCTGGTCGGCCTCCGGCTTCTCGGCGGGCTCCTCGTGCGGGTAGTGCAGGTCGAAGGCCGGCCGTTCGGAGCGGATCGGGGGCATGAAGGTGAAGTTGTGGCGCGGCGGCGGGCAGCTCGTCGCCCACTCCAGCGAGTTGCCGTAGCCCCACGGGTCGTCGAGCGTGACCTTGGGCGCGTGCCTGGCGGTCTTCCAGACGTTGTAGAGGAACGGCAGCGTCGAGGCGCCGAGCAGGAACGCCCCGACCGAGGAGATCTGGTTGAGCGCCGTGAAGCCGTCGGCCACGCCGTAGTCGGCGTAGCGCCGGGGCATGCCGAGCTGCCCGAGCACGTGCTGGATGAGGAACGTGGTGTGGAAGCCGATGAACAGCGTCCAGAAGTGCACCTTGCCGAGCCGGTCGTCGAGCATGCGGCCGGTCATCTTCGGCCACCAGAAGTAGAACCCGGCGAACATGGCGAACACCACGGTGCCGAACACCACGTAGTGGAAGTGGGCGACGACGAAGTAGGTGTCGGTGATGTGGAAGTCGAGCGGCGGCGAGGCCAGGATGATCCCGGTGAGCCCGCCCAGCAGGAACGTCACCAGGAAGCCCACGGCGAACAACATGGGCGACTCGAACGTCAGGTGCCCGCGCCACATCGTGCCGATCCAGTTGAAGAACTTCACCCCGGTGGGCACCGCGATGAGGAACGTCATGAACGAGAAGAACGGCAGCAGCACCTGCCCGGTGGGGAACATGTGGTGTGCCCACACCGTCATCGACAGCCCGGCGATCGCGATCGTGGCCCCGACCAGGCTCATGTAGCCGAAGATCGGTTTGCGGCTGAAGACCGGGATGACCTCGGTGATGATCCCGAAGAACGGCAGCGCGATGATGTAGACCTCGGGATGGCCGAAGAACCAGAACAGGTGCTGCCAGAGGATCGGCCCGCCGTTGTCGGACAGGAAGACCTGCGTGCCGAGCTTGCGGTCCGACTCCAGCACCAGCAGCGCGGCGGCCAGCACGGGGAACGCCATCAGCACGAGCATGCTGGTCAGCAGCACGTTCCAGGTGAACAGCGGCATCCGGAACATGGTCATGCCGGGCGCCCGCATGCCGATGATCGTGGTGATGAAGTTGACCGCGCCGAGGATCGTACCGAGGCCGGACAGGGCCAGGCCCATGATCCACAGGTCCGCGCCGACCTGCGGCGAGTAGATCGACGACGCCAGCGGCGTGTACGCGAACCAGCCGAAGTCGGCCGCCCCTCCCGGCGTGAAGAACCCGGCGAGCACCATCAGCCCGCCGAACAGGAACAGCCAGTACGCCACCGCGTTCAGCCGCGGGAAGGCCACGTCGGGCGCGCCGATCTGCAGCGGCATCACCACGTTCGCGAACCCGGCGAACAGCGGGGTGGCGAACAGCAGCAGCATCACCGTGCCGTGGATGGTGAACAGCTGGTTGTACTGCTGCTGGCTGACGACCTGCATGCCGGGCGCGGCGAGCTCCGCCCTGATGAACATGGCCATGACGCCGGCGACGAGGAAGAACCCGAACGAGGTGATCAGGTAGAGGTACCCGATGACCTTGTGATCGGTCGTGGACAGCCAGGATGCGATGACGGTCCCGGTGCGACGGCGCCTGACCTGCTCGATCGAGGTCTCTCGAACGGTCGTCACGGCTGCTCCCCTCCGACGCGGAGTTGTGCCTGCCCCGATCTACCCATTCCACGCCAACGATCGCCGCTCGGCTAGGCGTTCTTTGTTATTCGCCCGCGAAACCTTTGGCCCCGGCGCGGTCCACATTCCGGATACTTACCGGCCTACCTGGTGACATCTTCTATCCTTCGTAGGCCACACAGAATCGGAGGAGATGCTCGTGACCGCCCAGAGTGACTACGCCGACCTCGTCCAGCGAGGGCTCTCGCTCGACCTCACCCGGGGAAAGCCGTCGCCGCGCCAGCTCGACCTCTCCAACGATCTGCTGAAACTGCCCACGTCGTACCAGGCGGCCGACGGCACCGACGGCCGCAACTACGGCAACCTGCAGGGCCTGGCCGAGCTGCGCGAGCTGTTCGCGCCGCTGGTGCAGGTGCCGGCGGAGCAGCTCGTGGTCGGGGGCAACTCCAGCCTGGCCATGATGCACGACACCGTGGTGCACGCGCTGCTCACCCCGGTGCCGGGCGCCGCGCGCCGGTGGGTCGAAGAGCCGGAGATCACGTTCCTGTGCCCCGTCCCCGGCTATGACCGGCATTTCACCATCTGCGAGCGGTTCGGGATCAAGATGGTCCCCGTCCCGATGAACGCGGAAGGCCCCGACATGGACGTCGTCGAGCGCCTGGTGGCCGAGGACGCGAGCGTCAAGGGCATGTGGTGCGTGCCGAAGTACAGCAACCCGTCCGGTCTCACCTACAGCGACGAGACCGTGCGCAGGCTGGCCGCCATGGAGACGGCCGCGCCCGACTTCCGGATCTTCTGGGACAACGCGTACGCGGTGCACCACCTCACCGACACCCCCGACGAGCTGGCCGACCTGCTGGCGCTGGCCGCCGAGCACGGCAACGCCGACCGGGTGTTCGTCTACGCCTCGACCTCGAAGGTGACGCTGGCCGGCTCCGGCGTCTCGTTCTTCGGCGGCTCGCCGGCGAACGTGAAGTGGTTCCTGCACAACACCTCGAAGCAGTCCATCGGCCCCGACAAGATCAACCAGCTCCGTCACGTGGAGTTCCTGCGTGACGGCGCCGGCGTGGCCGCGCACATGCGGCGGCACGCCGAGCTGATCGGGCCGAAGTTCGAGCTGGTCGACAAGGTGCTGACCGAGCGGCTCGGCGACCTGGCCACCTGGACGAGCCCGCGGGGCGGCTACTTCATCAGCCTGGAGGTGCCGCACGCCGCCGAGGTGGTGGCCAGGGCCAAGGCGGCGGGCATCGCGCTGACGCCCGCCGGCGCCACGCACCCGTACGGCAAGGACCCCGACGACCGCACGATCAGGATCGCGCCGACCTACCCCGGCCTGGAGGAGCTGGAGCAGGCCATCAACGGCCTGGCCGTCTGCGTCCGCCTGGTCGCCGAAGAGCACGCCTGACCGACCGCCAGACCGACCGCCAAACCGGTCGCCTGACCGGACCAGGCGCCGCGGCCCTCGCCTCTCAGTGGCGGGGGCCGCCGCCGTTCCTGAAGCCGAAGATGTACTCGCGCGTCTCGCTCGGGTGGAACGTGACGCCGACGCCCGGCTCGAAGGCGACGTTGTCGCGGGCGCAGTAGTACAGGCTCTCCCACACGGTCAGGGCCTTCTCCCTGGCCGGGGCCTCCAGCGTGTCGCGCTTGCGGGCGCCGTGCGCGCCGAGCACGTTCAGCAGGCCGAACCCCCAGAACAGGCCCGTCAGGCAGAACGGCGCCAGCAGCACCTCGCCCCAGTTCGGGTCCTGCCCCATCGCGATCACCAGCGACATGACGAGATGCACCAGCGCCGCGACCAGCAGCAGCACGTACCCCTGGTTCCTGGCCCAGGGCGTGTAGTGGCGGCTGGGGAACGACAGCCACACCGCGAGCTGCGTGCGGCTCATGACGTGCTTCGACGCGCCCAGCGCCGCCTGGGTGGGCAGGTCTGCGACCTCCCGCGTGCCCGGTAACCTGACCCGCCCGATCTTGTACGTGGTCCCGGCGGCCACCACTCCGGGAACCGCGACAACCTGGTCAGTCTCCAAACACACCGGGCACCCGACAGTCACCCGGGCAGTCTGGCCTTAAGGAACGCACTGCGCAAACCATAAGGTGCATAGTGTGAGACCGATTGATGCCCT
Source organism: Nonomuraea sp. NPDC050202 (assembly GCF_040656115.1). Taxonomy (NCBI): domain Bacteria; kingdom Bacillati; phylum Actinomycetota; class Actinomycetes; order Streptosporangiales; family Streptosporangiaceae; genus Nonomuraea; species Nonomuraea sp. NPDC050202. The sequence continues at coordinate 917,883 of NZ_JBFALF010000002.1, read as the reverse complement.
GGTGGACGCTCTGTCCGAAGCCCGCGTTCTGACCGACCCCGACGTGATCGACTCCTACGCCCGCGACCGCACGTTCCTGGAGCCCGGCAAGCCGCTCGGCGTCGTGCTCGCCACCTCTCGCGACGACGTGGTGACCACCATGAAGTGGGCCACCGAGCACCGGGTGCCGGTGGTGCCGCGCGGCGGCGGCACCGGCCTGGCGGGCGCGTCGGTGGCCGGCGACGGCTCGGTCATCCTCTCGCTGGCCAGGATGACCGCGATCAGGGAGCTCTCCCCCGCCGACGAGATCGCCGTCGTCGAGCCCGGCGTCATCACCGCCGACCTGGACAAGGCCGCCAGGCAGCACGGGCTGATGTACGCGCCGGACCCGTCCTCGTACGAGATCTCCACCATCGGCGGCAACCTGGCCACCAACGCCGGCGGGCTGCGCTGCGTGAAGTACGGCGTGACCAGGGACTCGGCGCTCGGCCTGGAGGTCGTGCTGGCCGACGGCCGGGTGCTGAACACCGGGCGGCGCACGATGAAGGGCGTCACGGGCTACGACCTGACCGGGCTGTTCGTCGGCTCCGAGGGCACGCTCGGCGTGATCACCGCCGCCACCGTGCGGCTGCGGCGCGCGCCGGCCGCGCCGCCCGCGACGTTCGCGGCCGACTTCTCCTCGCTGCGGGACGCCGGGGCTGCCGTGTCGGCGATCATGGCGGCCGGCTGCCAGCCGTCCCTGATGGAGCTGCTCGACCGGGCCACGCTGCAGGCCATCGACGAGTGGCGCAACATCGGGCTCGAACCCGCCACGCAGGCCATGCTCATCGGCCAGTCCGACGCCGCCGACAGCCAGGCCGCCGTGGAGCGCATGGAGCGGATCTGCACGGAGAACGGCGCCTCGTTCGTCGCCGTCTCGTCGAGCCCGCAGGAGGCCGACGAGCTGATCGGGCTGCGGCGCCTGGCCTACGGGGCCAAGGAGCGCCAGGGCGCGTGCCTGGTGGAGGACGTGTGCGTGCCGCGTTCCGCGCTGGCCGAGATGATCGGCCGGATCGAGGCGGCGGCGGTGCGGCACGGGGTGCGGATCGCCACGGTGGCACACGCCGGCGACGGCAACCTGCACCCGGTCTTCATCTTCGAGCACGGCACCGTGGAGCCGCCGCCGGAGGTGTGGGCCGCGGCGGACGAGGTGTTCAAGGACGCGCTGGAGCTCGGCGGCACGCTCACCGGGGAGCACGGCGTGGGGCTGCTGAAGCGGCGCTGGCTGGAGCTGGAGTCCGGGCCGGTCGTGGGCGAGCTGCAGCGGGGGATCAAGGCCGTGTTCGACCCCCTCGGCATCCTCAATCCCGGCAAGGCGATCTGACGGCCGACGATTGGATCTCGCCTTCACCAAGCCGTGACCTTGGGCTTCCAAGCGCACACGACCTGCGACGGAAGCCTGACTTTCATCGTCAAAACGTGAAACTTCTGATAGGTCCGGCAGACGCCCCGAGGGTCACGCTGGTAGCGTTTTGCCTCATCTATTGGGTTGTGATGGGGGTCCGACGTGAATCAGTTCCAGCCGTTGGCGGCGGACGATCCGCGGCGGCTGGGGGCGTATGACATCGTCGCCCGGCTCGGCGAGGGCGGCCAGGGCGTTGTCTATCTCGGCAAGAGCGACTCCGGGGAACAAGTCGCGGTCAAGCTGCTGCACAACGCCCTGGTGGCGGACGCCGACGCCAGGACACGCTTCCTGCGCGAGGTGGCGGTGGCGCAGCGCGTCGCCCGGTTCTGCACCGCTCCGGTGCTCCACGCCGACCTGGACGGGAGCCGGCCGTACATCGTCAGCGAGTTCGTGCCCGGGCCTTCCCTGCGCGAGCTCGTCATCAACGAGGGGCCGCGGCGGGGCGCGGCCCTGGAGCGGCTGGCGATCAGTACGGCGACCGCCCTCGCGGCCATCCACCGGGCCGGGATCCTGCATCGCGACTTCAAGCCCGCCAACGTGCTGATGGGGCCCGAAGGTCCCGTCGTGATCGACTTCGGCATCGCCAGGGCGCTCGACTCCCCCGGCGCCACGGCCACCGGGATGGCCATGGGGACGCCCTCGTACCTGGCGCCCGAGCAGCTCAGCGGGGCGCAGGTGTCGGAGGCGGCCGACGTGTTCGCCTGGGGCGTCACGATGGTGTTCGCCGCGACGGGCAAGCCCGCCTTCGGGGCCGACTCCATTCCCGTGGTGATGAACCGGATTCTGAACGAGGAGCCGGAGCTCGGGAAGATGGAGGGGCTGCTGGGCGACCTGGTGGCCGCCTGCCTGTCGAAGGATCCGGCGCAGCGGCCCAGCGCCGACGAGCTGATCGTCCACCTCACGGGACAGCCCGCGCCGAAGGCGGCCATCGAGCCGGTGACGGGCGGCCAGAAGACCGCCCCCGGCGCTGCCGGTGCGGGCGGCGCCGGCGGTGTCGCTGCCGGTGCCGCTCAGGCGGGCGCTGACGGCTCAGGCGGTCCCGGTGATGCGCCGAACCAGGACCACTACCCCGGCCCATGGCACCAGCCGACCGGCCCCCAGCAGCTTCCCCCGCAGCAGACGGGCGACTACGGCCGCCAGGCGGCCGCGGCGGCCCAGGGCGGCCCCGCCGGCAGCGCGCCTCACGGCGGCCCCGCGGGTAACGCGGCCCAGGGCGGTGCGGCCCAGGGCGGTCCCGGCCAAGGCGGTGCCGCGGGCAACGGACCGCAGGCGGGCATGCCCCACGGCGGCCCCGCGGGCAACGGCACCCACAGCGGTTCTGCAGGCAACGCGCCCCACGGCGGTCCCGTTCAGGGTGGCGCGGCGCAGGGCGGGCCCGGCGGGATGCCGCCCGGAGCGCCCCAGGCCGGGATGCCGGGCGGCGGCCCGCAGCCGGGAATGCCCGGCGGCCCGCAGGCAGCCGGCGCCCCCGGCGCGCAGGCCGGCGGCCCTCAGGGCGCTCCCGGGATGCACGGCGGCCCCAACGGCGGCCAGCAGTCGGCCGCGTCCGGGATGCCCCCGCACGGCCCCGGCCAGCCCTTCCAGGCGGGGGCCCACGGCGGTCCCGCGGGTCCGGGCGGGCCTCATGGGCCGGGCGGCCGAGGCGGGCCGGGCAGGCCCAACGGTCCCGCCGGCCCCGGTGCGGCCAGTGGTCCCGGTGCGGCCGGGGCAGCCGGTACGCGACCGGGTGGCGGGGTGCCCGCCAAGCAGCGCCGTACCCTTACGCTCGCCCTGTCGGGTGCCGCCGCAGCGGCGCTGCTCGTCGTGGCGGGCGCGATCGTCGTGCAGGCCAACAGCAAGGAGCCCGAGGTCGTCGCGGTGGGCAACTCCGCCAACGAGACCGACGGCGGCTCGGGCGGCGCGGGCCAGCCGAGCGAGCCCCCGACCGCTCAGCAGTCCCCGCCCGTGGTGATCCCGACGGACAGCGCGGCTCCGGTGCCCACCCTGGACATCGAGCCGGAAGAGACCAAGAAGACCAAGAAGCCGACGAAGGAGCCCATCGCCCAGGTTCCGCAGGTGGTCACCGAGGCCCCCAGGCCCCAGACGACCACGAAGAGGCCCACGCCCACCCCGACTCCGACCAAGAAGAAGAAGACCACGCTGGTCGAGCCCGAGCTGGACCCGACGGAGAAGCCGACCTCGGGCCCCACGACGACCGTGCGTGCGGAGGGCGAGGCGGACAAGCCGGCCACGTCGCTGAAGCCCAACACGTACAAGCCGACGGCGGTGTGCGGCGCGGGCTACAAGATCGTCGACTCGCGGTCGCTGGGCGCCAACGCCACGATCTACCTGCTGTACAACAGCAGCGCGGGCAAGAACTGCGTGGTCACGATGTCGCGCCTGGTCCACCCGAAGAAGATGCCGATGAGCGCGATCCTCCAGGTCAAGGGCGGCTCCAGCGGCAACAACTCGGGCTCGTTCACCGCGTATGCCGGCCCGGTGCGTCTGCCCGCCGCCAAGAAGTGCGTGATCTGGGGCGGCTCGTGGAGCTCCTACAGCTGGAAGTCCGGCTGGAGCCACTGCAGCTGATCCGGCACGACGATCGAGCCGCCACCCGTCACGGGGTGGCGGCTCGTTCCATGCCTGGGCTAGCGTGCTTGGCATGATCGCCGGGAGGACGTCGTGATCAGGAGCAGGCTCGACACCGGGAGCGACGACTACCGCGCCAGGCGCGCGGCGATGCTGGCCAAGCTGGCCGAGCTGGACGCCGAGCAGGCCAAGGCGGTGGCCGGGGGCGGCAAGAAGTACGTCGCGCGGCACCGGGCGCGTGGCAAGCTGCTGGCCAGGGAGCGGGTGGAGCTGCTCGTCGACCCCGACTCCCCCTTCCTGGAGCTGTCGCCGCTGGCGGCCTGGGGCAGCGACTTCCCCGTCGGGGCGAGCGTGGTGACGGGGATCGGCGTGATCGAGGGCGTCGAGTGCGTGATCACCGCGAACGACCCCACGGTGCGCGGCGGCGCCTCGAACCCGTGGACGCTCAGGAAGACCCTGCGCTCGGCCGAGATCGCGCTGCGCAACCGGCTCCCGTACGTGAACCTGGTCGAGAGCGGCGGCGCGGACCTGCCGACACAGAAGGAGATCTTCATTCCGGGCGGGCAGATCTTCCGCGATCTGACCAGGTTGTCGGCGGCGGGGGTGCCGACGGTGGCGCTCGTGTTCGGCAACTCGACGGCGGGCGGGGCGTACGTGCCCGGGATGAGCGACCACGTCGTGATGGTGCGGGAGCGGGCCAAGGTGTTCCTCGGCGGGCCGCCACTGGTCAGGATGGCGACCGGGGAGGAGTCCGACGACGAGTCGCTGGGCGGGGCAGAGATGCACGCCAGGGTCAGCGGGCTGGCCGACTACCTGGCCCAGGACGAGCACGACGCGCTGCGGATCGGGCGGCGCGTCGTCGCCTCGCTGGGCTGGCGGAAGCTGGGCCGCGCGCCCGATCCCGGCGTGGCGGAGCCGGTGTATCCGGCCGAGGAGCTGCTCGGGATCGTGCCGGAGGACCTGAAGGTGCCGTTCGACCCGCGCGAGGTGATCGCGCGGGTGGTGGACGGCAGCGAGTTCGCGGAGTTCAAGCCGCTGTACGGGGCCTCGCTGGTGACCGGGTGGGCGCGGATCCACGGGTATCCGGTGGGGGTGCTGGCCAACGCGCGCGGGGTGCTGTTCAGCGAGGAGTCGCAGAAGGCCACGCAGTTCATCCAGCTCGCGAACCAGTCGCGCACGCCGCTGCTGTTCCTGCAGAACACGACCGGCTACATGGTCGGCAAGGACTACGAGCAGGGCGGCATCATCAAGCACGGCGCCATGATGATCAACGCGGTGTCCAACTCCACCGTGCCGCACCTGACGGTCGTCATGGGCGCCTCGTACGGGGCGGGCAACTACGGGATGTGCGGGCGCGCGTACGAGCCCCGCTTCCTGTTCAGCTGGCCGAGCGCCAAGTCGGCGGTGATGGGCCCCGCCCAGCTCGCCGGCGTGCTGTCCATCGTGGGGCGGGCGTCGGCGCTGGCCAAGGGGCAGGTGTACGACGAGGAGGCCGACGCGGCGATGCGGGCGATGGTGGAGGCGCAGATCGAGGCCGAGTCGCTGGCCTTCTTCCTGTCGGGGCGCCTGTACGACGACGGGGTGATCGATCCGCGCGACACCCGTACCGTGCTGGGCATGTGCCTGTCAGCGATCAACAGCGCGCCGGTGCCCGAGGCGGCGGGATTCGGGGTGTTCCGGCCGTGATCACTCGCCTGCTCGTCGCGAACCGGGGCGAGATCGCCCGCCGCGTCTTCCGTACCTGCCGGGCGCTCGGCATCTCCACGGTGGCCGTGTTCTCCGACGCCGACGCGGACGCGCCGCACGTGGCCGAGGCCGACCTGGCGGTACGCCTGCCGGGCACGCGTCCGGCCGACACGTACCTGGACGTGGGGCGGCTGCTGGCGGCCTGCCGGGCCTCGGGCGCGGACGCGGTGCATCCGGGTTACGGGTTCCTGTCCGAGAGTGCGGAGTTCGCTCGGGAGGTGCTGGCGGCCGGGCTGGTCTGGGTCGGCCCGCCGCCCGAGGCCATCGCGGCCATGGGCGTCAAGATCGGGGCGAAGCGGCTGATGGCGGAGGCCGGGGTGCCGGTGCTGCCCTCGCTCGACCTCGCCGCGCCTGAGGAGTTCCCGCTGCTGGTGAAGGCGTCCGCGGGTGGTGGCGGGCGCGGGATGCGGGTGGTGCGCGAGCCCGGGGAACTGGCCGGGGCGGTGGAGTCGGCGCGGCGGGAGGCCGCCGCGGCGTTCGGCGACGGCACGGTGTTCGCCGAGCCGCTGCTGGAGCGGGCCAGGCACGTGGAGGTCCAGGTGCTGGCCGACCGGCACGGGGCCGTGTGGGCGCTGGGCGAGCGCGAGTGCAGCGTGCAGCGGCGGCACCAGAAGGTGATCGAGGAGTGTCCCGCGCCGGGGATCCCGGAGGCGACGCGGTCGCTGCTGTACGAGGCCGCGGTCCGGGCGGCCCGCACGATCGGGTACGTAGGGGCCGGGACGGTGGAGTTCCTGGTCAAGGGGGACCGGGTGGCGTTCCTGGAGATGAACACCCGGCTCCAGGTCGAGCATCCGGTGACCGAGCTGGTTCACGGCGTGGACCTCGTGCGGCTGCAGATCGAGGTGGCGGAGGGCGCCGCGCTGCCCGCCGGGCCGCCGGCGCCGGTGGGGTGGGCGGTCGAGGCGCGGTTGTACGCCGAGGACGCCGATCATGTGCCGCAGGCCGGGGTGTTGCGGCGGTTCGAGATCCCGGGTGACGTGCGGGTGGATGCCGGGGTGGAGTCGGGGTCGGTCGTGTCGCCGCACTATGACGCGCTGCTGGCCAAGGTGGTGGCGCATGGTTCGACGCGGGCGGAGGCGGTGCGCAAGCTGGTGTCGGCGCTGCGCCGGGCCCGGCTGCACGGCTTGACCACGAACCGGGATTTGCTCGTAAATATCCTGACGAATCGGGAGTTTGTGGCCGGTGACACGCACACCGGCTTCCTCGACCCCGACGGCCCTGTCCGCGCGTCCCCCGCGGCCCGGGAGCAGCCCGCCGAGGCCGGGCACGCGGGGCTGGCGGCCGCGCTCGCCGTGGCGGCGCTCAACCGCAGCCGCGCCCGCGTGCTCCCCGGCCTCCCCGCCGGCTGGCGGAACGTGCGCTCCCAGCCGCGCACCATCCGCTTCGAGGAGACCGGCGAGGTGACCTACGACCCGCTCCCCGAGGGTGTCACCGTCGCCGCCGCGGACCCGTACCGGGTGATCCTGGAGCACGACGGCCTGCGCCGCACGTACGAGATCGCCCACTACCCCGGCAGCGTGTGCGTCGACCACGCGGGCGGGCACGCCGAGCTGACCCCCGTCCCCCGCCTCCCCGAGCCCGCCGAGCACGTCGCGCCCGGATCCCTCCTGGCCCCCATGCCGGGTAACGTGCTGCGGGTCGAGGTGGAGCCCGGTGATCGGGTGGTGAAGGGCCAGGCGGTCCTGGTCCTGGAGGCGATGAAGATGGAGCACCGCATCACCGCCCCGGCCGACGGCGTGGTGTCCGTCGTAGGCGTGGAGAAGGGCCGGCAGGTCGACGCGGGAGCGGTGCTGGTGATCATCCAGGAGGGGGACTCATGACAGACCTGGTGCACAAGGAGCTCGCGGGGGGCGTCGCGACGATCACGCTGGACTCGCCGCCCAACCGCAACGCGCTGTCCAGCCGCCTGCTGGCCGAGCTGGCCGACCGGCTGCGGTGGGCGCTGGCCGAGCCGGAGGCCAGGGTGATCGTGCTGACCGCCACGGGGCACGTGTTCTGCTCGGGTGCCGACATCAAGGAGCAGCGCGCCTCCGGGGCTCCGGTGACGGCCTCGTTCCCGGAGGTCCTGGAGCTGATCTGGGAGAGCGCCAAGCCGGTGATCTGCCGGCTCAACGGCACCGCGCGGGCGGGCGGCCTGGGGCTGGTGGCCGCGTGCGACTTCGCGATCGCGCCGCTGACGGCGTCGTTCGCGTTCACGGAGGTGCGCCTCGGCGTCGCGCCCGCCATGATCGCGGTGCCGGTGCTCCGCAGGCTGAGCTCCCGAGCGGCGGCCGAGTACTTCCTGACCGGCGAGGTCTTCGACGCGGCGCGGGCCGTGGAGATCGGCCTGCTGTCGGCGGCCGTCCCGCCCGAGGGCCTCGACGCGACCGTGGCCCGCTATGCCGAGATGCTGATGAAGGGCGGCCCGGAAGCGCTGGCGATCACGAAGCGGCTCGTCAGGGAGGTTCCGGCGATGTCCTTCAGGGGAGGGTTGCAGCGGATGACGGAGCTGTCGGCCGAGCGGTTCACCTCGGCGGAGGGCCAGGAGGGCATCGCGGCGTTCATGGCCAAGCGCCCGCCCGCGTGGGTGCCCCAGGAGGGCTGATCATGGTGCTGCGCGTCGCGAACTGCAGCGGCTTCTACGGCGACCGGCTCTCCGCCGCCAGGGAGATGGTCGAGGGCGGCCCGATCGACGTGCTCACCGGCGACTGGCTGGCCGAGCTGACGATGCTCATCCTGGCCGGCAACCGGCTCAAGGGCCGCCCTGGCTACGCCCCGACGTTCCTGCGCCAGCTGGAGGACGTCCTGGGGCCCTGCCTCGACCGGGGCATCAAGATCGTGACGAACGCGGGCGGCCTCGACCCGGCCGGCTGCGCGGACGCCGTCCACGACCTCGCCGCCCGCCTCGGCCTGTCCCCGTCCGTTGCGTACGTCACCGGCGACGACCTCACCGGTCACCCGCTCCCCCTCGTCAACGCCGACACCGGCGAGCACCTCACCGCGACCCCGCTGACCGCCAACGCCTACCTCGGCGGCCGCCCCATCGCCGCCGCCCTGTCGGCGGGCGCGGACGTGGTGGTCACCGGCCGTGTCACGGACGCCGCCCTGGTGACCGGCCCCGGCATCTGGCGGTACGGGTGGGGGCCCGAGGACCTCGACCCGCTGGCGGGCTCGGTGGTGGCGGGGCACGTCATCGAGTGCGGCTGCCAGGCGACGGGCGGCAACTACGCCTTCTTCCAGGACGTACCGGACCTGGCCCACTGCGGCTTCCCCCTCGCCGAGCTGCGCGCGGACGGCTCGTCCGTCATCACCAAGCACCCCGGCACAGGCGGCCTGGTCTCCATCGGCACGGTCACGGCGCAACTCGTCTACGAGCTGGGCGGCCCCCGCTACCTCGGCCCCGACGTGGTGGCCCGCTTCGACACGATCACCCTGTCGGACGACGGCCCCGACCGCGTCCTGGTCTCCGGCGTCCGCGGCGAACCGCCGCCGGACACCCTCAAGGTCGCCGTCAACCACCTGGGCGGTTACCGGAACACGATGACGCTGGTGCTGACGGGCCTGGACGTGCCGGCCAAGGCGCGGGTCGCCGAGGAGGCGCTCTGGGCCCGCGTCCCGCGCGAGTCGTTCGACGAGGTGGACGTCACGCTCACGGACTCCGGACTGCTCCGCATCACCGTGATGTCCACGGACGAGCGCAAGGCCGGCCGCGCCTTCTCGTCCGCCGTGGTGGAGACGGGCCTGGCCAGCTACCCGGGCTTCTACGGCCTCTCCCCGCCGGGCAACGCCTCGCCGTACGGGGTGTACTGGCCGGTGCTGGTCCCGGTCTCGGAGGTGCGCCCCAGGGTGTTCGTGGACGGCGAGGAACTCCCCCTCCCGCCTCCCCCGGACCGTACGCACCTGCCGCCCGCAGCGGGCGCGGGCCCGGCAACCCCCGTACCCCTCCCAGCGCCCGGGGCCGGCGCCCAGCCATCCCCGCACGCGGACGCGCGGGAGGTCGGCACCACCACCATCCCCCTGGGCCGCATCGCGGGCGCGCGCTCCGGGGACAAGGGCGGCAACGCCAACCTGGGCGTCTGGACCGACACCCGGGCCCGCTACGACTGGCTGGCGGCCCACCTGACCCCCGACACACTCAAACGCCTCCTGCCCCATCTCGCCCCCTACCGCATAGACCGCCACGACCTCCCCAACATCAAGGCGCTCAACTTCGTCGTCCACGGCCTCCTGGGCAGGGGCGTGGCCGCCAGCCCCCGGATGGACCCGCAGGCGAAGGCGCTGGGCGAGGAGCTGCGAGCGCAGCCGGTGGACGTCCCTACGCCCCTGGCACCGCCCGCCACCCCAGCAGCCCCGCCCCCATGAGCCCCGCCATGGCCCCGAGCGACGACGCCCGCACCTCCGGCGCCTGCCGGAAGCCCAGCCGGGCGCTCAGCCGCTCCCGCAGCGGCACGAGGAGGGTGTCGCCCGCCTGCGAGACCCCGCCGCCGATCACGATGGCCCCGGGATCGAGCACCAGCGTGTACGTGGCCAGCGCCAGAGCGAGCGCCTCCACGGCCTCGTCCCACACCGCCACGGCCCGCGCGTCCCCCGCCAGCACCGCCCGGACCACCTCCTCGGCCCCGGGAAGGCCGCACCGCGCCGCCACGGCCCCGCCGGACGCGTAGGCCGCCAGGCAGCCCCGCTGCCCGCACCCGCAGGCCGCCCCGTCGGGCCGCACGGGGATGTGGCCCACCTGCCCGGCCCACCCGCCCGCGCCCCCGTACAGCGCGCCCGACAGCACCACGGCCCCCGCGATGCCGGTGCCGATGGGCAGGTACAGGACGTCCCGCCCGCCTTCCCCGTACGCGAGCTCCGCCTCCCCGGCGGCCCGCACGTCGTGCCCCAGCGCCACCGGCAGCCGTACGTCGGGGGCGAACGCGTGCGCGGGCACGTCGCGCCAGCCGAACGCGGCGGAGAAGACCGCGTGGGTGGGCGTGACGAGCCCGGGCACCGCGAGCCCGACCGCCAGCGGGCGCACGCCGTCGCGGGGACGGGCGAGGTCGGCGACGAAGGCCGAGACGGCGGCGATGACCCGCTCGGGGCCGTCGGCGCGGGGCGTGGGGCGGCGCTCGACGTGGTGGATCGTCCCGTCCCTGGCGACGAACCCGCCCTTCATGGTGGTGCCGCCCACGTCGATGGCCGCCACGTGCGTCATCCAGCCCTCCGAACAGTGCCGATAATCACTTTGAGTCATCCGTCGTCCATGCAGAAGAATGCCCTCCATGACCGTTCGCCGCCTCACCGAGGCCGACCTCGACGACTGCGCCCGGCTGGCCAAGGACCGCGGCTGGCTGCCCGAGCGGCACAAGTGGGGCCTGCTGTTCGAGATCGGCGAGCCGTACGGCATCGACGCCCCCGACGGCGACGGCCTGGCCGCCACGAACGTCCTGACCCGCTACGGCGACGACCACGCCGTGATCAGCATGGTGCTGACGGCCGCCAGGTTCGAGCGGCAGGGGCTGGGCCGCAGGCTCATGGAGCACGTGCTGGAGCAGGCGGGCGGGCGCACGGTCTCGCTGTACGCCACCGAGATGGGCCGCCCCCTGTACGAGCGGCTCGGTTTCCGCGTCGTCGGCCGGGCCGCCAGGCACACGGGTGTCTTCCGCGGCGAGCCGTCGGGGCGCACCCGCCCGGCCACGCAGGCGGATCTCGACGGCATCCTGCGGCTCGACGCGCAGGTGTTCGGCACGGACCGGTCGGCGTTGCTGCGGCGCATGTTCGGGTTCGGCGAGCAGGTGCGGGTCGCGGAGGGCGGCTTCGGCCACTGCTGGCGCAACGACGACAACACGGTGATCGGCCCGGTCGTGGCTGGGGACGAGGAGACGGCCAGGGCGCTGATCGGCGATCTGGCGCTGCACGCGGGCGGCGAGGTGCGGATGGACTTCGACCTGTCCAGGCAGGCGCTCATCGCGTGGGCGGGCGAGCACGGCATCGGCAGCCCGTGGCAGGTGTCGATGATGGTGCGCGGCGGTGAGCTGCCGGGCGACCGGTCGTGCCAGTACCTGCCATTCATGCAGGCGCTGGGTTGACCTTGCGTGCAGCGCTCTCATAGGGTCGAGCACCAGAATATCGTTCTGTAGAGGGGCGGTACATGACCTCCACCCACATCGACGTCGGGGCCATCGACCTCGACGAGCTCGGCGCGTGGATGGACGCCGAGGGGCTGCCGGGCGGCCCGATCACCGACCCGGCGCCGGTCCTGGGCGGCACACAGAACGTCATGGTCCGCTTCGAGCGCGGCGGCCGCCCGTACGTGCTGCGCCGCCCTCCCCTGCACACCCGCCGCAAGAGCAACGAGGTGCTGCGCCGCGAGGCGCGGGTGCTGGCGGCGCTGCGCGACACGCCCGTGCCGGCGCCCCGGCTGGTGGCCGCGCAGACGGCGCGGGAGCCGGTTTTCTACCTGATGGAGCCGGTGGACGGGTTCAACCCCTCGACGGGGCTGCCGGAGCCGCACGCGTCCGACCCGGCGATCAGGCACCGGATGGGGCTGGAGGCCGCCGCCGCGCTGGCCGAGCTGGGGCGGATCGATCCGGCGGTGCTGCCCGGGTTCGGACGGCCCGAGGGCTTCCTGGAGCGGCAGGTGCCGCGCTGGCTGACGGAGCTCGACTCGTACGGCGAGCTCGACGGCTATCCCGGGCCCGACATCCCCGGCCTGCGCGAGACGGCCGACTGGCTCACCCGCCACCTGCCCCGCACGTTCACGCCGGGCGTCATGCACGGCGACTACCATTTCGCGAACCTCATGTTCGCCCCCGACGGCCCCCGCGTGGCCGCGATCGTGGACTGGGAGATGTGCACGATCGGCGATCCGCTGGTGGATCTCGGCTGGCTGCTGGCCATGTGGCCGTCGGGCAACGACCACGTGCCGGGGCTGCCGCCGCCGCGCGAGCTCGTCGCGTACTACACGGCGCTGTCGGAGCGCGACATGTCGGCCATCGACTGGTACGCGGTGATGGCCTGCTTCAAGCTCGGCATCGTGCTCGAAGGCACCCACGCCAGGGCGTTCGCCGGGAAGGCGCCCAAGGACATCGGCGACCTGCTGCACGCGACGACGCTGGCGCTGTTCGAACGGGCCCAGGAGTTCATGAACGGCGCCCTCGACTGATCAGTCTCCCCATCACGATTTCCGGAAAGACGATCAAAGGGGAAACCCCCGGGCATACAATTGCGCGCAATTGCTCAATTAATCGGGGAAGGATCGTCATGCGAATGCGGTTCCTCGGCTCCACCTCGGAGGCAGGCGCCTGTCCCACCCTGTACGAGACCGACCGCGGCACCATCGTCGTGCAAGGTCTCCGGGTCACCGACGCGGAGGCCCTCGCGGACCTGCGCGACGTCCTCGACGGCGAGGCCGCCGTAGAGGTCCCCCGCGAGCTCATCACCGAGATCGCCCGCCGCGTCCTCCCGGACGCCGATGAAACCCGTGCCCGTCAGGCAAACGCTTTCCCAAGCAGCGGAGGAACACCGACGGCAACCGGTTGATCACAATTGCGGCGGGCCCTGGCATGATCGGCACCGGCGAGGCTAGCCTCTTGCGCCGTGACGTCCTTTCAGCAGGCGCGCATCGACCTCGGCAGCCAGCTACGTCAGCTGCGCGAGGCGGCCCATCTGTCGGGCAAGGAACTGGCCGAACGGCTGCGCTGGCAGCCGTCCAAGGTCTCCAGGCTGGAGAACGCCCGGCAGACGGCGACCGAGGATGACGTGGTCGTGTGGGCGCAGGCCGTCAACGCCTCGCCCGACACGACGGACGAGCTGATCAGGCAGTCCATCGCGCTGCTGGAACGCCACGACGACTGGAAGCAGCGCCACCGCAGCGGCCTGGCCGCGATCCAGGAGGACGTCCGCGACCTGGAGGCCCGCACGAAGGTCTTCCGCGTCTTCGAGCCGGGCATCATGGTGGGCCTGCTGCAGACCTCCGAGTACGCCAGGCACGTGTTCCGCAAGGTCAAGCGGCTCTACAGCGCGGCCGACCAGATCGACGCGGCGGTGCGGGTGCGCATGCAGCGCCAGGAGATCCTCTACGACCGGACGCGCACGTTCAGGTTCGTGGTCACCGAGGCCGCGCTGCGCACGATGCTGGCGCCGCCCGAGGTGATGCGCGGCCAGCTCGACCGCCTGCTCGCCGTCAGCACGCTGCCGAACGTCGAGTTCGGCGTCATCCCGTTCGGCACCGAGCTGCCGGCCAACCCGGTCAACGGCTTCTGGATCTACAACGAGGCCATGGTCGCGGTCGCCACGATGACCAAGGACCTGATCCTGCGCGATCCCGATGACATCGCCTTCTACGTCCGGGCGTTCGACGATTACGCGAAGGCGGCCGAGTTCGAGGAGACGGGGCGGGAAGTCATCATCGCGATTCTTCACGATTACCGGAAACAAACCCCACATTAACCGCAGCAATTGCTTGCCCCCCACCGCAAGATCGTGCAATTCTGACGCGAGACGATGCGGAGGTGACGCATGATGCTTGATACCGCGCTCTGCCTCGAGCGGTTCGCCTGGCACGCGGGTCGTCATGCCGACCTGTCCGTGCAGAGCCTGGCGCTGTCCAGCGACCCGGCGTACGTATCGGTCCGCAACCGCTTCTCGGCCACCCTCGCCGAGACCGTGACCTGCTCCGACGAGGGCGCCTTCATCACCTCGTGGGGTTACCGCCTGGGCACCACGGAGGACGTCGAGTCCGCCGCCGCCCGCCTCGCCTTCCTCCTGGCCGCTCTGCCCGCCTAGGGCTGTTTGAACGGGATGTTGAGCCAGGGGCTGTCGGGGTCGGTCGTCAGGATGCGGTGCGCGTCGAGCATCTCGCCGTACCAGTCGCCGAACTCCTCCTCGTCGAAGTGCAGGCAGCGGCCCAGGATGTAACCGGCCGAGAAGTCCTCCCAGGAGCGATAGTTGATCCGGCTGACCCGCCCGGCGCGCACGACCGCCTGCTCGGCCTCCTCCAGGGTGCAGAAGCGGGCGCCGAGCCCCCAGCGGGCCATCTTCGAGGCCCGCCCGTAGTCCCACGCCTCCACCGAGTGCACGAACCGGCCCTCGGCGAGCAGCCCGTCCGCGCGGAAGCGCGCCTCGTACCGGATGATGCGCCCGATGAGCCGCTGCGCCCCGGCGGCCATGGCCTCCGCCTCGGCCTCGCTCAGCGGCTCCGGCCCCTCCGCCGCGCGGCTGCGCAGGACACGCGCGGTCACCTGCCGCCAGTGGTCGACCTCGACCACGCCGCCGTAGTCGAGGGCGAGGCCGCGGCGCACGCCCAGCACGAAGCCCCAGACCGGGCTGCTCATCCGACCGGCGAGCAGCTTCTCCACCGCGTTCGCCAGCGCCGCCGGGGTGGTGATCTCCCACCACTCCCGCAGGCGCTTTCTCTCGCCGACGTAGCCGGTGCCGTGCCAGCCCATCGCGTTCCAGAGGGAGCCGTTGCTGACGCAGAGCAGCGCCCCGCAGGCGAGCCCGTGGGCGACCGGGCCTTGCAGCGGGCCGCCTGACCACAGGGTGCGCAGCCGGTTGCCGGGGGCGATGGTCGCGCGCTCGGTGTGCCGGCGCCACACCTGCCGGTGGGCGGCCGTCGTGGGGAAGAACGCCTCGCACGGGCTGCCCGGGTTGACGGCCAGCCATGCCTCGCCCCCAGGCCAGTCGTGGGCGAGGGCCGCCAGGTCGGTCCTGAAGAAGACCGGGTCCGGCACGGGCGCGGGAAGCATCCCGTCGGTGAGGAACACCAGACTGCGGACGCCGTGCCGGGGATCCCAGCGGACGGGGTTGTAGAAGTTCCAGTCCTGCCGGGAGTCGGCCTGGGACCGCGACATCGCGTGGAAGAGCTTCACCTGGGCGAGGACGTCGAAGTACGCGGGCCAGTCGCCGCGCGTCCTGGCGTCGTACAGGCCGCGCTCGATCTCCGTGGGCGCCCGCCAGTACGGAGCCGGCGCCGCGCCCGCCAGGCCCGCTCCTGGATCGTCCCGCACCCCCATGCGGCGTTACCTTACAACCGCTCTGTACGGCTCTGCTCGACAGCACCCCGCCTTGTGGAGCACCTTCCGCGTCTCGGGGCCGGTCCACGTTCCCGGCGGGGCGCCGCCGCGGCAGCGCCCCGCCCTCGCCTACGCCGCGCAGTCGTAGAGCCCGTCCTGGCCGTCCACGGCCGTGCAGTTCTGCTGCACCCAGCTCGTCACCTCCGAGTTGCCCCGGCCGGGCCCGCCACCGCTGCCCGGCATGACGTACCTGAGCTGTCCCGAGGAGACCAGCGACCGGAGCCGGTCCACGGTCATGGCGGGGTCGCTGCCGGTGAAGCCGCCCATGGCGATCACGGGCTTGCCGGTGGACAGGATGAGGCCGGACGCCTGCTGCGCGCTGCCCACCGCGACCAGCCACGTCGCGCTCCCCTGGTGGGCGACCAGATACGCGGCCATCGCGTCGCTGACGCCGCCGCCGGGACCGCCCCGCCCCATGAGGCCGGACCGGCCGCTGCCTCGCCCTCCGGCCGCCGTCCGCCCGTTCTGCGGGTCGCCGCCCGGCTGGTCCGCGCTGTCGGGGAGCTGTCCGTCGCCCGGCTGGTCCGCGCTGTCCGCGAGCTGTCCGTCGCCCGGCTGGTTCCCGCCGCCCGGGAGCTGTCCGTCGCCCGGCATCCGTCCTGGCGTGCCTCCGGGCCCGCCGAGGCCCGTCCGTCCCGACGAGGGGCCGGCGGTCGGGTTCGTCCCGTTGATCGGGGACTGCAGGGGCGTCACCGCGTACGCGGCGGGCCCGGCGAGCCCGGCGACCACCGCGGCCGCCAGCGCGACCGCCGCGAACCGCGCCGTCACCCGGGCCCGCACCCTGGCCAGCACGAGCACCACCACGGCCACCAGGCTCGCCCCGAGCACGACCCAGGGCAGCCACGGCAGCCAGTCGGGCGTGCGGCGCAGCACCACGAACGACCAGCCCCCGGTCAGCGCCACCGCCAGCGGCAGCACCCAGGCCCACGCCCGCGACCGCCGGTACGCCTGCCACATCACCACGAACCCCGTCCCGGCCAGCGCGGCCACCGCGGGAGCCAGGGCGGTGGTGTAGTACGGGTGGAAGGTGCCGCTGGAGAAGCTGAACACCGCGTAGTGCACGACCAGCCACCCGCCCCACACCAGCCAGGCCGCCGCCGCCGGCCCGCCGTCCGCGTGCAGGCGCCGCACCCGCGGCAGGATCGCGAACGCCAGCGTCACCACGCAGAACGGCAACAGCCACGAGATCTGCCCCGCCAGGATGTCGTTGAACAGCCGCCCGGCCCCGGGCTCCCCGCCGAAGCCACCGCCACCGCCGCCCCGGCCCTGGCCGAAGACGCGGCCGAGGCCGTTGTAGCCGATCACCAGGTCCCGGACGGTGTTGTCGGTGGAGCCGCCGATGTAGGGGCGGGAGTCCTCGGGCCACAGGTCGGTGACCACCATCCACCAGGCGCTGGACACCACCAGCACGACCCCGGCCGCCAGCAGGTGCCCCACCCGCTTCAGCCACGGCACCCCGGCGCACACCAGGTAAGCCAGCGCGAACGCCGGCACCACCAGGTACGCCTGCAACATCTTGGCGTTGAACCCGAGCCCCACGAAGAACGCCGCCAGCAGCAGCGGCCCCAGCCGCCCCGTCCGCAGCGCCTCCAGGCAGAACCAGGCCGACAGCACCAGCAGCAGCACGAGCACGGTGTCGGGGTTGTTGTCCCGGTTGATCGCCACGGTGATCGGCGTGAGCGTCATGACGACGGCGGCGATCAGCGCGGCGAGGTGGCCCCCGGCAGGCCGTGAGCCAGGCGAGGCGGCGAAGGCGCGGCGCACGGCCGAGTGCACCAGGCCGACGGCGGCCACCCCGGCGAACGCCTGCGGGAGCAGCATGCTCCAGGTGCCGTAGCCGAAGATCCGCGCCGACAGCCCCATCACCCACAGCGCCAGCGGCGGCTTGTCCACGGTGATGAAGGAGCCGGCGTCGATCGCGCCGAAGAAGAACGCCTTCCAGCTCCGGGTGCCCGACAGGATGGCGGCGGCGTAGTACTCGTTGGCGTTGCCGCTCAGCGCCCACGCGTACAGGACGAACGCCACGGCGAGCACCGCCC
The DNA here is from genome assembly GCF_040656115.1 of Nonomuraea sp. NPDC050202. NCBI lineage: Bacteria > Bacillati > Actinomycetota > Actinomycetes > Streptosporangiales > Streptosporangiaceae > Nonomuraea > Nonomuraea sp. NPDC050202. Next base: position 900,073 of record NZ_JBFALF010000002.1, on the reverse strand, counting down.
ACAGCGCGGGCCGCGACCAGCGCGGGTCGTCCTCGGCGCCGAGGAGGGCACGGGCGAGCGCGCCGCGCTTGCCGGCGGCCCGGTGCCCGGGCCTGACGGCGGTGGCGGTCATCGGGTGGCCCTCCGCTCGGGGTTGAAGACCCACGCGCGCAGCAGCAGGAAGCGTACGAGCGTGGCCGCCGCGTTGGCGACGATGACCGCGATCAGCTCCACCGCGTGGGAGACCCCGGCGGGCAGCAGGGAGAGGCTGCCCGAAGTGAGCGCCAGCCCGACGAGGAACGCGATCAGCCCTTCGAACTGGTGCCGCACGGCCCCGCCCGAGCCCCTGACGCCGAAGGTGAAGCGGCGGTTCGCCGCGGTGTTGGCCACGGCGGTGACCAGCAGCGCGACCGCGTTGGCCGCGAGGGGCGGCACGACCTGGCGCAGCAGCGAGTACAGCAGCAGGTACGCCAGCGTGCTGATCACCCCCACGACCGCGAACCGCGGAAGCTGCCTGGCCATGCCCTTCGGCAGCTCGGCCCGCTCGACCCTGGCGGGCACGGGGATGCGGGCGGCGCCGGACAGGGCCCTGCGCCCGACCCGCACCAGGCCGCGCAGGTCGTCGAGGGCGGTCTGGACGATCTCCACCCGGCTGTCCGGGTCGTCCACCCAGTCCACGGGCACCTCGTGGATGCGCAGGCCGTGGCGCTCGGCCAGGAGCAGCAGCTCGGTGTCGAAGAACCACTGCTCGTCCTCGACACCGGGCAGCAGAGCCTGGGCGATCTCCGTACGGGCGGCCTTGAAGCCGCACTGCGCGTCCGAGAACCCGGCGCCCATGCCGAAGCGGAGCAGCAGGTTGTACGAGCGGGAGATGAACTCCCGCTTGGGCCCCCGCTCCACCCGCGCCGCGCGGGCCAGGCGGGTGCCGATGGCCAGGTCGCTGTGGCCGGACAGCAGCGGCGCCACCAGCGGCAGGAACGCGTCGAGGTCGGTGGACAGGTCCACGTCCATGTAGCTGACGATGTCGGCCTCGCTCTGCGACCACACCCTGCGCAGGGCCCGCCCGCGGCCCTTCTCGTCCAGGTGCACGGCCCGGACGTTCGGCAGCTCCCTGGCCAGCTCGGTGGCGAGCTGCCAGGTGTCGTCCGTGCTGGCGTTGTCGGCGATCGTGATGCGGAAGCCGTAGGGGAAGTTCCTGGTGAGGTAGGTCTGCAGCCGGGATGCCGGCCCGCAACGCCCGCTGCTCGTTGTGGACCGGGACGACCACCTCGACCAGGCGGGTCCGCACTGCTGTGGTTTCCATGCAGCTAAGGACACATTTGGGGTCTTTAAGGCGACTTATCCGATTCTGAGTTACGGATGAGAGTTCCCGGCAGCTCCATGGTGGCGATGGCTCCGCCGTCCGGGGCGTTCTCCAGGCTCACGGTGCCGCCCGCCTCCGTGACGGCCTGCGCCACGATCGCCAGCCCCAGCCCGGAGCCGGGCAGGCCGCGCGCCGACGGGGAGCGCCAGAACCGCTCGAAGACGTGCGGCAGCTCCTCCTCGGGCAGCCCGGGGCCGTGGTCGCGCACGGTCAGGCGGCCGTCGCGCAGGTTCACCTCGACCTGGGCGCCCGGCGGACTGAACTTGGCGGCGTTGTCGATGAGGTTCAGCACGGCACGTTCCAGCGAGGTGGCGCTGCCCACGACGTACCAGGGGCGCAGGTCGGTGACGACCTCGGCGCCGCGCAGCCTGGCACGCTCGACGGCGGCCGTGGCCACCTCGTGCAGGCCCAGCTCGACGTGCGGCTCGTGGTCGGTGTCGCCCCTGGCGAGCTGGAGCAGGTCGGCCACCAGCGTGGACAGCTCGGCGAACTGCGCCTTCACGTTGACCAGCAGGCGCTCCTTGGCGCCGGGGTCGAGGCTGCGGCCGGTCTGCTCGCTGCGCAGCAGCAGGTCGATGTTGGTGCGCAGGGTGGTGAGCGGGGTTCGCAGCTCGTGGCCGGCGTCGGCGACGAGCTGTTTCTGGCGCTCCCTGGAGCCTGCCAGGGCGGCGGTCATGGCGTTGAACGAGGAGGACAGGCGGGCGATCTCGTCGTTGCCGTGGACGGGGATGCGCGTGTCGAGGTCCTCGGTCTGCGCGATGTGCTCGACCGCCCTGGTCAGGTCGCCGACCGGGCGCAGGGCGGAGCGGGAGATCGCGAGCCCGGCCATGGCCGCGCCGAGCACGCCGAGCACGGAGATGCCCACGAGCATGATCCCGGCGTTACGCAACGTGCGCTGGATGTACCCGACAGGCCTGGCCTCCATGACCGCCACGCCGGGCTTGAAGTTGATCGTCACCACGCGCACGTCCTTGCCGTCGCGCGTCGTCCCGTAGCGGTAGACGGGCTCGCACGGCTCGAAGGCCTGCGCGTCTTTCTCGTAGTCGGGCACGATGGGCGACGGGCCGATCGAGCAGGTGGTGCTGTCGGCGTACAGTAAAGTCGCCAGGCCGTCGACGAACGGGCCCCGCGCGCCCTCCGGCGTGCAGTTGCGCTCCAGGAACCCCTTGTCGCCCCCTCGCACCGACTCCAGGATGCTCTGGTCGAAGTTGCCGATGAGCCGGGTCTGCAGGATGAAGTACGACGCGCCCGCGCACATCGCGATGGCCAGCGCCACTGCCACCGTCACCAGGAGCGTCAGCCGCGTGCGCAGGGTGCCGCGGGTGGCCAGGCCGCGCAGGCGCTCACCCAGCCCGCCGCCGTTCACGGCGTGGTCCTGAGCACATAACCCACCCCGCGCACGGTGTGGATCACGCGCGGCTCGCCCCCGGCCTCGGTCTTGCGCCGCAGGTACATCACGTACACGTCGAGCGAGTTGGACGTCGGCTCGAAGTCGAAGCCCCACACCTCGCTGAGGATCTGGTCCCTGGTCAGCACCTGGCGCGGGTGCGCCAGGAACAGCTCCATCAGCAGGTACTCGGTCCTGGTCAGGTCGAGCCTGCGGTCGCCGCGGGTGACCTCCCTGGTCGCCGGGTCCATGCGCAGGTCGCCGTACGAGAGCGTGTCGCCCTCGGCCGTGCCCGTGCTGAGCGCGCCGCGCCGCAGCAGGGCCCGCACCCTGGCCAGCAGCTCGTCCAGCTCGAACGGCTTGACCAGGTAGTCGTCGGCCCCCGCGTCGAGCCCGGAGACCCGGTCGCCGACCGCGTCGCGGGCCGTGAGCATGAGCACCGGGACGTGGTTGCCGGACCCGCGCAGCCTGCGGCACGCGGTCAGCCCGTCGAGCCTGGGCATCATGACATCGAGCAGCACCGCGTCGTACGGCTCCGCCGCCAGGGCGTCGAGCGCCTGTTGCCCGTCGTTGGCGGTGACGACCTTGTAGCCCTCGAACTCCAGGCTCGACTGCAGAGCCTCGCGCAACGCGGGCTCGTCGTCCACTACCAGCAACCGTGCGGGCTCACTCATGCTTACAAACGCTAGGGGCTCATCATGAAAACGTGATGAACGACCTCACAGAGGTCTTATGAGGATCACCACGCGACGGGCATCGAAGTGAGCCCGAAGATGGGTCCATCGTACTTGGCGGGCAGCTCCTCATCGGCCACCGTCACCCGCAGGCCGGGCAGGCGCTCGAACAGCGTGCGCAGCGCGATCTCCAGCTCGGCGCGCGCCAGGTTCTGGCCCAGGCACTGGTGCACGCCGTACCCGAAGGCCACGTGGTGGCGGGCGCCGCGCTCGACGTCGAAGTCGTCGGGCCGCTCGAACGCCCGCGCGTCGCGGTTGGCCGAGGCGCCGAGCACGAAGATGCCCTCGCCCTTCCTGACGAGCTGACCGCCGATCTCCTGGTCCTCGACGGCGACCCGGTCGAAGGCCACCCAGTCCACGATCGAGTGGTAACGCAGCAGCTCATCGACCGCCATGGGCCAGCGGTCGGGGTTCTCGCGCAGCGCGGCGAGCTGGTCCGGGTGGCGCAGGAGGGTGAGCGTGGCCAGTGGGATCATGTTGGCGGTGGTCTCGTGGCCGGCGACGAGCAGCAGGAACATCACGCCCACCAGCTCGTCGTGCGTGAGCCGCCCGCCGGTGATCAGCCGGCCCAGGAGGTCGTCCTGCGGGGCCTTCTCGGCGTCCGTGACGAGCCCGTCGAGGTAGTCCCTGATCGCGAACGCCGGCGTGTGGAAGTCCCCGTCGGAGCTGAGCATCTCGCGGGTTCGCGCCTGGAAGAACTCGCGGTCGGCGTACGGGACCCCGAGGAGCTGGCAGATCACCAGCGAGGGCAGCGCGAGCCCGAACGCCTCGACCAGCTCCGCCTCGGAGCCCTGCGCGACCATGTCGTCGATGAGCCGGTCGACCAGCGCCTGGATCCCCGGCCGCAGGTCCCTGATCCGCCTGACGGTGAACTCGGGGATGAGCAGCCGCCGGAACCTGGTGTGCTCGGGCGGGTCGAGGTCGATGAAGTGACCGGCCAGGAACTTCTCCATGGCCGCCGCCTCCTCGGGCGACGGCGGCGGCGCGGTGTGGAGGGCGGTGTTGGGATGGCCGGGCGTGGCCGGGCTGGTGCTGATGCCGCTGCCGGCGAGCACTCGCTGGGCCTCGGCGTGCCGGGTGACGAGCCAGACGTCCCCGTTGGGGAGTGAGGCCCTGACGAGCGGGGCCTGCTCGCGCATCCGCTCGTACTCGGGCGGCGGCGCGAACGGGCAGGTACGCGGAACCGGGAAGGAATGCGCCATAGTGTTGCCCCCAAGAAGCCGATCGCATTGCTTACTTACGCGAAAGTAAGCAATGATGCGATGGGCCGTCAAGTGATGGGAGCGGAATGGCGGGCCGGCGGACGGACACACGTGAGCGGATCCAGCAGGTGGCGCTGGAGTTGTTCGCCGAGCGCGGATACGACAAGACCTCGCTGCAGGAGGTGGCCGAGCGGCTGGAGATCACCAGGCCGGCGCTCTACTACCACTTCCGCACGAAGGAGGACATCCTCGCCAGCGTGGTGGACCGGCTGTGCGACTCGATCGACGAGCTGATGGCCTGGGCCGGGGAGCAGCCGAGGACGGCCGAGTCACGCCGGGAGATCCTGCGGCGCATGTCGGGGCTGATGGAGGATCAGTGGCGGCCTATGTTCAGGTTCGCCCAGGTGAATCAGGGCGTCATGCAGCACAACGTGGCCGGGGAGCGCATGCGGAGCCGGATCGTCGGCATGCTGTCGGTGCTGGCCGTGCCGGGGGCGAGCGCGGTCAAGCAGTTCGAGGCCAGGCTGGCGGTGTTCGCGGTGATACTCGGGAGCGCGCCGTTCCTGTTCGACATGGACCTGGACGAGGGCGAGCGGGCGGACGTGGCCCTGGAGGTGGCCGCCAAGCTCGTCACCGACTGAGCGTCGGGCTAACGCAGGAGCGCCATGGCGGCGTTGTGGCCGCCGATGCCGCTGACGCCGCCGCCCCTGCGGGCGCCCGCGCCGCACATCAGGATGCGCTCGTGCTCGGTCTCCACGCCCCACCCGCCGTCCTCGGCGTACGGCCAGCTCAGGTCGGTGTGGAAGATGTGACCGCCGGGCAGCCCGGCGTCCCGTTCGAGGTCCACCGGGGTCTTGACCTCGACGCACGGGGTGCCGTCGGGGGCGGTGAGCAGGCAGTCCTCGATGGGCTCGGCGAGGACCGCGTTGATGGAGGCGAAGGTGGCGTCCAGGGCCAGCTTCCTCGCCTTCTCCGGATCTTTCCGGAAGAGCCGGGCAGGCATGTGCAGGCCGAACAGCGTCATCGTCTCGGCACTGCCACGCAGGTCGGGCCCGAGGATGGACGCGTCGGTCAGCGAGTGGCAGTAGACCTCGGCGGGCGGCAGCTCGGGGATCTCGCCGCGCGCCGCCTGCTCGTACGCCGCCACGAGCTGATCGCGTCCCTCGTTGATGTGGAACGTCCCGCTGAAGGCCGCCCGCGGATCCACGGCGGCGTCCTTGAGCCGGGGCAGCCGCGTGAGCACCATGTTGACCTTGAGCTGCGCCCCCTCGGGCAGCACCGCCTCCGGCCGCCCCATCACCCGGTCGAGCACGGCCGGTGGCAGGTTCACCAGCACGTGCCCGCCGCTCACGGTGTGCTCGCCGTCGTCCGCCACGAACGTCACCTCGCCCGACGGCGAGATGCCGACGATCTCGGCCCCGGTCCTGATCTCGGCGCCCGCCCGCCTGGCCGCCGCCTCCAGCGCGCCGGAGACCGCGCCCATGCCGCCGACCGGGACGTTCCAGTCGCCGGTGCCGTCGCCGATCACGTGGTAGAGGAAGCACCGGTTGGCCAGCAGGTCGGTGGCCGGGTCGGCGAACGTGCCGATCAGCGCGTCGGTCAGCACGACGCCGCGCACGGTGTCGTCGCGGAACCGCTCGTCCACCGTCTCCCCGATCGGCCGCGCGAACAGGTCGCGCCACGCCTCCTGCCCGACCAGGCGCTCGATCTCGGCCTGCGGCCGCAGGGGTTCGAGCAGCGTGGGGGCGAGGGCGCGCGCCACCTCGGCGGTCATGCCGTAGAACCGCCGCCACGCCTCGTGGTCGGCCTCGCCGCCCGTGACGTTCCTGAACGAGGCCGCCGTACGCAGGTCGTCCTCGTTGTCGACGAGCAGGCCCGTGTCGCCCTTGGGGGTGTAGGAGGCGTACCGGCGGCGGCGCAGCTCCAGGTCCAGCCCCAGGTCGCGGACGATCCGGGTGGGCAGCAGGCTCACCAGGTAGGAGTACCGTGACAGGCGCACGTCCACGCCGGGGAACGCCCGCGCGGAGACCGCCAGGCCGCCCACGTGCGCGTATCGCTCCAGCACGAGCACCCGCCGCCCGGCCCCGGCGAGGTACGCCGCCGCGACCAGCCCGTTGTGCCCGCCCCCTGCCACGACCACGTCATACGAAGCCACCTTCGCACCCTACGACCCGCCCCGCCCCACCCGTCAACGCGCCCCACCCATCCGAGCGCCCCACCCATCCAAGCGCCCCACCCCCAACGCGCCGCACCCACAACGCGCCGCACCCACAAACCCCACCCGCCGACGCGCCGCACCTCACCGGCCCGCGCCCACCTCGCTCAGGAGCACCGCACCGGCGGCGGGGTCGTCAGCCGGTCAGGGGCGGGTCGCGATGGCCAGAAGGGTCGCCGCGGGGCCGGTCAGCGGGCGGCCTCGGCGCCACACCGCGCGCAGGCTGCGGACCAGGTTGACCCCCGTGAGCGGCACCTCCACCAGCCGCCCCGTCGCCACGTCGGACTCCACCGCGTACCCGCTCAGCACCGCCGGCGCCACGCCGGCCTGCGCCGCCCCCTTCACCGCCGAGTTCGATCCCAGCTCCAGCCGCGGGCTGGCCCGATGCATCGCGGCGAACGCCACGTCGAGCGTCTCCCGCGTACCGGAGCCGGTCTCCCGCACGACGAGCGGCGTGGCGGCCAGTTCCGGCCCCCTGAGCACGGTGCGGCGGCGCGCCCACGGATGCTCGGGCGCCACCACGACCACGAGCCGGTCGGTCCCGACGACCCGCACGGCCAGTCCGTCCGGCACGCTCGGCCCCTCGACGAACCCCAGCTCCACCTCCCCGGCCAGCACCCGGGCCGCGACGTCGGCGGAATTGACCACGTCCAGCCCCACCTGGACCTCGGGCTCCCGGTGCTGCAACTCGCCGAGCCAGCGCGGCACGAGGTACTCGGCCACCGTCATGCTCGACGCCACCCGCAGATGAGCGGCCTCGCTGAGACGTACGGCCTGGGCGGCGCGCATGAGCTCCTGGGCCGCCGCGAGCACCTGCGTGGCCCAGCCGGCCACCATCTTGCCCTCGGCGGTGAGCGTGGAGCCGCGGGGGGTGCGTTCGAGCAGGGGAAGGCCGAGACGGCGTTCGAGCAGGGCGATCCGCTTGCTGGCGGACGGCTGCGCGATCCCGGCCGCCCTGGCCGCCCGCCCGAGGCTGCCCAGCTCGCCGACGTCGACGAGGAGCTTGAGCGAGTCGAGATCCGGCAGCGCACTCATAGCCTCAGGCTATGGCCTCCCAGGCAAGGCATGGCTACCGGGCGTCCCTCCCGCGCCGAAGACTGGGATCATGCTCACCACCCCGCGCGACCCCGCCGCCCGCGATCCCCTGCAGCGGACCCGGCCACGCCTGGTGCGGGGTCACCGGCCGCGCCCGGACGGGCCGCCCCGGGGAACGCGCCGCGAAGCACCGGCGCCTCGATCGGGGCGCCGCTCCTGGTCGGCGCGCCTCGCCGAGCCCGGCTCCCGGTGGAGCGCCTTCGGTGAGGCGGGTGGCCGGTGGATGGGGCGTGCGACGGCGCGGATCGGTCTGCTGTGGCCGGGGGTGGCCGCGGCGGCCGTGGCGGTGGCGTTCGCGACGCTCGTCAACCGGCTCGTCCCGGCCCTCACCCCGGCGGTCGTCGCCGTCGCGGCCGGAGCGGCCGTGGCGAGCGTGGTGGGCGTCGGCGACCGGCTGAGGCCAGGGCTCGCGTTCGTGTCCAGGCGGGTGCTCCGGGTGGCGATCGCCCTGCTGGGCCTGCAGATCGCCGTGCCTCAGGTGCTGGCGCTCGGCTGGCAGAGCCTGGCCGTCGTGGCGGTGGCGACCGGGGTGACGTTCGCCGTGACGCCGCCGATCGGGCGCAGGCTGGGCCTGAGCCGCGGCACGTCCCTGCTCATCGCCACGGGCGTGGCCATCTGCGGCGCCGCCGCCATCGCCGCGATGCGCGAGAGCACGGACCTGCCCGACGAGGACGAGGCCGCCGCGAGCGCGCTCGGCGTCGTGGTCCTGTACGGGAGCGCGGCCATCGCCCTGATCCCCCTGCTGGCGGGCCTCATGGACCTGTCGCCGGCCCAGCTCGGCGTGTGGACGGGCGCGGCCGTGCACGAGGTGGCACAGGTGGCCGCGATCGGCGCCGCCTCGGGCGTGCTGGCCACCGCCGTGACGGTCAAACTGGGCCGCGTCGTCCTCCTGGCCCCGATCGTGGCACTGAAGACATACCGCGAGCGATCCGCCCAGAACGCCACGCGGACGGCGGGCCCGGATGATCCGGCCGCGGCGGGGGCGGCCGGACCGGAGCGGCGGGAGGGTGGGCGGAGGCCGCCGGTGGTGCCGCTGTTCGTGGCCGCGTTCCTGGCGATGGTGGCCGTGCGGAGCATCGGGCTGGTGCCCGCGGCGGTCACCGGCGCGCTCCCCGGCGTGACGAACGTGCTCATGGCCGCCGCCCTGTTCGGCCTCGGCACCGGCATCGACGTGCGCGGACTCCTGCGGGGCGGCCGGGCGGCGCTGCTCGGCGGCATCGCCACGGCGATCATCGCGGCCACATCCCTGGCCGGGGTCGCGCTCCTCGTGTGATCCTCGGAGTGGACGGCCGGGCCAGGGGCCCGTACCCTGCTCCATTTGGAACAAATACCGCGAAAGCGGTCGTTCCCCGTAGGCAGCCCCAGGACCACTCAAGGAGCATGAAACTCACCATGCGCAGCACCACCGACTCCATCCTGCAGCCGTCCGACGAGGTCGCCGAGGCCCTTGCGGCGGGCGCGCCGGTCGTGGCGCTGGAGTCCACGATCATCTCCCACGGGCTGCCGCAGCCGCGCAACCTGGAGGTGGCGCGGGAACTGGAGGGAGTCGTACGGGCGGCGGGCGCCGTACCGGCCACGATCGCCGTCCTGGACGGCGTGCCCCGCATCGGCCTGGACGAGGTGGAGCTGGAGCGCATCGCGTCCGAGCCCGGGCTGCGCAAGCTGGGCCAGCGCGACCTGCCCCTGGCGGCGGCGCTGAAGGCGAGCGGCGCGACCACGGTGTCGGCCACGTCGTTCCTGGCCGCGCGCGCCGGGATCCGGGTCTTCGCCACCGGCGGTCTCGGCGGCGTGCACCGCGGCTGGGCCGAGGACCAGGACGAGTCCGCCGACCTCGACACGCTCGCCCGCACGCGGATCACCGTCGTCTGCGCGGGCGTGAAGTCGATCCTCGACGTGCCGGCGACGCTGCAGCGGCTGGAGACGCGCGGCGTGAGCGTGGTGGGGTTCGGCACGGACACCTTCCCCGGCTTCTACCTGCACTCCTCCGGCCAGCCGATCGACTGGCGGATCGAGTCGCCCGACGAGGCCGCGGCCATCATGCGCGGCCAGGACGTCCTCGGCGGCCCCGAGACCGCGCTGATCGTGGCCAATCCGGTCCCCGAGGACCAGCAGCTCGACCCGGAGCTGCACGACCGCGTGCTCGGCGAGGCGCTGGCCGCCGCCGAGCGCGAGGGCGTCAAGGGGCAGGCGATCACCCCGTTCCTGCTCGGCTACCTGGTGAACGGCACCGCCGGCGCCTCGCTGGAGGCCAACCTGGCCGCCGTGCGCGGCAACACCGCCCTGGCGGCCCGGATCGCCGTCGCCTGGGCCAGACCGTGACCGGCAACGCCCTCCTGATCATCGGGGACGTCGTCACCGATGTGGTGGCGTTGCACGGCTCCCCGGTGCGGGCCGGCACCGACACGGCGGCCGACATCGTGCTGCGCCCGGGCGGCTCCGGCGCGAACACCGCCGCCTGGGCCGCCCGCCTGGGCGCCGAGGTGCACCTGCTGGCCAGGCTCGGCTACGACAGCAGCGAATGGCACACCACCGAGCTGGTCAAGACGGGCGTGCACCCGCACGTGGCGGTGGATCCCGACCGTCCCACGGCCGTCGTGATCGCGATGGTGGATCGCAGCGGTGAGCGCTCGATGCTCACCAACCGCGGTGCCGGCGGCCTGATCTCGGCGGCCGACTGGGACCCGGCCCTGCTCGACGGCGTGACGCGGCTGCACCTGTCGGGCTACATCCTGTTCGCCGAGGCCGGGCTGGGCCTGGCCAGGCGGGCCATGGCGGACGCGGCGGCGGCCGGCGTCGCGATCAGCCTCGACCCGGCCTCCACGGGCCCGCTGCGCGACTTCGGCGTTGAACGTTTCACCCGCGAGACCGCGCCCGCCGGCCTGATCATCCCGAACCTCGACGAGGCCCTCCTCCTCAGCGGTGCCCGGACGGCGGAGCAGGCGGCCGTACACTTGAGTGAGAGATATGGCACAGCGGTGGTGAAGCTGGGCGCACAGGGCGCGCTGGCCGCCGTGGACGGCGAGGTGGTGGCGACCACTGAGGGGGTGTCCGCCGAGGTCGTCGACTCCACGGGGGCGGGTGACGCGTTCGCCGCCGGGGTCCTCGCCGCGAAACTGCTCGGCGCCGACGAACAGGCCGCCTTGCAGGCCGGTTGCCGTGCTGGTGCGGAATGTGTGGCCCAGGTGGGCGGCCGTCCACGGTACGGTTTGGATCTGAACCGTCTTTACCCTATTCACACTGATTGATAGCTTGCCGCGTAGGCTGCACCATTAGCCACATGCGTTACGGGCAGCACCACGCGGCTCACTGGGGAGGATAAGGTCCGCCGATGGAAGTCGAGTCATCGATCTGCCTGAGCGACCTAGTCCCTGCGCTGCGTTGGAGCCGCCCGCAGCAGGTGGCCGAGGCGCTGGGGGATCCGCGCCTGCCCGCGGGGTGGTGGTCCTCTCTCGCGCTGTCCAAGGCGCTCGGCACGGCGGGGCTCGACTGGATCTGTGACCGGCTGGCCCGGCTGGCCTCCTCCCGCTGGGACCACCTGCCGCTGGCCGACCTGCTGCCCGCCCTGACGGTTCACCACATCGATCCCGCGCTGCCGGGCTGGCCCGAGGCCACCCGTACGGCGATCACCGGCCTCGGCGGCTGGCAGCGGCTGCGCCGCCTGTCGCCCAGCGACCTGACAACCCCGTCGGCCACGCCCGAGGCCGTGATCGGGTCCGTCTTCCGCGAGATCCTCGGCCGCATCCCGGCCCAGCGCGAGGTTCCCGTCGCCGCCGCCCAGGCAGGCCATCCGGAGGTCACCCGGCCGCTCCAGCGGGGCCAGGCGCCCGCCTCCTCCGCCGGTACGGGCTCGTTCGCCGCGCAGCCCTCGCCGGCGGCCGGGCCGCGCCAGACCGGCTCCTTCCCGCTTCCCACCGCCGCCGACAGCGGCCCCGGGGCACGCCAGACGGGCTCCTTCCCCGCCGTACCCGGCGAGCGGCAGACGGGTTCTTCCCCGTCGGTGCCCGGTGAACGCCAGACCGGCTCCTTCCCGGCGGTGCCCGGCGAGCGCCAGACGGGTTCCTTCCCCGCCGTACCTGGGGAGCGCCAGAGCGGCTCCTTCCCGGCCGCGCCGGCCGCCGACGCGACGCCCGGGTCCTTCCCCGGCGCACCGCAACAGCCCTCGGAACGCCAGCCGGGCTCCTTCCCCGGCGGGCCGCAGACCCCCGAGCGCCGGCCGGGCTCCTTCCCCGAGCAGCCCGCGGCCGACGGCACGCCCGGGTCCCGCCAGACCGGCTCCTTCCCCGCCGTACCCGGCGAGCGCCAGACCGGCTCGTTCCCCGCAGTGCCCGGCGAACGCAACACAGGCCCCTTCCCCGCGGCCGACGGCACGCCGGGGGCGCGCGAGACGGGCTCGTTCCCCGCGCAATCCCCGGGCGGGCCGCGCCAGGGGTTCGCCGGCGAGGGCGGCCTCCCGCAGCGCCCGGCCCCCGGCCAACAGGAACGCCTCCCGCAGCGCCCCACGGGCCCGCAGTCCGGACGCCAGGACCCGAGCGCCCTCCCGCCCCGTCCCGGCACGCCCGGCCCCGTCCCGGGCGCGCCCGGCACGCCCGGCTCCGTCCCCAGCACTCCGGGCGCCGCAGCTCCCGGCTCGAACGCCGGCGCGCCAGGTTCCGCCACCGGCGTCCCAGGCTCCCGTCCCGGCGCCTCCCCGCTTCCCGGCGCGCCCGGAGCCACCCCGGCCGGCTCGATCCCACCCCTCCCCGGCGGCGCCGACCCCGCCAAGGGCTACTCCACCCCCGTCCCCTCGGACACCGACCATGCGATGGTCCGGGTCGTGGACAGCCTCTTCCGCAGCCTGGACAAGCTGGAGCTGGCCGTCGCCGTGCACCGGCTGTTCGCCGAGGACCCGGTCAGCCTGCGTACGCTCGCCCACAAGATGCTGGTGGAGCGGGAGGCGCTCTCCCAGGCCCAGCGCACCGCCGAGGAACGCGTCCTGCAGTGGCTGCGCTCCTCCGAGTCCGCGCCGGTCACCGGCCACATGTTCCGCCTGACCGAGTGGCTGGGCGCCGCGGCCACCGAGGATCAGCTCATCGGTGCGGACCCGGCCCACCCGGTAATGGTCCCCTCGTTGCGCACGCCGCTGTGGCGGGTGCTGGTGACGCTGATGCCGGACCGCCGCCTCCAGGACGGCTGGCTCGTCGTGGGCGACATCCACGGCCTGCAGGCCCGTACGAGGCAGCTCCTGGCCTCCAGCTCGCCCGACGCCGACGTCGTGGAGCTCATGAGCGAGCTGGGCATCCGCGCCCACTCGGCCAAGGCCTGGCTCGATGCGCTGCCTCCCGAGACGGGGCCCGACCAGGTGTCCGCCGCCCCGTCGCCGGCTCAGCCCCTCCCCCGCCGCACGCCCGGCGCCAACGGCCACCACCACCGCGGCGGCCAGCCCATCCCAGCGGCGACGGCCGGATCCATCGACCCCTCCGCCGCGCTCGCCACGCTGTCGGCGCTGTCGGGCGGCCGCTCGTCGATGCTGCCCGCCGGCGGCCTGGCGGGCACCCCGTCCACGCCTCCTCCGCCGCTGCCGAGCCCGTCCTCCGACCCGCGCCGCTGGCAGCGCATCGAGGTCACGCCCGAGCACCTCAGGGGCGGCCCGGTGGCGGTGCCCGAGGGGTACGCGGCGCAGCTCGGCATGCGCCCCGGCACCCTGCTGTCGGTGACGGGTCCGGGCGACAACGCGATCGTCCTGGTCTGGCAGGGTCACCAGCCGGTCTTCGACTCGCTGCAGCCCGTCCTCATGCGCCTGAACGCCCGCCCGGGCGACCAGGTGTACGTCACGGTGGACGGCTACCGCCTGGAAGCCCAGCTCACCGCCTGACGCCGCCCTCCCCGGGCTCCTCCGTCGGGAAGAAGATCGCGCTCACGGGACGAAGGACGCCGTCCGCGCCGCCACCGTCCAGCGCGCCGGTTTCGGCTCGTTCCACTCCCCCCGTGAGCCCGCTGGACGCCTACGACCTCGTCGTGCACCTGCCCCACGTCACGGGCGCCGAGCCCGACGAGAGCGCGCTCGCCTGCTCGCCCCAGGAGGTGCGGGAGGTGTTCTCCCACTACAAGCCGCGGTGACGCGTCCTGGCACCCGCCACGTCGCAGCGGGCGTCAGTCGAACAGGCGCATGCGGTGGGCCGTGGCCGCCGCCTCGCCGCGCGTGGCCGCTCCCAGCTTGGCCAGGATGTTGGACACGTGCACGCTCACCGTCTTGACCGAGATGACCAGCTCCTCGGCGATCTCGCGGTTGCTCCGCCCGCTCGTCACCTCCCGCAGCACCTCCAGCTCGCGAGCCGTGAGCCCGAGCGGCTGCCCGCCGGCGGGCTCCTCCGAGCCGCCGCCGATCCTGGCCCGCCGCGTGAAGGCGTCGAGCTGCTCCAGCAGCGGCGTGGCGCCGAGCTCGCGGGCCAGGTCGCGGGAGCGGGTGATCCGGGCCGCCGCCCCCTGCCGGTCGCCGGACGCGAGCGCCGCCCGCGCCGCGGACATCAGGCAGAGCGCCTCGGCGTACGGCTCCCGCAGCGCCTCCCACGCCCCCACCGCCAGGTCCCACGCCTTGAGCCGCCAGGCGACCGCCTCGGCGGCGTGCTCCAGCGGCGCCTCGGGCCCGGTCAGCGCGCCGAACGTGAGCCGGTGCGCCTGCTGCAGATCGCCCTCGGCCAGCAGCTCCCCGCCGAGCGCCCGCAGCCGCGGCAGCAGCGACAACGCGAGCCGCGCGACCGCCCCGAGCTCCACCGCCCTCGGCTCCGTGAACTCCGCGGGCTCCCCCGGACCGGTCTCGGCGAGGCCCGCCGTGGCGTCCAGGAGCCGCGGCGACGGCACCACGGCCCAGACGAGCTGCGCGACGGCCACCAGCACCGGCCAGGAGTAACGCGGGTTGCTCACCAGGTCGCGCTCGTCCAGGGCGCGCGCCGCCGTCTCCACGGCCTGGTCGAGCTGCCCCCGCGCCTGCAGCAGCCGGATCTCCCTGCACAGGTGGGGCAGCGTCGTCTGGTCCCGGTAGTTGCCCCGTGACAGCACGCTCCGCGACGCCTCCAGCAGCTTCTCCGCCCTGTCGAACTGCCCGCGCGCCAGCGCGATGTCGGTGGCGAAGCCCTGCAGACTGGCCCGGTAGGGGGCGGGCGGCGCCAGTTCGAGCGCGTGCTCGACCACCTGGAGCGCCTCGTCCCAGCGGCCGAGCGACACCAGCGGCTCGGCCAGGTTGATCGACAGGAACGTGCCCGACGTGCGGGCCAGGCCGTACTGGCGGGCCTCCTCGACCCCCTCGCGGGCGACCCGCGCGGCCCGCTCGTGCATGCCGGCGCCCTCCAGGGCGTCGGACTCGGAGATCGCGCACCGCATCAGCGCGTTGTACGCCTCGTCGCGGGAGGCGATGCGGCGCGCCTCGGCGAACGCGGCGAGCTGGGAGTCCATGTCGGAGTAGCAGGAGTGGCCCCAGGTGAGGCTGATCATCGCGTGCGCCTCGACGTTGGCGTCGCCGACCTCGTGGCCGATCTCCATGGCGTGCCGGGCCGTGGCCTGCCGCTCCTGCCGGTCCTCCGGCCGGTGGAGCATGCGTGACAGGCTCTCCAGCACCTGGCCGCGGAGCTTGAGCTGGTCGGCGGGCACGAGAGCGGCGGCCGCGCGCAGGTCCTCGAGGTGGCCGGGGCGGCTCAGGTCGTAGCGGGTCAGGCCGCGCTGGCGCAGCAGCATGGCCGCCCTGATCGGGTCGACGCAGTGGTCGAGCTCGTCGAGCGCGGCGCTGGCCATGGCGATGCTGCGCTCGTACTCGCCGGACAGGTGCGCGACCGTGGCCGTCTGCCTGAGCACGTCGATGCGGTCGGCGCCGATGCGCTCGGCCGCGTCGGGCACCTGGTCCCACAGCTCCAGCACGCGGGACAGCATGCGGAGCTGCTCGTCGTAGGCGGTGGACTTGCGGGCCGCGGCGGCGGCGTGCCAGGCGCTGGTCAGCGCCCAGGTGGAGTCGTGGGCGGAGTGCCAGTGGTGGGCCAGCTCGATCGCGCCGCGCGGGGCGGGCAGGATCGACAGGTCGCGCTCCAGCGCCTCGGCGTAGCGGGTGTGCAGGCGGACGTGCTCGCCGGGCAGCAGGTCGTCGTGGAGCGCCTCGCGGATGAGCGCGTGGCGGAAGCTGTAACCCTCGCCGTCGACCACCAGCACGTTGCCCGCCACGGCGGGCCGCAGGGCGCGCGACAGCGCGCCCTCGTCGAGCCCGGCGACGGCGCTGAGCAGGGCGTGCTCGATGCGCTGGCCGCCGGCGCTGGCCACGCGCAGCAGCTCCTGCGTCTCCTCCGGCAGCCGCTCGACGCTGGCCAGCAGCAGGTCGCGCAGCGACTCGGGCAGCGCCTCGCCGCCGCCGCACTCGTTGAGCAGCGCCTCGACGAACAGCGGGTTGCCCTCGCTGCGCGCGTAGATGAGGTCCATGTCGGCGGGGGACGGCTCCCGCTCCAGGATCCCGGCCGCCAGCGCGACGGCCTCCCTGCGGGTGAGCCTGCGCAGCTCGGCCCTGGTCACCCACTCGACCCGGCCCAGCTCGGCGAGCAGCGGCCGCAGCGGGTGGTTGCGGTGCAGCTCGTCGGTGCGGTACGTCACCACGATGAGCAGGCGGGCCGCCGTGCGCTGGTAGCGCACGAGGAACGTCAGCAGGTCGCGGGTGGAGCGGTCGGCCCAGTGGGCGTCCTCCACGATCAGCACCACGGGCCGCTCCTCGGCCAGCCGCTCCAGCAGCCCGAGCACCTGCTCGAACAGCCGCGCCCTGGCCTCGGGCCCGTCTTTGCCCGGCTCCCCGAACTCGGGCAGCAGCCGCCCCAGGGCCCGCGCGTTGCCGCCGGGCACGAGCGCGGCCACCGCGTCGCGGCCCAGCTCGCGCACCAGACCGCGCAGCACGGCGGTGAACGGCGCGAACGGCAGGCCCTCCGTGCCCAGCTCCAGGCAGCCGCCGACGAGCACCAGGGCGTCGCCTGCCCGGTGGTCGACGAACTCCTTGACCAGCCGCGTCTTGCCGACCCCGGCCTCACCGCCCACCAGCACGGTGGACGACGCCCCGGCCCGCGATCGGGCCAGGCCGTCACCGAGAGCGGCGAGCTCGCGGGCACGCCCGACGAACAGAGGGCTCACGGCATGGATACTCACGCCCCAAGGATGCCATCCGCCTGAGACAGAAACATCCGCCAGCCCCCGCTGTACGCGCTCAGCGGAGGACTCGTGCGCGGGGGCTCAGCGCAGGGGCTCAGCGCAGGGGCTCAGCGCAGGGCCTCGTGAAAGGGTCGAGGCAGGACCTCGCGGGAGGGCTCAGCGCAGGACCTTGCGGAAGAACGTGGCCGACGCCTCGTACCCCAGCGCATGGTAGAACTCCGGCGCCCGCCGCGTCGCCATCGCCACGTACCCGGCCTCGCGCGACCGGGCCCACCGCTCGAACTCCTCCAGCAGCGCCCGCCCGATCCCCTGCCGACGCGACCCCGACTGGACCATGGCCTCCTCGACCCAGGCGACCGGCCCGTTCGCGAACAGCGTCAGATGCACGAACCCGAGCAGGTAACCGTGCACCCGCCCGCCCACGACGGCAGTGAGCAGCAGGGCGTCGTCGTTGGCGAGCAACGCGGGCAGCGCGGCGTCGAAGGCGTCGCGCTCCGGCCTGAACGTCAGGCCGAACTCGCGGGCCAGCGCGAACACCTCGTCCGCGTCCGACTTCTCCGCCCTCCTGATGAGAAGATCGTCAGCCGTCATGACCAACGACCCTAGATCGTCGCGAGGGCATTTAGCAAACACCTGTTCACAGGTCGCCCAGCCCGAGTTGCCGCGCGATGAGCATCCGCTGCACCTCGCTGGTGCCCTCGCCGATCTCCAGGATCTTGGCGTCGCGGTAGAAACGCCCGACGGGGAACTCGTTCATGAACCCGTACCCGCCGAAGATCTGCGTCGCCTCCCGCGAGTTGTCCATCGCCGCGTTCGAGGAGACCAGCTTGGCGATCGCCGCCTCCTTCTTGAACGGCGCCCCGGCCACCATCTTCTCGGCCGCGTGGTAGTAGGCCAGGCGGGCGGTGTGCGTGCGGGCCTCCATGTCGGCGATCTTGAACTGGATGGCCTGGTAGTGGCCGATCGGATGGCCGAACGCCCTGCGGTCCCTGACGTACTTCAGGCACTCGTCCACGCAGCCCTGCGCCAGCCCCACGCCGAGCGCCGCGATCGCGATGCGGCCCTCGTCGAGGGTCTGCAGGAACTGGGCGTAGCCGCGGCCGCGCTCGCCCAGCAGGTTGCCGGCGGGGACGCGGCAGTCGGTGAACGACAGCTCCCGGGTGTCGGAGGCGTTCCAGCCGACCTTGGAGTACTTCTTCGACACCGCGAACCCGGGCGTGCCGCTCGGCACCAGGATCGTGGAGATCTCCCGCTCGCCGGTGAGCGCGGCCACGCCGACGACGCCGGTGATGTCGGTGCCGGAGTTCGTGATGAACGCCTTCGTCCCGTTGATCACCCATTCGTGGCCGTCGAGCACGGCCGTGGTCCGCATCCCGCCCGGCACGTCGGAGCCGCCGCCCGGCTCGGTGAGCCCGAACGCGCCCAGCCGCTCCCCCGAGGTCAGCCTGGGCAGCCACTGCCTGCGCTGTTCCTCGGTGCCGTACCGGAAGATCGGCATCGCGCCCAGCGACACCGCCGCCTCCAGGGTGATGGCCACGCTGGAGTCGACCCTGGCCAGCTCCTCCAGGGCCAGGCAGAGGGCGAAGTAGTCGCCGCCCATCCCGCCGTACTCCTCGGGGAACGGCAGGCCGAACAGCCCCATCGCGCCCATCTGCCGCACGACGTCGTACGGGAACTCCTCTCGCTCGTAGAAGTCGCCGATCACCGGCGCGACCACCTCACGGGCGAACGCCTCTACCGTCTTGCGCAGCTCTTCGTACTCGTCGTTGAGCATGTCTCAGCCTTTCGAAAGCGCCTGTACGACGCGGGACGGGCTGGGCCTGCCGAGCAGCTCCGCCAGCCAGGTGCTGGTGGACACGAGCTTGCCCAGGTCGAGGCCGGTCTCGATACCGAGGCCGCGCAGCATCCAGACCAGGTCCTCGGTGGCCAGGTTGCCGGTGGCGGACTCGGCGTACGGGCAGCCGCCGATACCGCCCGTGGAGGCGTCGATGGTGGTGACGCCCGATCTCAGCGCTGCCAGGGTGTTGGACAGCGCCTGTCCGTAGGTGTCGTGGAAGTGCACGGCCAGCCGCTCCGGCGTGCGGAAGGCCTCGATCAGGGCCGTGACGTGACCCGGGGTGCCGACGCCGATCGTGTCGCCCAGCGACAGCTCGTAGCAGCCCAGCCCGAGCAGCCGCTCGCCGACCGTGACGACCTGCGCGATCGGCGTGGGCCCCTCCCAGGGGTCGCCGAAGCACATCGACACGTAGCCGCGCACCTTGATCCCGTTGTCCAGCGCCCTGGCCACGACCGGCTCGAACATCTCGAACTGGCTCTCCAGGCTGCGGTTCAGGTTCTTGGCGGCGAACGTCTCGGTGGCGCTGGCGAAGATGGCGATCTCGTCCACGCCCAGGTCGAGGGCGCGGTCGAGGCCGCGCAGGTTCGGCACGAGCACGGGGTAGCGCACGCCCGGCTTCCTGTGCAGCCTGGTCAGGAGCTGCTCGGCGTCGGCGAGCTGCGGCACCCACTTCGGGTGCACGAAGCTGGTGGCCTCGATCACCTTGTGCCCCGCGTCCGCGAGCCGGTCGATGAGCTCGGCCTTCACCTCGACGGGGATGACGGCGGACTCGTTCTGCAGGCCGTCGCGCGGGCCGACCTCGTAGATCGTGACCTGGTGCGGAAGACCTTCCATGGGGTACGGCATCACGCCTCCTCGCTGGTGACCACGGCCAGGACGGCGTCCATGTCGACCGGCTGGCCGGCCCGTACGGACAGCTCGGAGACGACGCCGTCGCGCGGGGCCGTGACCGTGTGCTCCATCTTCATGGCCTCCACGATGAGCAGTGGCTGGCCCTCGTTCACCCGGTCGCCCTGCTGCGCCTTGACCACCAGCACGGTGCCGGGCATGGGGCTCCTGACCACGCCGTCGGCCGCCGAGGCGGCACCCGCGCGGTCGCCGGGGTCGCCGATCAGGTGCCGGGTGAGCGGCCAGGACGCGCCGTCCCTGCCGAGCCAGAGGGTGTCACCGTCGCGTACCCAGAGGTAACGCGTGGTGCGCCCGCCGATCGTGACGGCCAGGTCGCTGCCCGGCCGGATGCGCGCCCGCACCGCTTCGCCATTCATCAGGACTTCGGCGGACTCCTCGGGCAGCCCGCGGACCTGGATCGCGTGCACACCGTCCCGGGACTCCAGCCGCCACGTCGTCCAGGCCTGCTCCCCGATCCGCCACCCGTCGGTGACCTCCCACGGGTCGTCGCCCTGCGGCATGGCGTGGAAGACCAGCGCCGCCGCGGCCTGGACCTCCTCGGGCGGCGCCGCGTCCGGCACCAGCTCGGGCAGGACGCGCTCGACCAGGCCGGTGTCCAGCTCGCCCGCCACGACGGCCGGATGCGCGGCCAGGGCCCGCAGGAACGGGATGTTGGTCACCACGCCGAGGACCGCCGTCCCGGCCAGCGCCCGGTCCAGCGCCCTGAGCGCCGCGGCCCGGTCCGGCGCCCAGGCGACGACCTTCGACAGCATGGGGTCGAACTCGCTTCCGACGACGCCCCCCTCGACCAGCCCGGAATCCACCCGGACGACCGCCCTCCCACCGGAGACCGGCCCGCTCGGCATCCCGCCGCCGGAAACCGGGCCGCTCGGCACCCCGCCGCCGGAGACCGCGCCGCTCGGCACCCCGCCGCCGGAGACCGGCCCAGGGCCCGCGTCGCCGGGTTCCCGCAGCGTCAGGATCCGGCCGCCCGTCGGCAGGAAGCCGCGCGCCGGATCCTCGGCGTACACGCGGGCCTCCACCGCGTGGCCGTCGAGCCGCACGTCCTCCTGCCCGAACGGCAGCCGCTCCCCCGCCGCCACCCGCAGTTGCAGCTCCACCAGGTCCAGGCCGGTCACCAGCTCGGTGACCGGATGCTCGACCTGCAGCCGGGTGTTCATCTCCATGAAGTGGTAGGCGCCGGTGGTGCCGTCCACGATGAACTCGACCGTGCCGGCGCCCACGTACCCGACCGAGCGGGCGGCCTCCACCGCCGCCGCGCCCATGCGGGCCCGCGTCTCGGGGGAGACGAAGGGCGACGGCGCCTCCTCGATGATCTTCTGGTGCCTGCGCTGGAGGCTGCACTCGCGCTCACCCAGGTGGACGACGTTGCCGTGGGTGTCGGCGAGGATCTGGATCTCGATGTGGCGGGGGTTCTCGACGTACCGCTCGATCAGCAGCGTGCCGTCACCGAACGCGGCCAGCGCCGTACGCCGCGCCGACTCCAGGGCGTCGGGCAGCTCGGCGGCCGACCGGACCAGCACCATGCCCTTGCCCCCGCCGCCCGCGGACGGCTTGATCAGGGCGGGGAAGTCGCGCCACTCCTCCAGCCCCGGCTCGGTGGCGCCGGGCACCACGGGCACCCCGGCGGCGGACACGGTGGCCTTGGCGCGGATCTTGTCGCCCATCGCGTCGATGGCGGCGGCCGGCGGCCCGACGAACACCACCCCGGCCTCGGCGCAGCGCCGCGCGAACGCGGCGTTCTCGGCGAGGAACCCGTAGCCGGGATGCACCGCCTGCGCCCCGGAGGCCAGCGCCGCGCCGGCGATGGCCTCGATGTCCAGATATCTCGGCACCTCAAGGGCGAGGTCGGCCTCGCGGACGTGCCTGGCCCCCGCGTCGGACGGCGTGTGCACGGCCACGGACGCGATGCCGAGCCCGCGCAGCGTGCGCGCGATCCGTACGGCGATCTCGCCCCTGTTGGCGATCAGAACACGGTCGAACAGCATGCGTCACATCCGGAAGACGCCGTAACCGGCGGGCTCGAGCGGCGCGTTGGCCGCCGCGGACAGCGCCAGGCCCAGGACCGTGCGGGTGTCGAGCGGGTCGATCACGCCGTCGTCCCAGAGCCTGGCCGTGGAGTAGTAGGGGTTGCCCTGGTGCTCGTACTGGGCCCTGATCGCGTCGGGGTCGGCGTCGCCGACCGTGGTGAGGACGTTCGCGGCCTGCTCGCCGCCCATGACCGAGATGCGGGCGTTCGGCCACATCCACAGGAACCTGGGCGAGTACGCCCGCCCCGCCATCGCGTAGTTGCCGGCCCCGAACGACCCGCCGATCACCACCGTGAACTTGGGCACCCGGGCGCACGCCACCGCCGTCACCATCTTGGCGCCGTGCTTGGCGATGCCGCCCGCCTCGTACGCCTTGCCGACCATGAAGCCGCTGATGTTCTGCAGGAACAGCAGGGGGATGCGGCGCTGGTCGCACAGCTCGATGAAGTGCGCGCCCTTCATCGCCGACTCGCTGAACAGGATGCCGTTGTTGGCCAGGATGCCCACCGGGTGCCCGTGGACGTGGGCGAAGCCGGTGACGAGCGTCGATCCGTACTCGGCCTTGAACTCAAGGAAGCGCGAGCCGTCGACGATCCTGGCGATCACCTCACGCACGTCGTACGGCTGGCGGGTGTCGGCGGGCACCAGCCCGTACAGGTCGCGGGGGTCGTGGGCGGGCGGCTCCGGCGCGATCGTCCGCCAGGGCCGCTCGGCGCGCGGGGCCAGCGTGGAGACGATGTCGCGGACGATGGCCAGCGCGTGCGCGTCGTCCTCGGCCAGGTGATCGGTGACGCCGCTGACGCGCGCGTGCAGGTCGCCGCCGCCCAGCTCCTCGGCCGTGACCTCCTCGCCGGTGGCCGCCTTCACCAGCGGCGGGCCGCCCAGGAAGATCGTGCCCTGGCCGCGGACGATGACCGCCTCGTCGCTCATGGCGGGCACGTACGCGCCGCCGGCCGTGCAGGAGCCGAGCACGGCGGCGATCTGCGGGATGCCGCGCGCGGACATCGTGGCCTGGTTGTAGAAGATGCGGCCGAAGTGCTCGCGGTCGGGGAACACCTCGTCCTGCCGGGGCAGGAACGCTCCACCGGAGTCCACGAGGTAGACGCAGGGCAGGCGGTTGTGCAGCGCCACCTCCTGCGCGCGCAGGTGCTTCTTGACCGTGATCGGGTAGTACGTGCCGCCCTTGACGGTGGCGTCGTTGGCGACGATCACGCATTCGCGGCCGGAGACGCGGCCGACGCCGGTGATGATGCCCGCGGCCGGGGCCTGGTCGTCGTAGAGGCCGTTCGCGGCCAGCGGCGACAGCTCCAGGAAGCGGGAGCCGGGGTCGAGCAGGCCGTCGACGCGCTCGCGCGGCAGCAGCTTGCCGCGCTCCACGTGCCGCCGCCGCGACCGCTCGGGGCCGCCGAGCGCGGCGACCGCGAGGCGTTCGAGCAGCTCGGCGGCGAGCCGCTCGTTGAGCTCGGCGTTGTGCTTGTACGCCTCGCTCCCGGGCTCCACAGCCGTCTTCAGCACCGGCCAGTCGCTCCTCATGGCTCCAGATGTTAGTCATCATTAACGTCATCGTCTAGCATGTGAGACGTGACCACCGCCTCTGACACCCCTACCCGCAGCCGGCGCAACAGGCGCGCGGAGATCCTGGAGGCGGCCGCCCGGCTGTTCGCGGCCCGTGGTTTCCACGGCGTGTCGATCGAGGACATCGGCGCCGCGGTCGGCGTCTCGGGGCCCGCGCTCTACCGGCACTTCGACGGCAAGGACGCGCTGCTGTCGGAGATGCTGCTCGACGTCAGCTCGCGGCTGCGCGAGTCGGCCATCACGGTCGTGACCGGCTCCGCCGGCCCGGACGAGACGCTGGACGCGCTGCTCGACGTGCAGATCACCTTCGCGACGGACCATCCGGCGCTGATCACCGTGCACGACAGGGAGCTGGGCAACGTGCCCGAGCCGGCGCGCCGGCAGATCAGGCGGCTGCAGCGGCTCTACGTCGAGGAGTGGGTGACGGTGCTGGCCGAGCTGCATCCGGAGTGCCCCGCGGCACGGCTGCGGGCGGCCACGCACGCGGTGTTCGGCCTGCTCAACTCGACCCCGCACAGCGCGGGCGAGCTGCCCGCGCAGGACATGCGCCCCATGCTGCACGCGATGGCGCGCGCGGCCATCGCCGCATGTGTTCGTTAAGGCTCGTTAACTTAACGTCGTCGCCTTGTCGACTCAAATATCTAGATATATCGTCAGCATATCTCGATAGTTGGAGGCGATCATGCGCGACCATCACGAGTTCTGGGACGCTCCCCCGCCCCCGCCGCCCCCCTTCCCTCCACCGGGGCCGGTGGCGATGCCCTTCCCGCCCGGCGCGCCCGCGCCGCCGCACCACGTCGTCCACTGGCAGCAGCCCCCGCCCCGGATCCGCCGCGGCGACGTCAGAGCGGCCCTGCTGGCCCTGCTCCACGAGGGGCCGCGGAACGGCTACCAGATGATCCAGGACATCGAGGAGCGCAGCCGCGGGGTGTGGCGGCCCAGCCCGGGATCGGTCTACCCGGCGTTGCAGCAGCTCGAGGACGAAGGGCTGGTGACCGGGGACGAGTCGGGCGGGAGCCGGAGATACCGGCTGACCGAGCAGGGCCGCGCGCAGGCCGCCAGGCATGCCGACGAGGCGCCCTGGGAGGAGGTCGCCCGCACGGTCCCCGACGACCACCACGAGCTGCGCCTGCTGTGGGCCCAGCTCGACGAGACCTTCAGCCACCTGGTGCGGACGGGCAGCGAGCGGCAGCTCGCCGAGGCCAGAAAGCTGATCAAGCAGACACGCAGGTCCGTCTTCCAGATCCTCGCGGAGGACTAGATGCCCGCGGACGCCGCGGTGTCCGTACGCGGATTACGGAAGGCGTACGGGAAGGTCGAGGCCGTCAAGGGCGTCGACTTCGAGGTGCGTCCCGGTGAGGTGTTCGGGTTCCTCGGCCCGAACGGCGCCGGCAAGACCACCACCATCAGCATGCTCTGCACCCTGGTGAACCCCACGGGCGGCAGCGCCACGGTCGCCGGTCACGACGTGGTCAAGGAGCGCGACCAGGTACGCAGGAACATCGGCCTGGTCTTCCAGGACCCCACCCTCGACGGCTACCTCAGCGCCCAGCAGAACCTGCGCTTCCACGCCGAGCTGTACGGCGTGCCGAAGGGCGCGGTGCACGACCGGATCCGCAAGGTGATGGAGATGGTCGCGCTGTGGGACCGCAAGGACGCCAAGGTCATGACGTTCTCGGGCGGCATGAAACGGCGGCTGGAGATCGCGCGCGGGCTGCTGCACTCGCCCCGCGTGCTGTTCCTCGACGAGCCCACCGTCGGCCTCGACCCGCAGACCCGCTCGGCCATCTGGGGATACATCAACCAGTTGCGGCTCATGGAGGACATCACCATCTTCATGACCACGCACTACATGGACGAGGCCGAGTACTGCGACCGGATCGCGATCATCGACCACGGCCGGGTCGTGGTCATCGACTCCCCCGAGGCGCTCAAGGCGGGCGTCGGCAAGGACCGCGTACAGATCCAGACCCCCGACGACCCCGCGGCGATCGAGGCGCTGCGGGAGCGGTTCGGGCTGGAGGCGGCCGTGCACGAGGGCGCGGTGACGTTCGCGGTGGCGTCCGGCGAGCAGTTCGTGCCGCGGCTCTTCGCCGAGCTCGGCATCCCGATCAAGTCGGTGAGCGTGTCGCGGCCGTCGCTCGACGACGTGTTCATGTCCTACACCGGCTCCACGATCCGCGACGCCGAGGCGGGCGACGACACCATGGCGTGGATGAGAGCGATGGCGAGGCGATAGTCATGGCGTCAGAGGCCATCGGCGTCCGGGTGCCGGCCCGCGGCGCCGGGCACGACCTCCGGGCCGTCAAGATCGTGCTGCACCGCGAGATGCTGCGCTTCGTCAACGACCGCACCCGGATGTTGTCGATGCTCGTGCAGCCCGTGCTGTGGCTGTTCGTCATGGGGACGGGGCTGGGGTCGCTGGTACAGGGGTCGATCCCCGGGGTCGACTACCGCACCTTCATGTACCCCGGCATGATCTCCATGACCGTGATCATGACGGCCATGTTCTCGGCCGGGTCCATCGTGTGGGACCGCGAGTTCGGCTTCCTGCGGGAGATGCTGGTCGCGCCCGTGTCGCGGGGGGCGATCGTGATCGGCAAGTGCCTGGGCGGGGCCGTCGTGGCCGTCGGGCAGGGCATCGTCATCCTGGCGATGGCGGGGCTGGTGGGCGTGCCGTACGCGCCCGGCCTGATCGTCACGCTGCTGCTGGAGATGTTCCTGGCGGCGTTCACCATCACGGCCTTCGGGGTGACGCTGGCCGCCCGGATGAAGAACATACAGACCTTCTTCGGGCTGATGCAGATGGCGATCATGCCGATGATGTTCCTGTCGGGGGCCATGTTCCCGCTGGCCAACCTGCCCTCGTGGCTGCACGTGCTGACCGTGGTGAACCCGATGACGTACGCGGTGGACCCGATGCGGCAGGCCGTGTTCGCGTACCTGGACGTGCCGGCGGCGGCCGAGGCGATGCTCAATCCCGGGGTGCGGTGGTTCGGCTTCCAGGTGCCGGTCGGACTTGAGCTGGGGATCGTGGCGGGGCTGGGGGTGGTGTTGCTGGGGGTGGCGGTCCTGCAGTTCCGCAAGGCCGAGTAGAACGAGGCCCGGGGCAGGTGCCCCGGGCCTCGTCGCGGTGTTCAGGTGGTCAGCGCTTCACGCGGACGTAGTCCGTACGGCTGTGATCGCCGTAGGTGTCCCCGTCGCCGCCGAACACGAACTTCCAGTGTCCCGACTTCCAGGCCTTGGCCTTCGTGTAGAGCCGCCCGCTGTCACCGGACGAGGTCGTCTTCACGAACTGCCACTTCTTCGAGCCCAGCGGCTTGAAGAACAGCGCCACCTTGGCCGAGTAGCCCTCCCACGAGCCTTCGTCGTCGATCTGCAGCAGACCCCTGAACCTCAGGTACTTGCCGCGCTTGACCGGCTCCGGGTAGGCGTTGAACTTGACCAGCCGGGTGTCCGCCTTCTCCGCCGGCGGCGGGGCGGGCTGGTTCACCTTCACCCAGTCGGGCCTGCTGACCGAGCCGTTGACGCCTCGCGTGCCGCGGTACTCGGCACGCCACCAGCCTGAGGTGACGGCTTCGGCGGAGGCGCCGAAGCGGCCGTGGCGGCCGGTCACGTCGCTGGTGACGTACTCCCAGCGGCTGGAGCCGTCGGCCTTGAAGAAGATCGACACGCGCTGGCCGGGCAGGCCGCCGCGGCCCTCGACGCGCAGGGCGCCGGAGAAGGACAGCCTGTCGCCCTTGTCCACCGGCTCGGGGCCGGCGTCGAAGCCGGCGATGCGGCTGCCGAGGCTGGCGCGCCTGACGTCCACCCTGTCGGCGTCGCTGACGGAGGCCCTGGCGGTGCCGGTGGCCGCGAACTCGGCGCGCCACCAGCCGGTGGCGTTGGCCTGGACGCGGGCGCCGAACCAGCCGCCGCGGCCGGTCGTCACCTTGGCGGCCTCGCGGTAGGTGTCCGAGCCGCGCTCGCGGAAGGTGATGGACACGCTCTGGCCGGCGTAGCCGTCGCCGTCGGCGAGGAGGCGGCCGGTGACCCGGATGGTGTCGCCCTTGTCGACGAGGTCCGGGCTGGCGTCGAGGTCGCCGATCTTGGTGGTGAGCGCCTTGACGACGTCGAACGAGCCGGACTGGGTGACCGAGCCGCCCTCGCCTGAGGCGGTGGCGGCGTAGTTCCACTTGCCGGCGGCTCCGGCGCCGAAGGACTTGGTGCCCGTCCACTTCAGCCCGCCCGTGACGGCCGTGGACGTGACGTTGACGGTGTCACCGTTGAGCTTGAGACCAGCCGTGGTCGCGTTCGTCGTGGTGAACGTGAACGTGACGCTGACATCGCTGTCGAAGACCACGACGGGCGCGGCCGGGCTGAGCTCGACCTTGGTGATGGTGGGGGTGGGGGCCGCCGACGCCGCGGGCGTGGCCAGGGCCATCGTCCCTGAGACGCCCAGTACGAAGGCTAGGGCGGCGACACGGATGCGTTGTAACATGCGGGTTCCTTTCTGGAGACCCCATTGGTCCAACGCGGCATTGAGGGTGCCACGTGTGCTCTACCAGTAGACGTGCATGCCGCCGGTGAAGTTGTGATTTCTGACAAACAGTTATCAGTCAGGGTCAAAAGGAGCGGTCCACAACCTGTCGCCGGCGTCCGGCAGACGTCAGGGCCGATCAGGGACATAATCGATGCTGTGGCGCGCGACACAGTTGAGACTCACTTCATCGAGACGGTTTCGACGCTCGAGGCGGGCCCGGCCCGAGATCCGGGGCTGCCGGTCCGCGAGGGCACGTCCCTGACCGGGGAGCAGTGCAGGTCGCTGTTCAGGCGCCAGCTCGACAGCCGGCTGCTCGACATCGCGGCCCGCTGGCTGCGCGAGCGCGACGAGGGTCACTACACGATCGGCTCGGCCGGCCACGAGGGCAACGCGGCCGTCGCCGCCGCCCTGCGGCCCACCGACCCTGCGCTGCTGCACTACCGCTCCGGCGCCTTCTACCTGACCAGGTCCGAGCAGGCCGGGCGGGTCCCCGAGCAGGGCATCCGCGACGTGCTGAAGGGCCTGACCGCCGCCGCGGACGAGCCCATCGCGGGCGGCCGGCACAAGGTGTTCGGCCATCCCGACCTGGCCGTCATCCCCCAGACCTCCACGATCGCCAGCCACCTGCCCAGGGCGGTCGGCGTGGCGTTCGCCATCGAGCGCGCCCGCGCGCTGGGCGTGCCCTTCGCGTGGCCGCAGGACGCCATCGCGGTGTGCAGCTTCGGCGACGCCTCCATCAACCACGCCAGCGCCCTGTCCGGTCTCAACACCGCCTCCTACGCCACCTACCAGGGGCAGGCGCTGCCGCTGCTGTTCGTGTGCGAGGACAACGGCATCGGCATCAGCGTGCGTACCCCCAAGGGCTGGGTGGAGGCGGCCGCCCGGCGGCCCGGCATCGAGTACATCGCCGCCGACGGCTGCGACCTGCCCGCCGCGTACGACGCCGCCGTCGAGGCCGTCCGGCACGTGCGCGAGCGGCGATCGCCGGTCTTCCTGCACCTGTCGACCGTGCGGCTCATGGGGCACGCCGGTTCCGACGTCGAGTCGGCGTACCGCACGCAGCGGGAGATCAGGGCGGACCTGGACCGCGATCCGCTGGTGCGCACCGCCGCCCTGATGGTGGAGGCGGGGCTGATCACGCCGGACGAGCTGCTCAAGGCGTACGAGATGGCGCGCGAGCACGTCCTGAGGATCGCCGAGGAGACGGCGCGCAGCCCGCGGCTGAGCTCGGCCAAGGAGATCATGGAGCCGATCGCGCCGCGCAAGCCGGACCTGATCGCCAGGATCAGCCCGATGGCGGCCACGGCGGCGGTCAGGGAGAAGGCGTTCGCCGGATCGTTGCCGGAGAACGACAAGCCGATGACGCTCTCCCAGGCCGTCAACCGCACGCTCGCCGACGCGCTGGCCGTCTATCCGGAGATGACGGTGTTCGGCGAGGACGTCGCCAAGAAGGGCGGCGTGTACGGCGTGACGCGCGGGCTGCAGAAGCGGTTCGGGGCGGGACGGGTGTTCGACACGCTGCTCGACGAGCAGGCCGTCCTGGGGCTGGCGCTCGGGTCGGGCGTGTCGAAGCTGCTGCCGGTGCCCGAGATCCAGTATCTCGCCTACCTGCACAACGCGCTCGACCAGATCCGCGGGGAGGCGGCCACGCTGTCGTTCTTCTCGCGTGGCGCGTACACCAACCCGATGGTGGTGCGGGTGGCCTCGTACGCCTACCAGAAGGGGTTCGGCGGGCACTTCCACAACGACAACGCGGTGGGCGCGCTGCGTGACATCCCCGGGCTGGTCATCGCCTCGCCCGCCCGGCCCGACGACGCCTCGGCCATGCTGCGCACGTGCCTGGCGGCGGCGCGCACCTCGGGGTCCGTCTGCGTGTTCCTGGAGCCGATCGCGCTCTACCACACGCGTGACCTGTTCGACGAGGGCGACGGCGGGTGGCTGGCGCCGTACGCTCCGCCCGCGCGCTGGGCGGAGACGCACGTGCCGATCGGGCGGGCGCGCTCCTACGGCGACGGGCGCGACCTGACGATCGTGACGTTCGGCAACGGGGTGCGGATGAGCCTGCGGGCGGCGGTGCGGCTGACCCAGGAGGGGTACGGGTGCCGGGTGCTCGACCTGCGCTGGCTGGCGCCGCTGCCGATCGACGACCTGCTGCGGGCGGCCGAGCTGACCGGGAACGTGCTGATCGCCGACGAGACCCGGCACAGCGGCGGCGTCTCGGAAGGGATCGTGGCCGAGCTGCTCGACGCCGGGTTCACCGGGGCGGTCGGGCGGGTGACCTCGTCCGACAGCTTCATCCCTCTGGGGAAGGCGGCCGATCACGTGCTGCTGTCGGAGGAGGAGATCGAGCAGGCGGCCCGCAAGCTACTGGGTTGACCGCGCCACGGCGCCCCTGATGCAGGCCGGCTTCGACCAGGCGACCGTGGAGGTCTCCGAGATCCGCAGCGGGACGCCCACCAGGAAGCAGTAGCCGCTGTCCGGGTCGAGGCCGGCGAGGCGGGTCGAGGTGGCGCCCTGCGACAGGGGCGTGATGGCCTGCCCGCCCTTCTCGACCGGGGAGCGCTGGACGACCACCGGGTAGTCGCGGGCGCCCGCGGGCAGCGACCAGCGCAGCTCCACCAGCTCGCCCTGGTCGGCGGTCACCTTGACCTGGCGGGGGGCCAGGGCGGCCACCTGCTTCTTGCCGATGGGCTCCTGGTCGGCGGTGCCGGTCCTGGGCCGGTGGGTCGTGGTGGTCGGGGTGGTCGTGGTGCTCGTGGCGGGTGGCTGCGTCGAGAGGTGGACGGCCAGGGCGGTGCCGGCCACGACCACGGCCGCCGCCGCGCCGCCGATCAGGATCATCCTGCCGGTGCGGGAGGCGCCGCCGGCCGGGGGCATCGTGGGAGCGGGCGGGGCGAGCTCGCCGGTCGGCTGGTGTCCCGGGGCCGGGTGGCCGGGAGCGTGCTGGGCGGGCGAGTGCGGGCCCGGGTAGCCGATGCCCTGCGCGCCTGGGTGCGCGCCCGGGTGCGCGCCGGTGGGAGGATGCGGCGCCGGGCCGGCGAGATGGGGCGGGCCCGCCTGGGGCGGTGCGGGCGGCAGGTGGTGGCCGGTGCTCGGGAGTCCGGTGCTCGGGAGTCCGGTGCTCGGGAAGCCGGTGCTCGCCGGCGGAGGCTGAGGGGCGCCGAAGTCGTGGCGCGGAGCCGGGGGCGTCGCCGGGCCGGGGTCCTGGCGTGGGGCCGGGGCGGGATCCTGGCCGACCAGGTCCG
Organism: Nonomuraea sp. NPDC050202; assembly: GCF_040656115.1. NCBI lineage: Bacteria > Bacillati > Actinomycetota > Actinomycetes > Streptosporangiales > Streptosporangiaceae > Nonomuraea > Nonomuraea sp. NPDC050202. Next base: position 868,833 of record NZ_JBFALF010000002.1, on the reverse strand, counting down.
TGACCGGGAGGCCGAGTTCCGCCTGCAGCGCCTGGAGGTGCCGGGCGAGCTCGCGCGCGGACCCGTACCGCGTCTCCGGCTGCTTGGACATCGCCCGCAGGATCGTCTCGAACACCGCCGCGGGCACGTCCGGCCGGTTGATCGGCGGCGGGTCGAGGCTGAGCACCCGGTACATCAGCGGCGCGATCGACGGGTCGGACGGGTTGTGGAAGGCGGGCTGGCCGGCCAGCAGGTGGTAGAGGGTCGAGCCGAGCGAGTAGATGTCGGTGGAGGCCGAGTGGGGCCGGCCGGTGAGCACCTCGGGGGCGGCGTGCAGCGGGGTGAACGCCTGCGAGGTGACCGAGATCTCCGAGGAGTCCACGACCCTGGCCACGCCGAAGTCGGCGATCGCGAGCTCGCCGTACCGGGAGATGAGGATGTTCTGCGGCTTGATGTCGCCGTGCAGGACCCCGGCCTCGTGCACGGCGGCCAGCGCGCCGGCCAGCTTGACGCCCGCCCGCAGTACGTCGGGCAGCGGGAGCGGCCCCTCCTTGCGGATCTTGTCGCGCAGCGAGCCGTTCCCGAAGAAGTCCATCGCGATGTACGGCTTGCCGGAGCGCGTCACGCCGGTGTCGAAGACGGTCACGACGTTCGGGTGGCCGGTGAGGCGGCCGGTGAGCTGCAGCTCGCGCTGGAACCTGCGCATCGTGCGCTGGTCCACCCGGTCCACGGACAGCACCTTCAGCGCCACGACCCGATCGAGGCGCTCCTGGTAGGCGCGGTACACGACGGCGAATCCGCCCTGGCCCGCCTGATCGAGTACCCGGTACCCGGGTGCGTCCTCGACTGGCAGCACTCCACTCTCCCCCTGTTGCTGAGGAGTTTAGTGCGAAATATCGGGACTAGAGGGGGTTCATGAGGTACGCGCCGAACAGCACGGACGTCACCGACACGAGCAGGAAGAAGAACACGTAGAACCCGCCGGGCAGGAACGTCAGCCTGGCGAGCTGGTCGGCGTCGGAGTCCCTGGCCTGCCGGCGGCGCCGCTTGTGCTGCAGCTCGATGATCGGCCTGATCCCGCCGAACAGCAGGAACCACACCGCGACCAGGGCCACGACCTGCTGGATGTCCGCCGGCGCGTACATGATCAGGGCGAACACCGCGCCGCCCGTCACCAGGAGGATCAGCGCCCCGTACAGGTTGCGGATCAGCAGCAGCATGCAGACCAGGAGCAGCAGCACGCCCCAGACCAGCAGCGTGACGCGGCCCTGCTCGGTCAGCCAGGCGGCGCCGAGCCCGAGCAGCGGGGGCGCCAGGTAGCCCGCGAGCGCGGTCAGCACCATGCCGGGCCCGGTGGGCCTGCCCCTGGTCAGCGTTACGCCGGAGGTGTCGGAGTGCAGGCGGATGCCTTCCAGCTTGCGCCGGGTGAGCAGCGCCATCAGCGCGTGACCGCCTTCGTGGGCGATCGTGATCAGCCCCCTGGACACCTGCCAGGGCATGCGGAAACCGACGATGACCAGCGCGAGGAGAGCCGAGACCACCACGACCCAGGGGTCGGGGTCAGGCTGAACCTTGATCAGGTGGGCCCAGAACTTGTCCATCGAGGAGAACCCTAGCCGGTCAACTCACGGCCCGGCGGCGGTAAAGGGTCTTCCTCGTGGAACCCGGGCCGCTCGCGGGGGCTCCGTTCGCGCGATGGGGCCGCCACGTGCCGGGGCAACGGGGCGGCCGTGATCTGATAGAGGGGTGAACGATCGGCACGTGGCGCTCATCAGCGCCTTCTACGACGCTCTCGGCCGGGCGGACTACGTGGCCATGGAGCGCTGTTACCACCCCGAGGTCAGTTTCGGCGATCCCATCTTCCAGGAGGTCGAGGGGCGCGACAGGGTGATGCGGATGTGGCGGCTCCAGCTCGGCGTGCGTGACGGGTTGAAGTCGGCGTACCGCGACGTGAGGGCCGACGACTTCACCGCGACCGCTCACTGGACCTCCCGCTACACCTTCCACCGCACGGGCCGCGAGGTGGTCAACGAGATCGACTCGTTCTTCAGGTTCGAGGACGACCTCATTGTTCGCCATCACGACGACTTCGATTTCCGGCGATGGTCGAAAATGGCACTTGGCAGGCCACATGGGCTTTTGTTCGGATGGACACCGTTGTGGCGCAAGACCATCAGGGACCGCGCGGCACAGCAGCTCGACGAGCTGCGTCCGTCGTAGTCGTTATCGGGAGGGGCGATGGCCAGGGTGAAGGGGTTCAGGCGCAGCGGGGACGCCCGCGAGGAGGCTCCCGAGCACTCGATGGACCCGCGCGCCGCCGAGGAGCGCCCCTACCGGCCCACGGTCATCGACAACGCGATCTACCGGAACGGCGAGCGGGTCGACAACCCCGGCTCGCTCGCCGACGCCTTCGAGCGCCTCAAGCAGATGCCGGACGCCATGGCCTGGATCGGGCTGTACCGTCCGAAGGAGTGGGAGCTGGTCAAGCTCGGCGAGGAGTTCGAGCTGCACGAGCTGGCGCTGGAGGACGCCATCGTCGGCTCCCAGCGCCCCAAGGCCGACCGGTACGGCGACACGCTGTTCGTCGTGCTGCGCGCCGCGCGCTACCTGGACGACGTGGAGGAGGTGGCGTTCGGCGAGGTGCACGTCTTCGTCGGCCCCAACTTCGTGATCACCGTACGCCACGCCGAGGCCCCCGACCTCCAGGCCGTCCGCAAGCGCATGGAGTCCGACCCCGAGCTGCTGCGGCAGGGCCCGCAGGCCGTCCTGTACGCCATCCTCGACGCCGTGGTCGACGGGTACGCGCCGGTGGTGGCCGGGCTGCAGAAGGACATCGAGGAGATCGAGGTCCAGGTGTTCGGCGGCGACCCGTCGGTGTCGCGGCGCGTGTACGAGCTGTCGGGCGAGGTGATCGAGTTCCAGCGGGCCACGGCGCCGCTGGTCGGGATGATCCACGGGTTCATCGCGGGAGCCCGCAAGTACGGGGTGACCGACGAGCTGCAGAGCTACCTGCGCGACGCGGCCGACCACGCGATCACCGTCACCGAGCGCATCTCCTCCTTCCGCCAGATGTTGCAGAACATCCTGGTCGTCAACTCGACCCTGGTCACCCAGGCCCAGAACGCGGAGATGGCGCGGATGACCGAGGCCAGCATCCAGCAGGGCGAGGAGGTCAAGAAGATCTCCGCCTGGGCGGCCATCCTCTTCGCCCCCACCCTGGTCGGCACCGTGTACGGGATGAACTTCGACTTCATGCCGGAAACGCACTGGGCGTTCGGGTATCCGTTCGCCATCGTGCTGATGGGCGCCGTCTGTGTGGCGCTCTACACGGTCTTCAAGCGCCGCAACTGGCTCTGACGGCGGGCCCGGTGATCACGGGCTGAGGCCGGCCAGGAGCAGCCAGAGCATGGCGGCCTGGATCAGGCCCACCACGTCGATGGCCAGGATCCAGGCGAGGCCGTTCAGCGTCGTCCGGGAGACGACGTAGCTCAAGGGGAGGGTGAGCGCGGCGTGGATCATCGTGTAGCGGTCCGGTAAGCCGCGCTGCGAAGTGAACCCGGCCACCATCCCGAGGACGATCACCAATGCCGCGTAACTGCCTGCCACCCACGTCGCCACTGCCCTTCTCCTCACGGTCCGCTTCTCGATGGCGGACGCCTCCGCCCGGGCCCCGCGGGCCCCGGGCGACGAGCGCCTCTCCTTGGACCCTACGTTGATCCGGTGGATCAGTCAGGGAAGTCGGTCAGCGACTGCTCGGCCTCCGCGATGGCGCGGCGCAGCTCCTCCGCGTACGTCGCGACCTGATCAGGGCCGAACCTGGCCGAGGGCACCGAGATCGACAAGGCGCCCACGGCGGTGCCGCGGCCGTTGCGCAGGGCCGCGCCGATGGCCGAGACGCCCTGCTCGGTGCCCTCGATGTTGAGGGCGTGGCCGCGGGCGCGGACCTCGGCCAGCTCGTGGGTCAGGACCGCGCGCTCCCTGGCGGGATGGTCCGCGTAGAGCTCCCACAGGTGCTCAGGGGGCAGCACCGCGAGCAGGGCCTTGCCGCCGGAGGCGAGGTGGGCGGGCAGGATGGTGCCGCGCCGGTCGCCCACGTGCAGGAGCTGCGGCGACTCCACGCTGTCCAGGAAGCGGACCTCCGTGCCCACCCTGACCATGAGGTTCACCGTTTCCTGGAGGCGGGCGCAGAGCGCCTCCATCGCGGGTCTGGTGCGGGCGCGCAGCTCGCGCAGGGCGGAGCCGCCCGGGACGGCCGGGGTGGCGGCGAGGAACGGCCCCGGCAGGTACGTGTGCTGCTCGTCCTGTACGGCGAAGTCGCGGTAGACCAGCATCGCCAGCAGCCGGTGCGCGGTCGAGCGGGCGATGCCCAGCTCGACGGCCACGTCGGTGACCGTGAGCCGGCCCCGGTCGCGCAGCATGTGCAGCACGAGCAGCGCGTTGTCCACCGAGCCCAGCGCGTACAGGGGCTTGTTCTTCACAGCGGAATGCTAGTCCCCCGTAGAAGAATTCACCGTGATCACGGTCAGCACGCTCGGCGCTTCCGGGGAGACGACGGTGACGCCCTCGGCGGTCCGCAGGTAGCCGGTCGACAGCAGCGCCGGCCGCACCGCCTGTCCCTCCCCCGGCAGGTGGAGCAGCGAGACCGTGAAGCCGTCGCCGTCCCCCAGCACCACCGTCCCGTCGCGCCGCGACAGCACGCTCAGCGCCGGGTCGAAGTGCCACAGGCTGCGCAGGGCGCCCGTGGGGACGCTGTCGTGCACGACCATCACGTCCGGGCCGTGGCCGACCAGCACACGCCGCGTCCGCGTCACCCCGTAGGCCTCGTCGGCCAGCTCGTACGACTGGCTCGACGGGCCGATGGACGAATGGAGCAGGCGGGTGGGCGTGCCGGGGCGGAAGGTCCCGGAGGCCGGGATGGGCACGTTGTGGGCTTCGGGGGAGCGGGTCCAGTCGACGTAGCCGGTCCGTTCGTAGGAGTGGAAGCCGGCCTCCACGAGGATGCGGCGGCCCTGGGCGGAGTAGGTCACGCCCAGGTGGTCCTCGTGGCCGTGCAGCCGCCTGCCGGGGCCGAACCTGATCGAGTAGTACGCGGCCGAGGGATCGTCCCAGGCGCTCCTGCCGAACACGTAGCCCCCGTCGAAGACCCGCACCACCGGCCCCTCGTGCGGGAACCCGTCCGCGCGGGCGTCGGCCGGGCTGTCGCCGATGGGGACGAGGTGGCCGTCCGGCTGGGTGGCGTGGGCCACGTACGACTCCAGCGCCCGCCGCCTGGCCAGCAGCCGCTCGGGCACCTCCGCCCCGCTCTCGCGGATCGCGCGCAGGGCGACCCCGAGGCGGCGGTGCACGTACAGGCCGTAGCGCGGGGCCTGCTCGTGCAGGACGCCCTGGGCGTCGACGGCCAGCTCGGCCGAGGCCGTCATCCTGCGTACGGCCAGGTCCCGCCAGCGCGCCCGGCCCAGGCGGCAGCCGACGACCAGCAGCGCGATGTCCTGGTCGAGGCCGTGGTTGTGGCCCTCGCGGTAGAGGGAGTGGTCGGCCAGGACCTCGCCGTGCTCGGCCAGGCTGTCCCACAGGCGCTCGGTCCGGACGTGCTCGCTCAGGCACACCAGCGCCGGGGCGCGCAGCGCGACCGCGTGCTCGGCCCACGCCCAGGGGCTGATGCCGGAGCCGCCCCTGGGGTTCGCGCCGATCCAGTCGTCGGTGATGGCGCGGGCGCGGTCGAGGCACGCCGTGTCGCCCGCTCGTTCGTAGGCGGCCACCAGGCGGCCCATCCAGCGCAGCGAGTGCAGGTGCAGCGCCCAGGAGCGGTTGCCGTGCGGGTTCGCGGTCCAGTCGATCGGCGTGCCGAGCCGCACGGCCGGCAGCTTCACGAACGTCACCAGGCCGTCCATCACCTCCTCCACCTTGATCCCGGGGAACTGGTCGCTCAGGCAGATGGCCCTGCCTGAGGTCGTTCGGGCACGCCGGAACACGTCATGACTCCTGTTTCAGGGCGCGCGGGACCCACGCGCGGCACCGTCGGACGGGGTTAGCGGGGGCCCTCGTCGGTCCAGCCGGCGACGAGGACGAGCTCGGAGCGGGTGCCGTCCTCGCTGGACAGCACCTGCGAGGTGCCCGGGTCGATGATCAGCGTCCGGCGGACGCCGGAGGGCAGGCCGAAGGAGAACGCCTCACCCGCGCGCCCCCGGTCGTCCGTGGCCGTCCCCAGGTAGCGGACCTCGGGCAGGTCGGCGAGCGCGCGGTAGGCGGCGGCGCGCACGCCGGGCGGGGACGGCTTGGTCCACAGCAGGCCGCCGAGCGCGTCGGCGAGCAGGGACTGCGAGCCTGCCGGGAGCATCGCGGCCACCCGCTCGCGCAGCTCGGCGGCGTCGGAGGGCAGGGCCTGGATCTCCGCGAAGGTCAGGTCGCGCCCGGCCATGCTGAACGGCGAGCGGCCGGTGACGCGGGTGACGCGGCCCTGCTCGGCGGTCCACGCCCGGCCCTGCCTGGTGACCCAGAGCTCGGTCTCCCTGACGCCGTCGTACACCTTCCTGACGTGCCAGTACGTGCCCTGGGAGGTGGCGGACGCGGCGGAGGTGGCGGCCGTCAGGAGGATCTGCCTGCCCGTCTCCATGGGCTGGTCACGAAGGATCAGGAGGATCAGCGCGAGGGCGGCGGCGGTGGCCGGGATCACCGCCCAGGACAGGCGGCGACGCCGGCGGCGGGCCGTCACGCGCCACCACACCCTGGCGTGATCGTGCGGTCCTGGCCGCGGCTTGCCGTACAGCTCGCGGATCAGCTCATCCATCGTCGCGCGCCTCCCCGAGCCGGCCGCGCAGCTTCTTCCTGGCGCGGCTCAGGCGGGAGCCGACGGTGCCGTACGGGATGCCGAGCGCGGTGGCGATCTCGTCGTGGCTGAGCCCGGCCAGCGCGACCAGCAGCAGCACGTCGCGGTCGCGCCGGTCCAGCTCGGCCAGGGCGGCGGCCAGCTCGGGGCGCAGGCTCTGGGCGCTGACGCGCACGGCCACGGACTCCTCGTGGCCGGGCGCGTCGGTGTCGGGGCCGCAGCGGCCGAGCGCGCGCAGCGTGCGGGCCTCCAGGCGGCGGTGCTTGCCGATGAGGTTCGTGGCGATGCCGTACAGCCAGGCCCGCACCCCCGCGCGGGACGGATCGTAGCGGTCGCGCTTGCGGAACGCGGTGAGGAACGTCTCGGCCACGATGTCCTCGGCGTGGTCGGGGCCGAGCCGCTGGGCGACGTAGGTGTGGATCTCGCCGAAGTACGCGTCGAACACGGCGGCGAACGCGTCGGCGCCGTCCAGCGTGTCGTGCCGCGTGTCGTGCCCCTTGTCGTGCCCCTTGTCGTGCAGGGCCCCCGGCGCGCGGGCCGTCCAGGGCACCGTGGCCGCGATGGTCTCCCCCGTCATGAGCAACCTTCCGATGTATCAGTACTCGTCTGTAATCACCCGATACACCGGATCGCTTTCACGGCCGCCCGAGGAAACGGCGGACGTCGGCGAGCTCGTCGTCCAGGGCGGGCAGCTCGCCGAACGGCTGCACGCTCACCTCGGCGCCCCTCCTCCCCCACACGCCCCTGATCACGCCGTCCACCAGCACGACCGGGCGCAGGACGCCGCCGCCGGGGAACACCTTCCTGGCGTGTTCGGGGGCCAGGATCGGGTCCCTGCCGCGCCAGCCCAGCAGGTACTCGTCGAAGGCGGGGGCGAGGCGTACCAGCGGGGCGGCCTCGGGCGGCGGCGGGGGTGCCGGGCTCAGGCTCCAGGCCGTGCGGGCCTCGCCGAGGGACAGGCCCGACCAGGCGGCCAGGTCGTCGGGGGTGGCGGGGTGGTGGGCGCGGCGGTAGCGGGTGGCCAGCTCCTTCAGCGCGCGTTCGCGGTCGGGCTCGGGGACGACGGGTGCGCCGAGCCAGTCGGCGGCGTGCACGTACGTGGGCTTCCCCGCGCGCTGCGGGCCCAGGACGGCCAGGCCGTGGTGGGCGGCCAGCGCCACCAGGTGCACGACGCCCTGGCCGCGGGCCCTGCCCTTCAGGCGTTCCTCCAGGTCGGCCTTGGTGAGGGGGCCCTGGCCCGCGAGGGCGCCGGTGATGAGCGCCAGGAGGTCGTCGCCGGTGACGCCCTCCTCGGCGAGGCGGCGCAGGGTGCCGGTGGCGCGGCTGGTCAGGGCGTGGATCCAGGGCAGGTCGTCGGCGTGCACGAAGTGCAGGGTGCCGCGCGGGCCCCACGTCCTGACGAGCTCGCGGGACTGCCAGGCCGCCTCGACGTCCGCCGGGGTGAGGGTGGCGGAGCGGGCGCGGAAGGCCAGCAGGGCCGAGGGGACGTCCTGGGCCTGCATGGCCGCCAGGCGCCTGACGATCTCGCCTGCCGTCAGGCCTGGCGGGCGGTGCAGGAGCTGGGCCTCGGCGCTTCTCATGGGGCGATCATCGCAGGAGGAGGCGGTCGCGCAGGCGGGCGAGGAGGGGCTTGCGGGCGCGGACGGCCCTGCGGATGGCGTCGCTGCGCTGCCAGGCCTCGGTGGCGGCGGCGTCGGTGACCTCTTCGGGCGCGTACCGCACGAAATTGGAAATTTCGGCTAGCGGGTGGAGATGTGCGGAAATGTCGCCCGGTTGGCGGGACACCACGTCGCCCGCCGTCAGCGCGTGCTCCCCGCCGAGCCCCAGATCGTCGCACGCCTGCCGCCACGCCCCCAGCACCCGCTGCGCGGGCTCCGGCGCGCTGCGGCGGCCGTGCCTGCGCCGCCACGGCACGGCGACCACCACGCCCGCGTACGCCACCAGCAGCCCGCCCGCCGCCACCGCCGCGACGAGCCACGGGTCAGGGCCGCTCGCCGCCTGCTCGCCCTGGTCCGCCGCCTGCGGCTGGGACTGCTTGGGCCGGTCGCTGCCCCCCTTGGCGAACTCGCCCTCCAGCTTCTCGCTCTCCTCGATCGCCGAGGAGGCCACCTCGTGGTCGTCCTTGGCCCCGCTGCGGCCCGGCGTCGGGTAGAACGGCCGCCACCCCAGCCCCTCGAACTTGATCTCCGCCCACGCCATGACATGTCCGGACTTGACGTGATAAACGCCACCGGACTCCTCTCCCGGCCTGAACCCCACGACCACCCGCGACGGCAGCCCGAGCGTCCTGGCCATGAGCGCGAACGTGGCCGCGAACTGCTCCGACGTCCCCCTGTGCGTGGTCTGCAGGAAGAACTCCAGGCCCTTGAGCGAGTGGCCGGGGGGCGCGGTGACGTCGTAGGCGGCGTTCGTGCGCAGGTAGCTCTGGAGCCGGTACGCCTGCTTGATCGGCTCGCCGGCGCCCTTGACCGCCTGCTGGGCGAGCCTGCGGAAGAGCCGCTCCTGGGGCCCGTCGGGGAAGGCGGTCAGGCTCGCGTCACGAACGGGGACGGCGGCCAGGAGGTCCGCCTTCGTGGGCCGCGGCACGCGGGAGGTCACCTCGTAGCTGAACCCCTTGGCCGGCTTGGCGTCGGCCAGCAGCGACCCGCTGGCGGGGTCCACGGCCAGGCCGCGCACGCCGGTGACCTCCTCGGGGCGTTCCGCGGCGGGCAGCCAGGTGCCGGGCAGGCCGCCGAACGTGATGCGCTGGCGCACCACGTCCGCGGCGCCCGCCCACTCGCCCTCGGGGACACGGCCGCCGGTGGGCTGGAAGCGGGCGCTGGAGGTCCAGCGGACGCCGTCGTACCGGTCGAGCACGGCCAGGCGCCAGTTCTGCGGCTTGCCGGCCTCGACGGTGAACAGTTCGCGGTCGGGGATCTGCAACCACGCCGAGACCCGGTCGAGAGGGCTGACGCTGTCCACGCGGGCGGGAGGGGGGAGGTCGGCGTCCTGGCGGGGGTTGTACGGCTCGGCGGCGATGGGCAGCAGCGGGCCGACCACCAGCGCGAGCCCGGCCAGCGCGGCGGCGGCCGGGATCCCGGCGAGCAGCCAGACCGGGGAGCGGCCGTCGCGGATCAGGGCCAGCGCGGCGATCAGCACGAACAGGGCCGCCGCCACCGGCAGGTTCGAGCCCTCGCCGTCCACGCCCAGCAGCAGCGCCGCACCGAGGACGGCCAGGGCGGGAAGCGCGGCGGCGATCCGCGTGGCGGTGCGGGTCAGGATCTCCGCGCCGATGGTGGCCGCCGCCCAGACGAGGGTGTGCACGAGGACCAGCAGCTCCGGCTCCGGCTGGGCGGGCAGAAGGGTGGTGAGCAGGGCGTGCCAGGCGTTGACGACGTCGGCGGGGACGGTGGGTGACAGCGTTCCGTACAGGGGGATGGTGCCGGCCAGCCAGAGGACGAGGTCCAGGAGGAGGGCCAGCCACAGGGGACGGCCGCGGGTCAGGGCGGCGACGGCCGCGGGGCCGACGGCGGCGGGGACGACGGCCAGGAACAGCTCGCTGCCGGGGAACACCCGGTGGAAACCCCAGCCCGCCACGCCCGCCAGCGCCGCCACGACGGCGAGCCCCGCCGGGCGCGGCCACAACGGCCCGCCCTGCACGGCGTCGCGCCGGACGTCGCGCCGGACGTCGCCGGGCGGGCCCGGCCGGGTGGCACGCCGCTCGTCGCCGGGCGGGTCCGGCCGGGTGGCACGCCGGACGTCGCCGGGCGGGCTCGGCCGGGTGGCGCGCCGCATGCCGCGGGTCATCGGGACCTCCAGGCCGCGGGCAGCTCCTCCAGCGACACGATCGGCACGACCGTCACCCCTGGCGGGCCGGCCGGAGCCGGGCCAGGGCCCACGTACACGCAGATGACGCGGTCGAAGCGGCGCCGTGCCCCCGCGATCCGCCCTGCCTCCGACGGGTCGCCCGTCACCAGTACCAGCGATCCTCCGCCCCGGGCCGTCCGCAGCGCCTCCGTGACCCCGGCCGTGCCGGGGCGGACCAGCGCGAGCCGGTCCAGCACGGCCTCGGGATCCGTCTTCGTGTCGGGCAGCGGCCCGTCACCGGTCAGGACGCGTACCGGGAACCCGGCCCGGGCGGCGGCGACGGCGGCCGAGGCGGCGGCGTCCACGGCCGGCTCCGTCAGGCCCCGCGTGTCGAGCAGCACCGTCGTGGTGGGCAGGCTGGCGTCGATGAACTGGCGGACCATCAGGGTGCCGGTGCGGGCGCTGGAGCGCCAGTGCACGTGGCGCAGGTCGTCGCCCAGCACGTACTCGCGCAGGGTGTGGAAGGTGACCGTGCCCGCGGGCGCGTTGTCGCTGGCCGGCCCCTCCAGGTGGTGGGCCTTGCCGGACGGCGGGACGGGCAGGGCGACCGTGCGCGGGCGTACCAGGAGGGTGACGGGCCGGCCGTACTCGCGCAGCCGGCGCGTCAGCCCGAACGGGTCGGCGCGCACGAGCACGAGCGGCCCCACCGGGATCTCCCCCCGCGTGTCCGTCGGCAGCGGGTACGACACCGTGCGCACCGCCCCCTTGGGCAGCCTCGGCAGGTCGACCGTGTGCTCCGACGAGCCGATCCGGTCCTGGGCGCGCAGGCCGGACAGGCCGCGGCGGCCGAGGTTGGTCACGCTCAGGACGGCCACGGCGGCGTCGCCGCGCGGCACCTTGACCGGGGTGACCTCCCTGCGCACCTCCAGCCGCGGCCTCGGAGCGGTCCACGCCAGGGCCGCGGCCAGCGCGAGCAGCGCGCCCGTGGCCAGCACCACGGGCTCGGGGTAGCCGAGCGCGAACCCGGCGGCGTACAGCACCACGGCCCCGGCCAGCGTGCCCCAGCCCAGCGGGGTCAGGACCGCGGTGAGCCGGGTGCGCGGAGGTTGTCCGGCGGCGGGCCCGGTACGCGGGGGCCGTGCGTCGGCGCGCCCGGCGGGTGGCGACGGCTGCGCGGCGGCGAGTCCGGCCGGTGGCGACGGCTGCGCGGCCGTGGGCCCGCCCGGTGGCGAGGACTGCACCTACGCCGCCTGCGGCACCGGCATCCCGGCGAGGATCTCGCCGAGCGCGGCGGCCGCGGTGACCTCGCGCAGCTCGGCCTCCGGCGTGAGGATCAGGCGGTGCGCCAGCACCGGCACGGCCAGCGCCTTGACGTCCTCGGGCACCACGTAGTGCCGCCCGGCCGCGGCGGCCTTGACCCGGGCGGCGCGCAGCAGCGCGAGGCTCCCCCGGGGGCTGGCGCCGAGCCGCAGGTGCGGACTGGTGCGGGTGGCGCCGCACAGCGCCACGATGTAGTCGTAGACCGGGTCGGCCACGTGGATGCGCGAGGCGAAGTCGATCATGCCGGCCACGTCGGACGACCTGGCCACCACCGGCAGCCGCTCGACCTGCGGCCCCGTCGGCATGCCCTTGAGCACCTCGACCTCCGACGCGTGGTCCGGGTACCCGACGGAGATCTTCATCAGGAACCGGTCGAGCTGCGCCTCGGGCAGCGGGTACGTGCCGTCCATGTCCACCGGGTTCTGCGTGGCCACGACGAGGAACGGCCGGGGCACCGGATGCGGCTCGGCGTCCACCGTGACCCGGCGCTCCTCCATCACCTCCAGCAGCGCGGCCTGCGTCTTCGGGGAGGCGCGGTTGATCTCGTCGGCCAGCACGATGTTGGCGAAGACCGGCCCCTGGTGGAACTCGAACTTCTGGTGCGCCTGGTTGAAGATCGACACGCCGGTGATGTCGCTGGGCAGCAGGTCGGGGGTGAACTGGATGCGCCGCCACTCGGCGTCCACGCTGGCGGCCAGGCAGCGCGCGAGCGTGGTCTTGCCGGTGCCCGGGACGTCCTCGACGAGCAGATGCCCCTCGGCGAACAGGCAGATCAGGGCCAGTTCGGTGGCCTCGTGCTTGCCGCGGATGATGCGCTCGATGTTGGCGGCCAGGAGCTGGAAGCGCTGCGCGAACTGGCCGGCGAGCTGCTGCTGCGGTTGCTGTTGCGGCTCGTACACCGGCGGCGGCTGCTGGAACTGGTGGTCCTGGTAGTTGTACTGGGTCAACTGAGTCCCCTTCTCAGTCGGTGCACTCGAAGAGCGGCCCCTCGGGGAAACCGCCGTCCGGAGTCGCCACCAGAGTGTCGTTCAGGTAGCCGTTGCCGTACTGGCTCTCGATCCGGTTCCAGACGTCGCTCGTCCTGCCGGTCGAGGAGTCGGTGTACGAGGCGCCCTTGACCTGGCAGATCACGGTCAGGGTGATGTACTGCCCCTTCGGGATCGTGCCGGCCGTGCCGCTGGTCGACGGGCCGGGGCGGATCAGGGTGTTGGTGTCGTCGTTGCTGGCGTTCTTGTACTGCTGGCGCGGGTAGGCCAGGTCCACCTCGGCCGTGGCCACGTCGGGGCTCTCGCCGGCGGCGTTCCTGGCCTTGAGCTTGAAGGCGTGCTTCTGGTTGTTCTTGAGCCCGTCCACGGTGAACGACGTGCCCTTGATGCCGCTGTTGGTGGCGGCGCCGGTCAGCTCGTACGTGGTGGCGTCGTCGGCGCCCTCGGGGGCGGTCCAGGTCAGCTCGGCGCCCCGGTTCCTGGCCTTGGCCGCGAACCCGGTGGGCGAGCCGGGCGCCACGCACGGCCGCACCCCGGCGCTGGGCTCGGACTCGACCTCGCCGCCCGACCAGTGCGCGACCACGGTGAACGTGTACTCGTTCGCGCAGTCGCCGCCCGTGAACTCGAACTGGAACGGCCCGTCCGCGTCCACCGACTGCGGCGTGGACCTGCCGTCGCCGGAGGTCTTCAGCGTGTACCGCTCGACCTCGCCCCCGGTGGACTCGCTGAAGGTCACCGTCACCTTGCCGGGGCCCGACCTGGCGGTCACGGCTCCCGGCGCGGAGGGCGCGCTGGGCGACGGCGTCCGGGAGGGGGTCCTGCTGGGCGTCTCGCGCGTGGGCGTGGGGGTGGAGCTGGGCCGGTCGGTGGTCCTGACCGGGTCCGGGTCGGGCTCCTGCTCGGGCTCCTGCTCGGGCGGGGTGTCGGGCTGGGTGGGCTCGGTGCTCGGGGTCGGCCTGGGCTTGGGGGTGGTGGACGGCCCCGGTACGTCGGAGTCGCCCTTGTCGACGTCGTGCTTGCGGCCCTCGGGGTCGATGACGACGGCCTTGTCGCCGTTCTCGTCGTTCGCCCAGAGCAGGCCGTCCTTGACGAACACGTCCACCGGGCCCGGCTCCTGCGCCACCTGGAGCGTGGTCGGGCGGCCGCCCGCCGCGCTGTCCCAGACGATCAGCGCGCCGCGGCCCTGGTCCGGCACGTACACCTTGGTGCCGAGCACCTGCGGCACTCCCAGGTCGGCCGGGTCGCCGGTGGCCAGCTTGGTGCTGAGCACGGCGTTGGAGCTCGTGTCGATCACGACGAGCAGCCCGGAGTCGCCGGGCGCCAGGATCGGCACCAGGGAGCCCTCGGTGCCGGCCGGGGTGAGCGCGCCGCCCCTGGCGGCCTGGGCCACGCCCTTGGGCAGGGTGATCTCGCCCACGCCCCCGTCGGAGCCGATGATCGTGGCGGTGGCGGCCCTGGTGTTGACCACGACGGGCAGGCCACCGGCGATGGTGACCGACAGCTCCTCGCCGGGCTCGCCGACCTTGATCGGGCTCGCCGCGGCGCCGTTCGAGACCGGGACGACCTGGCCCTGCGCCGTCACGGGCACCCACAGGCGGCCCCCGCCGTCGACGCGGGCCGCGCCCAGCGGTCCCGGCAGGGTCAGCGCGGCGCCGACGGTGTCCAGCGTGGCGGGGTCGATCTGCTGGACCTTGCCCGCGGCCGGGTCCACGGCGTAGGCGGTGTTCCCCGACATGGCGAGCTGCATCCCGGCCGCGCCGAAGTCGCGGGTCTCGGTGACGGTGAGCTGGCTGGGCTCGACGCGGCTGACGTACCCGGTGCGGTCGTCCACGAGCAGGACGTTGCCGCCGTCCTGGACGACGCGGAGCCGGCGGCCCGCCTTGTCGTCGAGGTAGCCGTCCACCTCGCCGGACAGGCCGTTGACGTGCACGATCTTGCCTCGGGCCGCGGTCCACAACCACGCGCCGACGTCGGCCAGCTTGGGGTTGGCGCTGGAGACGCCCACGCCGAACCACGCCGCCGCGGCGACCAGGATCACGGCCGCCACCCCGGCGATCACCGCCGTGGCACGATCACCGCGGAGCACGCTCACCTTGCCTACCCACCCCGGTTTGTACGACTAGGGAGCGTTTCGCCCCGGAACAACGGGCATCACCCTAGCGCCCGGACGTCCCTCCCGGGTATGTACCGGCTGGTAGCCATGGGAGCGCCGGTGCGCGAGTGCCAAGAGTGTCGGTGTGAAGCCGTACCTTAGAGCCCGTGTCCGAACAGCCCCTGACCCTCGACTCCGTCCTCACCGACGAGGCGGTCCTGTCGACCTACCGCCGCATGTTCGCCGCGCTGGCCCGCGACAGCGGGGCGGTGGTCGACGACCCGGCCCTGGTCGACATCGCCGAGACGCTGTTCGCGGCGTTCGCGGAGGCGGGCGAGGAGTGGCTGACGCACGAGCAGATGCGTTTCGCCTGCCGCGCCTACCCCACCGACCAGTTCGACAACCGGCTGCGCGTGCTCAAGGGGCTCGGCGCCATCCGCGAGGTGTTCCCCAAGCCCAACCAGCTCCGCTACCGCGCCTCGTTCACCAGCGTCGTGGGGCTGATGTTCATCAGGCGGATGATGGACGACGGCGGCCAGTCCGAGATGCACCGATTGCTGGCGCTCGAAGACCTCAACGTCGCCGACCCGCGCACCACGATGGAGGAGGCCAGGCAGAGCGCGCTCAACCTGGCGCGGGCGTTCCGGCTGTGGGCGCTGGAGCTGATCACGCTCACCACCGGCACCATCGAGGAGCTGCGCGAGCAGGCGCCCAAGCTGTGGGGCACCGAGGAGATCGCGCGGCGGGCGCAGAGCCTGCACGGCACGATCCTGACCCGCTGGCCGGAGCTCGACCGGGTCTGCACCGACCTGCGGGCCGCCATCTACGCCTACAGCGACGCCTCGCGCCGCGCCGCGGGCCGCCTGGCCGACTCGGCGGGCACGACGCGCAACCTGACGCTGCTGCCGACCGAGACGTGGCGCACGTTCGCGCAGACGGCGTCGAGAGAGCGGCTCGCGGCCGTGCTCGACGGGTTCCTCTTCGACGCGCCCGCACCCTGGCACGATCCCGCCGCCATCGCGCGGGCCGTCGACGAGGCCCCGCGGCCGGCCCCCGCCCAGCCCACTCCCCCGCGCTCCACGCTGCCCGACCCCGGCCCCGAGTCCTCGCTCGACACCTCGCCCGGCGCCGCGCTCGAACGGCTCACCCGGATGGCCGAATCCCTGCTGGGAGGAGCTTCGCGGGTGGCGCTGGCCGACGTGCTCGGCTCCGACTGGGTCGCGGCGCGGCGGATGCTGGCCGACCTGACGACCGTGGACCTGCGGCCCGAGCTGCCCTACCGGCTCGCCTGGGCCGACGGGCTGACCGTCGATCCCGATCGCGAGCCCGCCTGGCTCTCGCACGGTTACCTGGAGCGCCTGTGATGGATCAGCGACAAGCGGCCGTCTCCCATGCGCTGGTGCGGGCCTACGGGCCCGCCCGGCTGGGCGCCGGGGTTCCCGCCGCCCCCGGCATGATCCGGCTGACCAGGCCCGACTCCACCGGCGACGCCCTGCCCGTCTGGCCCGACGGGGTGACGCCGTCGCTGCTGGAGGAGCACCAGGTGGCGCCCGTGCCCGTGGAGCGCTCCGGCGAGACGCGGCGGGTGCTGGCGGCGGTGCTCAAGTGCTGCTGGACCGATCTGTCCGTGGACCCGTGGCCGGGCGATCCCGCGCCGGTGGAGCTGGTGCTCGACACCTACCGGGAGCTGATCGGGCGTACCGACGACCTGATGCGCAACTGGGCGCGCGGCGCGCTGCGGCGGCTGCACGACTCGGCCTGGATCGTGATGGACGACGGGGTGGTGCTGCTCGGGCCGCGCTGCGCGTTGTGGCCGGTGGAGGCCCACGCGCAGTTGCAGGAGCTGGTGCGGCGCCTGCCGGAGCCCGAGCGGCCGGAGCTGACCGTGGTGGGCGACGCCGACATCATCGCCGCCGCCCGGGGTGCCGGGGGCGCGAAGCCGGGCGGCGGTAGCCAGGAAGCGGAGGCCGGCGGCGGTAGCCGGGAGGCTGAGGCCGCGGAGCGGGCCGAGACCGCCGAGACCGCCGAACCCACCGAGACCGCCGAACCCGCCGAGGCCGCCGAACCCGCCGAGGCCGCGGAGCGGGCCGAGGTCGCGGAGGCCGGTGGCCGGGTCGAGGCCGGCGCGGCCGAGTTCGACGACCTGCTGGGCGGCTACGACGAGCGGCGGCGGGCCGAGCTGGTGGCGGCGTTCATGGTGGTCGAGCACGCCGCCGAGCCGGTGCAGGAGGTGCGCTTCGCCGCCCTGCGCGACCCGGCGCTGCGCCGCACGCTGGGCGAGATGCTGGCCAGGCGCGGCCGTACGCTGATCCAGCACCGCGACCGCTGGATCTCCGGCTACGACGACGGTGCGGCCGCCGCCATCGGCGCCCTCGACGCCGCCGGCACGCCCGAGACGGCGCGCGGGCCGCTGGGAGTGAGCGAGCGTGCGGTGCTGACGCTCGTGCTGGTGCACTCCGTGGCCATCCCGCGAGCCGAGGGCCTGCTGCCGGATGACTCGTGGCTGTCGCCGCACCCGACACCGGTCGAGGAACTGCGCCGCCACACCCAGCTCCCGATCGGCGAGCTGGAGTCGGCGTTGCGGACGTTGCGGCACGCTGGGCTGCTCGGCCAGGTGAAGGCGGGCGAGGAGGCGGGCGGCTACGTGCCGGGGCCGCAGTTCCACCGGCTCACCGCGGCGGCGCGGCGGCGGTTGCAGGAGGAGCTGATCCTGGCGGCCGGGCCGAACACCCCGCTCGCGACCGCCGTGCTGGCGCGTAGATCCGCCAAGTAAGAGCGTTTTTCTGATGGATGGAAGGGTTACGGGGGTTCGAGGTGTCGCAGGTGGATAACGTCGTCGGGGACCGGGTGCTGATCGCCATGCAGGCGGTCAACATCTCACGGCTGTCGACCCATCCCGTGCCCACCGTCCCCGGCACGCTCATCGTCGTGGCCGGTGCGGGGCCCAAGGACTCCAACGGGGCGGGGAAGTCCTCGTTCATCGCCTCGATCACCGCGCTGCTCGGTGACGAGCAGTGGCGCTTCGCCTCGGGCGCCAAGGCGGTGTCGGAGCTGCTGTTCAACGCCGAGCTGGCCAGCGGCGCGGGGGCCCGGCAGTGGGCCAGCGCCGATCACGGCTACATCGTGGGCGTCTTCGGGCCGCCCGGCATGAACGGCTTCGACCCGGCCCCTCCGCCGGACGGCACCGGCGGCGAACGCGCCCCCGCCTCGGCCCCCTCCGGTGACGTGGCCCGGGGCACGACGGCCGGTGGGACGGCCGGTGGGGCGGCCGGTGGGGCGGCTCCCGGCGCTGGGCTCGCGCTCGCCGGTGGCGGTGACGGTCGGGGTGGGAATGGCGGTGGCGGTGACGGTGCTGAGCTCGTGCTCGGGGAGGCCGACGGCGGCGGTGGGGAGCTGTTCGAGGTGCCCGACACCTCGGGCGGGGCGCTGACCGTGTGGCTGAAGGTCAACCAGGAGGCGCCGCACCTGGAGATCCGCTGGCGGGAGGGCGTGCACCTGGCGGCGTCCCCGTCCGAGGCCGAGCGGGTGGCGCGGGCCGACGAGATCTGGGCGTCGCTGCCGAGGTCGGCCGGGCGGCGCGACGTCGTGGCCCGCGACCTGACCAAGGTGCTCTACGGCGACAAGGTCAGGTGCGTGTCGTTCCTGTCCACGTCCGTGCGCAGCAAGGTCGCCACCAACCTGCTCTCCCAGCCGCTCAACGAGATCACCCCTGAACGCGTCTTCGAGGCCATCGCCGCGCTCACCGGCCTGGACGCCGAGCTGGAGCAGGAGCGCGAGGCCCGTCGCGACGAGCACGCCAAGCGGGTGCGCGCGGCGCAGGCGGCCGAGCGGCTGGCCGAGTTCGAGGCGGAGTCGAAGGCGCTGCTGACCACGTTCGACCGGCGGGACCAGGCGCGCATCCGGCTGGCCGACGCGCTGCGGTGCTGGCGCGGGCGGCAGGCGCGCAAGCTGGCCGACGCCGCGGCCAAGGACGAGGCGCTGGTCGCCGACCTCGAACGGCACCGCGCCGCGGGCGAGGCGGCGGGCGAGGCGATCGCCATGGTGAAGGCGGAGATCGCCACGCTGCGCGAGGACACCCTCGACCGGCAGGTCTCGCAGGCCCGCAAGGAGCTGTCGGCCCTGCAGGCGCGGGCGGCCAAGCTCGACGCCGACCGCGCCGTGGCGGAGAACTCCGCCGACGAGCTGCGCGGGCTCATCCCTGGGCTGGAGGAGACCCGGCGGTTCGCCGACGGGCGGGACGTGCCGGCGGCCGAGCGGGAGCTGGGCGAGGTGCGGCTGCGCCTCAACGAGGCGCTCAAGGCCCTGGGCGTGGCCGACCAGGAGGTGGCCTCGGCGCAGGCCGCGCTGGACGACGCCGAGGGCGGCCCGGCGGCGGCCCAGCTCAACGCGCTGGCGGCGGCCGGGATCGGCGCCACCGGCCTGCTGGACGCCCTGGACGTGGCGGAGCAGGCCCGCGACGCCGCCCACACGCCCCCGACGGCCCTGCCCGGCTCTCGTGCCGGTGCCGGTGCTGGTGCTGGTACGAGAGCCGGTGTCGCGGCTGGTGCCGGTGCCGGTGCCGCGGCCGGCGCTGGGTCCGATGCTGGGTCCGATGCTGGGTCCGATGCTGGGTCCAGTGCCGCGGCCGGTGCTGGAGCCGGCGCCGCAGCCGGTGCTGGAGCCGGCGCTGGGGTCGGGCTTGCGCTGGGTGAGCTGCGCGGGTGGCCGAACGAGCATGCCGTGATCGTGGACGCCTCCCAGCTCGACGAGGCCGCCGCGGCGCTGGCGGAGCTGCCCGGGTCGGTGCTGGTCAGCGCGGCCGGGGTGAGCGTCGTGGGGGCGTTCGACGGGGTGGCGACCGGGCGGGAGGCCCGGATCAAGGCCGCCGAGCAGCGGCTCAACCGGGCCAAGGACGTGCAGGAGAGCGCGGCGCAGGCCGTACACGACGGGGAGGAGGCCGTCGCGCAGGCGCAGCGGCGGCTGGAGGGGGCCAGGGCCGGGGTGCGGCTGGCCGAGATCGAGGCCAAGCTCGGCGAGCGGCGGGCCAGGCTGGGTGAGCTGAACGCGGCCATCGAGGAGCTGACCCCGAAGGTCGCCGAGGCCGAGCGGCAGGCGGGCGCCCTGGACTTCCGCGCGCGTACCAGGGACATGGAGATCGAGCGGCTGGAGGGCCGCAGGCACCGGCACGAGTCCGAGCGGGCGCAGGCCCGCGACCAGGAGGCGAAAGTCGGGGCGGAGCGGGAGGCGCTCAAGCTCGGCGCGCTGGCCGCCGACTGGGGCGGCACGGTCGAGACCGCCCGCGAATGGCTGGAGGCGCTGCCCGAGGAGGAGCGGCCCAGGGCCGCCGAGGAATGGTGGCGGGTCGCCGAACGCCACCTCGACCAGGCGTTGCGCGACACGTTCCCGTCGGATGACGAGGCGGAGATCCCGGAGGAGCTGCGGTTCCTGCTGAGCGAGCGGGAGGGCAGCACGGCGCGCGAGCAGGCGACGTTCCCGGCGGTGTGCGGGGCGCTGGCGTCGTACCTGCGGGGGCAGGAGGAGTACGAGCGGCACCAGCGGCGGCAGATCGAGGCCCAGCTCGTCTCGCGCCAGCGGGACCTGGCGGCGGCGGCCAGGGGCGCCGAGGAGGCGGCCCAGTCCACGGCCGTGCACCGGGCGGCGCTGACGGCGGCGATCAAGGCGCGGCTGGCGCGGGTGGCCGAGGAGTTCGACAAGCTCGACACCTCCTACGGCGGTTACGGCGCGACCCTCGAGTTCCCCGTGCCGCCCGCGCCCGCCGACCCCGAGCAGCGCTGGCAATGGCGGGTGACGCCCAAGTGGCGGCGGGGCGAGGGGCAGGGGTTCGTGCCGTACAACCGGCGGGCCAACACGGCGCTCATGGACGAGAAGGCCGTCAAGCTGGTGTGCGCGGCGGCCATCGCGTCGTCCGGTGGCGGTCACCTGTGCCTGGTGCTCGACGAGCTGGGGCGCAACCTGGGCAAGGAGCATCGGCGGGAGGCCGTGGCGCTGTTCAGGAGGATCGGGGAGACGTACGGGATCACGGTGATCGGGGCGTTGCAGGACGACATGGAGCCGTACGCGATCGACGCCTGCGGGCAGTACATCAAGCTGCGGCGGTCGTCGGACGCGATGCCGTACAACGAGCCGCCGGTGATCGTCGGGCACGACCAGCACGCCGAGCGGGTGCGCGCCCTGGCCGCGTACGTGGATCGGGGCACGCCCGCCCTCACCTGATCGGCGGACCCGGCGATCCGGCGCAGTCTCACCTGATCAACGGGCCCGACGATCCGAGGCGACCTCACGCGATCGGCGGGCCGATGTAGGAGGCGCGGAGGCGGAGGAGGGAGCCTCGTTCGTACTCCTCCATGGCGTGGGCCAGCCAGCCCGCGACCCTGGCCACCGCGAAGATCGCCTCTCCGGCGCCTGGCACCATGCCGCTGACGGCGGACAGGGTGGCCAGGGCGAAGTCGATGTTGCGGTCGGGCAGGCGGCGGCGTCGCATCTCCGCCAGCACGGCCTCCCCCGCGGCGATCCGCCCGTGCCCGGGCGCGGCCTGCTTGACCAGGTCGAGCAGGGCGGCGCCGCGGCCGTCGCCGTTCTTGTAGACGCTGTGGCCGAAGCCGGGGATGCGCTCGCCCCGCCGCACCCGTTCGGCGATGGCGCGGGCGGCGTGGCGGGGCTCGGCGATCTCGGCCAGCAGGCGTTCGGCGCCGTACGACGCCCCGCCGTGCAGCGGGCCGCCCAGGACGCCGAGGCCGGTCAGGACCACCGCGTACGGGTCGGCCTTGGCGGAGGCGGCCACCCTGGCGGCCAGCGTGGAGGCGGCCAGCTCGTGGTCGGCGAGCAGCACCAGCGCGGCTTCCATGGCCGTGAGCAGGGCCGGGGTGGCGGGGTGCGGGCACAGGCGGGACCACAGGCGCTCGGCGATCGAGTCACCCTGGGGGTCGCTCAGCGGGGGCGGCGCGTCCACCAGGCCCGCGATCAGGCGGCGGCCGGTGGCGGTGACCGACTCGGGGTCGAGCTGGTAGCGGAGGGTGTCGGACGCGCCGAGCACCGTGGTGATCACCTGGAGCCGGTCGAGGGGCAGCAGGTCGTCGGGCAGCCCGCGCTGCGCGGTGACGGCGGCCCGCAACCCCTCCTCGGGCTCGCACCGCCACGGCCGGCCACCCCGCCTCACCCCACCCCGCTCCTCGCCCGCGCCTTCGGCGGGCGGGCCACCGCGCCTCGCTCTGCCTCGGTCCTCGCCCGTGCCTTCGGCGGGCTGGCCACCGCGCCTCGCTCTGCCTCGGTCCTCGCCCGTGCCTTCGGCGGGCGGGCGCCAGACGGCCGGGTCGCCGGTCCACAGCCACTCGGCGACCGTCTCGAACGAGGCCGTGCCGGCCAGGCTCAGGGCGTCGATCCCCCGGTAGTAGGGCCGGTCGACGCCGAGCGCCGTCACAGCCGACTCGATGACGAGCTCCGGCGGCTGGCTGCGGGGCCGGCCCCGGCGCGCGAGGCGTTCGATCTCCTCGGCCGAGAAGAGGCTGCGCCGTCCGTCCTCACCGTGCCGCCGCTGCAGCACCCCCCGGCTCACGTACGCGTACAGCGTGGCGGGCTTGACGCCCAGCCGCTCCGCCGCCGTGGCCGCGTCGATCCACTCCACAGCCGCCCAACCCTCCCATAGTTGACGAAAATCAATATTGATCCACGTTGAACGCGCATGTCAACGTGAAGGCATGCCAAAAGTTCATTTCCTCGACGTCACCAACCGGGACGGCGTGCAGACCGCGCGCACCGGCCTGTCGAAGTTCGGCAAGACCATGGTCAACTTCTATCTGGCCAAGCTGGGGGTGGCGCAGTCCGAGATCGGCTTCCCGTTCCTCTTCCACGAGGTCCCGTACGTCCGGGCGCAGGTGGCGCTGGCGCAGGCGGGGGCGTTCGGGGAGCTGAGGCTGTCCGGGTGGTGCCGGGGTGTGCCGCAGGACGTGGAGAAGGCCGCGCCGCTCGGCCTGAAGCACTACAACCTGTCCATCTCGACGTCCGACTACATGATCCAGAACAAGTTCCGCGGCCGGCTGGACAGGGACGCGATCATCAGGGAGATGACGGCGGCGGTCCGCGTGGCCAAGGACGCGGGCGCGCTCACCGTGGGGGTCAACGCCGAGGACGGCTCGCGTACGGACGACGGGTTCCTGCTGGAGTTCGCGCTGGCGGCCAAGCAGGCGGGCGCCGACCGCGTACGCTACTGCGACACCATCGGCGGCGACACGCCCGACCGGATCCGCGAGCGCTTCGCCAAGCTGGCCTCCGCCACCGCGATGCCCGTCGAGACCCACTGCCACAACGACCTGGGCATGGCCGTGGCCAACTCCGTTTCCGGCGCGCTCGGCGACCTCGACGCCGGGCAGGACGCGTGGATCAACACCTGCGTGAACGGCATCGGCGAGCGCTCGGGCAACGCCGACCTGCTCTCCACGATCCTGGCCTTCCGCCATGGGTTCGGGCTGGAGTCGGCGCAGATCGGGGACGCGCTGAACCTGGAGTGGGCCCGCCGGTTCGGGCTGTGGGCGAGCTACGCGCTGGGGCAGCCGCTGCCGTACAACCAGGTCGGGGTGGGGCGCAACGCGTTCGCGCACGAGTCGGGCATCCACGCCGACGGCGCGCTGAAGGACCACGGCAACTACGAGCTGTACGACGAGGCGACGCTGGGGCCGTTCCCCGGGGACTGGCACGCGCGCCCGGGCCGGGTGGTGCTGACCGGCGAGTACGGCGGCAAGGCCGGGTTCCGCCACGTCATGGAGGGGCTGGGGGTGGAGGTGCCCGACGAGGAGGAGTCGTTCCGGCTGGTGCAGCTCTGCAACGCGATGACGGGCAGGCCACTCACGGACGACGAGTTGCGTCTGATCGCGGCCTACCCGCGCGAGTTGTCGCTGATGTTCCCCGGTTACGCCTGACCGACGGCCGGTCAGGCCCGCCGCTCACGCGGCCGGAGCCTGACGAGCACCCGGCCCGGCCTCCCCGGCGGCCTGCGCGTCGTGAACGGCCTCGCCGGGAGCAGGCGCGTCGTGAACGGGCTGCTCGTGCGCCGCAGCCGGGCGGGCGGGCTCGTTCGCCTGCTCGGCGGCCAGCGCCTGGCGGAAGTCCTCGTCCGCGTGCTCGATCGCCTCCAGCCGCACCGTCTCGCGCCGGAAGAGCCCCGCCAGCAGCCAGTCGGCCAGCACCGCGGCCTTGTGCCGGGCCGTCGGCACCCACCCCAGGTGGTAGGCCCGGTGCGCGAGCCACCCGAGAAGGCCGGTGAGCTTGATCCGGTACACCTGGGCGACCCCCTGGTGGTGGCCGAGCCCGGCGACCGAGCCGAGGTAGGCGTGCCGGTACGGCTTGAGCCGCCGCCCCCGCACGTACGCGACCAGGTTCCGCCCCAGCAGCTTGGCCTGCCGCACCGCGTGCTGGGCGTTGGGCGCGGTGAACTCGCCCGGCCGGGTCAGGTCGGGCACGGCGGCGCCGTCACCGGCCGTGAAGGCGTCCTCGACGCCCGCCACCGTCAGGTACTCGGTCGCGAGGAGCCGCCCGATGCGGTCCACGGGCAGCCCGCTGGCCGCCGCGAGCGGGCTGGGCCGCCCGCCCGCCGCCCACACCACCGTGCCGGCGTCGATCTCCGTCCCGTCCGAGAGCACCGTCACGCCGCCGGCCAGCGAGGCGAGCCGGGTGCCGAGCCGCACGTCCACGGCGCGCTTGCGCAACGCGTCCACGGTCCAGCGGCCGAGGTCGGCGTGCAGCTCGGGCAGGATGTGGTCGTTGGCCTCGACGAGGGTCCAGCTCAGGTCCGCGGGCTCGATGCCCTCGTGGTAGCGCACGGCCTCGTCGGCCAGCCCCTGCATCTCGGCCAGCGCCTCGACGCCGGAGAACCCGCCGCCGACCACCACGAACGTCAGCGCCCTGCGCCGTACCTGCTCGTCGTCGGTCGAGGCGGCCGCGGCGAGGTTGGCCAGCACGCGGTTGCGCAGGTGCACGGCCTCGCCGATGCTCTTGAAGCCGACCGCGTGCTCGGCCAGCCCGGGGATGGGCAGCGCGCGGGTGATCGAGCCGGCCGCCATGACGAGGATGTCGTACTCGATCGTCCTGGCGGGGCCCTGGACCGGCTGGAAGTCGGCGCTGCGCGCCTCGTGGTCCACCCGCGTGACGCGCCCGGTCAGCACCCGCATGCCCTTGAGCACCTGCCCGAGCGGGGCGGCCACGTGGCGCGGCTCGATCGAGCCGCCGACCGCCTCGGCGAGGAACGGCATGTAGGTCATGTAGCCGCGCGGGTCCACCACGGTGACGGTCGCCTCGCCGGAACGGACGAGCTTCCGCAGCCCCATCGCGGCGTACATGCCGACGTATCCGCCACCGACGATCAGGATGTGCTTCCTCATTGCCCCGTCTCCTTTCGGGTTCTTCACCCCATGGACGGGACAGCGCCGCCGTTTGTGACAACTTCCGGCGGCGAAGTCTCAGAGCGACCGGTCGCCGGTCTCCGGCAGGGCCAGCAGGCAGAGCAGGCTCAGCAGGGCCATCGCGGAGACGTACCCGCCGATCGCCATGACGCCCAGCCCGCCCGCCTGCATGCTGGTGGCCACCAGCGGCGGCACCGCGCCGCCGAGCACGCCGCCGAGGCTGTAGGCGACGGACGCGCCGCTGTAGCGGTACTCGGTCTTGAACAGCTCCGGCAGGTACGCCCCCATCGGCCCGAAGACGAGCCCCATCAGCGCGAGCGCCCCGGCCAGCGCCAGCCCGACCAGGAAGATCGAGCCGGTCTCCATCAGCGGGAACATCACCAGCCCCCACGCGATCGCCGCGGCCGTGCCCCAGATCAGCGTCCGGCGGCGGCCCAGCCGGTCGGACACCAGGGCCGAGACCACCGTGCCCGCCGCCATGAACACCACGCCGACCATGGTCAGCGCGAGCATCGTGGTCCGCGGGATCCGCAGGGTGTCGGTGCCGTAGGCCAGGCAGTAGGTGGTGGCGGTGTAGAAGAGCGTGTAGGCGACGGTCATGGCGCCGGCGCCGAGCAGCACGCGCCGCCACTGGTGCCGCATGAGCCCGGCGAACGGCACCTTGGCGATCCGGCGCTGGTCCATGGCCGCCTGGAAGACGGGGGTCTCGGAGATCTTCAGCCGCACGTACAGGCCGACGACGACCAGCAGCAGGCTCGCCACGAACGGCAGCCGCCAGCCCCAGCTCTCGAACTGCCCGTCGCTCAGCACGGCGCCGAGGATCAGGAACAGCCCGTTGGCCACGATGAACCCGGCCGACGGGCCGAGCTGCGGGAACATCGCGTACAGGCCGCGCTTGCCGGGCGGCGCGTGCTCGGTGGCCAGCAGCGCCGCGCCGCCCCACTCGCCGCCGAGGCCGATACCCTGCGTGAAGCGCAGCAGCACGAGCAGCACGGGCGCGATCACGCCGATCGAGGCGTAGCCGGGCAGCAGGCCGATCAGCACTGTCGACAGGCCCATCACCAGCAGCGAGACGACCAGCATGGACTTGCGGCCGACGCGGTCGCCCCAGTGCCCGAACACGGCCGAGCCGAGCGGCCGGGAGATGAACGCCACGGCGAACGTCGAGAACGAGGCGAGCGTGCCCGCCACCGAGTCCATCTCGGGGAAGAACGCGGTGTTGAGCACCAGGGCCGCGGCGGTGCCGTAAATGTAGAAATCATAGAATTCGATCGCGGTGCCGATGAGGCTGGCCGCCGCGATCCGGGACCGGCTGGGCGCCGCGGTCTGGGGGGAAGTCGTCATGAATTTGTCTCACTATGCGGACTAACGTCTTGTGAAGCGATACGCAGACGCTACCACCTGCGCAATGTCACGTATCACCCACGGGGAGGGGCACGGGTTTGGCCGTCGATCTGGTGATCTTCGACTGTGACGGGGTGCTCGTGGACAGCGAGCCGATCTCCGTACGCGTGGGCACCGCCGCGCTGCGGCGGCTCGGCTGGGACATCGACGAGACCGAGTACGCCGAGCGGTTCGTCGGCTGCACCAACGAGTACTGGGCCGAGCAGGTCGGCCAGACCCCGCCGGGCTGGCGCGAGCAGGTCAACGCCGACTACGCCGACGCGATCGCCGCCGAGCTGTGCGCGATCGACGGCATCGAGGCGGCGCTCGACCGGCTGTCCATCCCCTACTGCGTGGCCTCCAACGGCCGGCACCCGACCATCCGCCGCAGCCTGGAGCTGACCGGGCTGGCCGGCAGGTTCGACGGGCGGGTGTTCAGCGCCGAGGACGTCGCCAGGGGCAAACCGGAGCCCGACCTGTTCCTGCACGCCGCGGCCACGATGGGCGCCGAGCCCGAGCGCTGCGTGGTGGTGGAGGACAGCCCGTTCGGCGTGACGGCGGCGATGCGCGCCGGCATGCGCTGCTTCGCCTTCGCCGGCGGCCTCACGCCCCCCTCCCGGCTGACCGGCCTGGGCGCGACGCTCTTCCACGACCCCGCCACGCTGCCCGACCTGATCGCCGCCCTCGACTGACAGCCTCGTGCGTACGGGCCGGGCTCCCCCGACCGCTCGGCACCCGCCCGCCGCACCACGTACGGTGAGGCCATGCCTTCAGGTACGCAACGTCCTTACGTGGTGGCCCACGTCGCGGTGTCCGCCGACGGAGCTACCACGGGATTCCAGCCGGACGTCACCCGGTTCTACCAGCTCGCCCAGACCTGGGAGGAAGACCTCACCCTGGCAGGGGCCGACACCATCCTCGCCCAGGAGCAGGCGCTGGCCGGCGCCGAGCACCCCGGCCCCGCGCCCGACGGGCCGCTGCTGGCCGTCGTGGACGGCCGCGGCCGGGTCAGCCAGTGGGAGGCGCTGCGCGCCGCCGGCCACTGGCGCGACGTCGTGGCCCTGCGCTGCCGCGACACTCCCCCGCGCCCGGCCGGCCTGCCGGTGCGCGAGCTGGTCACGGGCGCCGACCGGGTCGACCTCGCCGACGCCCTGCGCACGCTGGGCCGCGACGACGGGGTCGGCGTCGTGCGGGTCGACAGCGGCGGCCGGCTCATCGGCGCGCTGCTCGCGGCCGGGCTGGTGGACGAGGTCAGCCTGCTCGTCCACCCGTGCCTGGCCGGCGAGCGCGCCACCCGCTTCTGGTACGGCGACCGCCCCGCCGCCGCGCCGCTCACCCTCATCACCGCGCAGAGCCTGCCCGACGGCCTCGTCTGGCTCCGCTATCACCCCTGACGGGTGCGGCCGTCCTCGTCCAGGTAGTCCCGCCACGACCGCTTCGGCGTCCAGCCCAGCAGCCGGTGCGCCTTGGCGCAGGAGATGCCCGAGGCGTCAGGGCGGGCCAGCGGCCGCAGCTCGATGCGGTCACCGAAGTAGCGGCGCAGCATGGCGGCGAAGTCGTGCCCGCCCGCGTTGTCCGGCGAGGCGATGTAGAACACCTCGTGCCCGGGCAGGTCCGACTCGGTGGCCAGCACGATCGCGTCCGCCAGGTCGTACACGTCGATGTAGCTCCACAACCCCGCCCCGGCCTGGGAGCTGTCGCGGACCTGCGGGCCGAGGTTGCGCTCGTAGTTGCCCTCGTGCTGCACCCAGCTCGGGCGCAGCGAGATGCAGCGGATGTCCGAGCGGCGCACCGCCGCGTCCATGAGCTGCTCGCCGAAGTGCTTGGCCAGCGCGTACGGATCCTGCGGCCGGATCGGGTGCTCCTCGTCCACCGGCGCGTAATCCGGCAGGAACGGCCGTTCGGCGAAGAAGAACCCGGGGACGGTCTCGCTGGAGATGTTCACGAACCGCGGCACCCCGAACCGCACCGCCGCCTCGAGCACGTTGAACGTCGCCATCAGGTTGTTCTGGAACACCACCTGCGGCGCGTTGGCCGTCGGGTCGGGGATGGCCGCCGCGTGCACCACCGCCTCGGACCCGCGTACGACAGCGAACGCCTGCCCCGCGTCCGTCAGGTCGGCCTGCACGTAACGCGGCTCGTCCGGCTCGCGCCGCTCCCAGACCGGTCGCGTCAGATCGGTGGCGGTCACCTCGTGACCCGCCGCGACCAGCGCGCTGACGGCCGCCCTGCCGACCTTGCCATGGGCTCCGGTGACGACGACACGCATCGATGACTCCTCAGGGGTAGATCCGGGGTGGTGCTGTCAGACTCCCACGGCCTTGAGCGTGGAGCCCGTACGCGTCTTGTTCACCTTGAGCTGCGCCGTGATCCTGGAGCGCAGCTCGGCCACGTGGCTGACGATGCCCACGGCCCGGCCGCCGTCGCGCAGCCCGTCGAGGATGTCGAGCACGCCGTCCAGTGTGTCCTCGTCGAGCGTGCCGAACCCCTCGTCCACGAACAGCGTGCCCAGCTCCGCGCCGCCCGCCTCCGCCGTGACGACGTCGGCCAGGCCGAGCGCCAGGGCCAGCGAGGTGATGAAGCTCTCACCGCCGGACAGCGTGGCCGGATCCCGGTCGACGCCGGTCCACCCGTCGGCCACCCGCAGCCCGAGCCCGCCGCCCGCACGGGCCCGCGAGCCCGCCGTCTTGCGCAGGTCGTGCCGCAGCAGGTAACGGCCGCCCGACATGTGGTCCAGCCGCTCGTTCGCCGCCGCCACCACCTGCCGCAGCCGCTCGCCCAGCACGAACGACGACAGGCTCATGCTCCACTGGTTGTCGCCCGAGGTGCCGCTGGCCAGCGCCGCCATCCGCTCGGCCAGCCGGTGCCTGTCGGCCGCGGGACGCCAGCGTTCGATCCGGCCGGACAGCTCGCCGCACAGCTCCTCCAGCCGCCGCGCCCGCGCCTCGGCCCGGTCGCGGGCGCTGGCCAGCCTCGTGTACGCCTGCTCCAGCCCGTCCCGCTCGGCCCCGATCGCCGCCAGGTCCGGCGCCGGCTCCGCCGCGGCGGCCACCAGCTCGGGGTCGGCCAGCACGCCGGTCACGGCGGCGTGCTGGTCGTCCAGCCTGCGCAGCAGCTCCGCCTTGCTCTCCCGCTCGGCCAGGCTCCGGTACGCGGCCTCCGCCTCCCGCACGTCCCCGAACCCGGCCTCCTCCGCCGCCTCCTCGGCCGCCTGCCTGGCCCGCTCCAGCTCCTCCCGGGCCGCCACCGCCGCCTGCGTGGCCTCCAGCGCCTCGCGCAGCAGCTCCGCCTCGTCGTGCAGCCTCGACAGCCGGGCGGTCAGGGTGGCGTCGTCGCCGCGTGCCGCGTCCAGCCTCGCGCTCAGCCGCCCGGCGTCGCCGCTCAGCTCCTCGTGCCTGGTACGCCCGGCAGCCAGCCTCGCGGCGACCTGGCGGCCCCGCTCCTCCAGCTCCTGCCTCTCGCGCCGGAGCCCGGCCGCCTCCTCGGCCAGCACCCGCTCCCGGCCCGCCGACGCCTCCAGCCTCCGCAACTCCCGCTCGGCCTCGGCCAGCACCCGCTCACCGTCCACCTCCCCGGCCTCCACCCCGGCCTCCACTCCGGCCTCCACCCCGGCACCGCCGTGCGCCACAGCGGCGTCCGTGCCAGAACTGCCCTGCGCCTCAGCGGCGTCTGCGATGTCACCTCCGCCCGCGGCTGCCACCGCGCCGGAGGTGACGGCTTGGGCGAGCTGGGTGCGGACGCGGCCGCGTTCGGACTCCAGGTGGCGGTGGTGGGCGCGGTGGGCGGCGAGGGCCTCGGCGAGCTCCCTGGACTGGTCGCGAACCCGTTCGCGCTCGATCTCGACGCGTTCGAGCGCGGCGGCCAGGGCAGGCTCGCGGTCGGCCACCGCCTGGAGGCGGGAGACCTCCTGCTCGGCCAGCTCCACCCGGTCCTCTGCCGCCACCACGTCCAGCCCCCCGGTGGCCTCGACCGCGTCGGCGTGCCGTGACTCCAGCGACGCGAGCGCCCGCTCGGCGGCCTCGCGCTCGGCCAGGGCGGCTTCGTGGGCGCTCTCGGCCTCCTGCTCGTCGTCGGCCGAAGGAGCACTCGCGGCCGGCGAGGCCGGATGAGGGTGGTGCTCGGAGCCGCAGACCGCGCACGGCCGCCCCTCGGCCAGGTCGCGCGCCAGCTCGGCCGCCATTCCGTCGATGCGGGCCTGCCGCAGGTCGAGCCAGCGCTCCCGCGCCGCCTGCGCCTGGTCCACCAGCACCTGGTGCGCGGCCACGGCCGCCTCCAGCTCCGCCGCCAGCGCCTCCCGCCGGTGGGTGGCCTCCAGCGCGGCCCTGGCGGCGTCGAGGCTCGCGGTCGCGGCGGGGATGGCCGCCGCCTGCGCGCGTACCTCGGTCAGGGCGGCGCCCGCGTCGGCGAGCCGTCCGGGCAGCTCGGCGTCGGCGGCGGCCACCTCGGCCTCGCGCTGTGCCAGCGCGTCCAGTTCCACCGCCAACCTGGCCAGCTCGCCGTCGATCTCGATCAGGTGGGCGGCGGCATCGCGTACGGCCCGCGCGGCCGGGATCCTGGCGGCGTCCACCCGCGCCTCGGCCAGCCTGGCCTCGGCCTGCTCGATCAGCCCGGGCAGCACGGCCAGCCGCGTGGCCACGGCCTCGTCGGCGCGTACCAGCTCGGCCAGCTCCTGCTCGACGCGCAGCAGGTCGCGCCGCACCACCGACAGCCTGGCCTCCTCGGTGAGCAGCTCGGACAGGCGCGCGATCTCGTCCTGCCGCCGCCGCTCCAAGCCGGCCAGCTCAGCCACGGACGGCTCCGCGCTCCGGTACGCCGAGGACCGGCCCGTGTCCCGCTCGTCCGTACCGCCTGGGCTGTGAGCGGACGGCGCCGCGAGGTCCTGATCCGGGGCATGACCGGATGACGCCGTGAAGTCCTGACCCCCGGCCAGGCCGGTGGCGGAGCCCTGGTCACGGGCCGGGCCGCCCTGGTCGCCAGCGAGGCCGGTGGCGGAGAGGAGGGGGCGGGCGCGGGCGAGGGCGTCGGCGGCCAGCGTGCGGGCCTTGGTGGCGGCCTCCGCGCGCTGGCGGGCGGCCGTGATGAGCGGGAGCACGCGGTCCGCCCTGGCGGCGTCGTCGAGGATCGCCTGCAGGTCGGCGCGCTCGTCGGCGCGCTCGTCGAGGGTGCGGCGCAGGGTGAGCGCCTCGGCGTGGCGGCGCTGGCGGTCGGCGAGCGCGGCGGCCCGTTCGAAACGCGTCCGCGCCGCCCGCAGCGCCTGACCGGCCGCCGCGTGCTCCTCGTCGGCACGCAGCACGACGGCCCGCGCGGCCTCCAGCAGGGCGCCCGCCCACCGCACCGGGTCGGTCTCCGGCGACGGCACCTCATCGCCCGCGCCACCGCCGTCCTGCGGCGCTCCGCCGCTCACCGCGCCGGCCCCGGACGGGCTCGGCCGCGCCGCAGCGGGCAGGTCGAACAGGGCCGGCGGCGCCGCGGGATCATCCCCCGGCGCGGCCAACGTAGCAGGCACAGGCGCATCGGACGCAGGCTCGGCAGACCCGGGCGCGGAGGAGGCGGGCGCGGAGGAGGCGGGCGCGGAGGAGGCGGGCGCGGAGGAGGCGGGTACGGCAGCCCCAGACGCGGCCGACGCAGGCACGGCCGACGCAGGCGCGGCGGACCCAGACGCGGCCGACGCAGGCGCGGTGGAGATGGGCGTGGCGGAGGCGGTCAGTGCGGCGGGCAGGTCGTCGCCCGCGGCCTCCTCCACCCGCTTGATGGCGAAGTCCACCTCCTGCCGCAGCTCCTGCGCCTCCCGCCAGGCAAGCTTGCGGTGCTCGGCCAGCCACGACTCGGCCGAAGTGAAGATCTTGACGGTGAACAGCCGCTCCAGCAGCTTCGACCGCTCATCCCCATCAGCCCGCAGGAACCGCGCGAAATCCCCCTGCGGCAACATCGCCACCTGGCAGAACTGGTCGGCGTTCATCCCGAGCAGCCCGCCCACCAGGTCCCCGGCCTCGTCCAGCCGCGTCGTCAGCCCGTGCCAGTCGCCCCCCTGCCACTCCGACAGCACGACCTTGGACTTCTCCTCGGTGACCCCGGACCCCCGCAGCTTGGGCCGCAGCCAGGCCGGGGAGCGCTGGATGCGCAGTAAGCGCCCCCGGATGGTCACCTCCAGCGTGACCGACGGCCCCACCGACGGCGGGGCGTGGTCGCAGCGCAGGCTGCGGGCGCTGTTGCGCTGCCCGGGCACCTGGCCGTAGAGGGCGAAGCACAGCGCGTCGAGGATCGTGGTCTTGCCCGCCCCGGTGGGCCCGTGGACGAGGAAGAGCCCGGCCGCCGACAGGGCGTCGAAGTCGACCGTCTCGGTGCCCGGGAAGGACCCGAACGCCGTGAGCGTGAGCCTGTGCGGCCGCATCTACGCCATCGTCTCCTTCACCCTGGACGCCTCGATGGCCTGTCTTAGCAGGTCTTCCTCCTCGGGTGCGGCAGGCTCGCCGCGCACCTCCCGAACGAAGTCGAGCGCCACCTCCGCCTCCGGCCGCCCGCTGAGGCGTACGGGCTGCGCGGCGGGTGCGGCGCCCACCGGGTCGAAGGAGAGGGCGAGGGTGTGCGGGAAGCGGGCGCGGAGCCGGTCCATGGCGGATTTCGGGCGGACGGCGTCGGTGAGCACGACCTGCAGCCAGTGATCCTCGTAGGCCGCGTACGCGGGCAGCGTCAGCAGCTCCTCCAGCTCCCCGCGCAGCCGGCCGACCGGGCGCGGCACCGGAGCGGGGACGAACTCCGCCCCCTCCCCCAGCGTCACCAGCCACGACCCCTTGAGCTGCCCCACCTCGGAGAAGGAGTACGCCAGCGGCGAGCCGGAGTAGCGCACGGTCTCCGACATGCGCTGCCGCCCGTGCAGGTGGCCGAGCGCCACGTAGTCGACCCCGTCGAACGCCCGCAGCGGCACGTGCGCCACCCCGCCGACGCTGATGTCGCGCTCGCTGTCGCTGGCCTGCCCGCCCGTCACGAAGCAGTGGGACAGCACCACCGACGCCCGGTGGCGTGCGGCATCGGCCCTGATGCGCGTCATCGCATGCGAGATCGCCGCCGTGTGGCTGCGGTCGGGCAGCTCCCACTCGGCGCGCACCAGCTCGGGCTCCAGGTAGGGGATGCCGTAGAAGGCGACGCCGTCGACCAGCACCGGCTCCCACGACTGGCCGGGCGAGGTGCGCACGTGCACCCCCGCCGCCTCGAACAGCGCCGAGCCGAACCGCAGCCGCAGCGCCGAGTCGTGGTTGCCGCTGATCAGAACCACCCGCGCCCCGGCCCCGCGCAGCCGCCCGAGCGCCTCGTCGAGCAGCGCCACCGCGTCGACCGGCGGCAGCGCCCTGTCGTAGACGTCGCCGGCCACCGCCACCACGTCGACCCGCTCGGCCCGCACCGTCTCCACCAGGTGATCGATGAACGCCGCCTGCCCCGCGAGCAGGCTCTCCCGGTGGAAGGAGCGCCCGAGGTGCCAGTCGGAGGTGTGCAGGATCCGCATGTCGCAGGAAGCTAACAGGTCTCACCGACAAATGAGGTACCTCCAGTCCCACACGCTGGGAGTAGGCTGGAAGATCAGCGGGCAAAACAACGCACATGGGGAGGCCAATGCGCACTGGCCGTGGCACCTTGAGCGTCGCCGCCGGTCTGGTGCTGGTGGCTCTCGCTTCGGTCGGATACGTACTGCCACCCGCGTTCGACCCACCGCCGCTCAAGGTCGATCCAGCCTTCCAGGCGATCCCGGCGCAGCCCGCCGGCGAGCTGAAGCCTGTGGTGGCCGCCGATCCCGTCCGCAGCGAGGAGATCTCGATCCCGGCCGAGGCCCAGCGGCTGGAGGGCACGCTCCGGGTGCCGCTCACCCCTGGGCGCCACCCGGCGATGGTGTTCGTGTCGGGCTCGGGCAACGGCTCGCGCACGGAGTTCACGCCGCAGGCGGAGTTCCTGGCCAGGGCGGGCGTGGCGACGATCGCGTTCGACAAGCGCACGATCGGCTACAACTTCCGCGACCGCGACTTCGGCCTGCTCGCCGACGACGCGCTGCGGATGGTGGAGTACCTGCGCACCCGGCCCGAGGTGGACCCGGCACGCGTCGGCATCTGGGCTGTCTCGGAAGGCGGCTGGGTGGCGCCGATCGCGGCGGCCAAGAGCTCGTCGGTCGGGTTCATGGTGCTGGTGTCGTCGCCGAACGTCTCCCCGCTGCGTCAGGTCGCCTGGGCGCTCAACGAGCAACTCCTGCGGCTGCGCGCCCCCATCGGCGCCCGCGACCTGCTGACCAGGGCGATGGGCGGCGTCGGGTTCGACTTCCTGCGCTACGACGCGATGCCCGCGTTAAGCCAGGTCAAGCAGCCGATCCTGGCCTTCTACGGCACCACCGACCCCTCGATCCCCTTCGTCGAGTCCACCAAGGCGCTCATCACGGCGATGCGCAAGGCGGGCAACGACGACTACACCATCCGCTTCATGGCCGACGGCGACCACGCCATGCGCGTCAAGGGCGGCCCCTTCACCAAGGGATACCTCGAGACCCTGGCCAACTGGATCAAGGGCCTGCCCGGCACGTCCAGGCCCGCCGTGCACATGGCCGGCGCCACCCCCGTCCAGCGGTTCGAGGCCAGCGACGTGCCCGCGGCCCCCTGGTACGCCGGCGGCACGATGCTCGGCCTGACCATCTGCCTGGCCGCCGTCGGCTACGTGGCCGGCCCGGTCGCCGCCGTGGTCGTACGCCTGCGCCACCGCGGCCAGACACCCGTCGAGACCAACGCCAGGCTGTGGCCGCCGATCAGGCGCAGGCTCAGCCGGATGGCCTGGACCGGGCTGGGCCTGCTGGCCTCGGTGGTGGCGTTCATCACGCTGCTGGTGCTGTTCTCGGTCAACCAGGCGGGCGCGTGGCCCGCCGTGCTGGCCGGCTGGCTGGTCGTGCGACTGCTGGCCGTGCTGATGCTGATCCAGGAGGTCACGGCGGTGGCGGCGTACGTCTCGGCGCTGCGCGAAGGGCTGCAGCCGAGCCGGTGGCAGCACGTGGCCGTCGGGGGCGTCCTCGGCGGCACCGGCCTGCTGCTGGTGGCCGCAGCCTACTACGGCCTGTTCTCGTTCCCCTGGTGACCCTGGTGACGCTGGTGACCATGGTGACCCTGGGCATCCTGGTGACCCTGCCCTAGATAGGCGTTCATCCAGCGGTCCAGCTCGGCGAAGACCTGCTTGCGTGCGGGCTCGGCCGACAGCACCAGGTCGTGCAGCCCGTCCGGGATCCGCACGCACGTCACGTGCGGCCCCAGCGCGGTGGACCAGCGGGCGATGTGCCGCGGGTCGAGCACGATGTCGGCCGAGCGGGCCTCGGGCACGAAGTCGCGCACCCGCAGCCCGGTCGAGGAGGCCAGCACCAGCACCGGCACGTCCACCGACAGGCCCTGGTGCAGCCGCCGCTGCGCCCGCCGGATCGCGGCCAGCCACATGGCGTGCACGGAGAAGCCGCCCAGCGGCTTGAGCTCCAGGTCGTAGTCCCACTCGCCCTGCTCGTTGCGGTGCAGCGTCTGCCCGTAGACGGTGCTGGAGCCCAGCGGCAGCACCCGCCGGCTGTACGACAGCGGCGTCCTGAGCAGGTCGGCCGCCAGCCGCAGCGGGGCGGGCACGTTGAGGTCGAAGAACGGGCTGTTGAGCACGAGCCCCTGCACCAGGCCCCGGCCGCGCACCCGGTCGGCCCACAACGGAGCGATCAGGCCGCCCGTGGAATGGGCGTTGATCGTCACCTCGTCGTGGTCGCGGCGGATGATCCGCACGGCCTCGTCGATCTCCGGGAAGTAGTCGGTGACGCTCCTGATCAGCCCCCTGGTCTGGTGCGGCAGCAGCGATCGGCCGTACTTGCGCAGGTCGAGCGCGTAGAAGTCGACGCCGCGCTGCACGTAGTGCTCGGCCAGGTGGTCCTGGAAGAAGTAGTCGGTGAACCCGTGCAGGTAGAGCACCGCGCGGCGGGTGCCCGCCTCGGCCCTCCTGCTCACCAGCGTCGCCACGACCTGTCCCTCGAAGTCGTCGGGCATGGGCAGCACGGTGATCTCGTACATGCTAGACACCATAGGGATCGTCCGGCCACGACGGCACGCCGGGCGGCAGATCCTGGCTCACCTTCATCGGGAAGTCGGCCTGCCGCTTGTCCAGGAACGCCGTCACCCCCTCCACCGCGTCGGCCGCGCCGCCCAGCTCGGTCATGAGGCGGGAGTCCGCCGCGTGCGCCTCCCACGGCGAGGACGCCGACAGGCCCGACCACATCAGCCGCCGGATGGCGGCCACGGAGACGCCCGAGGTGTTGTCGGCGATCTCGCGGGCCAGCGCGTACGCCGCCGGCAGCAGTTCCTCTTGCGGGAGGACGCGCGAGACCAGCCGCCCTTCGAGGGCTTCGGACGCGGGGAAGAGCCGGCCGGTCGCCGCCCACTCCATGGCCTGGGCGATGCCCACGATCCTGGGCAGGAACCAGCTCGACGCCGCCTCGGTGACGATCCCCCGCCGCGCGAACACGAACCCGAACCGCGCCGTCTCCGACGCCAGCCGCACGTCCATCGGCAGCGTCATCGTGACCCCGACCCCCACGGCCGGCCCGTTGATGGCGCCGATGACGGGCTTGAGCGAGCGGGCGATCCGCAGCGCGACCGTACCGCCGCCGTCGCGCGGCGCCCCGTCCACCGTCTCGCCCTCCTGCCGGTGCCCGAACGTGCCGCCCCCGCCGCCGAGATCGGCACCGGCGCAGAACGCCGGGCCCGCGCCGGTCACCACCACCGCGCGCACGTCGTCATCGGCATCGGCGAGATCGAAAGCCTCGATCAACTCCCCGCGCATCGTAAAGGTGAACGCGTTGAGCCGTTCGGGACGCTTCAATGTGACGGTGGCGATGCGATCGGTCACCCCGTACTCGATCTCCGTGAAGGCCATGCCCCGAATCTTATTCGGTTACTGATGTTCACCCTCCGATAAAGACATATTTCGTATCTGATGCATAGGCTGCCGCCTCTATGGGAGCCTGAGGCGACCGCACCCATGCGGTTCACCGCAGGTTGCGGACTTTGCGCCTATGGTGGAATTCGCGGGGAAACGGGGAAGGCGTGCGGCAGGCTAAGGAACCATCGAGCGCCGGAGCGGTCCTCGGGTGGCTGGTGCTGGCGGCACTCGCGCCCGGGGCCGCTCACTTGCGTGCCGGCTGGCGCAGGACAGGCCTCGTCCTCATCTCCCTGTACGCCGTCCTCCTGCTGGGCCTGCTCGCGTTCGTCCTCACCAACGACATCGGCAACCTGGCCGGCTCGATCACCAAGGACTCCTGGCTCGCCACCATCATGTTCGGCACCATCGCCCTCGGGGTGGCGTGGTTCGCCATGATCGTCCACTCGTTCGTGGTGCTGCGGCCCGGCCGGCTGGCGCAGCCGGCGCAGATCCTCACCGGCACCGTCGCCGGGCTGCTCGCCGTCGCGGTCGTGGTCCCCTTCGGGTTCGCCGCACAGACGGCCAGCACCTCCCGCCAGGCACTCGACAACATCTTCCAGGCCCCCGAGAACGAGGGCGAGGCCCCGGCCCCCGAGCCCAAGCCCGAAGACCCCTGGGCCGGCCGCGACCGGGTCAACATCCTGCTGCTGGGCGGCGACGCCGACGACAACCGCGTCGGCGTCCGCACCGACAGCATGAACCTCGCCAGCATCGACGTGAAGACCGGCAACACCGTCCTGTTCAGCCTCCCCCGCAACCTCGAGGACGTGCGCTTCCGCCCCGGCACCCCGATGGCCCGCCGCTTCCCCAACGGCTTCGACCTGCCCAAGGACGCCAACGGCGGCGCCAGCGACCTGCTCAACAGCGTCTGGGAGTACGCCGACGCCCACCCCGAGATCTTCGGCGGCAAGCAGCACCAGGGCCCCAAGGTCCTCATGGACACGATCGGCTACACCCTCGGCCTCAAGGTCGACTGGTACGCCCTGGTCAACATGTGGGGCTTCGCCCGCCTCATCGACGCCATCGGCGGCGTCACCATCACCGTCGAGCAGGACGTCATCTTCGGCAAGTACAACGAGGGCCTGGTCAAGGCCGGCACGCGCAAGCTCAAGGGCGCCGACGCCATGTGGTACGCCCGCTCGCGCACCTACAGCGACGACTACACCCGCATGCGCCGCCAGCGGTGCGTGCTCGGCGCCATCCTCGACCAGGCCGACCCCGGCACGGTGCTGTCCAGGTTCAACCAGGTCGCGCTGGCCACCAAGGAGCTGATCAGGACCGACATCCCGCGCACCTGGCTGGAGCACCTCGTGCCGCTGGCGCTGAAGGTCAAGGACGCCGAGGTGACGAGCGTGCAGTTCGTGCCGCCGCTGATCAACACCGGCTACCCGGACTGGGAGAAGATCCGCGACGTCGCGGCCAAGGCGGTCCGCGACTCGACCCGCGTCAAGGCGCCCGTCGCCGCCTCCGCCAGCCCGTCGTCCTCGTCCCCCGCTTCGTCCGTGCCCTCCTCGTCGGCCTCGCCTTCGCCGAAGAAGACCAGGAAGCCCGCGAAGGAGACCGGTGACGACCCCACGAAGGGGCTCACCGAAGGGTGTGGGAGCTCGGCCGCCAAGGGCTAGCCGCCTCCTTTACGTTGTAGATCACAGCAGCGCACCGGCGAGCCGCCGCCAGTGCGGCATGGCGGACGCGCCGCGCGCGAGAACCTGGATCCCGACGTGGTCCGCGCCCGCGTCGAGGTGGTCGTGCAGCCTGCGGGCGATCGTGTCGAGGTCGCCCCAGACCACCAGGTCGTCCACCAGCCGGTCACTGCCGCGACCGTCGTCGATGTCCGCCTCGGTGTAGCCCAGCCGCAGGAACTTGGCGATGTTGTACGGCGTGGTGAAGTAGGGGTGCAGGTGCTCGCGGGCGAGCTCCCGCGCCCTGCCGGGGTCGCTCTCGAACAGCACCGCCTGCTCCACGCCGAGGAACGGCCCCTCCCCCAGCGTCTGCCGCGCCTGCGCCGTGTGCCGCACCGTCACGTGGTAGGTGTGCGCGCCGTCGGCCCGGTCGCGGGCCAGCTCCAGCATCTTCGGCCCGTACGCCGCCAGCAGCCGCCGCATCCGCCCTCGCGGCGCGGGAACGGCGTCCGCCGCCGCGTCCATGGCGTCCAGGTAGCCGCCCATCGCCTGCAACGGCTTGGCGCCCGGCCGCTTGGCGCCACCGAAGCCCAGGCCGAGCAGGTGACGGCCAGGGTAGGCGTCGGCCAGGAGGGTCGCCGCGCTCTGCGTCCACCGGGGCTCGCGGGACCAGATCTGCGCGATGCCGTTGACGACCTTGATCCGCTCGGTGCAGGACAGCAGGAACCCCGCGTGCGTCAGGGCCTCCCGCCCCCGCAGCTCCGGCACCCAGATCGCCTGCCAGCCCAGCTCTTCGAGCTCCCGCACGGACTCGCGCATCGCGCTCGCCGGCAGGCCGTCGAAGTCGAACGTCCAGACCCCGAACCGCCCCAGGTCCATGCCCTCGATCGCGCCCATGTGCCCTCCATCGACATATCGCTTATTTTCGATATGAGCGTACATGATGGGACACGGATGCCGGTGACCCGGTGGTCAGAGCGCGTTGCCGAGCACCTCGACCAGGCGAGAGATGCGCTCCTCGTCGCGCCTGTAGTGCGTCCACTTCCCGACCCGGGTGGAGCGCACCAGCCCGGCGCGTTCCAGCGAGGCCATGTAGGCGGAGACGGTGGACTGCGCGAGGCCGAGCTTGGCCTGGATGTGGCTCACGCAGACGCCGACCTCGTGCGGGTCGGCGATGCCGGTCTCCACCGGGAAATGCGCCTCGGGGTCGCGCAGCCACTGGAGCACCTGGAGACGCACGGGGTTGGCGAGTGCCTTGAAGACCTCGACGAGGTGCGCGGAGGTGTCATCCTGAGCCATCGGTACGAGTATAGGCCGACATTTCGCGGAACTTCGATATGAGGGGGAGAGGCCGGAATGATCGCGAGCCCGGGAGGGACGCGGGAGCCCCGCACGAGCGCGGGAGCGTAAAGAACCTGCCTCGCCGCTGTGGCGTACCCGGCCGGACCCGGGTGGGTCGTGGTCTCCTGGGCCGGAACTCGTCACCCAGGAGGTCCGACATGCGCCGCCGCGCTCACCTACTGCTCGCCACCGCCGCCCTGGCCACCGTGCTCGTGCCGCTCGTCCCCATGGACACCCCGGCGCCTCCCGGGGTGATCAGCGGCACGCAGGGTGTCCGTCACGCGCTCATGCGGGCGGGCCAGGGTCTCTACCTGCTGTCCGACGTCATCGGCGGCATCAACTGGCATCACCAGCTCACCCTCTGACGCCGCCGGGCTCACACGCCCTGACGCGGCCGGGCTCACGCTGTGACGCGGCCGGGCTCACGCTCCGGCGTCACGCGCGAAACGACTCCTTGGACAGGCGCCGCACCCGCGTCTCGTCGATGTCGTGCCCGAGCCCCGACTGGGTCAGCGGCACCGCGATGACCCCCGCGTTCGCGCCGACGATCGGGGTGACGATCTGGTTCTGGCGGGGCGGCTGCGTGACGTCGCACGGCAGCGTGCAGCCCGGCAGGCTGGCCACCGCCACCGTGGCCGCCCTGGCCAGGCCCGCCCCCTGACCGCCGGTGCACTGGATGTCCCAGCCCGCCGCCGCGGCCTTGTCGTGCGCGCGCCTGACCTCCGACAGCGAGGCGAACGCGGCCGGCCGCAGCAGCAGGACGCGCGCCGCCCGCAGCGTCAGGTAGTCGTCCAGCTCGGCGGACGAGCCGGCCTCGACCGCCACCGAGGCGGTCACCTGGTCCTGGAGCGAGGCGTGGGCGTAGACGTCGGAGGTGGCGAAGGGCCGCTCGATGACCTCCAGGCCGTAGGAGTCGAGCGCGACGAGCTGGCCGAGGTCGGAGTAGGCGTTGCCGCAGTCGACGGCCAGGGTCAGCGCGGGGTACGCCTGCCGCACCGCGCGTACGGGCTCGACGTCCCAGCCGGGCCTGACGTCCAGCGTGACGTGCCCGTACCCGGCGCAGACCTGCTGGTTGACCCGGGACACGAGGCTCTCGACGGACGGGTCTGGCGCCAGCCGGACCGTGGCCATGAGCGAGGTGCGGGTGCCGCCGATCGCCTCGGCGAGCGGCACCCCGCGCATCCTGGTCCACAGGTCCCAGCAGGCCATGTCCACCGCGGAGTCGCCGCCGGCCACCGTGTCGGGATGTTCCCAGTCGACCCCGACCAGCAGTGCCGCCAGCGACTCCTCCAGCCTCGACCAGGTCTTCGCCGCAGGAGCGGTCGTCTCGCCCCATCCGGTCATGCCCCCGTGGTCGGTGAGTTTCACGAGCAGGGTCTCCGTTCTCCTGCCGTACGGCAGGACCAGCCGGAAGACCTCGAGCTCCCGCACTCGCGGCATGTACCCCCCTTATGACGCGGTTCCCTCCATAGTGCCCGCTGCCCGGGAGTGAACGAAACGCGGGGCCAGCACGGCGCCCAGAACCGCGAGCCCGATGGTGAAGGCGAGACCGACCGCGTAGTTCTGCGCGGCGGCGGTGAACAGGGCGCCGCTGACCGCGACGGCCACCACGGTGAACACCGACTCGCCCACGCCCACGGCCGCGGTGTTGTTGCCCTCCTCGCCCTCCTTCGACATCTCCAGCACCAGCACCGACACGGTCGGGTGCAGCACGCCGATGCCGAGGCCGACGGCGGCCATGCCCACGTGCGCGAGCACCAGCGGCACCGGGTCGATCAGGACGAGCGTCACCAGCGAGATGCCGGCCGCGATCAGCAACGCGCCGCCGCGCAGGGCCGCCATGTTGCCGATCATGCCGCGGCCCTTGAGCCAGGAGCCGGTGGACCAGCCGAGCGCCCCGATGGTGAGCACGATGCCGGCCGCGGTGACGCTCAGGCCGCGCTCGTACTTGAGCATGAGCGGGATGAGCACCTCGGCCGCCGTGTACGAGCCGAACGCCAGCCCGCGCAGCAGCGGGCCGGTCGGCAGGCCGCGGGCGGCCCGCATCGAGCCCGGCAGCAGCAGCTTGGGCAGCGACACGGCCAGCAGGACGATGCCGGCGGCGAGCAGGGGCAGGCCGGCGAGCTGGAGCGCGCTGCCGTACTGGATGAGGGCGGCGGCGACGGCGGTCAGGGTGGCGAAGACGAGCTTGCGGCCGAGGCCCGGGGCCGGCGCGGCGACGCCCTCGTGCACGGCCCTGCCGGCGGTCCCGCGCCAGAGCAGCATCGCCGACGGGACGACGATCACCGTGACGCCGAGGAAGATCCACCGCCAGTCGAGGTTCTCGGCGATGAAGCCGGCGATGGCCGGGCCGATCATGGAGGGCACCACCCAGGCCGCCGAGAACGCGGCGAACACCCGCGGATGCATCGCGGGCGGGTAGGCCCTGGCCACCAGCACGTACAACGCCACCTGCGTCAACCCGGTCCCGAGCCCCTGCACGAACCGGCCCGCGACGAACAGCTCCATGGTCGGCGCGAGCCCGGCCAGCAGCAGCCCCGCCACGAACGTCACCACGCCGGCGCCGATGGGCTGGAGCGGCCCCCGCACGTCGCTCCACCGGCCGCCCAGCACCGTCGCGATCACGCTGGCCGCCAGGGTGGCGCTGAAGGCCAGGTTGTACAGGTGCATGCCGTCGAGCTCGCGCGCCACCACGGGCATGGCCGTGGCCACCGCCATGGCCTCGAAGGCCTGCAACGTGACCAGCGCGACCAGCCCGACGCTGAGCGCGCGGTACTGCGGCGAGACCACGCTCGCCGGAGTTCCCACGGGACTTTCAACAGTCGTTGTCATACCGGCAAACTATGGCGAAGGCCCAGGTCAGCACATCGGGCGCAGGGCCTAGGCAATTCGGCCTAAGGCCCTGCCGTCTACGCCTTGGGCATGCGCGCCTCGATGCCGTCGAGCAGCAACTCCAGCCCGTAGGTGAAGCGGTCCTCGCCGTCGCCGGCGGTCAGGTCCTTCACGTGTTTGCTCAGGTGCGGGAAGCGCTCGCGCGGCAGGCCCTCGTAGTAGGCGATGATCTGCGCGACGAACGCCTGGAAGTACTCCTCGGGCCCGCTCATCCCGGCCGCACGCATCCGCGCCCAGTGCAGGGAGCCCTCGTAGGCGTCGCCGACGAGGTAGAGCGTGAGCCGGTCCATCGCCAGGGACGCTTCCACCGGGGGCATGCCGGCCTCGATCAGCAGCCCGTACGTGAACTCGCCGGCGAGCAGCGAGCTCTCACCCGTCGGGATGTTCGCCAGCGCCGCCCTGGCCACGTCGGCGTGGTCGCGGAAGACGCGGTGCACCTCCAGGGCGTACTCCCGCAGTTGCTCCTTCCAGCGGGCCGGGTCGGGCTCCGGCAGCCGCACCTCGCTGAGCACCCGGTCGTAGATCAGCTCCAGCAGCTCCTCCTTGCCGGACACGTGCGCGTACAGCGAGGCGGGGCCGGTGTCGAGCTCCTGGGCCACCCGTCTCATGCTCAGCGCGTCGAACCCCTCGGCGTCGAGGATGCGCAGCCCGGTCTCGACGATCAGCTCCTGGCTGAGCTGCTGCCTCTTGACCTGCGCCGGGCGGCGCGACTTGCGCCACGGGGGCGCCGGCACGTCTCGGGAGTCCTTGCTCATACGAACACTGTACTTGACACGAACGCCGTTCGTCACTAAAACGGTGTTCGTTGACGAACGCCGTTCGTTGACTAGAACACCGTTTGAAGGAGTTGTCATGACAGTGACCGCCTCCGGGGCGACGACCGAGGCCCCGCCCTACCGCTGGCGCTGGGTCGCCCTGTTCGTGGTCCTGGCCGCCGAGGTCATGGACCTGCTGGACGCGCTCGTCACCGCGATCGCCGCCCCCACGATCCAGGAGGAGCTCGGCGGCTCCGAGAGCCTCGTGCAGTGGCTCGGCGCGAGCTACACCCTGGCCATGGCCGTCGGCCTGATCACCGGCGGGCGGCTCGGCGACCTGTTCGGCAAGAAGCGCATGTTCGTGAT
This sequence comes from Nonomuraea sp. NPDC050202, assembly GCF_040656115.1. Classification (NCBI taxonomy): domain Bacteria; kingdom Bacillati; phylum Actinomycetota; class Actinomycetes; order Streptosporangiales; family Streptosporangiaceae; genus Nonomuraea; species Nonomuraea sp. NPDC050202. Next base: position 824,132 of record NZ_JBFALF010000002.1, on the reverse strand, counting down.
CGGCGCCGCCGGCTTCACCGTCGCCTCGCTGCTGTGCGGCGTCGCCGTCAGCCCCGAGATGCTCGTCGCGGGCCGGGCGGTGCAGGGCCTGTTCGGAGCCGTGATGTTGCCGCAGGGGCTGGGGCTGATCAGGGAGATGTTCCCGCCGCAGGAGATGGGCAAGGCGTTCGGCATGTTCGGGCCGGTCATGACCATCTCCTCCGTCGGCGGGCCCGTGCTGGCGGGCTGGCTGGTGGACGCCGACTTCTTCGGCACGGGCTGGCGCATGATCTTCCTGATCAACCTGCCCATCGGGCTGGCCGCCGTGCTGGCCGCGCTGCGCTTCCTGCCCGAGTTCCGCCTCTCCAACGCCACCCGGCTCGACCTGCCCGGCGTCGCGCTCGTCTCGATCGCCGCGTTCCTGCTGATCTTCCCGCTCATCCAGGGCCGCGAGGCGGGCTGGCCGGCCTGGACGTTCGTGTCGATGGCCGCCTCCGCCGCGCTGTTCGCCCTCTTCGGCCGCTACGAGTCGCGCCGCGCCAGGTCCGGCCGGGATCCGCTGGTCACGCCCTCCCTGTTCCGCAAGCGGGCCTTCATCGGCGGCCTGGTCTCCGGGCTGGCCTTCTTCTCCGGCATGACCGGATTCGGCGTCGTCTTCAGCTTCTACACGCAGGCCGGGCTCGGGTTCACCCCGCTCCAGGCGGGACTGACCGCGCTGCCGCAGGCCATCGGCGGCGTCGCCGGCTTCGCCCTGGCGATGGCCGGGCTGCAGGAGAAGCTGGGCCGCGGCCTCATGCAGATCGGCACCGTCGTGATGGCGGCCGGGGCGGCCGTGCTCGCCCTCACCATCCACGTGGCCGGGGTCGACGTCAGCGGCTGGCAGCTCGCTCCCGGGCTGACCCTGGTCGGCGTCGGGATGGGGCTGACCATGGCGCCGTTCTTCGACATCGTGCTGGCCGGCGTCGAGCCGCACGAAACGGGCTCGGCCTCCGGCACGCTGACCGGGGTGCAGCAGCTCGGCGGCGCCTTCGGCACCGCCGTGCTCGGCACGCTCTTCTTCGATCTGCTCGCCGACCAGTGGGAGTTCGGGGCCTCGATGGAGGTCACGGTGTGGGTCGAGGTCGGGCTGCTGCTGCTGACGTTCGCCCTGTCGTACCTGCTGCCGCGCCGCGCCCGCCCGGAGCAGCAGCCGCACGGTGCGTGACGCCCGCGCCGGGGCGCGCGATGCCGCTCGTCACCGCCGTGGGGGTGTGCGGGCTCGCCGTCAGGGCGCGATGGGCCACCGTCTAGGTGCGCCGGCTTGCCGTCAGGGGGTGATGTGCCGCTCGGCCCAGCGCGCGATGTCGCGGCGCTCGATCGCCGCCGCCATCAGGTCGGGGAAGGCGTCGGGCGTGCACGAGAACGCGGGCACGCCCATCGCCGCCAGCGCGGCGGCGTTCTCGTGGTCGTAGAACGGCGCGCCCTCGTCGGACAGCGCGAGCAGCACGATCACCTGCACCCCGGCCTGCGTCATCGCCGCCACCCTGCGCAGCATCTCCTGCCTGATCCCGCCCTCGTACAGGTCACTGATCAGGATGAAGATCGAATTGCCCGGCCGGGAGATGAGCCCCTGGCCGTAGGCGACGGCGCGGTTGATGTCGGTGCCGCCGCCGAGCTGGGTGCCGAACAGCACCTCCACCGGGTCGTGCAGCTGATCGGTGAGATCCACCACCGCCGTGTCGAACACGACGAGCGACGTCTTCAGCGAGCGCATCGACGCCAGCACCGCCCCGAACACGCTCGAATACACCACCGAGGCGGCCATCGAACCGCTCTGGTCGATGCACAGCACCACCTCCCGCTGCACCGAACGCTGCCTGCGCGCGTAGCCCACCAGCCGGGACGGGACCACGGTGTTCCTGTCGGGCAGGTAGTTCTTCAGGTTCGCCCTGATCGTGCGGTCCCAGTCGATGTCGGCCACCCGCTTGGGCCGGTGCGTCCTGGCCGAACGGTCCAGCGCCCCCGACACGGCGGCCCTGGTCTTCTGCTCCAGCCTGCGCTCCAGCTCCGCCACCACCTTGCGCACCAGCGCCCTGGCCGACTCGCGGGCCTGGTCGGGCATGACCTTGTTGAGCGCGAGCAGGGTGCCGACCAGGTGCACGTCCGGCTCCACCGCCTCGAGCATCTCGGGCTCCAGGAGGAGCCTGGTGAGGTTCAGCTTCTCGATCGCGTCCTTCTGCATGACCTGGACGACCGTGGACGGGAAGTACGTGCGGATGTCGCCCAGCCACCTGGCCACCCGCGGCGCCGACGCGCCGAGGCCGCCCTGCCTGCGGTCGCCGTCCTCGCCGCCCTGACCGCCCTGGTCGTAGACGGCGGCCAGGGCGGCGTCCATCCGCGCGTCCACGCCTTCCAGCCCGCACCCCGTGCCGTCGGCCGGACCGCCGCCGAGGACCAGCCGCCACCGCCGCATCCGCTCGTCCGCCGCGCTCATCGCCCCGCCACCCCTCCACGCCCGCTGTCTCGCCCGGCCACGCTCATCCGCTCGCCTTCCCGATGATCGAGAGCACGGTGGCGACGGCCGCCGCGGCGCGGCGCTCGTCCACGTCCTGCTCCCCTTCCTCCTCGTCGCGGCCGGCCGAGCGCACCCGCTCGCCGATCGCCCTGCGCTCCGGCGCGGCGAAGGCGCCGAACGTGCGGCGCAGCAGCGGCAGCACGTCCGTGAACTGCTCGCCGGACAGCCCGGTCAGCCAGCCGTCCACCAGGGCCAGCAGGCGCGGGTCGTGCACCAGCAGCAGCCCGCCCCCGGCCAGGAAGCCCTCGACCCACGCGGCCGCCCGCGCCGGAGCCTGGCCCCGCGACATGGCCCTGGACATGCGGTCACCGGCGTCGTCCAGCTCGCCGGAGTCCAGCAGGATCCTGGTCAGGCGGCCCTCGATGAGGCCGTGCAGGTCCTGCCGGTCGCTGATGCCCCGCAACGTGCCCAGCCAGCGCCCCCGGGGCCCTGCCCCGTCCGGAGCCCCGTCCGGAGTCCCGTCCGGAGCGCCGTCCGGAGCCTTGGCTGAAGCCCCGTCCGATGCCCCGTCCGGAGCGCTGCCAGGTGTGTCGGACAGGAGGGCGACGGCCGAGTGCACCGCGTCCACGTGCTTGAGCAGGTCCGCGGCCGCCCCGTCGTCCAGCCCCGTCACCGCCACCGGCAGCCCGACGCAGATCCGCTCCAGCATCGACCGCACGATCACCGCCAGCCCCTCCGCCGAGGTGCCGCGCACGTCGCCGTACCGGTGGGCGCGCACCATCGCGGGCAGCGCCGCCATCAGGTGGGTGACGTCCGTGTCGAGCGCCGCCTTGGCCGACAGCGCCGCCAGCACGTCCGGCAGCGCCTCCGGCAGGTCCGCCAGCAGGCACCGCTCCACCAGCGACGTCAGGTCGGCCAGCGCCGCCGACGACTCCCCCGCCAGGTCCGCGGCCCGCTGCGCCGCCGCCGCGACCACGGTCGTGCCGAGCGCGGCGTGCTCGATGAGCGCGAGGTCGTGCTCGGGACGCCACCGCAGCGTCCACGTCTCCCTGAACGTGCCCTTGCCGCGTGCCTGCCCCGGCGTGCCCCAGCCCACGCCGAGCAGCGCCAGCCGGTGCAGCAGGTTGCTGCGGTCGAGGTCGAGGGGTTTGCGCAGGTCGAGGTCGATCTCCCGGTCGAGCGCCTCCGGCTTGAGCTTGAGCCGCCGCTGCTGCTCGCGCAGGTCCCGCTGCAACGGCACCATCGGCGTGCCGTCGGAGACGTGGCCGAGCCGGTCGCCGACGACCATGCGCCGCTGGATCAGCTCCACGGCCAGGTCGTCGCCCTCGCACAGCACCGCCCTGGCCGCCTCGGTGACCTCGCCGAGCCCGGCCAGCGGCCTGCCGCGCAGGGCGGCCAGGCTGCCCGCGAGGCGAACGGCCTCGATGACGTGCGCCGACGACACGGCCAGCCCCTCGTCACGCAGCACCCCCGCCGCCTGCGCCAGCCACCGCTCCACGGGCCGGTCGGGCGCCTCGAACAGGTGGTGGTACCAGCCGGGCGAGGTGATCCCCGCGCCGTAGCCGCTCCAGGATGCCAGCCGCCCGTACGTCCACGGCACCCACGTCAGCTCCGCCTTCACCTTCGGCAGGCCGCGCAGCACGGCGTTGTCCGCGGCGGCGGACGGCAGCGGGCCGGTCAGCGCGGGCACGTGCCAGGCGCCGCAGATCACCGCGATCCGGCCGAAGCCCTGCTTGACGGCCGCGCGGAGGGTCTTGCGCATGTACGCCTCGCGCCTGGCCTCATGCCCGCCCGGCTCGTGACCCTCGCGTACGGCGGCCATGGCCTCGGCGATCACCTCGAACGGCGTGTCGCCGCCCCGGTGCTCGACGACGTCCTCCCACCAGCGTTCCGGGTCGTCGTACCCGGCCGCGGCGGCCAGCGCGCCGATGGGGTCCATCCGCACGCCGGGGTGCCGCTCGCGCTTCCCAGCGGCGTCCGGAGAGTCGTCTCCGTCGTCGTCCCCCGGGGCGTCCTCCTCGCGGTCGCCGGCCAGGGAGTGGGCCGCGGGCAGGTCGCAGAAGCGCACCGGGATGCCGGCGGACGTGCCGTACAGGATCGCCTGCCACTCGGGCGAGAACGCGGCGAACGGCCAGAAAGCGGCCCGCGACGGCTCGCCCGGCACGTGGGCGAGCAGCGCGACCGGCGGCTCCAGGCCGGGCGCCAGCGTGACCAGGGCGTCGGCCTCGGGCGGGCCCTCGATGAGGATCGCGTCGGGCCGCAGCCGTTCGAGCTCCCGCCGCACGGCCCGCGCGGAACCAGGCCCGTGATGCCGCACCCCCAGGACCGACACGCCGCTCACAGCACCTCCTCCTGGGCCTGAACGCCGCCCACCCGGCCTCGGCACGTGGCCGGGACGCCGCTTGTCCGGCCTCCGCCGGCCGTCGGGACGCCGTTCATGACACCTCGCGGCAGGCGCGGTAGAAGTCGCGCCAGTCGGAACGCTCGCGGACCACGGTCTCCAGGTACTCACGCCACACCACCCGGTCCGACACCGGCTCCTGCACCACCGCGCCCACGATCCCCGCTGCCACGTCCGCCGGGCGCAGCACCCCGTCGCCGAAGTGGGCGGCCAGGGCGATGCCGTTGGTCAGGACCGAGATGGCCTCCGCCGTGGACAGGGTGCCGCTGGGCGACTTGACCTTGGTGCGGCCGTCCTCCGTGACCCCCGTGCGCAGCTCCCTGAACACCGTCACCACCCGCCGGATCTCCGCCAGCCCCGTCGCCGTCTCCGGCAGCTCCAGGGAACGGCCGAGCTGGGCGACGCGGCGGGCGACGATGTCCACCTCCTCCTCGGCGGTGGCGGGGACCGGCAGCACGACGGTGTTGAAGCGGCGGCGCAGCGCGCTGGACAGCTCGTTGACGCCCCGGTCGCGGTCGTTGGCCGTGGCGATCACGTTGAAGCCGCGCTCCGCCTGCACCTCGCGGTTGAGCTCGGGCACCGGCAGCGTCTTCTCCGACAGCACGGTGATCAGGGCGTCCTGCACGTCGGACGGCATGCGGGTGAGCTCCTCGACCCGGGCCACCCGGCCCTCCGCCATCGCGCGCATGACCGGCGACGGGGTCAGCGCCTCCATCGACGGGCCCTCGGCCAGCAGCCGGGCGTAGTTCCAGCCGTACCGGATGGCCTCCTCGGCGGTGCCCGCGGTGCCCTGCACGAGCAGCGTCGAGTCGCCGCTGATCGCGGCGGCCAGGTGCTCCGACAGCCACGTCTTCGCGGTGCCGGGCACGCCGAGCAGCAGCAGCGCGCGGTCGGTGGCCAGCGTCGCCACGGCCACCTCGACGATGCGGCGCGCGCCGACGTACTTGGGGCTGATGCGCTCGCCGTCGCCCAGGATGTACGTGGTCACCGCCCACGGCGACAGTTTCCAGCCCGGCGGCCTGAGCCGGTCGTCGTCCTTGGCGAGGAAGGCCAGCTCCTCGGCGTACTGGTCTTCCGCGTGCGGGCGCAGAACGGTCATCGGGAGAGCTCCTTGTACATGTCAGCACGGAAACGCAGCAGGGCGGCGACCTGCTGGATGGGCTCGGCCGGCGAGTAGTCCTCGGCCAGCTCGAACAGGGCCGGGTCGATGTGCTCGCCCGCCAGCTTGACCAGCTCGCCGAGGTTCCACGGCTGCGTGGTGTTCACCTTCACGATCTTGTTGAGCACGGCCGTCGCCAGGCCCTCGCGCCAGTGGGACGACACGCCGCCCAGCACCATGATCAATTGGCTGTCGAGGTCGTGGCCGCGTACGAACCGGGCGGCCAGCTCCTGCTGCTCCTCGGGCGGGAGGCATTCGAGCAGGTCGGCGATCGGGTCCCAGCCGAACATCGCCCGTGCCCACTCGGGGTCACGCTGGAGCACCGCGGCGCGTACCCAGGCCGCCTTCACCTCGGCGTCCCAGTCGGGGATCTTCATCGCCAGCAGGGCGTGCGGCCGGCCCCAGAAGGACAGGGGGGCGCGGGAGATGATCTGCTGCAGCCACCAGGCGCGCTCGCCGATGCCGCGGGGCGGCTTCGGGCGCACGCCGTCGCGTTCCATCTCCTTGTCGCAGGCCACGGGCGCCTCGACGGAGATCGCGTCGCCGCTGATCGTCACGCAGGCGCGCACCCGCTCGGCCATGCGCTGCGACAGGCGCGAGCCGGGCAGGCGGGTGAGCAGGTTGGCGGCGGCCTGGCGCACCTCCCTGCGGCGGTCGTCCAGCGCCTGCTCGAGGAACGGCTCGTCCGCCATGCTCAGCCCGTCGGCCAGCACCTCCACGAACCCGGCCCGGTCGTCGGGCGTCTCGCGCTCCCACGTGCTCTCCAGCAGCCGCCTGGCCTGGCCGGGGTCGGCCGCCCTGAGCGTGCTCAGGTGGGCGCGCCGGTCGGCGGCGCCGCCCAGCTCCCACGTCTCGCCCGTCGGCTCCTCCAGCAGGTACGCCCAGGCCGGGTTGAGCCCGGCCAGCCAGCGGCCGCGCTGCCCGGCCAGCACGCCGAGATGCACCCTGATCGAACGGTCGCGGCGGCCGCGTTCCAGCAGCTCGGGCAGCACGTACGCGGGCACCCTGCGGCCCGTGGCGGCGGCCGCGGCCAGCCATTCGGGGATCAGCCTCTCGTGCTCGCCGCCGAGCAGCCTGCCCAGCCGCTCGGCCGCGCGCCTGCCCACCGCCTCGCGCTCCTCGCCGGGCGCGGGCTCCATGCCGCCGGGCTCGTTCACGCGGCGGCCCGCGCGCCGCCGCGCCACCTCGACGGCCGCCGCTTCGAGCAGGTCGCCGGGGTACGGTCTGCGGTCGGTGCCCACGAGCGCCGTCGAGGCCAGGTCGTCCCAGCCGGTCACAGGATCACCGTCGTTCCGTCGTCGTCCCAGGTGGTCAGGGGGCGCAGGCCCTGGGGCGTCCACTCGACCGCCACCGTCAGCGGGCGCCCGCCGGAGACGGCGATCAGCCGCCAGGGGTCGTGCGCGCGGGGGTGGAGCGGGAGGCCGCCGATGGCGGTGCGGCCGGGGATCACGCCAGTGAGGACCAGCGGCCACGACTCGGTCCACGGATCCTCGGCCAGCACCCACGCCACCTCGTCGAGCGCCTCGTCAGGCGACACCCCGGGCGGCACCTCGGGCGGCACCCCGGGCGGCACCCCGGGCGGCACGGCCGCCGACCGCGCGGCGGGCGATGGTGCGATGGGCGGTGGCGCGGCGGGTGGGGGGATCGTGGCGTGGCGGGTGGCTACGAGGGCGCGGAGGGGTGCGGCGCCCGGGTAGTAGGTGAGGTCGGCGTCGATGGTCGTGCCCGTGACCAGGGAGGCGTCCAGCGGCTGGCCCTGCGGGGCGAACGACAGGATGAGGGCGGGCCGGCCGGTGCGGCGGCCCCGGAGCCAGACGCGGCGGGCCGTCAGCCGGTCCTGGGACTCGTCGCGCCTGCCCAGCACGTCCCAGTGATCGCGCACCGGCGGCCCGGCCAGGACCTCTTCCCTCGTGACGGGGAAGCCGGTGCGGATCAGCACGGTCTGGGCCAGGGGCTCCGTGAGCTCGGCCCGGCGGCGGTAGGCGACGGCGAGCAGGTTGACGAGGGCGTACTCCTCCAGGAGCCGCCCCGGCCAGCCCTCCTCGGCGCGCACCCGGGCCAGCCGGGACACGACGCCGGCCACGCCGGGTGCCTGGGCGTCGATGAGCCGCTTGGCCAGGCCGTCCCAGTCGTGCTCCTGTGCGCCCGCCAGCCCCTGCCGCACCTGGTCGGCCAGCCACCTCTCCAGCTCGGCCAGCCCGGCTGCCACCCGCTGATGACGTACGGACTCCACCCGCCCCCCGGAGCCGGGTGGGACACCCCCGCCCTGCCCGCCCTGCCCAACGCCCGCACCGGCACCGAAGGGAATGCCCAGGTCGATGCCCGAGGCAGACAGGTCGGAGCCGGAGGCCGAAGGGTCCGTGCCCGAGGCCGAGAGGCCGGAGCCGGAGGCCGAGGGGTCGGGGCCCGGCTGGGGGCCGTCGTCGCCGGCGGCCAGGCGGGCGCGGGCGGCGTCGAGCCGGGCCGCCGACCTGGCGGCGCGCTCGGCGCGCCCGTCCAGCCACTCCGTCACCCACTGCGGCGCCGCCTCCTGGGCGGGCACGCCGTCGGCGGACCACAGGAGCAGCAGCCCGAGCGCGTGCTTGCACGGGAACTTCCTGCTCGGGCAGCTGCACCGGTACGCGGGCTCGCTCAGGTCGACGGCCGCCAGGTAGGGCTTGGCGCCGCTGCCCTTGCACTCGCCGTACAGCACGGTGCCCGTCGTGCCGCGCAGCGACCACTTGCCGGCAGCCGCCACCCCCTGCGCCGCCTTCTGGGACGAGGCGTCGGGGGCGAGGGCGAGCACCTGATCGCGGCTCCACCGTTCAGTCACCTGCCGCAGATTACCCAGGCGTACCGACAATCCGCGCGGCGTCCGGATGATCCCGGACGTCCGGGTTCAGCCCGCGCTCACCTCGGCCGCCGACAGGTAGGAGCCGCTGGCGCGGTGCCCTTCCAGCCGGACGTAACGGGCCTGCACGACCTCGAACGTGGCCGTGTTGAGCCGGGCGTCCAGCGCCCACGTGCCCGCCGCGACCTTGGTGAACGTCTGGCCGTCCGTGCTGACGTAGACCTTGTGGTCGAGGATCGTGCCGTTGAGGTTGCCGTCGAAGCGAGGCTGGTAGCCGATCTTCGAGATCTGCTTGACCTCGCCCAGGTTGAGGGTGATCGACTGCGGGAGCGGGGTGGGCGGCGACTACTCGGAGTGCCAGAACGTGCCGATGTCCCCGTCCACGGCCCGTTCGGGGCCGAAGCCGGCGTGGAAGCTGCTGGCGTACACCTGCGACCTCCCACCGCACCGGCACGCCGGCCCGCGGCATGCCGCCGAGCCCGTCGTCGGCCAGCGGCTCGGTGGCGAGCCTGGTCCACAGCACGACGCTGTCGGGGCGGGGGTCCAAAATATTAAAATATGAGGAATCGTACGCCAGGTGAACGGACAAGGTCATCAGCGGAGACGGCACTTATCCGAAATATCCTCATAAACTCTGCATGTGGAGTTGTGGATCTACCCCGACGGCCCGTCCACCGAGGTCCCGGACGAGGCGGCGGCCCTGGCCAGCCCGCTCGCCGGGCAGCTCGTCCTCGACGGCAACCGCTTCCTGCGCAGGGACGTCACGGGCGCCCCCGTCGCCTTCGTCGAACGCCCGCCCATCGCCGAGGCCCTCGACCTGCTCCCCCACCCGGAGGGCGGCTGGTTCAAGGAGACCTATCGCTCGCCCGTCACGTTCACGCCGGACGGCTATCCGGGGCCCCGGGCCAGCGCCACCGCCATCTACTTCCTGCTGCACCCGGGCGAGGAGTCCGTGCCGCACATGGTCACCTCGGCGGAGATCTGGCTGTGGCACCGCGGCGGGCCGCTCGACCTGACGATCGGGGGCGAGACGGTCGTCCTCGGCCCCGGCGTCGAGCACGGCCAGGTGCCGCAGGCGGTCGTGCCGGGCGGTGTGTGGCAGTCGGCCCGCCCGGCGGGCGACACGGAGGTGCTGGTGAGCTGCCTGGTCTCGCCGGGCTTCGACTTCGCCGACTTCCACGCCTGACGTGAGAAGCTCCCGGCCGGACGTGCTGCGCCGTCCGGCCGGGAGCTTCGGTCTACTGCGGTCGCGCCGCGTCAGTGGAGCATCAGTTCGGCGGGACCGCCGGCGGCCTGAAGATCTCCCAGACGCGATAGGCGCGCGTCCACCACTTCGACCCGAACCCCTGCGAACGCGGAGCCTCCGACGCGTACGGCTTGGAGGCCGGGCCGTGTCCGGTGCCCTGCCACGCGATGCCTTCCGTCTCGGTCCTGCTGCTCCTCGTGTACGCCCCGGTGGGCCGGGCTCTCCCCAGCTGCTCGTCGATCGAGCGTTTCTGCGCTTCGCTCAGCCCGCGCGACTGGCTCTGGCTGGGGTTCGGCGCGTTGCGCTGCGCCTTGGGCGGCGACTGCCGCTGGACCGACCTGCGACTGGTCGGGCGGGTTGCGGGCCGGTGCCTGACCGTGGCCTTGGAGGGCCTGCTCGCCCGCCTGGTCACTGCCCTGCGCGCGGCCTCGGCCCGTCGCCTGGCAGCCGCGGCCCTGCGCTGCGCCGCCGCCGCCCGTCGCCTGGCAGCCGCCGCTGCCGCCCGCTGCCTGGCCAGCGCGGCCTTCTTCCTGGCCGCCAGCGCCGCCCGCTTCCTGGCGGCTTCGGCGGCCCGCTTCCTCGCCGCCTCAGCTGCCCGCTTCCTGGCTGCCTCGGCGGCCCTGCGCCTGGCCGCCTCCAGAGCGCGCCTCCTGGCCGCCTCGGCGGCCCTGCGCCTGGCAGCGGCGAGCGCCGCACGCCTGGCCGCCGCGGCCGCCGCCCGCCTGGCAGCGGCCTGGGCCAGCCGCCTGGCGATGGCACGCGCCGCGATCCTCGCCGCGATGCCGACGGCGAACCAGAACAGCTGACCGTCGGGGTCGCTCATGGTGACGGGGCTGTTGTTGGCGTAGGCGTAGGCGTTGAGCTGCTGCGGATCCTCCTCGTCGATGATCGGGTCCACCGAGAGGAAGCGGCCGTTGGCCGGGTCGTACTCGCGGGCGCCGAGGTGGACGAGGCCGGTGGTCGCGTCCTTGGTGCCGCCGACGAACCCGCGCTGCCCCGGCCACCAGGGTGGCGCCGTCCCGCGATCCTCGCCGAACGGGGTCTGCCTGCGCACGGCCAGCTCACCGTTGCCGGCGTTCACCATGGCCTGCGCGGTGCCCTGGTGGTCGTTGGCCATGAAGTAGACCTGGTTGTCCGGCGTGCGCACCGCGATGGCCTCGCCGCCGATGGTGTAGTAGCGGGTCTGCTCGACGGCGTCCTTGGCGTAGTCGAGACGCAGCTCCATGTCGTCGATGTAGAGCGTGGCGTCGGTGGGCGTCTTGCGGAGCAGGCGGTCGCCGTCCGCGTCGTAGACGAACGAGGTCGTCTTGCCCGCCTCGGTCACCGACTCCAGGTTGCCCTCGGCGTCCCACACCAGGCTCTGGTCGGAGTTGCCGACCTTGCGCCTGGTCGTGTTGCCCGCCGCGTCGTACTCGAACAGGTCCTGTCCGACAGCCTGCAGCGCGTGCGGCTGCTTGCCGCCCGCCGTGGGGTAGCTGAAGGTGCGTACGCTCTCGCCCCCGCTGCCGAAGGCGTGCTTGGTCTCCTTGGTCCGGTTGCCGGTGACGTCGTAGGCGTAGCTGACCGCGTACGGGGCCACGCCGCCGATCGTGGCGGACTGCGGGGTACCGCTGGCGCAGTCGTCCGTGGCCGTCCACGCCGAGGTCAACCGGCGCAGGTGGTCATGGGTGAAGCACTGCGTGTCCTGGTTCGCCTTGTCCGCGATCTTGGTGACGTTGCCGGCCGCGTCGTAGGTGTAGGCGAGGTCCAGGTCGCTGGAGGCGGCGCCCGACCGGTCCAGCCGCATGCCGGTCAGCCTGCGGGTGCCCTCGTCGTGGGTGTAGGTGAGCCAGGTCTTCTTGTCGCCGTCGCCGAGCTCGTACTGCAGGGTCTCGCCGAGCTTGGAGTAGCGGGCCGCGTTCACGTACGCCGACAGGCCGGTGACCTTGACCGGCTGGCCGAGCGCGTCGTAGGTGTAGACGACCTGCTCCTCGGCCAGCCCGCCGCCTGCCGGGAAGCTGACCGACTGGACCTGGTCGTCGAGCGTGTAGCGGGTGTTGAGCTGGTAGGAGCCCGCCAGCTTGCCCTCCCGTGCCGGGACGGTCACGGTCTGGCGGAGGGTGCGGTAGTCGGCGTCGATCGCGTCGATCTCGGCCTTGTACGCCTGCCCGTCCACGTACCGGATGCTGGCGTTCAGGTGGCCCTTGGCCAGGGCGTCGTACTTCCACTCGGCCAGCAGCGTGCCGCTCGCCGAGCCCTCGCGCAGCTGCGTCTTGCGGCCCAGCGCGTCGTAGCCGTACCACAGGGTCTTGCCGCGCGAGTCGGTCGTGGTGACGATCTCGTCGGCGTCGTTGTACGTGGTGGTCGTGACGCCCTTGTCCGGGTCCTCGGTCTTGATCTCCCGGCCGCGGAAGTCGTAGTGGTGGCGCCAGACGTTGCCCGCCGGGTCGGTCACCGTGGACAGGCGTCCCGCGTGGTCGTAGGTGTACTTGGTGGACTCGTACTCGCCGGTCGGGGTCGCGCCCTTGTACTGGCGCAGCTCGATCAGGCGGTCCTCGGCGTCGCCGATGCGGGTCGTCGCCGTGCCGCCCGGCGGCGGGGTGATGTGGATCCGGTCACCCTCGTCCTTGGCGGTGACGCGGTACTTCTCCGCGCCCTTCGCCTTGAAGACCTCGGCGTTCTTCTCGCCCGTGCCGTCGAACAGCGACACGACCTGGCTCGGCACGGCGGCGTCGGCCACCGCCAGCAGCGCGGTGGACGGCGTGCCCGTGGCGAAGTAGCCGGTGTTCTGCTTGTACTCCTCGCCCTGGGAGTTGTAGAAGGTGTCGGTGATCGTGCGGCCGTCGCGCAGCGCCGGGTCCTGCGTCTGGTCGTCGGTGGGCGCGGGCTCCTGGGTCTGGCGCTCGCGCATCAGGCCGTCGTACAGCTCGTGGCTGACGGTGTAGCCGCCGTCGGCGCGCAGCGTCCTGGTGGTGACGACGCTGGGCCCGTCGGAACGCACCGTGTAGGAGTACTCGGTGCTGGGCGACTGTCCTGCCGCCTTGCTGCGGTCGGGCTGCCAGACCTTGATCAGGCGGCCCAGCGCGTCGTACTCCAGGTCGACGCGGCGGTTGTTGGCGTCGATCTCGGAGACGGGCTCGCCCCAGGCCGGTTCGAGCTGGGTGCGCTCCAGGTGGCCGAGCTGGTTCGTCTCCGTGGTCTCCCTCGCCGGGGCCCCGGCGGCGGGGCTGTAGGCGGTCACGGACTTGGTGCCGACCGGGTCGGTCTCGCTGGTCTCCCGGCCGTAGACGTCGTAGGTGTGGGTGCTGCCGGTGATCGTCTGGCCGTCGGCCGAGACGACCTCCTGGACCGCGGTCACGTCGCCCTTGGTCGGGGGCTGGCCGTTCGCCTGGCCGTCGTACTGGACCTTCTCGTCGGAGAGCACCTCACCGGCGGCCAGCGTGGAGACCGCGGTGCCGCAGCCGGCCGCGACCTTCTGGACACGGCTGGGGTAGTCGAGCATCCAGGACGTGTCGTTGCGGGCGTAGGTGTAGCGGGTGCACTCGTCGTCGTCGGTGCTGGCCAGGTCGCCCTTCTCGTCCACCTGCAGGAGCAGGCCCTTGGCGTCGTACTCGCGGTCCTCGCCGGTGCGCCGCCACTTGCCGCCGGGCATCGCGGCGCGGGTGACCATGGACTTGGGCTGGACCACGTACGCGGCCTTGGTGACGCCGCCCTGCGTGGACTCGGCCGTCTTGACCGACCACGGCTGCTGCGCGGTCGCGGTCAGGAGCGTTCCGCCGTCGCCGTCGAAGAGGATCTCCTCCCGCTCGAACCCGGCGAGCTGGTCCAGGTCGTCCAGCTTGACGCCCTCGGAGTCCTCCACCTGCGCGACGCGCTTGGAGCCGTCGGCCTGCTTGTCGCCGTGCATGCCGCGGAAGTAGCGGAACTCCGTCAGCGTGCGCTTGGTGTCCTGGCCGTCGCCCTCGCGCACCCGTACCCTGCCGAACCCGCGGAAGTCCGACCACGTACGGTGCTCGGGCTTGACCAGGACGTTCTCGGCGTAACGCCAGGCGGCGCCGTCCAGGTACTCGTAGTCGGTGACCACGTTCGGGGAACCGGCGACCCGGTCGACCTCGACGGTCTGGGTGACCAGGTACTTGTGGAACCAGTCGGTGACCTCGGCCTCGTTCGGCGGGGCCCAGCGCTGCGGGAAGCAGCGTCTGGTGTTCTTGTCCGCCGCCGGTACGTCGCCCGGCTTGCAGTCGGCCGCCGAGTAGTTGATCCGCAGCTCGCCGCCGGACTCGTTGTTGATGGCCTGCACCCGCCACTTGACCAGCGGGGCGCGGCCCTCCAGGGCGTCCACCCGGTTGGGCAGCTGCACGCCGGTGAACTTCACCGGGGGCAGCGTGATCGTGCCGCCCACGTGGCCGGTCTGCTGGATCGAGGCCAGCCACAGCGCCGGGCTCATGCCGTCACCCGAGGCGGGGAACTGGTGCGCCAGCGCCCACGAGTCCACCGGGTAGTACTGACCGGCCGCGTTGAGCACCTGCGTGGTGACCTTGGTCAGCCGCTTGCGCGTGAAGAACGTCGGCGCCAGGCGGTCGACGCACTTCACTCCCGCGTCGCAGATCTGGTCGAACGGGACGTCCGGCCAGTGGCTCGCGGTCTCCTTCTTCAGCTCGGCGGGCGCGCAGGTGACGGTGCCGCTGGGCAGGCAGCGCTCGGCGGTCTCGAACAGCACCCGGGCGGCCGGCGTCCTGGTGAACAGCTCGTTCTTCAGGTAGCCGTAGTCGATGCGGGTGAGGTAAGCGCCGCGCACGTACGGGGTGCCCAGCTCCGGCTTCATGTTGCGGCCGTAGTGGTTGGTCTCCTGGGCGTACCAGTAGGTGGTGGCGTTGCCGTGGGTGTCCACCTCGGAGTCGAGGTTCCACCGGTAGGCCTGCTGGCACCAGGCGTTGGCCGGGGTGCTGCTGTAGCAGGGCTCACCGCTGTTGTTGCCGAACACCGGCACCGTCTGCACCGACTTGGTCTCGGCCTTGCCGCTCACCCAGCCGGGCAGGCGGTTGAGGCCGAAGGTGTACTGGGTGCCGTCCGGTGTGGTGACCCGCCAGTGCTCGCCGTTGTTGTCACCGTTCGTGGCACCGGTCAGCGCCTCGATCCGGGTGCCGTCGTCGCGCTTGGGCCGCCACTGCTTCGTGGTGGCGTCCTTGACCAGCTCGACCGACGAGTCGCCCATGGACATGATGGCGTTGTCCTGGTCCCAGCACAGGTCGCCGGTCTTCTTGCCGTCGATCATGCAGGACTTGTAGCGGCGCTCGATGTAGCCGCCCGGGTTCAGCTCGAAGCCCTCACCGGCCCAGGACGCCTGGTTGTTGGTGGAGGCGGTGCGCCCGTCCACGCTCTGCGAGGAGTAGCCCAGCGACACGCCCGGCTCCTCGCCGCCCAGCGACGGAGGCGTACGCAGGTCATAGCTCCAGGTGAAGTCGCCCGACTGGGTGCCGACGCTCCAGTCCGACGAGGCCGCCAGGGAGGTGGCCGCGTGGTCGCCCGACGGGCCGGACGCCGCCGCGGTCAGCGCGTACAGGCCGCCCGTCTCGACCTCGGCGGTCACCGTGCCGCTCGTGGCGTTGTTGTCGCTCTGCACCGGCTGCGGCGCGGCGCAGCCGGCCGCGCCGGTCAGCGCGCACTCCTCCAGCTTCACCAGGCGCAGCCGGGAGCCGTAGTCGCCGCCGTAGGCGTACCGGAAGCCGGAGTAGTCCACCTCCAGGCGGGTCTTGACCGGCTTGGCCGCGGCCGTCGCCGCCACCCCCTGCCCCGGCGTGACGCGCATCGCCAGGCCGAGACGGTCGGTGTCGAGCAGCTCGACGCTGATCGGGGCCGTCGCCTGCGCCGCCTTGGCCGTCCCCGGCGCCAGCTTCACCGGGAAGCCGGCCTTCAGGGTGCTGACCGAGCCGCCCAGCTCCGCCTTCTGCGGCTTGGGCCAGGTGACGGCGGGCGCCGCCTTCCAGGCCTGCTTGGCGACGGGATCCGCCAGCGGCGGCTTGACGGGCACCTTCCCGCCCGTCACCGGCGTCTCCTTCTGCACGGCCGGCGCCGAGCGCGGGGCCGCGTAGGCGGGCATGGCGTACGCCATCTCCACCATCAGGACGATCGAGAGAACAGGGGCCAGCCTGCGGGGCCAGCGCGATTCGGGCTTGGCTTCCCGCGTCGCGAAACGATTCCACGACGAGTCGGGGCGATCCGGTTCCTGGGGGGTTGGTTGCAGGCCGTTCCATCGGGAGTCAGGCAGGTCTAACTCACTCGGCTGATCCATTGAGCTCCTCCGGGGGTTACGGGGAGACCGGCTGAGCGAGCTGTGCGGTGCTCAGCCAGCCGTCGACAGGCGCGAGAGCCCGGTGGGGTCTCGCTGCTCGAGGAGACGATCTTGACGGCGCGGCCAGCCTTTCCCTGGCTCCATGACACGATCACCGCCGATGATCGAATCGTCACCTCCGGGCCCCCGTTGGTCCAGACTTTTGCGCTTTCTGCTCAAATCTTCTTCAGAGGTAAGGCCCTCTCTGAAACTTTCCGCCCGGCCTGGCCTTCCCGAGCGGAGGAGCGAACGCGGTCAGCCGGGCATCGCCGTCCTGACCGGCTGATCGCCAGGTTTACCGGCGGCCTGCCGGTAAGGGGCGGGACATGGACACCAAGGAATGGACCGTGCGCATCTCGCTCACCGAGGCCGGTGACGACACCTCGGCGCAGGCGACGCTGACCACCGCGAAAGGCGAGCAGGTGACCGGGACCGGCCGGGCGCGCCGCAACCCGGCGGACCCGTCGAAGCCGGTGATCGGGGACGAGCTGGCCGCCTCGCGCGCGCTGGCCGACCTGGCACATCACCTGGCGGTCATCGCAAATCACGACATTTCGGAATCGGCCGCGGAATCCCCGCCTCCCACCCGCTCGTGGTGATCACGGTGCTCGACGCGTACGGCGCGCGCGCCGCCCACCTCGCGGGCGCCCCGCCCGGCGGCGCGGTCGCCCAGTGGCCGGTGCTGCGGCACACGGCCGGCTGAACCTACCATTGACCCTTCATGGGCAAGATGCCCGCCGACGAGGCGGAAATCGACGTTTCTCTGGTACGCCGCCTGCTGGCCGCGCAGTTCCCGCACTGGGCGGATCTGCCCGTCGAGCCGTTCCCCTCCTCCGGGACGGTCAACGCGGTCTACCGGTCGGTCAGCCGGTGGATCGACGGCGAGAACCCGCGCGAGGGTCACGAGGACGGCGTGCTCGCCGAGGAGCTGGCCGGCCTCGTCGCGGCGTTCCGGCGGATCGACCTGCCGGGCGGGTGTACTCCGACCTCATGCCGGGCAACCTCCTGGTCCGGGACGGGCGGCTCACCGGGGTGATCGACTTCGCGACCATGGGCGTGGGCGATCCCGCCGTCGGCCTGATCCCGGCCTGGAACCTGCTCACCCCCGCCTCCCCCGAGGTCTTCCGCGCCGCGCTCGACGCCGACGACGCGACGTGGGCGCGCGGCAGGGGCTGGGCGCTGTCGATGGCGCTCATCCAGCTCCCCTCCTACCTGCACACCAACCCGGGGATCGCGGCCAACGCCAGGTACGTGATCGGCCAGGTGCCGGCCGGCAGGATCAAGGACCGGCCCCTGGGGTAACGTCCGTCCCGTCGCGCCGACCGCACAAGGAGAGACCCATGATCCGCAAGGCCGTGATCCCGGTGGCCGGGCTGGGCACCCGGTTGCTGCCCCTGACGAAGGCGCTGCCCAAGGAGATGCTGCCGATCGGCGACAAGCCGGTCATCGAGCACACCATCCGCGAGCTCGTGGACTCCGGCATCGACGAGATCACCATCGTGACGTCGGCCCGCAAGGAGCTCGTCCAGCGGCACTTCGCCCCTGACGGCGACCTGGAGCGGGAGCTGCGCGCGTCCGGCAAGGACGACCTGGCGGACGCGGTGGCGGAGCTGTCGTCGCTGGCCCACATCACGTACCTGTACCAGCGCGGCCCGTACGGCAACGGCACGCCGGTGCTGAACGCCGCGCGGGTCATCGGCGACGAGCCGTTCATGGTGTTGTGGGCCGACGACGTGTTCGTGGCCGAGGTGCCCCGCGCCAGGCAGCTCAAGGCCGCCTACGCCGCCACGCGCGCCCCGGTGCTGGCCCTGATGCCGATGGCGGTCGAGGACGCCGCCCGCTACGGCGTGCCGATCGTCGAGGAGGACCTCGGCGGCGGCCGTCTGCGCATCTCGGGGCTGGTGGAGAAGCCGCGCCCGGAGGAGGCACCCTCCCAGTACGCCGCCATCGGCGGTTACGTCGTCACCCCCGGGGTGGTCGCCGAGCTGGAGGCCGCCACGCGCCGCTGGCACGAGCGTCCCGAGGGCGAGATCTACCTCACCGACGCCCTGCACCGCCACGCCGCGGCCAACCCGGTGTACGGCCAGGTCATCGACGGCACCTGGTGGGACACCGGCTCGCCGCTCAACTATCTGCGGGCGCAGTTCGCCGCGGCGCTGGCCGATCCGGTCTACGGGCCGGAGCTGCGCAAACTGGCGCGGGAGAGCTAGCGTCTACGAAAGAACTTACGAGGAGGGCACCGGTGAGCCGACAAATCGTTTCCATCGTGGGCGGCAAGGACGCGCAGGCCGCGAGCACGTACGAGTCGATCAACCCCGCCCGCACGGGCGAGGTCGTGGCGCGGGTCGGCCTGGCGGACGCGGAGACGTTCGCCGCGGCCTGCCGCACCGCCAAGGAGGCGCAGCGCGAGTGGGCGAAGGTGCCCGCGCCGGTGCGCGGCCGGGTGATCGCCTCGATCGGGCGGTTGGTGGAGGCCAACACCGAGCGGCTGGCCAGGCTGGTGACCGAGGAGATCGGCAAGCCGTACGCCGAGGCGCTGGGCGAGGTCAGGGAGATCGTGGACACCTGCGACTTCTTCCTGGGCGAGGGCCGCAGGCTGTACGGGCAGACGGTCCCGTCGGAGATGCCGGACAAGAACCTGTTCACGTTCAGGAACCCGATCGGCGTGGCGGCGGTGGTGACGGCGGGCAACTTCCCGGTGGCCGTCCCGTCGTGGTACCTCGTCCCGGCGCTGCTGTGCGGCAACGCCGTGGTGTGGAAGCCCGCCGAGTACGCCGCCGCCTCCGCGCACGCCCTGTTCCGGCTGTTCACGGCGGCGGGCCTGCCCGACGGCGTGCTGAACGTCGTCTTCGCCGGCGGCGCCGACACCTTCAGCGGCCTGGAGCGGGCGCTCGGCGAGGGCACGGTGCAGAAGGTGGGCTTCACCGGCTCCAGCGAGGTGGGCAGGAAGATCGGCGAGCTGACGGGCCGCCACCTGCAGTCCGCCTGCCTGGAGCTGGGCGGCAAGAACCCGATGGTGATCATGCCGGACGCCGATCTCGACCTCGCCGTCGAGGGCGCGTTGTTCTCCGGCTTCGGCACCGCCGGCCAGCGCTGCACCAGCCTGGGCACGGTGATCGTGCACGAGAGCGTGCACGAGGCGTTCGTGGAGCGGTTCGCGCGGGCGGTCGGCTCGGCCAGGATCGGCGACCCGGGCCAGGACGTGCTGGCGGGGCCGCTGCTGGACCACAAGTTCGCCGAGCGGTACGAGGAGTACCTGACCTGGATCGAGCCGCACCACCGGGTCGTCACCGGGGCGACCGGCCGGATCACGCAGGACAACCCGCGCGGCGACTTCGACGGCGGCGACGGGCTCTACTACCACCCGGTCGTGGTCGACGGCGTGCGCCCCGGAGACCGGCTGTTCATGGAGGAGACGTTCGGCCCGATCGTGGGCGTGACCGCGTTCTCCACCATGCGGGAGGCGCTCGACCTGGCCAACCTGCCCGGTTACGGCCTGTCGAGCTCCATCTACACCACGAACCCGCAGCACGCTTTCCGCTTCAGGGAGGGCATCTCGGCGGGCATGGTCAGCGTCAACAACTCCACCTCGGGCGCCGAGGCGCACCTGCCGTTCGGCGGCAACGGCAAGTCGGGCAACGGCAGCCGCCAGTCGGGCATGTGGGTGCTCGACCAGTTCACCCGCTGGCAGGCGATGAACTGGGACCACTCGGGGCGCCTGCAGAAGGCGCAGATGGACGTGGCGGACATCGTCCCCGACCTGGACTTCCGCCTGGCATGAGCGAAGCGGGGCCCTCTCACGAAGGGCCCCGCTCCCGCTGCGGGACGATCAGACCTGGCCGACCTTCTCCAGGGCGGCGCAGCAGGTGTTCACCAGCAGGCGGGTGACCACGTACGGGTCCACGTTGGCGTTCGGGCGGCGGTCCTCGATGTAACCCTTCTTGTCCACCTCGACCTGCCACGGGATACGCACGGAGGCGCCGCGGTTGGAGACGCCGTAGCTGTACTTGTTCCACGGGGCGGTCTCGTGGTGGCCGGTGAGGCGCAGCTCGATGTCGGCGCCGTACTGGGTGACGTGCTCCATCGGCTTGTCACCCTCGCCGAGCGCTTCGCAGGCGGTGATGATGGCCTCGTAGCTCTCGCGCATGGCCTTGGTGGAGAAGTTGGTGTGCGCGCCGGCGCCGTTCCAGTCGCCACGGGCGGGCTTGGGGTCGAGGGTGGCCTCGACGCCGTACTCCTCGGCGGTCCGGTAGAGCAGGTAGCGGGCGACCCACATGTGGTCGGAGACCTCGAGCGGGCCCGCCGGGCCGATCTGGAACTCCCACTGGCCGGGCATGACCTCGGCGTTGATGCCGGAGATCGCGAGGCCGGCGGCGAGGCAGCGGTCGAGGTGCAGCTCGACGATCTCGCGGCCGAACACGGCCTCGGCGCCGACACCGCAGTAGTAGTGGCCCTGCGGGGCGGGGAAGCCGCCCTCGGGGAAGCCCAGGGGACGGCTGCCCTTGAAGAAGGTGTACTCCTGCTCGATGCCGAACCAGGACTCCTGGGCGGCGTACTGCTCGGCGATCGGGCGCAGCAGGGCGCGGGTGTTGCTGACGTGCGGGTCGCCGTTGATCTCCTCGACCTCGCACAGGACCAGCTTGTTGTCGCCGCCGCGGATCGGGTCGGGGCAGACGAACACGGGGCGGAGCACGCGGTCCGACGAGTGACCCTCGGCCTGGTTGGTGCTGGAGCCGTCGAAGCCCCAGACCGGAGGCTCGGATCCGTCGGCAAGGATCTTGGTCTTCGAGCGCAGCAGAGCCGTGGGCTCGGTGCCGTCGATCCAGATGTACTCAGCCTTGTAGCTCACGGCGGTCCTTTCGGGGTTTTTCTCAGCCACGCCGAGTCTTATGGATGGCCGTTTCCCGGTTTTTGCCCGAATGTGAACGCCGTGTTAAGCGGAACGTTTTACCTCGCTGAGGTCACCGCTCCCGCACGGTTCCGTCGGCCGCGACTGTGAGCGTCACCTGGGGAGCGCCTTCCCCGCAGTCGGGCCCGTTGGGGAAGGTGGCCCTCGGCGTCACCCTGATCGTACGGGTCAGCACCGGCTCGGAGCCGCCGTCGCCGAGCGTCAGCCGTACCTCGACCGGCCGCTTCGGCAGCCCGCTGATCGTGCCGAACCCGAACTTGCCGCCCGTGCGCACCGCCGTCGCCGAGCAGGCCTCGCCCTCGCAGGTATGCCCGGTCACCCGCGTGGACGGCATCAGCTCGCCGCTCGATCGCCTGCACGCGCCGTCCCAGCAGACCTCCATCGCCAGGTGACCGGCGCGAGCCGCGACCGCCTGGTCCACCTCGACGTGGACGCCCTCCAGGCCGGCTCTCACCGTGCAGGGCGCCTGGCCGTACGAGCAGGCGGTCAGGCAGGCGAGCAGGAGGAGGGTGAGTCTGAGCACACCCGTAAGACGTGCGGCGGCCGTGCCCGGTTCAGGGGGCGAAGGGGGCCAGCTCCGGCACCGTCGTCCCGTCCAGGATCGAGCGGGCCAGCGCGTCCCCCGTGAACGGCGCCATCGTCAGCCCCGCCGCGCCGAACCCCGTCACCACGTGCAGCCCGTCCTCGCCCGGCAGCGGCCCGGCGATCGGCACCTGCTCCGACGGCAGCGGCCGCAGCCCGACCCGCGTCTCGATGAGCGTCGCGTCCGCCAGCCCCGGCGCGATCCGCAACGCGTCGGACAGCACCTGCCACTGCCCGCGCGCCGTCACCCGCGCGTCGAACCCGCTGCCCGTCTCCCTGGTCGCCCCCACCGCCACCCGCGAGTCGTCGAAGGCCACCATGTAGTGGTGCGACAGCGGGTGCACCGACGGCCAGCCGCTGGTGTCGACGCCGTCGAGGCGCAGGTGGGTGATCTGGCCGCGCTGCGGCTCGACCGCCAGGCGCAGGCCGCGGGGTTCCAGCAGCTCGTTGGCCCAGGCGCCGGAGGCCACCAGCACGGCGTCGGCCTCCAGCACGCCGGAGTCCACCTCCACCAGGGGCGGGCCCTGGGGGCGCAGCCTGGCCCGCCCGCGCACCTGCCGGGCTCCGTGGTGCACCGCGCCCTGGAGCAGCGCGTCGCGCATGGTGCGCCCGTCCACCCGGCCGCCGCCGGGGACGAACACGCCCTCCAGGGTGTCGGCCAGCACCGGGAACAGGGCGCGTACCTCGTCGTTGCCGATGCGCCGCACCTCGCCGACGATCCCGCCGGCGTCGCGGGCGCGCGCCTCGACCAGGGCCTGCGCCTCGTCCAGCCGCGCCGGGTCCTCGTGCACGAGCAGCTCGCCGGTGCGGCGGTAGTCGGTACGCTCCACGCCCGCCTCGGCCAGCAGCCCGATGACCTCGGGGTAGTAGGCGGCGCCGGCCGCGTACAGGTCGTAGAAGGGCCCCTCCACGGCGGAGGCCCACGGCGCGATGATGCCGGCGCTGGCCGCCGTGGCCTGCCCGGCCTCGCCGGAGTCGACGACCGTGACGGCCGCGCCCCTGCGGGCCAGCGCGAAGGCGGCGCTCGCGCCGGCGATGCCGCCGCCGATGACGATCACATGCATGATCTCCTTCCTACCGTACGGCGCATGAGCTCCGGCCCACCGGGTACCACCTGCGACGACACGCGTCCGCAGTCGCCTCCCCCACGACGGCCGGCACAGGGAGCCTTGGTGCACGTTTCCGCCGCGGTGTGGTGGCTGACGATCCTGGGGATCGTCGGGCTGCTGCTGTTCGACTTCTTCTTCCACGTCCGCAAGTCGCACGTGCCCACGCTGCGCGAGGCGTCGATCTGGTCGGCCCTGTACGTGGGCATCGCCCTGCTGTTCGGCGCCGGGGTCTGGATCTTCGGCGGCTCGGACCCCGGGGCGGAGTACTTCGCCGGTTACGTGACCGAGAAGGCGCTGTCGGTCGACAACCTCTTCGTCTTCCTCGTCATCATGTCGAGCTTCAAGGTGCCGCGCGCCGACCAGCAGAAGGCGCTGCTGTTCGGCATCGCCTTCTCGCTGCTGGCCAGGAGCGGGTTCATCCTGGTCGGCGCGGCCCTGATCAACATGTTCTCCTGGGTGTTCTACCTGTTCGGGCTCATCCTGCTGCTCACGGCGGGCAACCTGCTCAAGCCGGAGGGCGAGGAGAGCCACTCCCCCGACAACCTCATGGTGCGCGTGGCCCAGCGGCTGCTGCGCACCAGTGACACCTATGACGGCGACAAGCTGTTCACCGTCCAGGACGGCAGGCGGGTCATGACGCCCATGTTGCTCGTCATGATCGCCATCGGCGGGACCGACATCCTGTTCGCGCTGGACTCGATCCCGGCCATCTTCGGCCTCACCCAGAACGTCTACCTCGTCTTCACCGCCACCGCGTTCTCCCTGCTGGGGCTGCGGCAGCTCTACTTCCTCATCGACGGGCTGCTGGACCGGCTGATCTACCTCTCCTACGGCCTGGCCTTCATCCTCGCCTTCATCGGGGTGAAGCTGGTCCTGCACGCGCTGCACGAGAACAACGTGCCGTTCGTCAACGACGGCGAGCCGGTGCCGGTGATGGAGATCAGCACGGGCCTGTCCCTGTCGGTGATCATCGGCGTGCTGGCGGTCACGGTGGTGGCCTCGCTGGCCAGCGCCAGGGGCCGGGCGCAGAACACGGTGTCGACGGTGCGCCGGCACGCCCAGCAGTATCTGGACGTCGAGCACGACCCCGAGCTGCGCGCGGAGCTCTTCGCCAAGCTGCTGGCCGGGGAGGAGCAGCTCAGGCGGCTGCCGGAGAAGTTCAGGAGGCAGATCCGCGATGAGGACAAGCTGATGGCGCTGCTGCGCCGCGCCCACGAGGAGCACGACCGCGAGTGAGGCGGGCACGAGCGGGCCGGGGCGCTCGCTGGAACGCCCCGGCCCGCACGCGGCCTTCCGGTCAGGTACGGCGGTCGGTGCCGTTGCCGTCGTAGCCGAGCAGCCGCATGGCCGTGTCCGGGTCCATGGCCGCGGCCAGGAGCTGGGCGCGGGCGTGGGCCTGGTCGCGTTCGTGCTCCGCCTTGGCCTGCGCCGTGCGGATGCCCTTGATCGCGACGAACGCCAGCCCCGCGCCCACGATCCCCGCGACGACCACGACGAACAGCAGGAGCAGCAGCCCCGGCGAGGCCACGCCGGACGCCGCGGACCCGGAGCCGTTGCCGTTACCGCCCGCCAGCGTGCCCGTCACCGCGAGCGCCGCGATGATCGACAGCACCACGAGCCCGAGCAGGCTGGCGATGACCAGCCAGATCCGGCCCACGGCCCGCCGCGGCGCAGGCGGCGCGGCGGCGGAGGCGGGGGCGGGGGCGCCCACGACGACGGACACCGGCGGCTCCGCCGGCGCCGGCGGCTGGGCGGGGCCGGCCCAGGGCACGAACTCCGGCCGATCGGACTGCTCGGCGGGCAAGCCCGAGGCAGCGACCTGGCCCGAAACGGCAGCCGAGCCCGAAGCGACAGCCGAGCCCGAGGCCGCGGGCGGGCCAAAAGGCGCGGGCGGGCCCGAGGGCGCGGGCGGCCCGAAGGTGACAGGCGGCACGGAGGTGACAGGCGGTTGCTGCGCGAGCGGCACGGGCGGCCCCACGGGCGGGGTCAGGGGAAGAGGCGCGCCCGCAGGCGACGGCGGGGGCGCCTGGGCCACCGCCGCCGAACCGGGCCCGGGTGCCTGCAGCACAGGCGGCGAACCGAGCCCAGGAGCCTGGAGCCCCGTCGGCGCGGTCTGGACGATCACGGCGCCGGGAGCGCCGCCGAAGGCGGCCGGCACCGCCTCGACCGGCTCCTGGTGCCCGGGCAGCTCGCGGTCGATCCGGCTGTGCTCCTTGTGCGCCCTGACCGCGTCCCGGTGGTAGTCCTCCAGCTCCTGGTAGAGCTCGTCGGAGGCGTAGATGCTGCCGTCGAGCAGCGGCCCCGGCTCTCCGCGGATGATGGCGACCACGTCGTCGCCGTTGAGCGTCTTGTGCGTCTCCAGCGCGTGCGCCAGGCAGAGCACCTGCCTGCGGTGCTCCTGCAGCAGCTCCTCGGTCTTCTCCAGCAGCCGCACCAGGTTGAACTCGATGCGCTCGCCCAGCACGTCGGGCGTCATGTCGGGCTGGTTCCTGCTCGGCTCCCTGTCGGTGATGCCGATGGTGCCGCCGCCACCGGGCTTGCGCACGGCCTTGCCGCCCATGATCTCCAGCTCCTGGAGCGCGGGCAGCGACGTGACGCCCGAGCCCATGCCCCAGTACGACTCCATCATCGCCGTCAGGTACGTGGCGGAGTACAGGTCGCCGGAGACACCCGAGGAGTTGTCCTCGCCGAAGAACATGCGCTCGCCCGCCAGCGAGGCCAGGGAGACCATGATGTCCGCCTCGTGCTCGGACTTCCACCGGGTGAACTGGTCCTCGGGCTTGATCGAGGCGACCATGCCCAGGTAGTCGGCGCCCTTCTCGATGGTGGCGATGTCGATCTCGAGGTGGAAGCGGGTGACGTAGGCGACGACGGCGTGGCAGGCCTCGTGCACGGCCACGGCGTGCCGCTCGCGCTCGATGTACTCGACGTCCTCGGGCGGGCCGAGCTGCTTGAGCCGCTTGGCGCGCAGCACGTCCGACCAGGTGATGACCTCGCGGCCGTCCCTGATGGCGGTGATGAGCGACTCGTTGACCAGGTCCTTGATGGTGGCGCCGGTGGCGTACGGGGTGATCGTGGCCAGCTTGTCGATCTGCTCGGGGGTGAGCTCGTGCTCGACCTTGTCGAAGTAGCCCTGGTAGGTGCGCACCCGCCCGGCCTTGGACGGGTAGCCGACCTTGTAGATGCGGTCGATGCGGCCCGGCCGCAGCAGCGCCTCGTCCAGCGCGTCGGGCCGGTTGGTGGCCATCATGACGAGGATGCGGTACTTGGGCGGCGGCTTGGGCCGCATGCCGAGCAGCCGGCGCACCAGCCGGTTGAAGAACCCGCGCGGCTTCTTGAGCCCGGACAGCTCGGTGAGCAGCGCCTGCAGCGTGCCGGGGTCGCCGCTGTTCATCATGCCCCCGCCCATGAAGAAGCGGTCGCGCAGCCCCGGCTCCTCCTCGGCGTGGCGCCCGCCCTTGAAGGCGAGCACCTGGCGGGTGGCCTCGGACAGGTAGTTCATGCCGTGGCAGCCGTCGAGGCCGGAGTGGCCGGCGAAGCCGCCGCCCTGTCCGGGCGGGCCCTGCTGGGCCAGCCTGCCGCGCTTGCCGAGCGAGTCGGCCTCGTCGAAGAAGACGATCACGCCGCCGTACCGCAGGGCCAGCTTGCGCAGCTTCCTGAACAGCGACTTGACCTTGAGAATGCCGATGCCCATGAACATGTTCGTGAACGCGCCCGGATCCACGAACACGTACGGCTTGCCGGTCTCACCGGCGACGGCCTCGGCCATGAGGGTCTTGCCGGTTCCCGGCGGGCCCCACAGCAGCAGGCCGCTGGGGACGTACCCGCCGCGCTTCTCGATCTCGTCGGGCCGCTCCAGGAACACGATGTTCTCCTGGACGCGCTCGACCACGTGGTCCTGGCCCCACACGTCGTGGAAGCGGGTCT
Source organism: Nonomuraea sp. NPDC050202 (assembly GCF_040656115.1). Lineage (NCBI taxonomy): Bacteria > Bacillati > Actinomycetota > Actinomycetes > Streptosporangiales > Streptosporangiaceae > Nonomuraea > Nonomuraea sp. NPDC050202. The sequence goes on along the minus strand of NZ_JBFALF010000002.1, from coordinate 797,186 downwards.
TGATGTCGTCGGGAAAGTACGTCTCGACGCCGCCCCTGGACAGGAACCAGAACAGGCCCACGAACTGGATGATGATGACGAAGAACAGGAAGACGATCTGCAGGAGGAACGGCAGCGCCTGCCAGAGCAGCGCGGGCGCCTGGAGCAGCGCGGTGAACGGGCTGACGTCCAGCACCGCCCCCAGCACCAGGGCGATCAGCGTGATGAAGAACACGATCTTGAGCGCCCGCGCCAGGCGGAACCGCGTCCAGTCGTCGAAGCGGCGGTGCGTCCAGCGTTCGAACCCGCCGAAGACCTTCTGGCTCCAGAAGCGGTGGTAGCCCGACCAGTGCTCGCTGACGAAGAAGTGCAGCTGCCTGATGATCTCCGCGCCGAGCAGCCAGAAGATCCACTGGTAGGCGATCGCGATCTGCTGCGCGGCCTCGGGGAAGGAGATGACGCCCTCGAAGTCGGCCATCACCTTCCAGGTCAGGACGAGGTAGGCCAGCACGAGGACGACGAGGAACTTGCTCCGGTCCCAGAGCTGCATCTTCTTCCTTGTCACGGATTCGGGATCATTGGGCCCGCTGCCGGGGGCGCGCAGCCCTTCATGGTGAATCGTGGTGGTCAATGATGCTCCCTCATCCGGGCAGCCGGAGCAGCTTGAACGAACTCGCGATCTTGTCGAACTCGGCGGTGCGCTTCGCGAAGCAGACCGACTGGCAGCCGATGAGCATGACGGAGACCGTGGCGCCCTTCTCGTCGAGGATGGCGGTGTGGTCGAACGTCTGGACGTCGTTGCCGATCTGGTAGTTGAAGCGGACGCGGACTCCCCTGGCGCCGCCGTCGAGGGTCAGCACCTCATCGCTGATGGGCTCGAAGCGGTTGAACATGGGCGGCTGGTTCATGGCCAACGCCTGCTGCAGGTAGGCGGTGCGCATCTCCTCGGTCACCGGAAGGATGAAGTCGCGCAGCCTGTTCAGGGAGATCGAGTCCCGTTGCTCCTCGGTGAGCTGGTGCACGGTGGCGTAGACGAACGGCTCCGTCGAGCCCAGGAGATGGTTGACCGATGGATCCGCTGACTGGTCGAAGGCCGTCGACCAGACCCGCTGCGCCCGCAGCAGCGCGGCCTGCGAGCGGGGATGGTCGCCGGACAGGTACAGCTCGATGGGATGGGCGTCGAGCTGCGTGAACGAGGCGGGCACCCTGAAGTAGGTGGTGCCGCTCTTGTCGCGTACGTAGGTGAACTCCGGCTGTCCGCAGGCGGACAGCATCAGGACCGCGGCCATGAGCGCGATCAAAGCCCGTGTCTTTTTCACCAGGGCTTACCTCCGCATGACGGACCGACGGAGTTGTTGTGCCCGCTTTGGAGGGAAATCAGCTCGCCGTGCGGTGAGAAATCTTGACCAAATCTTGGCCAAGCATTGGCTTTACTTGTTACAGACCAAAACGGCGTCCGTGCAGGGGCTGCGAGCGCTCCGCTACAACGTTCATGCAACCCCCATTGGTACATCCCGGTAAGTAGCGAAAGATATGAGGATCCCTATCGACCACCCCTGGAGCGGACCATGACAGAACCCGCGATGGAGACCGTGGACTCCTTCGGCATCACGGCCGAACGTCAGTTCGCCGACCTGTGGTCACGGTCGGTGCTGACGGTGCGGGAGCGCCGCCTGCTCCTCCTCGGGCTGCTCGTCGGCCAGGGGCTGCACGAGATGACCGACGTCCAGCTCGACGTGGCGCTGCGCGCCGGCGAGCTGAGCGAGGCCGAGCTGCGGGAGGTGGCGGTCTTCCTCACCCACTACGCGGGCTGGGCCAGGGGCGCCAAGCTGAACGACCAGGTGGAGTCGCTGATCGAGCGGGTCAGGCGGGCTCGATCCGATAGATCGGACCCTGCAGGCTGAGCGCGTACAGCTCGCCGTCGGGGCCCTCCCCGAACGACGAGAGCTGATCCACCCGGCCGACCTCGGCCGAGTCCGCCACGTCATCCGCGGGCGCGGCCCTGACCCATCCGGCGCAGAAGTCGCCGTACAGGAACTGCCCCTTCAGCCAGGGGATCCGCTCGCCGCGGTAGACGTACCCCGCGATCACCGAGCAGTTGCCGCCCTCGTTCAGCGGGTAGACGATCACCGGCTCGACGAGGTCGCGGGCCTGGCCGTCGCGGAAGCGCGCCCTGCCCTCGCGCAGGTTCCAGCCGTAGTTCTCGCCGCCCTTGGAGCTCGCGGGCTGGTGGTCGACCTCCTCCCACGCGTTCTGCCCGACGTCGCCGATCCACAGGTCGCCGGTGCCGCGGTCGAAGCTGAACCGCCAGGGGTTGCGCAGGCCGTAGGCCCAGATCTCGCCGCGCGCGCCCCGCCTGCCGGCGAACGGGTTGTCCTTCGGGATCTCGTACGGGTCGCCGCGCGGGTCGATGCGCACGATCTTGCCGAGCAGCGTGCCCAGGTCCTGGCCGTTGCCCTCGGGGTCGCCCGCGCTGCCGCCGTCGCCGAAGGCGATGTAGAGGTAGCCGTCGGGGCCGAAGGCGAGCTGGCCGCCGTTGTGGTTGGCGAACGGCTGGTCCTGCTTGAGCACGTCGCGCCTGCCGGTCGCGCGCTCGCCGTCGTAGGCCCACTCGGTGATGTGGGTGTGGCCCTGCGCGTCGGTCCAGTCGAGGTAGACCCAGCGGCCCGTGGGGTGGAACGCGACGCCGAGCAGCCCCTGCTCGTTGCCCGTGCTCACCTCGCGGGACAGGTCGATCACGGTCCTGCCGTCGGTGGTGCGCAGCCGGCCCGTCTGCTCGGCCACGTAGAGCCGGTCGTCGCCCTCGCGCACGGCGAACGCCACCGGCTGCTCCAGCTTGGCGATCTCGGTGAAGCGCAGCTCGCCCCGCTCGGGCGCGGGCGTGCTCGTCTGCGGCTCGGGCAGGCCGGTGCGCGGCGAGGGCGCGGGGGCGGTGGTCGTGGGGGCGCGGGTGGCCGACCCGGCGGGTTGCTCGGGCGTGCATGCGGTGAGGGCCATGAGGAGCATCCCGGCCATGACGAGGCGCACGTTGCCCATCCTGCCATGACCGTTAAGGTGCAGGCATGCCAACCGCACTGATCACTGGCGCGACGGCCGGCATCGGCGCCGCCTTCGCCCGTCACCTGGCCGCCGAGGCCTACTCGCTCGTCCTCGTGGCGCGCGACGAGCTCCGCCTCGCCAAGGTCGCCGACCAGCTCAAGCTCAGGTACGGCGTGGGCGTCGAGGTGCTGCCCGCCGACCTGTCGACCGAGGAGGGCCTGGCCAGGGTCGAGTCGAGGCTGCGTGAGGGCGTCGATCTGCTGGTCAACAACGCCGGTTTCGGCAACGCGGGCAACTTCCCGCACGTGCCGGTCGAGAACGAGGTCCGCATGCTCAAGGTGCACTGCGAGGCCGTGCTGCGGCTGACGCTGGCGGCGCTGCCCGGCATGCGGGAGCGGGAGCGGGGCGCGATCGTGAACGTCGCGTCCGTGGCGGCGTTCTTCACGCGGGGCACCTACAGCGCGTCCAAGGCGTGGGTGGTGAACTTCAGCGAGTCGGCCGCGAGCACGGTCGGCCCGCGCATCAGGGTCATGGCGCTGTGCCCCGGCTTCGTCCGCACCGAGTTCCACCAGCGGGCCTCGATGGACGCCTCGGGCATCCCCTGGTTCCTGTGGCTGAAGGCCGACGACGTGGTGCGCGAGGCGATGCGCGACCTGGCGCTGGGCAGGCGGGTTTCGGTGCCCGACCTGCGGTACAAGCTCATCGTGGCGATCGGCCGGCTCGTGCCGCGCCGCCTGCAGGCCATGGTGTCGCAGCGGATCGGCCGCTGACGGCCGTACGGGAAGGCCCGCGGACGGCCCGTACGGGAAAAAGGACGGGCCCCCGCCGCGGGAGGGGGTCGCGGTGGGGGCCCAGGCGGTCGCGGGCTCACGCCCGCGGCCGGGAATGTGGTGTCAGCGGTTGGCCTCGTGGCCGATCGACAGGCCGGAGGCCGGGTCGAAGAAGTGCAGGTTGTGCGTGTCGACGACCAGGTCGATGCTCTGGCCGGGGCGCACGTGGCTGCGGGCGTTGACGCGGGCGGTCCACAGGGACTTGTCGCCCGACAGCGGCAGCGTGGCGTCCTCTTCGTCACCCGCGTCGGCGGCGGCGACGGTGTCCTTGTGCTCGACCGGCGGGGCGTCGATCAGGAACAGCACGTTGATCTCGGAGCCCAGCTCCTCGGTGACCTCCGCCTTGACCGGGAGCGTGGCCCAACCGTTGGCGTGGGTGCCGGCGGAGGCGGCGTCCTCGAAGTCGGAGGGGCGGATGCCGAGGATGATCTTCTTGCCGATGTACTGGTCGAGGCCCGGCTTCTCGGAGAAGGTCGCCTCGGGGATCGACAGCTTGATGTCGGCGAAGGTCACGGCGGCGCCGCCGTCGCCGCGGACCAGCTCGGCGGTCACGAAGTTCATCGACGGCGAGCCCATGAAGCCGGCGACGAACAGGTTGACCGGCTTGTCGAACAGGTTCTGCGGGGTGTCGACCTGCTGCAGCAGACCGTCGCGCAGCACGCAGACGCGGTCGCCGAGGGTCATGGCCTCGACCTGGTCGTGCGTGACGTAGACGGTGGTGACGCCGAGGCGCTCGTGCATCTGGTTGAGCGAGGCGCGCATGGAGACGCGGAGCTTGGCGTCCAGGTTGGACAGCGGCTCGTCCATGAGGAAGGCCTGCGGCTCACGGACGATGGCGCGGCCCATGGCGACACGCTGGCGCTGACCACCGGACAGGGCGGCCGGCTTGCGCTTGAGGTAGGTCTCCAGGCCGAGCATCTTGGCGGCCTCGTTGACCCGCTTCTGGATCTCCGGCTTGGGCATCTTGCGAAGCTTGAGGCCGAAGGCGAGGTTCTCCTCGACCGTCATGTGCGGGTAGAGCGCGTAGTTCTGGAAGACCATCGCGATGTCGCGGTCCTTCGGCGGGAGGTGGTTGACCACCTTGTCGCCGATGGCGATCTCGCCACCGCTGATGTCCTCCAGACCCGCGATCATCCGGAGCGCGGTCGACTTACCGCAACCGGACGGGCCGACCAGCACCATGAACTCGCCATCCTTGATCTCAAGGTTGAGCCCGTTCACGGCCTTCACGCCACCGGCGTAGATCTTGTCGACGTTCGTCAGAACGATGGATGCCATGACATTCCTTCGCGCTCCAGGGCGGATGGCCCGGATGGTCCCGTCAGATTCGCCCGCACGGAGCGAATCTCCCCACTCGGCGTGGATACGTTTTCAAGCATCTCACCCGAAACGGACATCGGTGTCAAGGGTTACGGCATGACCAGCCCTTGTACTCACAGGCGACTTCCAGTTTCCCGGAAACCATGATGGAATCGTTTCCATGGAGAGGCGGGCGACGATCAAGGATGTGGCCGAGGCGGCCGGCGTGGGCGTCGCCACCGTCTCCCGGGTGCTGTCGGGCGGCTCGGCCAGCCCGCAGACCAGGGAGCGGGTCCTGGCCGTGGCCGCCCAGCTCGACTACCGCCCCAGCGCGCTCGGCCGCAACCTGCGCCAGCGCCGCACCGGCGGCATGGGCCTGCTCGTCCCCGACCTGACCGACACCTTCTACGCGCAGCTCGCCGAGGGCGTGCTCGCCTGCGCCCGCTCGGCCGGCGAACCCGTCGTGCTCGGCTCCACGGCCGGCGACCCCGAGCAGGAGGCCGAGCTGATCGGCATGCTGCTGGAGCAGAGCGTCGACCGCCTCATCGCCGTCCCCTCGGGCGAGGAGGACACCTGGGCCCCGGCGATCCGCGCGGGCATGACGGTGGTCTTCGCCGACCGCCTCCCTGCCCGGCCGTCCCCCGAGGAGGAGGATCCCGCCGCCGCGACCGTCAGCGACCTCATGCTCCTGGACGGGATCGCCGCTCCGCCGCCCGCCCCCCTGCCCGCTCCCGGCCGCTCGTCCGAGCCGCCGTCGCTGCCGTCCGTGCTGGCCGACGACCGGGCGGGCATCCGCACGGCGGTCCGCTACCTGCGCGGCCTGGGCCACAAGCGCATCGCCTTCCTCGGCGGCCCCGGCCACGACCGGCGGGTGTCGGCGTTCAGGGAGGCGGTGGGCTCGCCGGTGGACGAGGAGCTGGTCGTGTTCGGCACGGGCAGCCGCGACTCGGCCTACGCCGCCGCCTCGGGCCTGTTCCAGAGCCGCCCCGACCTGTCGGCGGTGGTCGCCGGGGGGAACGTGCTCGGCGAGGCCGCGGTGCTGGCGGCCAGGGAGCTGGACCTGCGGGTGCCGCGCGACGTGTCCCTCGTGATGTACGACGACGTGCCCTGGGCCGAGCTGTGCTCGCCGCCCCTGACCGTGATCGCCCAGCCGGGCCGCGACATGGGTTACCGGGCGGCCGAGCTGGTACTGCGGTCGGCCGGCCGCAGGGCGCGCTCCATCGTGCTGCCCACGGAGCTCATCGTCAGAGGGAGCTGCGGCCCGCGCCGCTAGCCGGGGCCGACGCCCGCGGACCGCGGAGCCGTCAGCCGGGGGCCAGGATCGCGCCCGCGCCGCGCAGGAGCTCGGCACGCAGGTCGGCGGCGGGGACGTCGGGGAGCTGACCGATCGGGTCGGCGACGGCCGCCAGCGCCTGGGCCGCGCGCACCCGTTGCCGCCAGTCAGGGCTGGGCCCCGCCAGCAGCTCCACGGCCCGGTTCATCAGCCCCACCACCCGCGACATGATCTCGGTCGTCTCGTCGCCGTACACGGAGGCGTCGCGGAGCAGCAGGGCCATCGTCTCCCGGTGCGCCAGGATCACGTCCAGGCAGCCCTCCAGCACCGCCCGCCGCACCTCCTCCGGTTCGGCGCGGGACGACGCGGCCCCGATCACCGCCTCCAGCTCGTCGATCGGGGGCCCCACCAGGCTCGCCAGCAGCGCGCTCTTGCTGCGGAAGTGGTGGTACAGCGACGGCTTGGTGATCCCGACGCGCTCGGCGATGTCACGCATGGAGGCGGCGCGGTACGTCTGCGCGGTGAACAGCTCCCGCGCCGTCTCGATGATCCGCGACCTGGTGTCGTCCCCGGCCAACGATGCCCCTTCCCTCACGAGAGCCGTCAGCATAGCAGCGGTTGCCTACCTTCCGGTCGGTAGGCTACCGTCGCCTTCACCCTACCGACCGGAAGGCAGGGAGAAGGGAGAGCAAAATCATGACGACGATCCAGGGCACGGTGGCACCGGGCCTCGAACCGGTGCGGGAGGCGTTCGAGCGCAACTTCGCCGACGGCGGCGAGGTGGGCGCGGGGCTCACCGTCTACCGGTACGGCGAACCGGTGGTGGACCTCTGGGGCGGCCTCGCGGACCCCGCCACCCGCCGCCCCTGGCGGCGCGACACCATCGCGCCCCTCGCCTCCACCTGCAAGGCCTTCGCGTCCGGCGCGCTCCTCCTGCTGGCCGAGCGCGCCGAGATCGACCTGGAGGCCCCGGTGGCGCGTTACTGGCCGGAGTTCGCGCAGCAGGGCAAGGGCCGGATCACCGTACGCACGCTGCTCAGCCACCGCGCCGGCCTGCCGAGCCTGCACATGCGGCCCATCACCTGGGAGGACCTGCGGGACTGGACGCCGATCACCGAAGCGCTCGCGGCGGCGGCCTCCGAGTGGCCGCCGGGCACCGCGCACGGCTACCACGGGGTCAGCATCGGCCACCTCGCGGGCGAGCTCGTCCGCAGGGTGTCAGGAGTGAAGCTGAGCGAGTTCCTGGCGCGGGAGATCACGGGGCCGCTCGGGCTCGACTGCTACGTGCGGGTGCCCGACGCCGCGATGTCGCGCCTGGCCACGGTGGTGGTCCCCGACGCCGAGTCCGTCCGCCTGGGCATGGAGGTGCCGGAGCTGGCCGGGTTCGTCGAGGCGCTGCACGATCCCGGCTCGTTGTCCTACCGGGCCCTGTATGGCAGCGTCGCCCTCGGCTGGGACGCGGCGAACGAGCGGCGCACGTACGAGGTGGAGAGCCCCTCCATGGACGGCGTCGCCTCCGCCCACTCCCTGGCCCGCTACTTCGCCGCGCTGACCGGCCCCGTCGACGGCGTGCGGCTGCTGGGCCCGGACCTGCTCGACCGGGTGCGCACGCCACAGGCCGACGGCATCGACCAGGTGCTGCGCGTGCGGACCGCCTGGGGCATCGGCTTCGCCGTGCCCGGCGGCCCGTTCTGGCCCGCGCCCGAGCGTCTCACCGGCCTGTTCGGGCAGAGCGGCGCGACCGGCTCGTTCGCCTTCGCCGACCCCGCCCGCGGCCTGGCCTTCGGGTACGTGCCCAACCGCGGCTCCGAGCTGCTGGAGGGCGGTGACTTCCGGGTGCGCTCGCTGGTCGAGGCCCTCTACCGGAGCCCGGTGTAGCGGCGCGGCAGGATCATCACGGGGTTGTCGTCGAGGATCACCTCGGGCGGCCCGAACCGCGCCGCGACCTCCCGGATCTCCGGCTCGTCCAGCAGCAGCAGCCGCCCCCGCTCGACGAACGTCTCCCCGTCCACGACCACGGTCGGCCGGTCCACCTGGCAGTCGCAGTGCGCGAACCCGGGCCCCGTCGTGACCGGCACGCCGTCGGTCAGCCCGTCGAGGCCGCAGTAGAACGCCCCGGCGTGCTTCTCCCGCTCGAACTGCGTGCCGCCCGCGACGCGCACCTTCGGGTTCAGCCCGAACAGGGCGTGGCGCATGTAGAAGCCGCCGGGCGCGTAGCGGCGCAGCTGCTCGGCGGCGGCCCCGCCCTCGATCTTGCGGACCAGGTTGCCCTCCAGCGTGATGCGCAGCGGCTCCTCCGGCACGCCGGTGACGGTGCTGTCCTCGACGACGAGCACGCCCTCGGTGCCGGTCGGCCAGAAGTTCACGCCGCCGTACGGGAACGGCCGCCAGTCGCCCGGCCGCAGCCCGCCGGGCCCGGGGTCCTCGAAGGTGAGGCCGGAGAACGTCAGGTCCGTGCCGCGCGCGGAGGTCACCCTGATCGAGGAGGCCGCGCGGAGCCGGCGCAGCGCCCCGGCCACCAGCGCGTGGAAGACCTCCACGGGCAGCCGCGCGCCGGTCAGCAGCGCGCCGGCCGTGGCGGTCATGTGCAGGGACAGGAAGCGGACGGAGCGGGACCTGATCTGGTCGAAGAACAGCGGCTCCGTGTGCACCTCGCCCCACCAGGTGCCGCTGATCACGACGTCCGCCTCGTGGAAGGTGGCCGTCTCGATCGGCAGCGGCGCCTCGCGGTCCCAGCCGCCCGCGCTGAACGGCGGCACCGACAGGATGCGCACGTCGGCGCCGCGCAGCGTGGCCGCGGCGGCGATGGCCTGCACGACGACCGGGTCGACAGTGTGCTCCATCATCAGCAGCACCCGCTCGCCCGCGGCCAGCCGGACGTACTCGCACAGGTTGCGCACGCCGGGCATCAGCTCGACGATCGAGTACGGGGCCACGGCCGGCTCGGCGACATAGCTGAACGGCGATGCCGCATACGGATTTGTCGTCATTCGCGAGCCCCCTCGGCCTTTGCGTCTCGGGGCATTCGATACCCACAGTGACGAATGCATACCCTGCGTGTACGACGTTCGCCCCTTCCGGTGGCGGCCCTACAGTGGGCGTCTGTGCTGTTCGGTAGATCGGCGGAGATCGCCGCCATCGAGGACGTGATCTCCCGGGCCCGCGGCGGCGCGGGCGCCGCGCTCGTGCTGCGCGGCGAGGCCGGCGTGGGCAAGACGGCCCTGCTGGACCTGGCGGCCGCGCGGGGCGGGGCCATGCGGGTGCTGCGCACGACCGGCGTCGAGCCCGAGTCGGACCTCGCCTTCGCCGCCCTGCACCAGCTGCTGCGGCCGGCGGCCGGGCTGCTGGACGCGCTGCCCGAGCCGCAGCGCGAGGCCGTGCGCGGGGCCCTCGGGCTGGGCGGGGGCGCGTCCGGTGACCGGTTCCTGCTGGCGGCGGGGGTGCTGTCGCTGCTGAGCGAGGCCGCCGTGCCGGACGGGCTGGTGTGCGTGGTGGACGACTTCCAGTGGGTGGACCGGGCCTCGGCCGACGCGCTGCTGTTCGCCGCCAGACGGCTCGGCACGGAGCGGATCGCGATGTTGCTGGCGGTACGGGGGGACGCTCCGGTCAAGGGCGTGCCGTCACTGCCCATCGGCGGCCTGCCCGAGGCGGCGGCCACCGACCTCCTGGACGCCGCCACCCGCCACCCCGCCTCCCTTTCCCCGGACGCCACTCGCTACCCCGCCTCCTCTTCCCCTGACGTCGCCCTGCGGACCGGCACCGGGCCCGGTGGAGCGGGCGTTCCGGCGCTCGCCGAATCCGGAGGTGGCGAGGGCGGCGCGATGGCGCCTGCCGTGAAGCGTGAGCTCGTGGCGCTGACCAGGGGCAACCCCCTGGCCCTGCGCGAGACCGTGCGGCGGTTGAGCCCCGGGCAGCTCGCCGGCCGTGAGCCGCTGCCCGACCCGCTACCGGGCGGCGCGCGGCTCTTCGGGGAGCAGGTGGCGGCGTTGCCGGAGGGGGCCCGGCTGGTGGCCCTGCTCGCGGCCGTCGAGGGCGACCTGGACGTGGTGCTGCGGGCCGCCGGGCGGATGGGCGCGAACCGGGAGGCGCTGCACGAGCTGGAGGCGGCCGGCCTGGCGCGGGTCGAGGGCGCGTCCGTGCGGTTCCGCCACCCGCTCGTCCGGTCGGCCGTGCACGAGTCCGCGACCCCGGCGGACCGCCGCGAGGCGCACCGGGTGCTGGCCGGGGAGTCGGACGGGGACCGCCGCGCCTGGCACCTGGCGGCGGCCGCGCTCGGCCAGGACGAGTCCGTCGCCGCCGCGCTCGCCGAGACCGCCGCCCGGGCCCGCGACCGCGGCGGCTACGGCGACGCCGCCACCGCCCTGGCCAGGGCCGCCGAGCTGACCCCCGGCAGGGCGGCCAGGGCGGCCCGGCTCAAGGACGCCGCGGTGGCCGCCTGGCTGGGGGGCCGCCCGGGGCAGGCGGAGTCGCTGCTGGCCGAGGCCCGGGAGCACGCGGCCGGTGACGCCGCGCTGGGGATGGAGCTGGCCCAGTTGCGCGGCCGGTTCGAGCTGAACTCCGGCAGCGCCGCCGAGGCCGTGCAAATCCTGGCCGCGGGCGACAGCTTGGACATGCTGGCCGACGCCGCCGAGGCGGCCTCGTACGCGGGCGACACCGCCGCCATCGTCGAGATCGGCCGCCGCGCGGCGGCGCATCCGGAGGGTTTCCTGCGCGACGTCCTGACCGGCATCGGCCTGACCCTCTCCGGCGGCGCCTCCGCCGACCCGCACGACAGCACGCAGGCCCCTCACGGGCAGGCACACCTGCACGACGACACGCCGGCCCCCTACAGGCGGGCACACCTGCACGACGGCACTCGGGCTGCTCACGGGCAGGCGCACCTGGACAGCGCCGCGCAGGCCTCCGGCGAACGCGCACAGGCCGAGGGCGAACGCGCACAGGCCGAGGGCGAGCGCGCGCCCGTGCATCCCCACGACACCGCCCACGCCCTCCTGAGGCGGGCGCTGGCGAGGACCGGGGAGCTGACGGAGGCGGCCGGGTTCCTGTGGGCGACGGCGGCGGCCAGCTACTTGGGTGAGGCCGATTTGTCGGCCGAGCTGGCCGCGCGGGCCGGCCGGGTGGCCAGGGTGTCGGGCATGGTCGGGCAGTTGCCGGTGGTGCTGGAGTTCGTGGCCACCGCCGAGCGGATCGCCGGCCGGCTGGCGGAGAGCCAGGCCGTCTCCGAGGAGGGCCTGGAGCTGGCCCGCGAGGCCGGCTACAGCAACACGGTGGCCGCGCACCTGGCCAACCTGGCGGTGCTGGCGGCGCTGCGCGGCGAGGAGGACGAGTGCCGCCGGCTGGCCCAGGAGGCGCTGGCCATCGCGCTCCCCCACCGGGTGGGCCTGCGCGCGGGCGTGGCCGCGTACGCGCTGGCCATGCTGGACCTGGGGATGGGCCGGTTCGCCGCGGCGCACGACCGGTTCGCCGCGATCGCGGCGGCGGGGCCGGGCGCGGGGCATCCGACGGTGGTGTGGCGCTCGACGCCGGACCGGATCGAGGCCGCGGTGGGCGCGGGCCACCTGGAGGCGGCGGGGGCGGCGCTGGAGGCGTACGAGCGGTGGTCGGCGCACGCGGCCACGGCCGAGTCGCGTGCGCTGCTGGCCAGGTGCCGGGCCCAGGTCACGGGCGGGCACGAGGGTTTCGAGGAGGCGCTGCGGCTGCACGCGAACCCGTACGAGGCGGCCAGGACCGCGCTGCTGCTGGGCGAGCGGCTGCGCAGGGCGCACCGGCCGGGCGAGGCGCGCCCGCACCTGCGGGCGGCGCTGGAGACGTTCCAGCGGGCGGGCGCGCGGCCGTGGGCGCGGCGCGCGCACGGCGAGCTGCGCGCGGCGGGCGAGAGCGGGCCCGGTGAGAGCGCCGAGCCCGCCCGCGGCCCGTCGCTGGACGTGCTGACCCCGCAGGAGCTGCGCATCGCCGGGCTGGTCGCCGACGGCCTGTCCAGCAAGGAGATCGCCGCGCAGCTCTTCCTCAGCCCGCGTACGGTCGAGTACCACCTGTACAAGATCTATCCGAAGCTGGGCATCGGCACCCGTACTGAACTGGCGCGGCTAGTAGTTCTACGGAAGGCACCCGTAAGCCGGCAGGACATGCTTTGAGCATGCAAAACGACATCTGGAGCGAAGAGTTCGGCAACGCCGCCGACGAGCCGATTCTGTTGATCATGGGTTCGATGTCGCAGGGGATCCTGTGGCCGGACGAGTTCGTGGGCAGGCTGACCGCCGGCGGGCGGCGGGTGATCCGCTACGACCACCGCGACACGGGCCGCTCCCGCATCGTGGACTTCGAGAAGGAGCCGTACACCTGGGACGACATCAAGGACGACGTGCTGCGGGTGATGGACGCGCACGGCCTGGAGAGCGCGCACCTGGTCTGCCACTCGGCGGGCGGGCTGCTGGGCCAGCTGATCGCGGTGGAGCGGCCGGAGCGGGTGCGCACGCTCACCGTCATCGGCTCCTCGCCGCTGGGCGAGCGTGAGGGCATGGTGGTGATGCGGGCGCTGATGGGCGAGCCGCAGCCGGAGGGCAGCCTGCCGGAGCCGACGCCGGAGTTCGTGGCCTTCTACCGCGAGCTGATCGCCACCCCGCCGCCTGCCGGCCGGCGCGAGCGGATCGAGGTGATGATCGCCGAGCAGCGCGTGCTGCACGGCGATGCGCTGCCGTTCGACGAGGACGCCGCGCGCCACCTGCAGGAGCGCATCTACGACCGGGCCCGCGACCTGGACGCCGTGGCCAATCACCGCCTGGCGGCGGCGGCCAGGCCGGACTTCGAGCCGGTGGGCGTGCTGCACCTGGTCAAGGCGCCCACCCTGGTCATCGAGGGCACCCACGAGCCGTGCAAGCCCGGCCACGGCGCGATCATCGCCGAGCGGATCCCGGGCGCGCGGCTGATGATGATCGAGGGCATGGGGCACACGCTGCCGCCGGAGGTGCACGAGGAGCTGGCGCGGGCCGTCCTCGCGCACACCTCCGCGGCGAGCGGCTAGAGCAGCCGCTCGATCGCCGAGGTGATCGCCGGGTCCTCCGGGGTGATGCGGGGACGGAAGCGGGCCACGACCTGGCCCTGGCCGTCCACGAGGAACTTCTCGAAGTTCCACTGCACGTCGCCCGCCTCTCCCTGCTCGTCGGGCGTCCGGATCAACTCGGCGTACAGGGGGTGGCGGCCGGGGCCGTTCACCTCGGACTTCTCCAGCAGCGGGAAGTCCACCCCGTAGGTGGTGGAGCAGAAGTGCTGGATCTCCTTGGCCGTGCCGGGCTCCTGCCCGGCGAACTGGTTGCACGGCATGCCGATCACCGTGAAGCCGCGCGGGCCGTACTGCTCCTGGAGCTTGACCAGGCCGGTGTATTGCGGGGTGAGGCCGCATCGCGAGGCCACGTTGACGATGAGGGCGGGCTTGCCCGAAGCCAGCTCTGCCAGTGTGGTCGGCTCGTTCGTCAGAGTGCGAAGCGGGATGTCGCTGAGGCTCATGGTTCGACCCTACAGAACGCGTCAGGCCGAAATTGTGACGCAGTCCTCATTTTTCCGACAAACACGCATGAAAAGGTATATATCGAGATCTTTACTGACGATCTACGTTTCCATGGTCAATTCGCTGTAAAGGGAGCCTATCGGGCAGGGTGGCGCGGTCCACGAACCCCCTCGAAAGGGAACCCGCATGCCCATGCTCCGCCGTACCGGCGTCCTGGTCCTGACCGCCACCCTGGTGGCGGCGGGCGGCGCCTCGGCCGCACAGGCGCAGAGCTCCCAGACCAGCGGCAGGAACAAGACCATCGCCAAGGCCATGGTGGCCGCGCGTGGCTGGGACAGCACCCAGTTCAGATGCCTGGTGAAGCTCTGGCACCGCGAGAGCGGATGGAACCACCGCGCCGGCAACGGCTCGGGCGCCTACGGCATCCCGCAGGCGCTCCCCGGCCACAAGATGGCCTCGTCAGGACGTGACTGGCGGACCAACCCGCGCACGCAGATCAAGTGGGGTCTCGGCTACATCAAGCAGCGTTACGGGTCGCCGTGTCGCGCCTGGGGGCACTTCCAATCCCACGGTTGGTACTGAGCCAAACCCCAGGCTTGCCCGCTGTTTCCGGCAAGGGCCGCCCTATCGGGCGGCGACCGGGCAATCCCGGCCCAGCGAGCCGCCCTTTTATCCGCAACGGTCACACAAACACCTGTCCTTCGCGTGTCTTGGTGTATGACCCGCGGTGACAGCGCGTAATAGGAATCGTGCTAGAGGACACGTCGCGGTGCCCTCCGGGCCGCCCAGCACGACCGGGCGGAGGCAAGATGCGTCCCGGAGGGCCGCGCGGACCCTCTGCGTCCGAGCCACGGACGCGGACGGCGGGGCGCCCGTGCAGGGCGCCTGTCCGCACGCGACCCGACAGCAAGGATCGCCTTGGACAGCAAACGCGCGCTCAGCGGCACACTCGTTTCCGTCACCGCTTTCACCGCACTCGGCGCAACGGCCGCCCTGGCCGAATCGCAACCGCCGATCAGGGCGACGACCGCCCTGGCCGAGTCGAGGCAGCCGATCAGGACCGGGATCTGGACCACGTCGGCGCGACCGAAGATGGCGGCCGTCCGGCCCGCCAGCAGGAACAAGAAGATCGCCTTGGACCACGTCGTGCAGCGAGCCTGGAACTATCGCGAGTTCCGCTGCCTGGACAACCTGTGGACCAGGGAGAGCAACTGGAACCACCGGGCGCTCAACCACTCATCCGGCGCGTACGGCATCCCGCAGGCCCTGCCGGCCGGAAAGATGAGCGGCGCCGGCCGTGACTGGAAGTCCAACCCGGAGACCCAGATCCGCTGGGGTCTGGCCTACATCAAGGGGAGGTACGGCAGGCCTTGCGGCGCCTGGGGGCACTGGAAATCGCACAACTGGTACTAGCCGGCTCAGGAGGGCACCCGGAGCGGCTCACCGGGTGCCCTCCCGACGCCCCGCGTACGCCTCGATCGCCTTGATCAGCAGTTCGAGCCCGAACTCGAACTCCTCCTCGTGATCGCACTGGTCGAGCAGCGCGGACAGCGAGCTGACCTCGGGGAACAGCGCGGGATCCACCCCGTCGCCCCTGATCGTCCTGGTCTGCACGGGCGCGAACGTCGGCGTCACCCCGACCTCCCGCAGCAGCGAGCCGACGATGTAGGCGATGAACATCCGCAACATCCGCACCGCGTCCGCCCCGTCGAACCCGGCGCTGCGCAGCGTGGCCAGCGCCCGCTCGACGGGCAGCAGCCCGGCGGCGGAGTGCAACTGGCGGCTGACCACGAGCATGGTGGAGCGCGGGTGGTGGTGGGCGATCTGCCGGAACGCCCTGGCCTGCATGCGCACCCGGTCGGTCCAGTGGGCGTCGGGGTCGTCGGTGAACTCGATCTGGCTCAGCACCGCCTCGGCCACCCCGTCGAGCAGGGCGTCCTTGCCGGGCACGTGGTTGTAGAGCGACATGACGCCCACACCCAGCTCGGCCGCGATGCGACGCATGGAGATCGCGTCGGCGCCCTCCCGCTCGATGAGGCCGATGGCGGCGGCGACGATGCGTGCCCGGGACAGGGGCTCGGTGCTCATAGCTCATTCTATGGACGGCTGGTAACCGGCCCCGCGATGCCGCGCGTTTCGGCAGACTTGGAGGCGTGCGCCAGATCCTGACCTATCACGACGCCGTCGTCCTGCTCGGCGGGCCCAGCAGGATCACGAACCTCCTCGACAGGGCGTCGTCCCTGGCGCTGTTCGGGATGCAGGCCGTCGACCTGTTCGACGCCCGCGCGGAGGCGGTGCGGCTCGGCGACGCCTTCATCCGGACGCTGCGCGACAAGGTCAAGGGGCTGAGCAGGTACGACGCGACGCAGCGGCTGGTCGCGGCCCACTCGGTCATCGTGGCCACCGCCTACCTGGAGGCGCTGGCCGAGGTGGACGTGCTGCGCGAGCTCACTCCGGAGGACCAGCGCCGGATCACCCAGACCGACGGCCACCCCATCCGGATCGTTCCCCTGCCGCTGCCCACCCCGGCCCACCCCTACGAGTACGTGCTGGGCGAACTCGAGACCCTCTACCGGACGGTGTTCACCGACCCGCTGCTCAGCTTCGTGCAGGGTCTCGCCGTGTGGGACACCTGGGACGAGACCACCCGGAGCAGGCTCTTCGACGAGGTGCCCGCCCGCGCGCTCCTGCGCTACGAGGAGCTGTTCCGCCGGCTCGCCGCCGAGTTCCCCGAGGTCGCGTGCTGGTCCGACCGGATCGATCACCAAGCCACCAGGGCCGAGCTGTCACGGGGCCTGGCGGGCATCCACGAGCAGCTCGCCAGGATCCCCTCCAGCCGCACCCTGTCCGATCGGCTGGCGGCGTTGATCCGGTCGAACAAGGCGGCGCTCAAGCGGCCGATCGTCTCCTCGGCCCGCATGCCGGCCGGGATGGCGATCCCCACCCTGGACGAGGGCTACGTCAACCCGGGCTACCGCCTGATGTCCGGCGCCCATCGCTCGATCGCGCTGGAGGAGGACTGGGCGAGGCTCCCCCACCGCCGCGACCTGGACGCCTTCCTGTCCGGCCACCTCACGCTTCCCCAGGCCACCGAGGCTCCCCTCCTGGTGCTCGGCCAGCCGGGCGCGGGCAAGTCCGTGCTGACGCGCATGCTCGCCGCCCGCCTGCCCGCCACCGAGTTCCTCCCGCTCAGGGTCGAGCTGCGCGGGGTCCCGGCCGACGCCGACGTGCTCGCACAGATCGAGCACGGCATCAGGGCCGCGCTGGACGAGCAGATGTCCTGGCCGGAGTTCGCCTACGCCGCCGAGGGGGCGCTGCCGGTCGTCATGCTGGACGGGTTCGACGAGCTGCTGCAGGCGACGGGCGTGAACCAGACCGACTACCTGGAGAGGGTCGCCCAGTTCCAGCGTGACCAGGCGGAGAAGGAACGCGCGCTGGCGGTCGTCGTCACCTCCAGGATCGCCGTCGCCGACCGGGCGCGGCTGCCCGAAGGCTCGTACGTCATCCGGCTGGAGCCCTTCGGGGACGACCAGATCCGCCGGTGGGTCACCACCTGGAACGACGCCAACCACGAGTACTTCCTCGGGCGCGGGCTGCTGCCGCTGCCGCTGGACCGGGTGCTGGCGGTGCCGAAGCTCGGCGAGCAGCCGCTGCTGCTGCTCATGCTCGCCCTCTACGACGCCGACGCCAACGCCCTGCGGCACCTGCGCGAGGACCTCCACGAGGCGGAGCTGTACGAGCGGCTGCTGCACGACTTCGCCGTCCGCGAGGTCGGCAAGTCCCGCCCGCACCTCGCGGACGACGACCTGGGGCAGGCCGTGGAGGACGAGCTGCGGCGCCTGTCGATCACGGCGTTCGCGATGTTCAACCGCGGCCTGCAGTGGATCGCCGAGCAGGACCTGGACGCCGACCTGCGGGCGCTGCGGCCGCAGGAGGCACACCGCCCGCGGGGCCTGCGCCGCCCCCTGAGCCCGGCGGAGGGCGTGATCGGCGGCTTCTTCTTCATCCACACGACGCAGGCGCTGCGCGACGAGCAGCGGCTCAAGACCTACGAGTTCCTGCACGCCACGTTCGGCGAGTACCTGGTCGCCCGCATGGTCGTCAGGGAGCTCGTCGAGATGGCGGAGGAGCTGGCGTTCGCCGAGTCCCGCCGCCGGCCTGTCCGGGCGAGCGACGACCTGCTCCAGGCGCTGCTGTCGTTCGCGGCCCTGAGCGTGCGCGCCCCCACCGTGGACTTCCTCAAGCACGGCATCGCGGGCCAGGTGCCCGGCAACCGGCGCGCGCTGCTGACGCGTCACCTGTGCGAGCTGTTCGCGCAGTCGCTCCAGGCCGGGCCCGGCGCCGCCTACGACGCGTACCAGCCGGTGCGGGCCGAGCTGACCGCGCGTTGCGCCGCCTACAGCGTCAACCTGATGCTGCTCGCCGTGCTGTCGTCGGACGAGCCCCTGTCGGGCGCCGAGCTGTTCGACGTGGAGCAGCCCGAGCACGCGAACGAGCGCTGGCGCAGGATCGCCCGGCTGTGGCACTCCCAGCTCAGCAGGGCGGAGTGGGACTCGCTCATGCGCACGATCTGGGTCCGCCACTTCCTGCGCAACGAGACCAGGGTGCTCCAACTGGAGTTCAACCGGAACCCGCCTTACGACCTGCGCGAGACGGTCTTCTTCAGCTGGCCGCAGCCGCTGCCGAACTACCCCTACCAGCACAGGGCGTCGGGTGCCGCGCCGACCACTAGCTGGATGCGCACGATCTCGTTTCGCGACGACAGCGAGATGGCCCATCTCTTCCTCGACCTGCTTCCCTATGCGGTGGAGATCGGCGGTCGGCTCGACGCGCAACCGCAGAGCCCTGTCACGCACCTGCTGAGGCTCCTGTTGAGCGACACACCGCACCTTGACCTTTACATGCAGTGCCTGGGCCATGCACCGAACACGCGCTATGTGGACCGGGTGCTGAGGCAGTTGGAAGCAGACGCGCACACGTTGCCCAGCAGGGACGTGGCAACGATCCTGCGTCTCGCCCTTGACTCCGTGTATGACGGCAAGAAGCATGGCCGGCGTGTCCATCGCATCCTCCGAGTGCTGAAGGATCGCGCGGACCGCGATCCGCAGGTGCTGCGAGAGGTGGGCGAGCTATTCTCGTGGCAGCCGCATGACCAGCCGGGTCTCCGGCCCGTCCTCGATCCGGAGGTCTCCCCCGTGGGCCCTGGCGATGTCGCGGGCGATCGGCAGCCCTAGCCCGCTCCCGCCGGTGTCCCGCGACCGCGTCCGATCCAACCGGGTGAACCGCTCGAACACCCGCTCCCGCAACTCCTCGGGGATCCCCGGCCCGTCGTCGGCCACCTCCAGCACCGCCTCGTCCCCGCTCCCCCGCACCGACACCCGCACCGCCGAGTCCCCGTACCGATCGGCGTTGGACAGCAGGTTCGTCAGCACCCTGGCCAGCCGCAACCGGCTGCCCTCCACGAACACCCCGGGCTCCACGCGCAGGGTCACCGGCAGCCGCGCGGGCCGCCGCGCCACCTCCTCCTCCACCAGCCGCCCCAGGTCGATCCGCTCCCTGCCGATCTCCGTGCCCGCGTCCAGGCGGGCCATCAGCAGCAGGTCCCCGACGATGTCCGCCAGCCGCTGGGCGTCGTCCATGACGGCCAGCCAGTCGGCCTCGGTCCGCTCCTCCAGCCCCGCCTCCAGCCGTACCATCAGCCCCGCGATCGGCGTGCGCAGCTCGTGGGAGGCGTCGGAGACGAACCGGCGGTGCCGCTCCACGGCGTCCTCCAGCCGGCTCAGCGTGTCGTTGACGGTGACGGCCAGCTCGGCCACCTCGTCCTCGCTGGGGGGCACCTCCACCCGCCGGCTGAGGTCCTCCGCGCTGATCCGTTCGAGGCCCCGGCGGATGCGTTCCACGGGGGCCAGCACGTGCCCGACCCCGTACCAGGCGGCCCAGCCCAGCAGCGCCACCAGCGCGGCGGCGGATCCGTACAACATGGCCGGCAGGAAGGACGAGCGCAGCAGGAACGGCTCGCGCACCGCCGCGTAGGCCACGGCCGGCCCGTACGCGGTGGAACGGTTGCTGGTCCCCACCACGACCACGCAGCCCTCGGGCCGGCACACCCGGCCGTTGACGCGAGAGTCCCCGCCGGAGGGCCTGGCCGAGGTGAGCGGCGGCTGGCCGGCGAGCGCCGCGCTGGCCGCCACGACGCGGCCCTCGGCGTCCACGACCTGCAGCAGGCCGACGCTGTCCTGCGGCGGGATGTGGCCGGGGAAGGGCTGGTCGTCGATCATCATGGTGACGCGGCGGCTGGCCTTGGCGGCCTGCTCCATGAGGTCGGCCCTGGCCTGCACCGGGTACGTCGCCGAGATCACCGTCACTCCGCCCAGGATGAGGAGCCCGAACGAGACCACCGTCGCGATCGTCACCCGGGCCCTGATGGAGCGACCGTGCACCATGTGTCCGACTATGTCACGGAGCGTACAAACAGCAGGTCAAACGGATGTGTAGAAGCGGCGGTGCAGCTCGCGTACCTCCTCGGCCAGCTCGGGCACGGGCCCTTCCACGATCACTCCCGGCGCGATCTCGCCGACCGGCAGCGTGCGCACGGGCGGCGCGGGCACCCCCAGCTCGGCCAGCCAGCCGGCGAGCTGGGCCGAGGAGGCGACGTACACGATGCGCCCGAGCCCCACCCAGGCGTGCGCCGCGGCGCACATGGGGCAGTGCTCGCCGGAGGTGTAGACGGTGGCGGCGGCACGCTCCCCGGGCGTCAGGTGCTCGGCGGACCAGCGGGCGAGGGCGAACTCCGGATGCCGGGTGCGGTCGCCGGAGGCCACCCGGTTATGGTCCTCGGCCAGCACCGCCCCGTCGCCGGACACCAGCACCGAGCCGAACGGCTCGTCACCCACCTCCAGTGCCCGGGTGGCCAGCTCGACACAGCGCCGCAGGTACGGCAGCTCCGATGGCTCGATCATGACAACTCCACCATAGGTATCGGCCCGCCGAAAGTGCATGAGCATTCATGTTTCCGCACGTCATGTACAGAAATCCGACCTTGGGGCCACAGAAAATCGGTTGATCCCACGTATTAGCCTAGAAGGGATGCCTCCCGATACGCAGAAACCTCGCCGTCCCCTGCTGTCTTCCAACTCCCTGTGGCGGATGAAGCCGTACCTCCGCCCGTACGTCGCCAGACTGATCGTCATCTGGCTGACCGCGCTCGTCGGTGTCGCTCTCGTCATCGTGTTCCCCCTCATCATCAAGACCGTCATCGACGGTCCCGTCGAACACGGTGACTCCGGCGCGCTGCTGCCCCTCGGGCTGCTCGCGATCGGCGTCGGCGCGCTCGAGGCGCTGCTGATCCTCTTCCGCCGCTACATCCAGGTCAAACCGGTGCTCGGCCTGGAGACCGCCGTCCGCGACGATCTGTACGAGCACCTGCAACGCCTGCCCATGGGCTTCCACGGCGACTGGCAGTCCGGGCAGCTCTTATCGCGGGCCACGACGGATCTTTCGACGATCCGCCGCTTCCTCGGCTTCGGCGCCCTGTTCCTGGTCATGAACGTGCTGCAGGTCATCACGGTCACCGTGCTGCTGCTGAACATGTACTGGCCGCTGGGCCTGCTGGTGCTGGCCTCGGTGGTGCCGATCGTGTGGACGTCGCAGCGCTTCGAGAAGCGCTACATCAAGATCTCCCGTCAGGTCCAGGACGAGCAGGGCGACCTCGCCACGCTCGTCGAGGAGTCCGCGATCGGCATCCGCACGATCAAGGCGTTCGGCCGCCGCCACCACGTCTACGACCAGTACGACGACGCGGCGCGCAAGGTCTACGGCTCCTCGATGGACAAGGTGCGCCTGTCGGCCAAGTTCTTCTCCTTCCTGGAGATCGTCCCCAACATCACGCTGGCCCTGGTGCTGCTGATCGGCGCGCTGGCGGTCGGCTCCGGCACCCTGACCCTGGGCGCGTTGATCGCCTTCACCACGCTGATGCTGCAGCTCGTGTGGCCCGTGGCGAGCCTGGGCTACCTCCTGGTCATGGCCCAGGAGGCGATGACCTCCGCCGACCGGCTCATGGAGGTCATGGACACCGTCCCGGCCATCGAGGGCGGCACCGGCACGATCGAGGAGCCGCGCGGCCACCTGCGCTTCGAGGGGGTCGGCTTCCGCTTCGCCGACTCCGAGGAGCCGGTGCTGAACGACGTCTGGCTGGAGGTCCGGCCGGGCGAGACGGTCGCCGTCGTGGGCCCGACCGGGGCGGGCAAGACCACGCTGACCGCGCTGGTGCCCCGCCTGATCGACCCCACCTCCGGCCGGGTCACGATCGACGGGCACGACGTGCGCGACCTCGATCTGAAGACCCTGCGCTCGGTGGTGGCCACCGCGTTCGAGGAGCCCACGCTGTTCTCGATGAGCGTGCGCGAGAACCTCATGCTCGGCCGGCCCGACGCCACCGAGGAGGAGCTGGAGCAGGCCATCCAGACCGCGCAGGCCATGTTCGTGCACGACCTGCCGTGGGGCCTCGACACCCGCATCGGCGAGCAGGGGCTCTCCCTGTCCGGCGGGCAGCGGCAGCGCCTCGCGCTGGCCAGGGCGGTGCTGAGCAAGCCACGCATCCTCGTGCTCGACGACACGCTGTCGGCGCTCGACGCCGAGACCGAGGCCCTGGTGGAGGAGGCGCTGCGGCACGTGCTGCGCGACGCGACCGGCATCGTGGTCGCCCACCGCGCCTCCACCGTGCTGCTGGCCGACAAGGTGGCGCTGCTGCGCGACGGCACGATCACGCACGTCGGGCAGCATCGCGAGCTGCTGGCGCAGGTGCCCGAGTACCGGGAGCTGCTGGCCCAGGACGCCGACTTCGACGACGCGGCGGAAGGAGCGCTTCGATGACCACGACGGTTCAGGAGAAGAGCGGTTCCTGGCGCGGCGTCGCCTCCGAGGATCAGGACGAGCTGTCGGACAAGGTGTCCGTGCTGCTTCGGGCGCGCTCGCGGCGGCTGCTCGGCGACCTGCTGCGGCCGTACAAGAAGAGGATCGCGCTGCTCGTACTGATCATCGTGATCTCCAACGCGGCCGGGCTGTCGATCCCCTACCTGGTCTCGGTGGGCATCGACCACGGCATCCCGCCGATCACGAACGGCTCCGGCTCCGGGGTCCTGGTGACGGTGGTCGGGGTGATCCTGGCGGCCGCGGTCACGCAGGCGCTCACCCGGCAGGCGTTCCTGCGCCTGATGGGCGCGGTCGGCCAGAGCATCCTGCTGACGCTGCGCAGGAGGGTGTTCGACCACTTCCAGCGGCTGTCGCTGAACTTCCACGAGAAGTACACCTCGGGCCGGGTGATCTCCCGGCTGACCTCCGACATCGAGGCCATCGCCGAGCTGGTGCAGTCGGGGTTCGACGCGCTGGTCAAGGCCGTGCTGACGCTGGTGGGCACGGCGGTGCTGCTGCTGGTGCTGGACGTGCACCTCGGCCTGGTGGCGCTGATCCCGATCCCGCTGCTGCTGCTGTTCACCAAGTGGTTCCAGCGGCAGTCGGCCACGGTCTACCGGCGGACCCGCGAGACGGTCGCCTTGGTGATCGTTCACTTCGTGGAGTCGATGATCGGCATCCGCGCGGTGCAGGCCTTCCGCAGGGAGCCGCGCAACCAGGAGATCTTCGAGCAGCTCAACGACGACTACCGCGACGCGAACGCGCGCAGCATGATCCTCGGCGCGACGTTCATGACCGGCGTCAAGCTGATCGGCAACATGACGATCGGCGCGGTGCTGCTCTACGGCGGCTACCTGGCCCTGCGCGGCGAGGTCTCCCCTGGCGTGCTGGCCGGCTTCATGCTGTACCTGCGCTCGTTCTACGAGCCGATGCAGGAGATCAGCCAGTTCTACAACACGCTGCAGTCGGCCGGCGCGGCGCTGGAGAAGCTGTCGGGCGTGCTGGAGGAGGAGCCCTCCGTGCCCGAGCCGCGCGAGCCGGCGGCGCTGCCGGAGGGCAGGGCGCGGGGCAAGGTGCGCTTCGACGGCGTCGAGTTCGCCTACGTCAAGGAGATGCCGATCCTGCCCCGCCTGGATCTGACGATCCCGGCGGGACAGAGCGTGGCGCTGGTCGGCGCCACGGGCGCGGGCAAGACGACGCTGGCCAAGCTCATCTCCCGCTTCTACGACCCGACGGACGGGCGCGTGCTGCTCGACGGCGTGGACCTTCGGCGGCTCGACGAGCCGACGCTGCGCCAGGCCGTGGTCATGGTGACGCAGGAGAACTTCCTGTTCAACGGCACGGTCGCGGACAACATCAGGTTCGGCAGGCCCGACGCCACGGACCGGCAGGTACGCGAGGCGGCCAAGGCCATCGGCGCGCACGAGTTCATCTCCGGCCTCCCCCAGGGCTACGACACCGAGGTGGGCAAGCACGGCGGCCGGATGTCCGCCGGGCAGCGGCAGCTCGTCGCCTTCGCCCGGGCGTTCCTGGCGGATCCGGCCGTGCTGATCCTCGACGAGGCCACCTCCAGCCTCGACGTGCCGAGCGAGCGGCTGGTGCAGCGGGCGCTGCGCACGATCCTGGCCGAGCGCACGGCGCTGATCATCGCGCACCGGCTGTCGACCGTGGAGATCGCCGACCGGGTGCTGGTGATGGAGCGCGGCCGGATCGTCGAGGACGGGCCGCCTGAGCAGCTCATCGCCGCCGCGGGCCGCTTCGCCGGGCTGCACCGGGCGTGGCTGGAGAGCCTCAGCTCCTAGGCGGCCCTAGGGCTGGGGGTGCGCCGCGGCCATGGCGTTGGCGTACAGCTCGTACCCGACGAACAGGGCCAGCGGCACGCCCAGCGCGACCAGCAGCCTGCCGGGCAGGCGCGTCCGCTCCGGAAGAGGAGCGGGTGCCCTGTCCGGCGGCGCCGCCGGACAGGACACCCGCTCGGTCTCGGGCTCGGACTTGGACTCGGGCTCTGGCTCGGGCTCGGGCTCGGGCTCGGGGTGGCGGGTCGGGTACCCGGAGGGGAACCAGGTCACGCGGTACGCGCCGCAGGCCGGGCAGCAGGCGCTCGACCAGGGCGGCGGCACGGGAACTCCCGAGCTGAGCCAGAGGTCGCCCCCGTTGCCGTAGTCGTCGCAGAGGTGTCTGACGACGAATTCCTCTTCCCAGACGTGCAGGCAGCGCAGGCATTCGAAGGGCCACGTCTCGCAGGTGTCGAACCCGGGCACAAGGACCACCCCCGGCTTGTCGGTCGCCGTGTCACCGAAAGTGTCCGCCCGGTTACGATTCCCCTTCAAGACGGGCTCCTGACACCGGCGGCCACGAAAGCCTTACCGGTTGTCAGGTTGCGGAGTCAGTACAGCGGTTTCGGCACCGGGCTCAGCAGCGGCGTCGCGTCGGGCACGACAGGCTCGGCCGGTGGGATCAGCTCCGGATGGCGTGCCAGGTAGCCGTCCGGGAACGTGGTCGCCTGCTCAGAGCCGCACTGCGGGCAGACGGCGCCCGACGACGGCGGCGGGACGCGCAGCCCGGCGCGCAGCCAGACCTCGCCCTCGTTGCCGTGGTCGTCCTCGCTGCGCCTGACGACGTAGTCCTCCTGCCAGACGTGCCAGCAGCCCCGGCACTCGAAGGGCACATTTCTCAGTTCTTCTTCCACCTTGCGGTCACCCCCTGATTTCGAGTGTCCGCCTCCTCCGGATAAATCCGCAACCAGGCTCACCGAATGGTGAAGACAAAGGTGAGAGCGCCCGCGACCACGCCCAACGTGCCGAGCCAGGCGAACAGCGCGTCGAGCCCGGCGTCCAGGGGCCTGCCGGCGTGCAGGGCGGCCTGTACCCGGCGGTAACGCAGCCGCGTCCTGATCAGGAGCACGCCGCCGCAGAGCGCGGACAGGGCGAAGGCGGCGGTGGCGAGCACGGGCAGGCCGTGACGGACCGCGAGCCCGGCCGCGCCGAGCCCGCCGGTGGACAGGGCCACGGCGGTGCGCACCCAGGCCATCCGGGTGCGCTCGCTCTGCAGCCCCCGGTCCCAGATCTCCTCTTCGGCCGCCATGCGGTCACGCGGACAGGATGATCAGGACGAGCGCGATGACGGCCACAGCGGCGACGCCGTACCCGAAGACGGCCGCGAGCGCGGGCGGCGGGAGCGGCGCCTGCTGGCGCAGCGCGCGCTGGATGTTGCGCCAGCGGGGGTAGGCCATGCCCGCCGCGAGCGCGGAGAGGGTGACCAGCACAATGGCCAGCCCGGTACGGATCCACGGCACGAACACATCGGACGGCACGGCCGCCATGGCCACCCCACCCGCGCTGAGCGCCAGCGCCGTGCTCAGCCAGGTGAGGAAGGTGCGTTCGTTGGCCAAGGTGAAACGCGGGTCGGGTTCCATGGGAAAAACGCTAATTCGTACCCATTTCCCCTAGAGAAGCCGGGATTATCCCAGCACGTCAGCTACAGGCCTGGGCCACCTTCTCCACATAGGCGGCGCCTTCGGAGGTCACCTTCTGCACCGCGTCCACGGCGTCGTTGGCGTCCTGGACGGTGATGCTGGTCAAGGTGCTGGCCATGCTGTCGGTGGCCTCCTTGAGCGTGGTGTTGGCGGCCTGGTCGGCCACGCCGTTCAGCTTGTTCGCGGCGTCGTCGATGGCCTTGTCCATGGCCTGCGGGTCGTTGGTGAGCTTGCTGATCTCCGCGCCCAGCTCAGTTATGATCTTGGGGGCTTCGAGGCACGCCTGGGCCTTGTCGATGGTGCTGTTGACCTCGCTGCACCCGGCAGCCAGGACGCCTGCGGCGAACAGGGCCAGCGGCAGGAACCGGCTCTTGAGATGTCGCATGCCTCGACCCTACCCAAGGGTTCACTCACCTGCGGTCACTTTACGCAACCAGTCGATCACCAGGCGGTTGACCTCCTCGGGCCGTTCCTGCTGGACCCAGTGCCCGCAGCCGTCCAGGAGGTGGGCGCCGGCCAGGCCGGGCAGCGTCCGGGGGAACGCCTCGATGGCACCGGCCATCCAGGTGGTGCTGGCGTCCAGCGCCCCGCCGATGAACAGCGCGGGCTGGGTGATCGGCGCGCCGTCCCAGGCCGCCAGGTCCTCCCAGTCCCTGTCCACGTTGCGGTAGCGGTTCAGGGCTCCGGTCAGGCCGGTCCGCTCGAACTCGCCCGCGTACACGTCCAGGTCGGCCTCCGTCAGCCAGGACGGCAGGGTGTCCTGGGGGAAGCGGTCGCGCAGCCGGCCGCCCCGGGGCACGAAGTAGGCTCCCTGCCCCTCCCCCGACAGGGCGGCGTAGAAGCCGGCCAGCCAGCCGCGCACGTCCGGCTCGATCTCGGCCTCGGCGCGGCCCTCGGCCTGGAAGTAGCCGACGTAGAACTCCTCGTCGCCGCCCATCGCGGCGAACGCGTCGGTGGGGCGGTGCGGGCCGCGCGGCGCGTACGGAACGCTCAGCAGGCCGACGGCCCGGAACAGGTCGGGCCTGAGCAGGGCGCTGTTCGCGGCGATCGAGGAGCCCCAGTCGTGGCCGACGATCACGGCCGAGCGCTCGCCGAGCCCGCGCACGACGGCGGCGTTGTCGGCGACGTGGGCCAGCATCCGGTAGTCCGCGACGCGGGCGGGCGCGGAGGAACGGCCGTAGCCGCGCACGTCGACGGCCACCGCGCGGAAGCCCGCCGCGGCGAGGGCGGGCAGCTGGTGGCGCCAGGAGTACCACGACTCGGGGAAGCCGTGGACCAGCAGGACCAGCGGCCCGCTGCCCTGCTCGACCACGTGGATCCGGCCTCCCGGCACCTCGACCAGGCGGTGGGTCTGTGACATGCGCGTGCCTCCCTTTCGTTCCCAGGCACTATCCGGCCCGCCGGGCGCGTCAGGCGAATCCTGTTGCCGTTTCAGCAAGATCTGGACAAGTCCTCCGGCGGGACCGAAGATTCCATGCATGCCCTCGGAAGATCATCCCCACCGGCAGCGCGACGGGATCCGGGCGCTGCTCGGCGGCAACCGCGACTTCCGGCGGCTGCTCACGGCGGGCCTCGTCTCCCAGACCGGCGACTGGGCGATCAGCACCGGCCTGGCCTACCACGTCTACACGCTCACCGGCTCGACCCTGTCCACCGCGATCATGCTGGTCGTCTCGCAGCTCCCCGACGTCGTGCTCGCGCCCGTGGCCGGCATGCTCGCCGACCGCTGGGACCGCCGCAAGCTGCTGGTCGGCACGGACCTGCTGCTGGCGCTCGGACTGC
The DNA here is from genome assembly GCF_040656115.1 of Nonomuraea sp. NPDC050202. Taxonomy (NCBI): domain Bacteria; kingdom Bacillati; phylum Actinomycetota; class Actinomycetes; order Streptosporangiales; family Streptosporangiaceae; genus Nonomuraea; species Nonomuraea sp. NPDC050202. Next base: position 769,095 of record NZ_JBFALF010000002.1, on the reverse strand, counting down.
TGCCGCTGCTGGCCGTGCGGGAGCCGGACCAGGTGTGGATCGTGTACGCGGTCGCGCTGTGGACGGGGGTGCTCAGCACCGTGCTGTTCCCCGCCCAGAAGGCGCTGCTGCCGCAGGTCGTGCCCGAGGAGCAGCTCGTACGCGCCAACGCGCTGCACGGGCAGAGCGGCCAGGTGGCCCGGCTCGTGGGGGCGATGGCCGGCGGGGTGGCGGTCGGCGCGGGCGGGCTGGCGGCCGTCGTGTGGATCGACGTGGCCAGCTTCCTCCTGTCGGCCCTGCTCCTGTCCGGTCTACGGCCGCCCGCCCGCCGCTCCCCCGCCGCCGCCCGGACCTGGACCTTGCGGGTGGAGCCGGGGATCGGGCCGCTGGTGGTCTACATGGTGATCACCGGGCTGGGCGAGGGCGTCTTCGCGACGCTGGCGGCGCCGTTCGTGGCGGACGTGCTGGGCGGGCGCGGGGACGCGTACGGGCTGTTCCTGTCGGTGCAGGCGGTCGGCGGGATCGCCGGCGGGCTGGCCGTGGCGGCCTGGCTGGGTAACGTGGCGCCGCGGGCGCTGCTGGGCTGGGGGACGGTCGTGTTCGGGCTGGCGGACGCGGTGCTGTTCACGTACCCGGTGCTGCTGTACTCCCCGGGCGCGCCGCCGGCGCTGTGGCCCGCTCTCGTACTGATCGCCGTCGCCGGGGTGCCCGCCGCCGCCTCGATGGCCGGCCTCATGACGCTGGCCCAGACCCGCGCGCCCGCCGACCGCACGGGCGCCGTCTTCGGCGTGCTCGTCAGCGCCCGCGCCGCCACGGGGCTGCTCGGGATGACGCTCGCGGGCGCGCTCGGCGACCGGTTCGGCATCGTGCCGACCCTGTGCCTGCACGCCGCGGGTCTCGTCGCCGCCGGCCTCCTGGCGTTGCTGCTCGTCCGGCGCTGACCTGCATTCATAAGGCATCGGATATCGCTCGTTTCGCGATATCGCTATTAGACATGACGTGATCGCATCTGCTTTGCTCCTCACCTCCGGACCCATCGCACGACAGCGAGGACATACGCATGCGACACCTCCGCACCCGGGCCGCGCTCCAGGCGGCCGCCGCCCTGACCGTCTCCCTCGTGGCGGGCGGCGCTCTCACCACGGGCACGGCCTCGGCGGCCACCCCCGCCACCCAGCAGGTGGCGTCGCCGGACGCGGCGCAGGCGCGGGTCAAGAAGGAGCTGCGCGCGCTGGAGGCGTCCTTCAAGGGCCGCATCGGCGCGTACGCCATCGACACCGCGACCGGCAAGACCGTCGGATACCGTTCCGGCGAGCGTTTCCCGCTGCTGTCCACGTTCAAGGCGCCGCTGTGCGCGGCCGCGCTGCACAAGGCCCGCACCTCCGAGCCCGGGCTGATGGAGAAGGTCGTCACGTGGACGGCCGCCGACCTCAAGCCCAACTCCCCCACCACCGAGAAGCACGTCGAGGACGGCCTGAGCGTCGCCAAGCTCTGCGAGGCGACCATCACCGAGAGCGACAACACCGCGGCCAACATGATCCTCAAGCAGATCGGCGGGCCCGCGGGGCTGACGAGGTACTTCCGCTCGCTCAAGGACCCGATCTCGCGGCTCGACCGCTACGAGACCGAGCTGAACGACTGGACCGCCAAGGAGAAGCGCGACACCACCACGCCCGCGGCCATCGCCCGTGACCTACGCCTGCTCACGGCGGGCAACGCGCTGCAGGCCAAGGACCGCGAGCAGCTCAACGCCTGGCTGATCGCGAACAAGACCGGCGACGCGCGCATCCGCGCCGGCCTGCCCAAGACCTGGAAGATCGGCGACAAGACGGGCACGAACGGCGAGATCGGCGGCGCCAACGACATCGCCGTCGTCTGGCCGTCCGGCACGTCGAGCGCGCCGATCATCCTGGCCGTCTACACCCACCGCACGGTGGCCGCCGCGGACGACGCGACCGTCGCGAAGACCGCCACGATCCTGGCCCGCGGGCTCGGCAGGCTCTGATGTCGCGTCGGGGGACGAACATCGTGCGCCTGGCCGCCGCGGGCGCGGCGGCGGGCCTGGTGGTGGCCGCGATCGCGGTCCCGGCCGTCGGGGGCGCCGGGCTCGGCTTCGTGACGGCGGCGGGCGAGGTGAACCTCAAGCCGCTCGACCTGGCCGAGCCGCCGCCGGCGGAGGTCACGATCGTGCGGGACGCCAAGGGCGGGGAGATCGCCCGCTTCTACGAGGAGTACCGCGAGGTCGTCGGGTTCGACGAGATCGCCGGGACGATGAAGACGGCGATCGTGGCGATCGAGGACTTCCGCTTCTACGAGCACGGGGCCATCGACATCGAGGGCACGCTGCGCGCGCTGGCCACGAACCTGCAGTCCGGCAAGGTGAGCCAGGGCGGGTCCAGCATCACCCAGCAGTACGTCAAGCAGGTGCTGCTCAACTCGGCCGACACCGAGGAGGAGCGGAACGCGGCCGTCGAGGCGAGCTACGCGCGCAAGCTCAACGAGCTGCGGTACGCGATGGGCATCGAGAAGAAGTACACCAAGGACGAGATTCTCGCCAAATATCTGAACATCGCGTACTTCGGCGCCAGCGCGTACGGCGTGGAGGCGGCGGCCAGGCGCTTCTTCGGCGTCTCCGCGGCCGACCTCACCCTCCCCCAGGCCGCCACGCTGGCCGGCGCCGTCCAGGATCCGAACGCCACGGACCCGAACCTGGGCAAGCAGCAGCGCGAGCGCCTGCTCAAGCGGCGCAACGTCGTCCTGGACCGGATGGCCGAGCTGGGCAAGATCACCGCGGCCGAGGCGGCCAAGGCGAAGGCCGCCAAGCTCGGCTACAAGGGCACCAGCATCCCGGGCGGCTGCGAGAGCAGCCAGTACCCGTACTTCTGCCTCTACGTCCGCCACGAGATCCTCGGCAACCCGGACTTCGGCCGCACCGCCAAGGCCAGGCTCGCGATGCTCAACCGCGGCGGCCTGACGATCACGACCACGCTCGACCCGGCCATGCAGGCGGCGGCCGACCGGGCGCTCAAGCGGTACGTGCACCCGTCGGACGCCCCCGTCGCCGCCCAGGCCCTGGTCGAACCCGGCACGGGCGCGATCAAGGCCATGGCGGCCAGCCGGCGCTACGGCCGGAACGCGGCCAAGAACGAGATCTCCTACAACGTCGTGGCCAACACCGCCCACGGCGGCGGCATCGGCTTCCAGCCCGGCTCCACGTTCAAGACGTTCACCCTCATCACGGCCCTGCAGCAGGGCATGAAGCTGGACGACGGCATCGCGGCGGGCGCGGGCTACCGGGCGCCCGCGTACTCGACGTTCAAGACCTGCAAGGGCCAGAACATCGGCGACCCGACCCACACCGTCACCAACGACGAGGGCTCCCCCGGCTGGAAGACCCTCAGGACCGGCACGTGGGACTCGGTGAACACGTTCTTCATGGAGCTGGAGGAGCGGGTCGGCCTCTGCGAGACGGTCACGACGGCCAAGTCGCTCGGCATCCGGCGCGCGGACGGCAAGAAGCTGCAGGAGTACGAGACGTTCACGCTCGGCATCAACGAGTCCGACCCCGTCACGGTGGCCACGGCGTACGCGGCGATCGCCGCCCGCGGCACGTACTGCGCCCCGCTGGCGATCACCAAGATCACCGACCGCGACGGCAAGATCACCCGCTACCGCCCGAAATGCCGCCAGGCTCTGGACCCGGGCATCGCGGACGCGACAGCCGAAGTCCTGTCGGGCGTCTTCACCGAGGGCACGATGAGCGGCGTCGGCGGCCTCGACCGCGACGCGGCCGGCAAGACGGGCACCACGGACGACTACGCCTCGGCCTGGTTCGCCGGCTTCACCCCCGACCTGGCGGGCGCGGTGAGCCTGGGCGACCCGCGCGGCTCCCAGCAGCACAAGCTGACGGCCGTCACGATCGGCGGCCGGTACTACGGGGCGGTACAGGGGGCCAGCATCCCCGGCCCCATCTGGCGCGACACGATGCTGTCGGCGCTGCGCGGCGTGCCCGCCACGCCGTTCACACCGATCGACGAGGCCCGCTTCGAGGGCTGCTCGGAGAGCTGCCGCCCCGACAAGGGCCCGAAGGACGGCGAGGCCACCCCGGAGGTGACCCTGGCTCCCGAGGACGTCCTGGAGTAAAGCGGATCACGGGCGGCCCGCCCCTCCCCTTCCCCGGCGGAGGCGGCGGGCCGTCCGTCCCGCCTCGAAGGCGTTCCGCCCTGGCGGAAGCACGATCCTGTTGCTGTCAGGGCTCCGCCGAACGACGCGCGCCTCACTCGTTCCGCTCCACGACGTAGTACGTCTTGCGATGGAAGCCGGTCACCGTGGCGCCCTCCTCCATGAGGCCGCCCAGCACGTCGCGCACGGTATGCCGCCACGCCTTGGCGGCGCCCGCGTCCACCCCGCGCAGCCGTTCGATGTCCTCGGGGACCGCGACCAGCACCACGCGCCCGTCGGTACGCCCCCCGACCGGGCGGTCGCCGTCGCCGCCCAGCCCGATCACGGCGTCCTCCGGCACGTCCGGCAGGTACGGCACCCGCCGGACCGCCGCCTCGACCCGCGGATCGGTCAGCGGCCACACGGCCAGGACCCGGTCGGACTCGTCGCCCTGGTTGATGGCGTCGGCCATCACGCCGTAGAAGTTCGGCAGGTACTCCGCCGGGCGCGCGCCCAGCTTGGCCAGGTTGAAGTGGGCGTTGCGGCGGACCAGCGGGTCGTAGGTCCAGGTGATCCGGGAGATCCCGCGCTCCAGCGCCCACAACCGCTGGTGCAGCTTCAGCTCGAAGCCGATGCCCCGTCCCGCCGCCGCGCCCGTGGTGTTCGAGTGCAGGGTCGAGTCCCGCCCGAAGAAGCCCACCGAGGCCCCGACCATCCGGTCGCCGTCGAAGGCGCCGGAGACGTAGTTGCCCACGTGGGTCAGCGCCCGCATCAGCCCGGCGCTGATCGGGCGGCCGTCCGGCTCGAACCTCCAGATCCGCTCGAACAACTCGTCGACCTGCTCGAACTCCTCGTTCGCATGGAGTTCCCTGATCACGACCGAGGCCGTCGTGGCCGGGCAGTCGGACCCGGTGGCCCCCGGCACGTGCACGCGGTCGCCGCCGACGGCGGCCCTGGCGTGCCCGATCCGTTCCTCGAAGGCCGATCCGCTGCGGATCGCGCGTCGCTCCGTCACCCGACGAACGCTAGAAGGACCAGGGGTGATACGTCCAACACGCGCTGGCTGATGGGTCGATATCTGTGGACGTATGGACCGTCCCGAACGTGTCCCCTGCCGCGACAACGCACGGCACTCAACCCGCCCCCGGCGGAGCGTAGATGTGGCGATGCGCGTAGAGCAGGTTCTCGCCCGCTCCCGCGGCCACCCCGAACGGCTCCTCCGGGCGGTCATCCAGGCTCACGGGCATCGCCTCGCGCGGGCTCAGGAACCACGCCATCCCGGCGATCGGCCTGGCGGCGGGGAAGGGAAACGGCACTTCGTCCTCGTTGGCATGGAGGATCTCGTACAGGGCGCTGCTCACGTCCGGCACCTGGGCCCGCACCTCGTCCTCCCGGGCATCAGGCTGGATCCCGCGGTACGCGCACCGCCCCGCCTCGATGAGCTGCTCGAAGTCTTCGACGTAATGATCGGTACGGGTCAGGACGGAGAGCACACCCCCGGCATCGGCGCTCTCCTCCGGGGATCCGCCGGTGGCCTCCGGCGTCATGGGGCTCTTCCCCGTGACGGCGGCGAAGGCATCGTCATAAGACGCGAGCGCCCGCAGCAAGGCTTCCTGCTCCTCGGAAGGGTCCTTGCCCTCCGTCACCACGGCGAGATGCTCTTCGACGGCCACGATCAGCGTTCGAGCCGCGAGCCGTAACGTCGCGACACCGCTCACCTCCGATCGCGCTGCCTCATCAACCATGCGGTCGCCCCTCCATCACCAGTTCGCCGTCCCTTCCTTGATCACCCGCCACCGTACAGAATGGCTGTGTGACGACACAGGACGTTCAGGTCTACCCCATGCCGGTCACCGCGCACATCGCCAGGTTCATCCTGGCCCTCCAGATGGGCGCCGGCTTCGCGGGGATCGCCCTCTGCGTCTACCTCTTCACCTCATCCGGCTTCGCCGCCCCCTTCCTGCTGCTCCTGCTCGCTTCTGCCGCCGTCACGGCGCTCCTGTGGCTGGTGGTGGCCCGCTGGCCGTCCCGCAGGAGGCCGGTACGCTGGGCGGCCATCGCCATCCAGGCTGCCACCTGTGCCCTGATCCTCGCCAAGCCCCTGTTCGACAGCGACATCAGTTTGTTCAGCACGCTCTTCCAGAGCGCCGTCCCGGCGGCGACCGTCATCCTGCTCGCCGTCCCCTCCACGGGCCGCTGGTTCGACCGCTGATCCCGTTCTCGATCTCCTCGTCCGGGTAGCGCCGGAGGCATGCGCGTCGCCACACTCAACCTCTGGGCCCGCCACGGCTCCTGGAGCAGGCGCAGGCAACTCCTGATCGACGGGTTGCGCGACCTGGACCCGGACCTCGTCGCCCTGCAGGAATCCGTCGTGACGGACGACTACGACCAGGTCGTCGACCTGCTGGGCCCCGGCTACCACGTCGTCCACCAGGAAGGCGGCGAAGCCGACGGCACGCGGGCCTCGATCGCCAGCCGCTGGCCCCTGCGCGAGGTCCGGCAGATGCGTCTGGACGTCACCTCCCGGGTGGACCCGTCGGAGTTCGCGAGGTGGGTCGGGCTGGCCGAGGTGCTGGTCCCGGAGTTGCGGGGGGTGCCGCTGCTGTTCGTCAACCACAAGCCCTCCTTCCGGCTCGGCCACGAGCACGAGCGCGAGCTGCAGGCCGTCCGGGCGGCCAGGCTGGTCGAGGAGGTCGCCGGGGATCGGGACCGCGTGCACGTGGTGGTGGCGGGGGACTTCGACGCGCCGCCCGAGTCCGCCGGCGTCCGGTTCTGGGCCGGGCTGCAATCCCTGGAGGGGATGAGCGTGGCCTACCGCGACGTGTGGCGGTGGGCGCACCCGGACGCGCCCGGGCACACGTTCACGCCGGTCAACCCGCTGGTGCGGAGCGGGAACTGGCCGCTGGAGACGGGCCGGCGGATCGACTACCTCTTCGTACGGTGCCACGGCAACGGACCCACGCTGCGGCTGATGAACTGCCGGCAGATCTTCGACCATCCGGTGGACGGCATCTGGGCCAGCGACCACTTCGGCCTCATGGCGGATCTCGAGGCGATGCCATGACTCAGCGAAGGCCGGCGGCGCGCAGCAGCCGTAGCTGGCCGATCTCCGTGACGTTCTTCATCAGCTCGGCGTTCACCCAGGCGAGCATGTGCGCCACGGTGTGCCCGGACTCCTCCGGCCACGGGAACGGCGCCGCAGCCTCCAGGTCGCCGTCGGTGAGCCGCCCCAGCACCGCCAGCCACTCCTCCCGCAGCCCGCGCAGCCACGCGACGGCGCTCTCCCCGTCACCCGGCCACCTGACCTCCGACCTGTCGCGCGGCGCCCGCCCCCGCGCGTGATCGATGGTCACGCTCCACCACCAGCCGATGTGCCAGCTCACCCAGGCGATCGTCGGCACGGGAACGGGGTCGGGCTCGGCCTCCGCCCAGTCCGGCTCCCACACCCCCGCGGCGTCTCGGCGCACGGTCCAGCAGTTGCGGGCGGGCTCCCACAGGAAGTCCTCCGGCTGCAGCCGTTCCAGGTGGTACTCGAACAGTGACCAGGTGAACTCGAACTGCCAGCGCAGCAGCTCACATCGCGATCCGGACATCGGCCGATGCTCGCACGCCCCGGCCCCGGCCGTAAAACGGTTTATGGGCGGGCCTCAGAACTCGTCGTGACCCGAGACCTGAGCGATGGAGAAGACGTGCCGGCTCGCGGCGCAGATCGTTTCCAGCACGTGGACGGGGGTGTCCGCGGTGGAGTAGCTCGCCCGCAGCACCTGGACGATCCACTCCCCCGGATCGAGCTCCAGCGTCTCCCGCTCGAACGCCACCGGCGGCCGGGCGACCAGGCTCTCCTCCGCGCGGCCGAACGTGTGACCGAGGGCGACGAGCGCGGACTGCAGCGACGGCCGCACGAAGTCCGGCTCGGCGAGCCGGGTGCCGCCGAAGAGGTCGGCGCGGAAGTAGCTCGTGGCGATGCGTACGGGGACGTCGTTCGCGGTCATCATCTTGCGCCGCGCCACGACGTCCGTGCCCGGCTCGACCCGCAGGCAGGCCGCCACGTCGTCACCGGCCGGTTCGAGCCCGACGTACAACATCCGGCGACCGGCCTTCAGGCCCTGACGCTGCGCCTCCGACAGGAACAACGACGCTGAGCCCCGTACGGCGGGCTCCGTCGGCAACGTCCGCCGCACGAGCACGCGCGGCACGCCGGACGCCTGACCTCCGGGACCTCGTTCCGCGGGAACGCTGTCCTGGACGCCTTCCCGCCTCGGCGTCTCGTCGCCCATGCGAATCTCGCCTCCTGTCGAATCCGGCACGCCGCAGGCACTCTAGTGCCCTGCCGCGACGCCCCTGCGCGGGCCCTCGGCCGTCGCCCGGCCCGGGGTCCAGGTCAGCCGACACATCGTGCGACGGTGAGGACCGCCGACCAGTGGCGCGTGAGCCGTCCGTCCGGACGTGCGGCGAGGCGGCGGCGGATCTCGCGATAGAGGTGCTCCTTCTTGTCCGGGTCCATCACGATGTGGCCCGAGAACGTGTCCAGCAGAGCGATGTACTCGTCGGCCGTGTAGCGCAGGGCCCACACGTAGAGCTCCGTCCCCACCACCGTGAAGCGCCCGGACGCCTCGATCTCGGCCGCCATGGGGTCGGGCTGCTCGTCGGGCTGTGGCGGCGGCCACGGGCCGCCGTCGCCTTCGCCCAGCTCGTCGTAGACCTTCTGGATCTCGGTGAAGAACGGGTCGAAGCCCGCCGGGAACGCGTGGTCGGCGTTCCAGACGGCCAGATGGCTGCCCTCGGCGAGCAGGCCGGCCGCCTTCGCGTACTTGACCTCCGGATTCACCCACTTCCACGCCGTGGCCGCGTAGAGGAGATCGAAGCGGGCGCCCGGCGGTGGCTTCCAGTCTTCGAACGATGAGGTGATCACGGAGACGTCGGGGAAGTCGGCAAGATGTTCGCGTGCCTTGGCCGCCAGGGCCTCGCCGAGTTCGATCGCGGTGATCCGGAACCCCATCCGTGCCAGCGGGAGCGTGGCCTTGCCCGGCCCGCAGCCTACTTCGAGGAGGTGCGCGGGTGGCTTGAGCGCTGTCGTCGCGAGGAGGTCGGCGTACAGGTCGGGCGGGTAGTCGGGGCGGGCGTCCTGGTAGGTGTCGGCCGCGCGGTTGAACGTGGCTCGTAGCGGAAGGCGATGGGACATGATCCGATACTGGCAGGGCGCCACGTCGAGATCGCGCCATGAAACACGTGGCGATCTTTCAGGACATTCCGAGTCCCGCTGCCCCGGCCGGCACGGGGTGCGCCGCAGGCGCCCAGATCAAAAACGCCTGAGCCCTGCGGCGCGAAGCGCCCCCTGGCGAAGCCCTACTCGGGGCGGGTCACAACGGCCCCGGTCGGTGATCGGGCAACGGGTGGGGGGCCGGGGCCACCTACAGCTTGGAGAAGCAGGGGCCGTCGAAGGTGTAGGCCTGGGCCGTCGGCCCCGTGAAGAAGTCCTTGACCATGGTGACACCCGTCGTCGCCTTGTCGTCCACCTTGTTGATCAGCGTCTGCCTGAAGACCGCCGACGGGTCCGCGAAGTTGCCCGCCTCCGCCGGCAGCATGCCCTCGTAGTCCACCGTCTTCAGCGTCTTCACCGCCGCCAGCAGGCCGCTCCTGCTCACGTTCCCGCCGGCCACCATCGCGTCCAGGGCCGCCTTCATGGGGTACGCCCACGCCCATCCCGAGGTGTAGCCGTCGTTGGGGGTGACGCCGGGGAGCGCTTCCCGCATCGCCTTGTGGCCGGGGGTGTCGGCGTCCCAGGGCTTGCCGGGGGCCGACTGCTCGTACAGGGCCTTCAGGGCGGGGGCGGCGGGGGACTGCAGCAGGGCCGGGTTCCACGTCGGGCCCGTGCCGATGAAGCGCCCCTTGTACCCGGCCGCGGCCGACTGGCCGACGATCGTGGCGGCGTCCGCGGGGCCCGTGGTCAGGATGACGAGGTCGGGCTTGTTCTTGGTGATCTCGGTGATGGCGCGGCCCTGCTCGGTGGCGCCGGTCGGGGTTTCGACGTGGGTGAAGGTCAGGCCGCTGCGCTCGGCGGCCGCCTTGGCGCCGGCCGCGGCGTCCGCGCCGTAGTCGCCCGCCAGGTGGACGGCCATGACGGACTTCACCTGGTACGTGTCCACCGCGTAGTCGACCGAGTTCATCGCCTCCACGCAGTAGTTCGACCCGGTCTCGACGATGACGTCCTCGAACTCCCAGGCCGAGGTCCACGACGCGGGGGCGGAGACGACGTTGTTGGCCTTGAGGTCGCCGATGATGGCGGCGGTCGTGGGCGAGCCGAGGGTCTGGGCGAGGCCGAGCACCTGGTCCTTGATCTCGTTGTAGACCTGCCGGTGCACCTCCGGGTTGTACTTGTTGTCCTTGACGTACCTGGTGACGTCCACCTCGTACTTGCCGCCGATGCCCCCTGCCTTGTTGACGCGCGCCCAGAAGGCCTTCTGGGCGTCGGTGATGGGGACGGCGAGCGCGGCGAAGGGACCGGAGGTGAGGTCGGAGATGGTGCCGAGGTAGATGCAGCCCTTGTTCCTGTCCACGGCGGACGGGCAGGGCTCGGTGGTGACACCTGGAGCCTGGGCGGCGGGGCCGCCTCCACTGCCTTGGTCGTCCCCCCGGAAGACGCCGCATGCGGACAGAAGGGCCGCTATGGCGACAACAGTGACTGCATAGCGACTCTTCATGGAGAACCCTCCTGGAGCGAGCTAGTACGAGAAAGGCCAGGACTTCCAGTAGTTGCGGACCCGGATCCACAGGCCGAACAGGCCCCGTGGCTCGAAGATGAGGAACAGCACGATCAGCAGCCCGTACAGGACGGTCTCGACCTGGAACACGTTCGGCGTCTGCGTCGTGTCCCCGCTGATGAACGGCACCAGCGCCGGCAGCGACCTGGTCACCGGCTGCAGCAGCGAGATGAACAGCGCCCCCGCGATGGCCCCCGACACCGTCGCCACCCCGCCGATCAGCACCATCGCGATGAACTGCACCGACAGCAGCAGGTTGAACGACCCCGGCTCGACGTACCCGGAGATCGTGTACAGCAGCCCGCCCGCGCACCCGGCGTAGAACGACGAGACGCCGAAGGCGAGCACCTTGTAGCGGGTCAGCGGCACCCCGATGACGGCGGCGGCGATGTCGCGGTCGCGGATGGCGGCGAAGGCGCGGCCGATGCGGGAGCGCGCCAGGTTGCGGGCGGCCACGGCGAAGACGATGAGCAGCGTCAGCATGAGCGTGTAGAGGAGCTGCTCCTTGGTGCCGAGGGGCCCGTCCTGGTCCAGCCGTACGCCGAGGAGCTGCGGGATCGCCGCCTCCCTGCCCACCCCGGGCCCGCCGGTCAGCTCCTGCCACTCCTTGAAGATGTGCTCGCCCAGGAAGACCAGCCCGAGCGTGACGACGGCGAGGTAGAGGCCGCGCAGCCGGGTGGCCAGCGGCGCGACCAGCACCCCTGCCGCGGCGGCGACCAGGCCGGCGGCGGGCAGCCAGATCCACAGCTCGGCGACGCCGTACCCCACGTTCTCCCCATCAGGGGGACCCGAGAGGGCGGCCGCCGTGTACGCGCCGATCGCGACGAAGAACGCGTGCCCGAGCGAGACCTGCCCGGCGTACCCGGTGACGATGTTGAGCCCGATCGCCCCGATGGCCAGCACGTACGCCCCCGCCAGCACCTCCAGCGACCGGTCCTGCAGCAGCACCGCCAGCGCGAACGCCACCAGCACCAGCAGCCCCGTCGACACCTTCTTGGCGGGCGTGTCGAGCAGCGCCATGTCCTGGGCGTAGGAGGTGTAGAGCAGCGGCCGGCCGCGCACCCGCCGGGACCGGCCGGTCGGTATGTCAGGAGGTGCCCCCGCGGAGGTCCGCGTCTCGGTCATACCCGCTCGACCTCCCGGGTCCCGAACAGCCCGTACGGCCGCACCAGCAGCACGAGCAGCATCACCACGTACGGCGACACGACCGCGAAGTTCTGCCCCAGCCACGGCGCGAACTCCCCCTGGTACGACTGGAACAGCGACTCCACCACGCCCACGACCAGCCCGCCCGCCACGGCCCCGCCCAGCGAGTCGAGCCCGCCCACGATGATCGCCGGCAGCGCCTTCAGCGCGATCACCCAGGTCATCTGCTCGATCCCCTGCCCGGTGCCGACGAACATCCCGGCGATCGCCGCCAGGAACCCGGCCAGCCCCCACGACAGCGCGAACACCGCCCCCACCGAAACCCCCTGGGCCAGCGCGATCTCCTGGTCGAAGGCCGCCGCCCGCATCGCCAGCCCGTAGCGCGTGTAGCGGAAGAACGCGAACAGCAGCGCCACCAGCACGGCGGTGACCAGCATCATGGCCAGCCAGCGCGACTGCACGACCAGCGGCCCGAGCGAGACCTGCGTGAACCCCCACGGGTCCCCGACCTGGCGCACGTCCCGGCCGATGAAGGCGTTCACCACCACCCGCAGCACCACGTCGATGCCGAGCGTGATGATCGCCACGACGAACACCGGCCGGCCCACCATCGGCCTGATCGCCACCCGCTCGACGACGAGCGCCACGCCCGCGATGAGCAGTGCCGCCAGCAGCACGGCCGCATAGAAGCCGGTCACCCCGGCCAGGTAGCTGACCGCGACGGCCCCGGCCAGCATGAGGGCGGGCTGGGCGAAGCTGATCACCCGCGTGGCCTTGTAGATGATCACGAAGCCGAGCGCGAGCAGCGCGTACACCGACCCGTTCCCCAGGCCCCTGATCACCGACTCCAGCAACCCCTTCACCGGGCGTACATCCCTTCGACCAGGTCCTCGAAGAGCTTGGCGATGGCCGAACGCTTGACCTTCTGCGTGGCGGTCAGCTCGCCGTCCTCGTGGTCGAGCTCCTTGGGCAGGAACGCGAACCGCTTGACCTGCTCCACGTACGCGAACCGCTCGTTCACCCCGTTCACGATCCCCTGCACCAGCTCGCGCACCTGCGGCTTGCCCGACAGATCCCGGTAGGTCGTGTACGGCAGGCCGCGCCGCCGCGCCCACTCCCCCACGGTGTCCAGCTCGATCCCGATCAGCGCCACCAGGTACGGCCGCTGGTCCCCGATCACCACGGCCTCCTTCACGTACGGCGACGCCTTCAGCGCGTTCTCGATCTCGCTGGGCGCGATGTTCTTGCCGCCGGCCGTGATGATGATGTCCTTCATGCGGTCGGTGATCCGCACGTGCGTGCCGTCCACCCACTCGCCCACGTCGCCGGTGTGCAGCCAGCCGCCCTCGTCCAGCACGTCGGCCGTGGCGCGCGGGTTGCGCCAGTAGCCGGCGAAGTTGCCCGGATGCCTGGTCATGATCTCGCCGGTGGCCTCGTCGATCTTCAGCTCGATGCCGGGGTGCGGCTCGCCGACCGTGCCCAGGCGCACCCGTCCCGGGCGGTTGGCGGTGGCGACGGCGGTGTTCTCGCTCATGCCGTACACCTCGTGCATGGGCACGCCGATCCCCATGTAGAACTTGAGCACGTCCGGCGCGATCGGCGCGGCGCCGGAGGCGGCGTAGCGGACCCGCCGCATGCCGAGCCGCTCGCGCAGCGAGCGGTAGCAGAACACCCAGCCCGCCGCGTACGCCGCCCGCGTCCCCGGCGTGTGCCGGCCGCCGGTGCGCACCAGCGAGTCGCCGACCCGGTCGGCCACCCGCAGCCAGAGCCTGGTGAACGCCCGCTTCACCGGTGAGGCCGACTCCAGCCTGATGTTGACCTGCGCCAGGACCTTCTCCCAGATGCGCGGCACCCCGAACAGGATCGTCGGCTGCACCTCCCGCAGGTTGGCCTGGACGGTGTCGATGGACTCGGCGAAGTTCACCTGCACCCCGGCCGCCGAGTTGAACCACACGGTGAACGCCCGCTCGGCCACGTGGCACAGCGGCAGGTACGACAGCGCGAGATCGCGTTCCGAGGGCGGCGGGGAGGTGAAGCCGCCGCCCTCGACCAGGGTGAGCACGGCGAACTCGACGTTGGCGACGGTGAGCATCACGCCCTTGGGCGGGCCTGTGGTGCCGGAGGTGTAGATGAGCGTCATCACGTCGGAGGGCTCCGCCTCGGCCATGCGGCGCTCCACGGCGCCGGGGTGCGCGGCGCGGTGCTCCGCCCCGAGTGCGAGCATCTCGGGCCAGGACATGAGCACGTCGTCGTCGTAGCGGCCGCGGATGCCGCGCGGCTCCAGGTAGACGATGCGCCGCAGCTCGGGGCACTCGTCGAGGACGGACAGCGCCTTGTCCACCTGCTCCTGGTCCTCGGCGAGGAGGATCTTGGCGCCGGAGTCGGCCAGCAGGTAGGCGACCTCGGCGGGCGGGTTCGTCGGGTACAGGCCGACCGTGATGGCGCGCGCGGCGACCGTGCCGAGATCGGTGTAGAGCCACTCCGGGCGGTTCTCGGAGTGCACGGCCACCCGGTCGCCCGGCTCGACGCCGAGCGCGAGCAGGGCGTGGGCGACCAGCTCGACCTGCGTCCAGTACGCGGCCCAGGTGACCTCCTGCCAGATGCCGAAGTCCTTGTGCCGCATGGCGACGGCCTCGGGGGCGCTCCTGGCGCGCTCGCGCACCCTCGTGACGATGGTGGCCGTCCCCACGGCGGTGCCCGTGCTCATGCGGCTCCCTCCCGCCCACCCGCGCTCATGCGGCCCCCTCCCCACCCGCCCGTGCTCATGCGGTCCCTCCCAGGTACGCCTCGATGACCGCGGGGTCCTGCTGCACCTCGGCCGGGTCGCCGAGCGCGACAGGGCGGCCGAAGTCGAGCACAAGCACCCGGTCGGCCAGGTCCATGACCAGCGCCATGTCGTGGTCCACGAGCACCACGGGGATGCCCAGCTCGTCCCGGATGTCCATCACGAACCTGGCCATGTCCTCGGTCTCCTCCAGGTTCATGCCGGCCACGGGCTCGTCCAGCAGGAGCAGCCGGGGCTCCATGGCCAGCGCCCGGCCCAGCTCGACCCGCTTCTGGATCCCGTACGGCAGCAGCCGCACGGGATGGCGGCGCCACGCCTCCAGCTCCAGGAAGTCGATGATGTCCTCGATCCTGGCGCGGGCGGCCAGCTCGGCTCGCCTGGCTCGGCCGTACCAGGCGAGCGCCGGCAGCACGCCGTAGCGGAAGTGGTGGTGGCGGCCGAGCATGAGGTTGTCCAGGACGGTCAGGTTGTGGAAGAGCTCCACGTTCTGGAACGTCCTGGCCAGGCCCATGGCGGCGATCTCGTGCGGCCGGCGGGCCAGCAGGTTCTCGCCGAGGAACGTGACCCGCCCGCGCTGCGGCCGGTAGACGCCGGACAGCACGTTGAAGATCGAGGTCTTGCCCGCGCCGTTCGGGCCGATGAGGGCCAGCAGCTCCGCCTGCCGCACCTCGAAGGAGACCCCGTCGATGGCCTTCACCCCGGCGAAGCTCAGATGCACGTCCTCGAACGTCAGGAGAGCCATCTTTTTCTCCGCTTGTAGTGCTTGACCTCGCGGAACGACCGGACGGCCCCCAGGTAGAACTCCTTGATGTCCTCGTCGGCGAGCAGCTCGCGCGACGGCTTGTCCATCACGATCTTCCCGGTCTCCATGACGTAGCCGTGCGAGGCGATGGACAGGGCCATCGTGGCGTTCTGCTCGACCAGCAGGACCGTCGTGCCCTGGCGGTTGATCTCCACGATGAGGTCGCGCACCTGGCCCACCAGCGACGGCGCCAGGCCCAGGCTGGGCTCGTCCAGCAGCAGGTACTTCGGGCCCGCCATCAGGGCGCGGCCGACGGCCAGCATCTGCTGCTCGCCGCCCGACAGGTAGCCCGACACGCTCCTGCGCCGCTCCCGCAGCACCGGGAACAGGCCGTAGACGCGGTCCAGGTGGGACTCGGCGGCCGTGTGGCCGCCGACCTTGAGGTTCTCCTCGACGGTCAGCTCGGCCAGGATGCGCCGGCCCTCCATCACCTGGCTGACGCCGCGCCGGACGATCTGGGCGGGCCGCAGCTCGTGGATGGGCTCGCCCTCCAGCGTGACCTCACCCTTGGTGATCTCGCCGTCGTGCACGCCGAGCAGCCCCGACAGGGCCCGCAGCAGGGTGGTCTTGCCCGCGCCGTTCGCGCCGAGCAGCGCCACGACGGAGCCGGGCGGCACGCGGATGCTCACACCGCGCAGGACGAGCATCACGTCGTCGTAGACGACTTCGAGGTTGCGTACCTCCAGCACGCGCGGCTCCCCGGGATCGTGTGGCCTACATCACTCCCCCCGATGAGGCCAATGTCCACGCTTGCTCAGCGACCGACAAGAGGCCCGGCCGAAATTCGCACGGCACGGTGCGCCTAGGATTTCCGGTATGGCAATTTGTGAGCATCTTTCCGAGGCCGACGACCCCGCCGCGAGGACTCCGGAGGGCTGCGAGGAGTGCCTGGCCGTGGGGGGTCGCTGGGTGCACCTGCGGCGCTGCCTGGAGTGCGGGCACGTCGGATGTTGCGATTCCTCCCCGGCCAAGCACGCCACGGGGCACTTCCACGAGACGGGTCACCCGGTCATGCAGTCGTACGAGCGCGGCGAGGACTGGCGGTGGTGCTTCGTGGACAACCAGATGGGGTGAGGATCACCTTTCGAGGATCGCCTCCTCGAAGTCGAGCTGCGCCATCACCTCGCGCAGCACCTCGTCGTCGAGGCGGCGCTCGTCACGCAGCCGGACGAACACCTGTCGCTCGGCCTGCAGCATGTCGCGGCGCAGGCGGCGGTAGAGGGCGCTCGGCGTCTCGGCGCCGCCCGCGCCCGTGCCGCCGCCCAGGCGCTCCCACGCCGACAGCGAGCGGCGCCACGACTTCTCCCTGAGCTGGTCGATCACCTGGCGCTGGATCTCGTCGGGCTCGCCGTCGAGCTCCCCGACCAGCCGCTCCAGCTCCGCCAGGCCCGACTCCAGCGCGGCCTGCTGCGCCGCCGCCTCGGCCAGGCGGTCCTCGTACTGCTCCTGCTCGCTCGACACGCCCAGCCGCCTGATCAGCGCGGGGAACGTGGTGCCCTGGATGAGCAGGGTGCCGATCACGGTCGTGAACGTCAGGAACAGCAGCAGCGCCCGGTCCCGCGGGGCCACCCCCGAGATCGAGAACGCCGCCGCCAGCGACACCACGCCCCGCATGCCCGCCCAGCCGAGGATCACCGACTCCGCGGAGGACGGCGCGCTCCCCCTGCGCCACACCTTGATCACGAGCGTCACCGTGAACACCCACACGAACCTGCTGACGATCGTCACCGCCAGCACCGCCACCGCGTACCCGGCGACCGCCCAGGCGCTGTAGCCGGTGATGCCCTCGATCACGGTCACGAGCTGCAGCCCGATGAGCGCGAACACGATCGCCTCGAGGAAGAAGTCGGTGACCTTCCACACCGCGTCGGACACCAGCCGGGTGCCGAACCCCCGCAGATGCATGCGGTTGCCCAGGTAGAGGCCGACGATCACGACCGCGATCACGCCCGAGGCGTGCACGCTCTCCGCCGCCAGGTAGGCGGCGAACGGGATCAGCAGCATCAGCGTGTTCTCGACCAGCGAGTCACGGGTGCGCTGGAAGATCCAGGCGAAGACGAACGCCAGCGCCAGCCCGATCGCCACCCCGCCTGCGGCGGCGAACAGGAACTCCCCCAGCCCCTCCCACAGGCTGACGGCCCCGCCCACGGCCGCCCCGATGGCCACGCGGTAGAGCGTGAGCGCGGTGGCGTCGTTGAACAGGCTCTCGCCGATGAGGATCGTCAGCGACCGGCGCGGCAGCCCCAGCCGGCGGCCGACCGCGACGGCCGCCACCGCGTCGGGCGGGGCGATGATGGCACCCAGCGCGAACGCCAGCGCCAGCGGCAGATCGGGCAGCATGAGGTGCACGGCCAGCCCGACGACGGCCGTGGTGAACAGCACCAGCCCGATCGACAGCAGCCCCACGGCCCGCTTGACGTCACGCAGGCGCAGGTAGGAGCTGTCGAGCGCGGCGGAGTAGAGCAGCGGCGGCAGGAACACGTACAGCACCAGCTCCGGCTGCAGCGGCACCGACGGCACCAGCGGCGAGACCAGCAGCCCGGCCGCCACCAGCAGCAGCGGCGCCGGCCAGCCCTTGCGCCGCGCGATCGCCGCCACGCCGACCGCACCCCCGGCAAGCAGCAGCAACTGCAAACCCATGCTCGGATCCACCGGCGCCCCTCCAGCCCCCAGCCGGGCGATCGCGAGCCGACGACCGCCTCAGCCCAATCGTCCCGCCGAGAGCGTACCTGCCGCGCCGAGGCGGGGCGTCACCACTCCCTGCGGTCGCTTCTCTCGTGGTAGTCGGGCTGCTCGGGGCGCAGGCGCTCGCCCGTGGAGAACATGGGGTCCCCGACGTACGGGCGGGACATGCCCGCGTCGGGCTGCTGCGTGTACTGGTCCTGCCCGTACTGGTCCTGCGGGGAGTAATGGTCCTGCGGCGGGTACTGCTCCTGGCGGCCGAGCGCCAGCAGCGGGTCCACCGGGTTGGGGGCCTGCTGCGGGCTCTGCTGCTGGTAGGAGCCGTAGTCCTGGACGGGCTGCTGCGGCTGCTGGGGAGCGGCGCGGCGGCGGCCCGCCCCCGGGATGCCGTGCATGGGCGTGCCCAGCCCCGCCGTGCTCGGCTGGGGCTCGGGCGGGGCCTGCTGGTAGCCGTCGGAGCGCCGGCTCCCGTACGTGTCGGCGGAGTACGGGTCCTGCTGGTACGGCTGCTGCTGCGCAGCGGGCTGGTACGGCTCGGCGGCCTGGGAGGGGAAGCCGAGCGGGTCGGTGCTGATGGGCGACTGCCTGCGCTGGTCGCCGCCGGGCATCTGGTAGACGGGCTCGGCGCTGTCGATGTACTGCGGGCCGGTGAACGGCTCGGCGGCCGGCGGCGGCTGCTGCGTGTAGTGGGGGCCGCTCAGCGGGTCGGAGGTGTACTGGGGGCCGCTGAAGGGGTCGCCGGTGTACCTCGGCTGCGGCCCCGTCGTCTCCACGTACTGCGGGCCGGTGAAGGGCGTGCGGGGCTCGCCGTACGCCGGGGTGGTGTCCCTGGGGGCCGCGCTCTCGCCGTACGAGGCCACCAGCTTGTCCTGCGGGGCCGGGCCCCTGGCCACGAGGACGTCGTTGGGCGACAGGGCGGCCGTGGGCCGCTCGTCGAGCTGCTGCGGTGGCGCCGGTGGTTGCTGCTGGCTGTGCTGCTGGGGCCGGTGGTACGTGCCGGTGCCCGGCATGACCTCCGTGCCGGGGTCGTGCGCGGGCACGGCGGGCTGCTCGCCCGTCGCCTCCGCGAACCCCTCGTCGAGGGTGTCGAGCAGCCGGCCGACATCCTCCATCGGCATGCGGAAGCTCGCTGTGCACATCTCACCGCGCCACAGGCTGAGGACCAGTGTCCCCTCATGCCACGTGACGCGGAGGCACCGCTCCTGACCTCGTGCATCGAAGAAGACTTCGCCGAACGACGGCAACGGGACAACTTCCGACATGGCAGACATACTGCTTTAACCAGCCTTTATTCGTCCACTCAACCCCGGAAAACCCAGAGGAACCGGCCTGACCATCTACACCCGGACTCCCTCCGGTCACACCCTGTGAGGCACTTCCGCGACCAGTTGGAGTTCCGATCGCCCAGTGTGCCACGCAACCCGCCGGGAGTATCCGGGAACGCCGGGATGCGTCTGGCCGATCACACCGCGTTCGGCGCGGCGACCCCGGAATGCAGGTAGCGTTTACTGCCGTGCCGGACTCCCATCTCCCACCAGTGGACGAACTGCTCAGCATCGCGGTCAACGCTCTCGGCGGGAGCGAACGGCAGGGCCAGCTCACCATGGTCCGCGCGGTGCAGAAGGCCATCGACGACGAGGAGCACCTGGCCGTCCAGGCGGGCACGGGCACCGGCAAGTCCCTGGCCTATCTCGTGCCCTCGATCCGGCACGCCATGGACAGCGACTCCCCCGTCGTCATCTCCACCGCCACCATCGCGCTGCAGCGCCAGCTCGTCGACCGCGACCTGCCCCGGCTGGCCGAGACGCTGGCCAAGGAGCTGCCGCACGAGCCGACGTTCGCCATACTCAAGGGCCGCCGCAACTACCTGTGCCGCTACAAGGCGACGGCGGGCTGGCCCGAGGAGGACGAGCAGGACCAGCTCTTCGACCCGCGCGAGGTGAGCGCGACCGGCCGCATGGTGCAGCGCATCCAGGAGTGGGCCGAGCAGACCGAGACCGGCGACCGCGACGAGCTGGTGCCGGGCGTCAGCGAGCAGGCGTGGCGGCAGTTCTCCGTGAGCGCCCAGGAGTGCCTGGGCGCCACCCGCTGCCCCAGCGGGGCCGAGTGCTTCGCCGAGCTGGCCAGGGCGCGGGCCGGCGAGGTCGACGTCGTCGTCACCAACCACGCGCTGCTGGCCATCGACGCCATGGGCGACCTGCCGGTCCTGCCCGAGCACGAGGTCGTGGTGGTGGACGAGGCCCACGAGCTGGTCGACCGGGTCACCTCGGTGGTCACCGCGGAGCTGTCGGAGGCGTCGGTCATGCTGGCCGTGCGCCGGGTCGGCCGCCTGATCGACCAGCCCATCGCCGACCAGCTCATGGAGGCCGGCGAAGACCTCAAGGCGCTGCTGGCCGCCGCCCCGCCCGGCCGCATCGACGAGCTGCCGCAGGTGCTCGGGCTGACCCTGCAGCTCATCCGCGACACGGCCTGGCGCTGCATCACCGCCATGGGCCCGCGCAACGCCGACAAGGACGACCCCGACAAGGCGGGCCAGCGCAAGGCCGCGTTCACCGCGCTCGACGAGGTGCACGACACGGCGGTGCGCATGCTCGACGCCTACGGGCACGCCTCCGAGGCTGACCGGGCCGAGGTGGTCTGGCTCGACGGCGCCACCGACCGCCGCCCGCCCTCCCTGCGCGTCGCGCCGCTCACCGTCAGCGGCATGCTCCGCGACAAGCTGTTCGGCGAGCGCACGGTGGTGCTCACCTCGGCCACCCTGGCGCTCGGCGGCACGTTCGACGCGCTGGCGGCGCAGTGGGGGCTCGCCGACGGCAAGTGGCAGGGCATCGACGTCGGCTCCCCGTTCGACCACCCCCGCGCCGGCATCCTGTACGTCGCCAAACACCTGCCCCAGCCCGGCCGCGACGGGCTCCCGCAGCAGTACCTCGACGAGATCACCGAGCTCATCGAGGCCGCCGGCGGCCGCACGCTCGGCCTGTTCTCCTCCATGCGCGCCGCCAAGGCCGCCACCGAAGCGCTGCGCGACCGCCTGGACGTGCCGCTGCTGTGCCAGGGCGACGACTCGACGATGCTCCTGGTCAAGCAGTTCTCCGAGGACGAGCCGACCTGCCTGTTCGGCACGCTGTCGCTCTGGCAGGGCGTCGACGTCCCCGGCCCGTCCCTCAGGCTGGTCATCATCGACCGCGTCCCCTTCCCCCGCCCCGACGACCCCCTCACCTCGGCCAGGCAACGCCACGTGGCGGCCAGGGGCGGCAACGGCTTCATGGCGGTGGCGGCCAACCACGCCGCGCTCCTGCTGGCCCAGGGCGCCGGCCGCCTCCTGCGCGCCCAGGACGACAAGGGCGTCATCGCGGTCCTGGACCCCCGGCTCGCCACGGCCCGCTACAGCGGCTTCCTGCTGAACTCCCTCCCCCCGTTCTGGCGCACCACAGACCCGGCCGTCCCCCGCGCCGCCCTGAAGCGCCTCGCAGCCGACCCCTCCTGACCCGCCGGGGCCTGGCAGGCCCATCGGGGCAGAGCGAGCACGCGCAGGGGCTCCACGGCACCGGCTCGAACGGCGGGCCGCGTTGTCGCACGGCGGGCTTCGCACGCCACGGGCATCCGGTGCCCGCGGCATCACGCATCTCAGCATCGCGTGGCGGGTGCGGCGAGGCCCCGGGGCGCGGGCCGGCCAGCGCCAGGGCCAGCGGCACGACCGCGTGCCTCCCAGCGCCGGTACGGCGAGCAGCCGTACCGGCGGAGCCCGGCGCGACGTGTGCGGCGGGAAGGGGTTGACCACGGACCCGGTCAACGACGCGCCGTGACGGCGGCCGGCCCCGTGCGGGTCCAGAAGCGTCCCCCTGGAGGCCCTCAGCCCCGAACGGCGGGTGGCGCCACGCCGGCCTGCCGTAACTGAAGAAAGGTTCTAGGACCAGGGAGCGAGATCGGGACGCTTCGGAGCCAGCCCATCCCCCGAAGACACCCCCCGGAGGCGGCGGGACACCCACGGCACCAGATGCTCGCGAAGCCACTGAGCATCCTCGCGCCGCCGCGCCCGCGGATCCACCGCCCGGTCCGGCCACTCCTTGCGCCAGTCCTCGAACGGCACCCCCAGCACATCGAGCACGCGGGCGGCCACGAGCCGGTGCCCGTCCTCGTTCATGTGCAGCCGATCGGGGCTCCACGCCCGCCAGTCTCGCAGCCCCTGCATGGACCACTGATCGACGAGCCGGCACCCGTACAGGTCGGCGATGGACCGCACGTGCAGGTAGAAGACGGCGAACCGGCCGCGCAGCCGCCGCATCAGCGGTGTGTCCCGCGGGTCCACCCCCGTGAACAGCACCACCTCCGCCCCGCAGCCCCGCAGGTCCCGCACGGCCCTGGCGAGCTTCTTGGCCATCACGTCGGGGTCGCTGCCGGGCCGCAGCAGATCGTTCCCGCCGGCGCAGAAGCTGACCAGGTCGGGCGCCATGTCGACGGCCAGCGGCACCTGCTCGGCCACGATCTGGTCGATCAGCTTGCCGCGCACGGCCAGGTTGGCGTAGCGGAAGGAGGGGTCGTCGGCGGCGAGCCGCTCGGCCACCCGGTCGGCCCAGCCACGGTAGTGCCCGTCCGGCCCGGGATCGTTCAGTCCTTCTGTGAAGCTGTCGCCGAGGGCGACGAAGGACTTGTAGTGCCTCATGAGGTGGTGTTCATCTCCGAGATAGCGTGCAGCGCAAGGACGTACGACTGTAGTCCGAACCCCGCGATGGTGCCCGTCGCCACCCCGGCCACGACAGAGGTATGGCGAAACTCTTCCCTGGCCGCGGGGTTGGAGATGTGCACCTCGATGAGCGGGGCGGTGCGCTGGGCGATGGCGTCGCGCAGAGCGTAGGAGTAATGCGTGAAAGCGGCCGGATTGAGCACGACCGGGATCTGGCCGTCGCACGCCTCGTGGATCCAGCCGATCAGCTCGGCCTCGGAGTCGGTCTGGCGCACCTCGACGTCGTGGCCGAGCTTCCCGCCGGTCTCGCGGCAGAGGTTGACGAGGTCCTCGTACGTGCCGGCCCCGTAGACGGAGGGCTCACGCTTGCCGAGCCGGCCCAGGTTGGGCCCGTTGAGCACGAGGATCATGCCGAGATCTCCTTGTAGGCGGCTTCGAGCAGCTCTTCTGCCGGGCCTTCGAGGCGGCCCGGCCTGGCCAGGTCGTCGAGCACGACGAACCGCTGCTTGGCTCCGCGGTTCTTCTTGTCCAGGCGCATGTGGTCGCGCAGCCGGGGCCAGGCGTCGGCGTGGTAGGTGGTGGGCAGGCCGACGGCGGTGAGGATGGCGCGGGTGCGGGCGACGACGTCGGCGCGGCCGGAGAGCCTGGACAGCTCGGCGGCGTAGACCATGCCGATGGCGACGGCCTCGCCGTGGCGGATGCCGTAGTGCTGGTCGCGTTCGATGGCGTGGGCGAGCGTGTGGCCGTAGTTGAGGATCTCGCGCAGCCCGGCCTCGCGCAGGTCGGCGCCCACGACGTCGGCCTTGACCTGGATCTTGCGTTCGATCAGCTCGCGGGTGTGGGGGCCGTCGGGGCGGGTGGCGGCCTCCGGGTCGGACTCGATGAGCCGCAGGATCTCGGGGTCGGCGATGAAGCCGCCCTTGATGATCTCGGCCAGGCCCGCGACGTAGTCGGCCTTCGGCATGCCGGCCAGCGTGGACAGCTCGCACAGCACGCCCGCGGGGGGCAGGAAGGTGCCGACGAGGTTCTTGCCCTCGGGCGTGTCGATGCCGTTCTTGCCGCCGACCGCCGCGTCGACCATGGCCAGCAGCGTCGTGGGCACGAGCACGACCTGCACGCCGCGCAGCCACGTGGCGGCCACGAACCCGGCCAGGTCCGTCGTCGCGCCGCCGCCCACGCCGACCACGGCGTCGGAGCGGGTGACGCCGTGGCGGCCCAGCTCGGACCAGAGCCGCGCGGCCACCTCGACGGTCTTGGCCTGCTCGCCGTCGGGCACGGGCAGCTCGACGACCTCGTAGCCGCTGCCGGACAGCGCCTCGCTCACCGGCCGGGTGATCCCGGGCAGGGTCTGCGGGCCGATCACCGCGACGGTGCGCACGCCGGGCTTGAACAGCGTGGTCAGCTCGGCCAGCACGCCGGTGCCGACCACCACGTCGTACGGGCTGTCGCCGCGTACGTGGATCCGCGTCGCGGCCGTCGCGCTCTCGTCCGGGGTCGTCATGCGGGCAGGCCCTTCATGATCTCGTCGGCGAGCTCTTCCGGCTCGCGCTTGTCCGTCACCACGGTCGTCACGGCCAGCCGCTCGTAGACCGGCCGCCGCTCCTCCATGAGCTTCTTGAGCTGGCTGCGCGGGTTGAGCACCAGCAGCGGCCTGGCCGCCGCGAGCCCGACCCGCTGGACCGCGTCGGACAGCCCGACCTGGAGGTAGACGACGTGGTGACCGGCGAGCAGGGCCTGGGTCTCCTCGTGCAGCACGGCGCCGCCGCCGAGGGACAGGATGCCGTCGTGCTCGGCCAGCGCGCGGCGTACGGCCTCGTGCTCCAGCTCGCGGAAGCGGGCCTCGCCGTCCTCGACGAAGATGTCGGCGACGGGCTTGCCCGCCACGGCCTCGACGTCGGCGTCGGTGTCGCGGAATTCGACGCCGAGCCGCTCGGCCAGCAGCCGCCCGAGCGTGCTCTTGCCGGACCCGGGCGGGCCGATCAGCACAGCGCGTGTCATTTGATCACCATGGAAGAGAGGTATCCGGACAGGTTGCGGGCGACTTCCTCGACGGAGTCGCCACCGAACTTCTCGATCGCCGCGTCGGCCAGCACCAGCGCGACCATCGCCTCGGCCACGATGCCCGCGGCCGGGACGGCGCACACGTCGGAGCGCTCGTGGTGGGCCTTGGCGGCCTCGCCGGTCTTGACGTCGATCGTGGCCAGCGCCCTGGGAACGGTGGAGATCGGCTTCATCGCGGCGCTGACCCGCAGGATCTCGCCGTTGGTCATGCCGCCTTCGAGGCCGCCCGCGCGGTTGGTGATGCGGCGCACGCCGTCCTCGGTGGTGTACTCGATCTCGTCGTGGGCGCGGGAGCCGGGCCTGCGCGCGGTCTCGAAGCCGTCGCCGACCGCGACGCCCTTGATCGCCTGGATGCCCATGAGCGCGCCGGCGAGCCTGGAGTCGAGCCTGCGGTCCCAGTGCGTGTAGCTGCCCAGGCCGGGCGGCAGGCCGTAGGCGAGGACCTCGACGACGCCGCCGAGCGTGTCGCCGTCCTTGTGCGCCTTGTCGATCACGGCGACCATCGCGGCACTGCCCTCGGGGTCGGAGCACCTGACTGGGTCGTCGTCGATCCTGTCCAGGTCGCCGGGGCCCGGCAGGGTCTCGGCCGGGGTGCGCGCGCCGCCGATCTCGGTGACGTGGCTGACGATGTCGACGCCGAGCGCCTGCTTGAGGAAGCGCCTGGCGACCTCGCCGAGCGCCACCCGGGCGGCGGTCTCGCGGGCGCTGGCCCGGTCGAGCACGTTGCGGGCGTCGTCGAAGCCGTACTTCTGCATGCCCGCCAGGTCGGCGTGGCCGGGGCGGGGGCGCGACCGCGGGGCGTTGCGGGCCAGGCCGTCCAGCTCGTCCGGGTCGACCGGGTCGGCCGCCATGACCTTCTCCCACTTGGGCCACTCGGTGTTGCCCACGCGGACCGCGACCGGGCTGCCCATCGTGCGCCCGTGGCGGACGCCTCCGACGATCGTCACCTGGTCCTGCTCGAACTTCATCCGCGCGCCGCGCCCGTAGCCGAGCCTGCGGCGGCGCAGGGCCTCGTCGATGGCGGCCGTGGTCACCTCTACCCCGGCCGGCAGGCCTTCGAGGATGGCGACGAGTTCGGGGCCGTGGGACTCTCCGGCGGTCAACCAGCGCAACATACGTACAAGTCTTCCACGTACGGCCTAGTGAGATGTCCCCCGGTCACGATGCGAGACAGAGTGTCGGCAACGTTCCGAGCAGCATGAAGGTGCCGAAGGGGAACTGGGTGTGCCTGGTGGCGCGCCCCGTCACCAGCAGGCAGAGCGCGTAGAGCGCGCCGAGCAGCTGCCCGCAGAACGCCGCCGCCACCAGGGCCTGCCAGCTCAGCGCGGCGCCGGCCATGCCGATCAACCCAGCGATCTTGACGTCGCCGAGGCCCATCGCCTCCGGTCTGAGGAGCCACAGCAGCCCGTACACCGCGGTCAGCGCCGCCCCGCCGGCCAGCGCCCTGGGCAGCTCTCCCGTCGGGAGCAGCGCCAGCGCCATGATCGGGTACGCCGGGAGCGTGATCGCGTCGGGCAGCGTGCTGGTACGCCAGTCGATGACGGCCAGCGCGACGGCGATCACGGCGAAGCACACGTACGGCGGCCCGGCCCGCCACGCGACCAGCGCGGCCACGGCGGCGCTGACCAGCTCCAGGGCCGGCCACCGGCGGGCGGGGGCCAGGGGTTCGCCGTCGCCGGAGGAGTAGGAGGCGGCCAGCGCCCTGATGCGGTCTCCGCAGACGAGGCCGGCGAGCGCCATGAGTGCCACCATCCCGCCGACGCTAGCCGCGCCCGGCCGTCACCCTCGCGCCGCCATACACATCCGGCATGAAGATCCGGGAAAGAGGCCAGGAGGCCGAGAGGCCGGGCGCGAGGATCGCCGCCGCCGCCAAGGCCCCCGGGCGTGCCGCTGTCAGCGTCGCCGCGAGAACCAGCGGCGTTTGCGCGGCGGCGCGGCCTCCACCCTGGCCACCGTCACGCCGGACAGCTCGTTCACGGTGCCGGACTCGACCGCGGCCAGCGCCGCCAGCACCTCCCCCTCGATCACGAACTGCACCGGCCCCGCCACGTCCACCACGACGGCCGCCGCCCGCTCCTGCACGGCGGCCTGGCAGACCTGCAGCGTGGTGGCCTGGATCGGCCGCGCGTCGGGCCGCCACCGGACGAGCGCCTCCGTGCCGGTGAACGCGAGCACCGCCTGCCTGCCGTCCTGCCCGACGAGCTTGGGCAGCGCCATCTCGCTCTCCTTCTCCTGCCGCAGCCCGTGCTCGCCCACCTCGGACTCGGTCAGCAGCGCGACGACGGGCACCAGCAGGCGGGCGCCGCCGAGCGCGTTCAGCACTTCGGCGGGGCCGGCCGTGCCGTCCTGGTAGGCGGCCAGCGCGGCGGCGACGGCGGGGGCGGCGCTGCCGTCGTCGTTCGGGTCAAGGGGTTGCGGGATGCTCGGCACAGCGTCCGAGACTACCCGCGCCCGCCACCGCCCCCGATCCGGGCCCGGATCGCGTGCACCGCCGCGGCCAGCACGGGCGGCACGGTGATCACGATCACCACGGCGTCGGTGATCCGCTCGGCCGCCGCGTCCAGCACCAGCCAGCCGAGCAGCGCCCACGTCCGCAGGTCCGACCGCACGACCCAGCGCAGGCACCGCGTCGCCGCCCGTCCGACCGCTGCGGCACGTTCCGCCACAGCGGTCCGCCGGTCCCGGACGGCCGCACGTCCCCCGCCCGCGAGGGCGGCTTGCCCGCGCAGCGTCAGCGCCATGCGCGGCATGCCCGCCAGCAGCCGGAACGTGAACCTGTACCGGGCTCTCCCGACGGGGAGTGCGAGCAACTCGCCCAGCCACTCCTCCAGCCACCTGGCCCGGGCCGCGGCCGGAAGCATGATCGCCCCCGCTGTGATGGCCCCGAAGAAGGTTCGGGCGCCACCAGCCCCGGACAGGTTCGCCATGGCCAGCCGCCGCAGCTCCTCCTCGACCTCCGTCAGTCCCAGCCGCCTCGCGACGGGAGCGACGACGTCGAGGTTCTCCTGGGAGTTCACCCGTTGCCTGGCCTCGGGCAGACCGCTGATCGTGCGCTGGTTGTGCAGCCGGTCCGCGAGCTTGAGCGTGAGCACGCGCTCGTCCGTCGAGACAGGCCATTCGGGCGGTCTGCGCTTGGCGTAGTCCAGCATCCGCATGCCGCGCAGCAGGTCGATGATCGGCGCGCCGAACTCGGCCGCCAGCTCCGCCTCCGGGCAGGCGGTGTCCGCCAGCACGTCGTGGAGCAGCGCCGCGCAGAGCATCTCGTGGTCCAGGTCCAGCTCGGCCAGGATGACGGCGACGGCGACCGGATGGGTGATGTACGGGCTCCCGTCCCGGCGGAGCTGCCCGCTGTGCCAGCGTTCGGCGACCTCGTAGGCGCGTCGCACCAGACGCAACCGCTCGCCGGTCAGCGAACCGCCGACGGCCTTCAGCAGCGGCTGGAGATGCCCGCTCACGGTAAGCCTCCCACCGGCCCCGTCACCCAGCCCGGCACCCGCTGCCTGCGCGCCCTGTAAGCCTTCGCGATCGCCTCGCGCGCCTGCTGCGCCCCGTCCGTGGTGACCCGGTAGTAGCGGCGCCGCGGCCGCCCCTCGGCCACGTGGGCCTCCGGATCCTCCCACCGGCTCTCCACCCAGCCCGCCTGCTCCAGCCGCGCCAGGATCGGGTAGAGCGTGCCGCTGGGCAAGCCTGCGAGGTCGCACAGCTCCAGCCCGTAACGTTCGCACAGGGGATCGGCCAGGAAGGCCCGCAGGACCGCCTGTGTCGGCATGGTCATCCGTAACCCGGCCTGCATGTCTCGTACTCTACATAGGTAGATGTACGCAGACCGTCACCCGAACGGTACGAGTCGTGTGACCCCCACAGCAGGGCCCAGGAGTCACCCCAGGTCGGCGATCGCCGCCACCGGCCCGCCCCCGGACGGCCCCTGGTGCACGGCCGCCACCGACACGAACACCGCGGGATCCCCGGTGACCGCGGCGGCCACCCCGCCCACGGCCGCCTTGATCTGCCGGTGCCAGTGCACGTCGGAGTCGTCCAGCATGATGTTGCGCCGCCCCCGCACCCGCCCCGACGGATCGGCCTCGCACTTCATGAACACGTTCACCAGCCGCCCCCCGAGGTCGGACGGATGCGGCCGCTCGGGCAGCGGGAGGCCGGAGTCGCGGATGGCCTCCCAGATCCCGTCGGCGTCCAGCGCGTCCTTCATCACGCTGTGCCCGATGCGGTACCGCCCGCCGATCCCGCGCACGTTCCCCACCAGCACGATCTGCGCCCGGTCCAGCTCGACCCCGGACGAGCACGAGGCGACGGACGAGTACAGCGACAGGTCCTTGTGGATCTGGCCGGCAGACGGCATCTCGATCTCGCCGAGCGCCACGGCGATGCCGAGGGCGGTGGTGGAGTTGGACAGGTCCATCGAGGGGCCGGTCTCCTCGATGGCGGTGTCCTGGCCGCGGCTCCTGGCGTCGGTGATGGTGGCCAGCGTGAGCAGCGGGGTCTTGGTCTGTACGTAGTGCACGTCGCGCGGGTCGTCGATGCCGGCGGTCTTCATGGCCTCGCGGACGCCGGCGGCGACCTTCTCGACCATGGCCGGCCTGCCGATGTCCTCGGGGAGGATGACCTCGCTCATCGCGACGCCGACCGACAGCCGGGGCTCCTCGGTGGCGGGGGCGTCGGCCGTGGTGGCGAAGATGGTGGCGTGCGGGCTGAGGATGCCGTCGGTGCCTCCGGACCACACCAGCGGCACGCTCTCCGGGGCGGGGTGCCCGTGCTCGGCCAGGACCTCTCGGAAGGCGCGGTCGGCGAGGATGCGCGTGTAGTCGTTCACGCCGCCGTTGCCCTCGGTCTTGCCGATGACGGCCAGCACCCGGTCCGCCTCGATCACGCCGTCGGCGATCAGCCTGGACAGGCCGGAGGCGTCGGTGACGCTCTCGATCGGCACCTTGCGCACTTCGATCGGTTCCGGCATGCGTACGCCCTTTCTGCTGGCGGCGGGTCCCCACGCTACCGAGCCGGCCGGCGGGGTTCATGGTCAATGTGTGCCCAGGAACCCCGCCGGCGATGTCAAGGTGCGCTGAGCGCGATGGTGGGCGGCAGGCGGGCGGCGTGGTGTCCGTGGACGATCGGGCCGGCCACCGATCCGCAACTCCGGATGAACGCCATAGGGTCGGGCTGTGATTCGCGAAGCGCACGTCAACGGGATCAGGCTCGTCTACCGGGAGGAAGGCGCCCCCTCCGCTCCTCCGCTGCTGCTGCTGCACGGCCGCACCGCCGACCACAACGACTGGAACGGCATCACCCAGCACTTCGCGGCCCGCTTCCACGTCTTCGCGCCCGACCTGCGCGGCCACGGGGCCAGCGACCATCCCGGCGAGTACGCGCTGCCCGGCATGGCCGCGGACGTCGTCGCCCTGCTCGACCACCTGGGCGCCGAGCGGGTCAGGCTGGTCGGGCACTCGCTCGGCGGCGTGATCGCCTGTCTCGTGGCGGCGGACCGTCCGGACCGGATCGAGCGGCTCGTCCTGGAGGACCCGCCGCCCGCGTACGCGCTCACGGGGCGCCCGCCGATCGTGGAGGACGGCTCGACCGGGTTCGACTGGCGGATGGTGCACGAGACCGAACGGCAGATGCTGGAGCCCGTGTGGGGCGAGGGGCTCGCGAAGATCACGGCGCCCACGCTCGTGCTCTCGGGGACGCTCAGCCCGTTCGAGCCGGACGTGGCGGCGCGGATCCCGGGGGCGGAGCTGGTCAGGATCGAGGCGGGGCATCTGGTCCACATGGACGCCCGCAAGGAGTTCCTGCGCGCGGTGGACACTTTCCTCGGCTGAAACGGCATTCCAGAAGTTCTGCTCGTAACCGGTGGGGAGCCAGGGCGCCACAAGCTGCCCCGGACCGAGCCGACAGATCACCAGCTGGACACACGATCGGCCAGTTGTCACCCGGGTCAAGCTCGGCGATCCGGGTCGGAAACATCCGCGTGCCGAGAACAGGACCGTCATCGCCCGCCGGGCTTGCCCCCATCGGCCATGCAGCTCCGTGCGCAACTGCTCGATCGAGGCGCCGGAGCCGTCGGCGAACACGCTGGCCGGGCGCACACTGAGCGCGACCTCGCCGGGCGGGTGGACGTTGTGGGCACCTTCGTTTACGCGTGAGTTCTGGTACCGGCTACGAGCGAGTCGCCTGATCCAGAGTCATCTCACGGAGATGAGTTCTTCGGGTAGCCGGTCGCCGGTGACCCTGGCTCGGATCATGTCTGTGAACAGTCCGGGCTTCTCGCCGTTCCACGCGTGGCCCACTCCGGGCGCCAGGCATGCCTCGCCGTTGGGGAACGCAGCGGCGATGTCGACCAGGGAGCGCCTGGTGAGATCGTGCTCGTTCTCACCAGCCACTGCCAGAACCGGGCAGGGAGAGTCTGCGGCCTGGCTCGCCAGCCGAAAACCGAGGGCTTCGTCACTGACCCTGCGGAATGCCTGCCGGCTGGTAGCCCGCGCGGCGCTCTGGTAGCCGTCGATGTCGGCTGCGGGGACGTTGAGCGCGCGGGCGTTGGCCCGCAGCACCGGCCCCCATTTCATGACCGGGGCCATCAGGGTGCCCAAGAGCCGCAGCCTGCCGGGGTTGGGGAAGGGCAGCACGTTCACCCCGCTCACGATCGCGCCGATCACCGCCGCGGGAGCGGTCGCGGCCAGGTGCGCCGCCACGTAGCCGCCCAGGGACAGGCCGACGACATGCGCCCTGCCCTCCGGTACCCGTGCCCTGATCACCTCGGCTACCAGGTTGGCGGTCTCAGCAATCGAGGTCCACGAGCGCGTGTTGCTCCGCCCGTGCCCGGGCAGGTCGGGAACCAGGACGTGCATGTCGTCGGTCAGCGCAGAGACCTGCTTGGTCCACATCCAGCCGCTGATACCCACACCGTGCAGGAGCACCACCGCCGGCGCCTCGACGTCGCCCACCTCTTGGACAAAGATCGCCATACTCGTCATGCTGGCACAACCGTCGCTGACCGTGTCGCTCCCGATCTTTTCCTTACACAATGTAGTGTCCGTTGTCATCAGAGGCGCCCGTGCATGGTCCTGAGCGGCAAGGTCCCCAGCGGTACCCGAACTCGTTCGCCGAACAGGCTCCGAAGACCACCAGCCGGTGCCCGAACTCATTCGACCTGGTCCCGGACTCACCGGCCGAACCTTTCGATCCGACTCCCGGCGAGGGCCCTGTCAATGCCTGTCCGCGCCTGCTATCTCACGCCCCGTTACGCGCAGGGCTTCTGGAAGGGCGCATGGGCCCGCGGGCACGGCCCTGGCGCGCCGTTCTCATCGGGCCGTAACCCGGGTGTCACGTTTCCCGGCCAGGGTAAGTGCGTGGTTGACATGCACCTGCACCAGCGCCTGAGCAGGCTCCGGCTGATGGCGCCCTCGATCGGGCAGTGCGCGGCGGGAGCCGCGCTGGCCTGGCTGGTGGCCAAGGAGCTGCTCGGTCATGCCAGCCCGTTCTTCGCGCCGATCGCGGTGGTGGTGTGCATCGGCGTGGGGCTCGGGCAGCGGCTGCGGCGGGTCGTCGAGCTGGTCGTGGGGGTCAGCCTGGGCGTCGGCGTGGGTGACCTGCTGGTGTCGTGGATCGGCTCGGGCGCCTGGCAGATCGCGCTGGTGGTGGCGCTGGCCATGGCCGTGGCGGTGCTGCTCGACAGCGGCTCGCTGATCGTGCTCCAGGCGGGCTCGTCGGCCGTGCTGGTGGCCACCCTGCTGCCGCCGTCGGGCCTGGGCGGCCTGAACCGGATGCTCGACGCCCTGGTCGGCGGCCTCATGGGGCTGCTGGCCGTGGCGTTGCTGCCCGCCAGCCCGTCGGCGCTGGCCACGCGGCACGCGACCGGGATGTTCGGCGCGCTGGCCGACGCGCTGCGGCAGATCGCCGAGGCGATCGAGCGCTCCGACTCGGCGCTGGCCGCTCAGGCGCTGGAGGCGGCGCGGGGCACGCAGACGAGCGTGGAGGAGTTCAAGCAGGCGCTGGAGACCAGCCGCGAGATCGCCACCATCTCGCCGCTGCACCGCCACCGCCGTCCCAGGCTGGAGGGGTACGAGACGGCGGCCGTGCCGCTCGACCACGCGCTGCGCAACGCCAGGGTGCTGGCCAGGCGGGCGATCGTGGCGCTCGACGGCTCCAGCGCGCTGCCACCCTGGCTGCCGGGGGCGCTGCGCGAGCTGGCCGACGCGACCCTGCTGCTGCGCGATGAGCTGGCCACCGGCAGGCCTCCCGAGCGGGCGGGCCTGGCGATCCTGTCCGTGGCGTCGCGGCAGGGGGCGCAGCGGTGGGGGTTCTCGGCGGACGTGATGATCGCCCAGCTCCGGTCGATCATCGTGGACCTGCTCCAGGCGACGGGCACCGAGCGCGAGGAGGCCGTCGCCGCGCTCCCGCCCCTTGACGTCGCGCCCGAGCCGCCTCCGGCGGACCCCCAGGCACCCTCCACCCCCACACCTGACGAAAAGGACTTAGCCGGGGCAAACGTGACCTTACTGTCATAAAGATCCGCCATGGTGGAGAGGTGCTAACCAGGCTCAGCGATCTTGTGAAGGAACGGCTGGGCACGTTCGGCCTGACGGCGCCGTCGATCGCGCAGTGCGCGGTGGGCGCCGCCCTGGCCTGGACCGCCGCCGTCGAGCTGCTCGGCCACCCCGCCCCGTTCTTCGCCCCCATCTCCGTGCTGATCTGCGTGGGTGTCGGCCTCGGGCAGCGGCTGCGGCGGGTCGTCGAGCTGGTCGTCGGGGTCAGCCTGGGCGTCGGGGTCGGCGACCTGCTGGTGTCGTGGATCGGCTCGGGCGCCTGGCAGCTCGCGCTGGTGGTGGGGCTGGCCATGACGGTGGCCGTGCTGCTCAACAGCGGAGCCCTGTTCGTCGCGCAGGCGGGCTCGTCGGCCGTGCTGGTGGCCACCCTGGTCCCGGGCGACGGCGTCGGCGGGCTCGACCGCATGGCCGACGCGCTCACGGGCGGCCTCATCGGGATCGCGGCGGTGGCACTGCTGCCCGCCAGCCCGTTCACGCTCGCCGCCAAGCACCTGTCGGGGGTGCTCGACGCGCTGTCCACGGTGCTGGAGCGGGCGGCGGAGGCCATCGAGAAACGCGACGCGGACCTGGCGGCCGAGGCCCTGGAGGAGGCGCGCACGACGCAGGCGGCGGTGGAGGAGTTCGAGGCGGCCCTGGAGACCAGCAAGGAGATCACGATGATCTCGCCGCTGCACTGGCACCGGCGGGCCCGCCTGGCCCGCTACGAGACCGCGGCCGTGCCGGTGGACCTGGCGCTGCGTAACGCCAGGGTGCTGAGCAGGCGCACCCTGGCCTCGCTCGGAGAGGCCAGCCCGCCTCCTGCCGCGCTGGCCGAAGCGATGCGCGAGGTCTCGGAGGCGGCGCTGCTGCTGCAACTGGAGCTGGGCGCCGGCCGGGAGCCGACCCTGGCCCGGCAGGCGCTGCTGGCGGTCGCGGCCCGGGAACGGCCCCAGGGGCTGGGGTTCTCGGCGCACGTGATCATCGCCCAGTTGCGGTCCGTGGTGGTGGATCTGCTGCAGGCGACGGGGATGGAGCACGAGGAGGCGACGGCGGCGCTGACGCCGCTGGACGAGGCCGGGGTCGGCGACGAGGCCACGCGGCGCGGCTGAGGAGCCCGCGCGTGCTCAGGTGAAGGTGCGCAGGACGTCGGCGATCTCGTCCACCTCGGCGAGCTTGCCGGAGGCGACCGCGATGACGAAGTCGTAGGCGACGTCATCGTCGGCGGGATCGAGCTCGACGTGGTTCTTGGCCAGGAAGACATAGGTCAGCAGCCAGCCGGCCCGCTTGTTGCCGTCGACGAACGGATGGTTGGCGACAATCGAGTGGAGCAGGGCGGCGGCCTTGGCGAACAGGTCGGGATAGGCGTCCTGGCCGAAGAGGGAGGTCTGCGGACGCTGCAGGGCCGCTTCGAGCAGCCCGAGGTCGCGCACCTCGATCGGGCCACCGACGGCGATGCGGGCGACACGCAGCCCCTGCTCCAGGCTGATGTACCCGGTCACTCGCCGAGCCTGCGCAGCAGGTCCGCGAAGCGCTGGGCGCCCTTCTCCGCAAGGGCGTCGGTGAGCTCGTCGTCGGAGACCCGCTGGAGGTAGTCGTCGATCGCGCGTAGCGCTATTTGCTGCATGCTCCGCCCTTCGGCCTCCGCGCGCTTGCGGAGGGCTTCGGTCTGCTCGTCACTCAAGCGAAGGGTCATAGCCATGCCCCCATCGTAGACGCAAGGTGGTATCACCGCGATACCACGACGGAGAGTTTAACATCGGCTACTTTCCGTTGAACAAGTTTTCGCAAGCGTGGGTGCGTTCCTCCTAGGAACTTCTCACCACTCCCTCAACCCCTCCGGCCTCGGCAGACTCGTCGTCGTCGCCACCCAGCGGCGGCATGACCACGGAGGTTGGAAGCGAACATGATCGGCAAAGTGCTGCTCGCCATCGGCATGCTCACCGCGATGACCGCCTGCGCCGACGGTGACCGCGGCTCCAAGCAGGCGCCGCAGCGCGCGAGCGCCGCCCCGCACCCGTACGTCGGCATGTGGGTCACCGCCGACGGGCGCATCAGGCAGGAGCTGCTGCCCGACGGCCGCTACGAGGAGGAGCGCGACGGCCGCAAGCGCGCCTACACCGGCCGGTACACCGTCACCGGCAGCCACCTCGACTACTTCGACGACGCCGGGTTCACCGCCACCGGCGACGTCCGGAACGGCGTGCTCTACCACGAGCACCTCGTGCTCCACCGGGAGCGGTGACGTCCGGCGGGCACGCGGGCCGGCGGCGGATGGGGGCCGCCGCCGGCCGCGAGGTCACGGCAGGGCGGGGTACGGTTCGGTGACGCGGTACAGGGCCGTGTCACCGTCGGAGCTCACCCGGCGGAACCCGGCCTTCTCGAGCACGCGGACCGACGGTGGGTTCGACAGTTCCACGTTGGCGAACACCGTGTGCACCCCCTGCGCGGTCAGGGCGAACGCCGCCAGGGCCCGGGTGGCCTCGGAGGCGTAGCCGCGGCCCCGGCGGGAGGCGACGATGCCGTACCCGAGCTCGACCGCGCCGTCCTGGGGAGGCCAGAACAGGCCGATCGAGCCGACCACCAGCCCGCTGTCGCGCTCGACGATCTGACGGTGGCCGTGGACGTCCAGCCAGGCCGGGTGCTCGGCGAACAGGCCGGCGATGACCTGGTCGCCTTCGGCCGGGAAGTCTCCGGCCCAGTGCCCGGGCCGGGCGCCGTCCAGGACCGCCGCCACCTCATCGGGTGTCCAGACCCGAAGGAGGAGACGATCGGTGGTCAGGTCGGCGCCGGCCGGGGTAAGGAAAGAACTCACGTGACACTCCTGGTCGTTGGGAGACGACCGGGCCGCGAGCGACCTGCTCAAGCGGACCGGCCGAGGGCATGCTGAACACAGCCGTCGGCAGCCATATTCATCAGCCCCCTCTCCTCCAGAAGTGATCCGCCCAACCTTAACAGGGGTCAGGAGGACAGGCGCTTCAGCCGGGTGACCGCCTCGTCGATGACCTCGTCCTTCTTGCAGAAGGCGAACCGTACGAAGTGCCGCCCCCGCTCCGGGTGGTCGTAGAACACCTGCGTGGGAATGGCCACCACCCCGGCCAGCTCGGGCAGCCGCCGCGTCAGGTCCAGGCCGTCGGAGAAGCCCAGCGGCCGGATGTCGGTCTGCACGAAGTACGTCCCCGCCGGCCGCAGCACCGAGAAGCCCGCCGCCGACAGCCCCTCCATGAGCCGGTCGCGCTTGTCCTGGAGCCCGGCCCCGAGCGCGGCCACCCACTCCAGCTCGTGCCGCAGCCCGTACGCCACCGCGAGCTGCCACGGCGCGCTCGCCGTGAACGTGAGGAACTGCTTGACCGTCTGCACCGCCGTGACCATCGCGGGGGGTGCGCACACCCAGCCCGTCTTCCATCCGGTGACCGAGAACGTCTTCCCCGCGGACGAGATCATGACCGTGCGCTCCCGCATCCCGGGCAGCGTGGCCATCGGCACGTGCTCGACCCCGTCGAAGGTGAGGTGCTCGTACACCTCGTCCGTGATCGCGATCAGCCCGTGCTCCTGGCAGAGCTCGGCGATGACGGTCAGCTCGGCGCGGGTGAAGACCGTGCCCGTGGGGTTGTGCGGGGAGTTGACCAGGACGGCGCGGGTGCGCGGGGTGACGGCGGCGCGCAGCTCGTCGGGGTCGAAGGTGAAGCGGCCGTCGACCGGCCTGAGCGTGACGGCCACCAGCCGGGCCTGGGCCAGGGCGATCGAGGCGGCGTAGGAGTCGTAGTAGGGCTCGAAGGCGATCACCTCGTCACCCGGCTCGCACAGGGCGAGCACGCTCGCCGCCACCGCCTCGGTGGCGCCCACCGTGACCATGATCTCGCCCACCGGGTCGTAGGTGAGGCCGTAGTGCGCCGCCCGGTGCTCCGAGACCGCCTGCCGCAGCTCCAGCACGCCCGGCCCGGGCGGGTACTGGTTGGCGCCCGCGCCGATGGCCTGGACGGCGCGGTCGAGCATCGCGGCCGGCCCGTCGGTGTCGGGGAAGCCCTGGCCGAGGTTGATCGACCCGGTCTGGACGGCGAGTGCGCTCATCTCCGCGAAAATGGTCGTACCGAAGGTGCGCATCCTGCTGACAAGTGGTTCGGTCACGGCTCCACACTATTAGTCTCGTCCCGTGATCATTCGGGTCGTGCTCGCCCTCGCCCTGTCCGCGCCTCCCGTCATGACCCCGGCCGGGGCACCGCAGAGCCCCTGCCCCGTCCCCGTGCCCGCCCGTACGAGCTGCGGTTTCCTGGAGGTCCCCGAGCGCAGGGACGCCCCCGAGCGGAAGATCAAGGTCGGGTACGCCGTGCACCTCTCGGCGGCGGCCGGCCGCAAGGCCGACCCCGTCGTCTACATGAGCGGCGGCCCCGGGTCGGCGTCGATGCAGCTCATGGGGTTCCTGAGCCAGATGTTCCCCGACCGTGACGTGGTGACCGTCGAGCAGCGCGGCAGCAGGTACTCCCAGCCGGTGCTGGCCTGCCCCGAGACCGCGCAGGCGCTGCTCGGGCGGCTGCGGCAGCCGCCGGCCGACGTCGCCGCCGCCGCGAACCGGTGCCGCGAACGGCTCACCGAGCAGGGCGTCGACCTTCGCGGCTACAACACGAAGGAGATCGCGGCCGACGTGGTCGCGTTGCGGCAGAAGCTCGGGTACGCCTCGTGGAACCTGTTCGGCGTCAGCTACTCGACCAGGGTCATGATGGACGTGGCCGCGGCCGACCCCGAGGGGGTGCGGTCGGTGGTGCTCGACTCGTACCTGCCCGCGGGCGTCGCCTGGTACGACGACGCCGACCGGAACCTGGGCGACACGATGGCGCTGCTGGGGGTCCGGGAGCGGTACGAGACCATGCTGGCGCGGCTCAACCGGACGCCGGCCCTGGTCCCGGTGCTGGATCCGCTGGCGGGCCGCGAGTTCACGGCGCGGATGAGCGGTGACGACGTGGCCACGATCCTGGCGGAGGCGCTGCACGAGGCGGAGGTGGCCGCCGTGGTGCCGGTGATGGTGAGCGCGCTGGCCGAGGGGCACGACGAGCTGCTGCGGCCGCTGGCGGATGCGGTGGGCGAGGGGCTGACGTCGCACGAGTTCGGGCTGTATCACGCGGTGCAGTGCCAGGACGAGGTCCCGTTCAACACCTTCGGCCGGGGGTCACGGCTTTTCACCGTAAATGCGGATAAGGCGGTGTGTGATGCTTGGCGGCTGCCCAAGAGCAGCGCCGCCGTGAGCGCCGTGCAGGCCCCTGTGTACGTGCTCGCCGGCCAGTACGACCCGACGACGCCGCCGAGGACCGCGGGGCCCGCCGCCGAGTCCCTGCCCGGCGGGCGTTTCCAGCAGTTCGCCGGCCTCTCCCACGCCGTCTTCCTGGCGAGCGACTGCGCCCGCAGCCGGATCGCCGGGTTCGTCGGCGACCCGGCCGGCCAGTCGCTCACCCCGTGCCCCGCGCCCGAGCTCCGGCCGGGCGGTCTGCACGTGACCGGCGCGCCGTACCAGATCTCCCGCTCGCCCTGGCCGGCCGCACCCTTCGCCCTGTACGCGCTGGCCTCCCTGATCCAGCTGGTGACGGCCGCGCTGAGGGGCAGGGCACTGGCCGCCTTCGGCGGGCTGGCGGGCGTGGCGTTCACGGGCGTCGTCGCCCAGTCCGTCCTCACCCTGGCGAGCAGGAACGAGACGGCCCTGGCCGTCGGCGTGCCGGACCTGGTGGTCCCGTACAGCTCGATCGCGGCGATCTCCGCCATACTGACTGCGGCGGCGCTCTTCCACGACCGCAGATGGCCGCACATCGCGGCAACCGTCATCAACGGCGGATTCCTCGTATGGTGGTTCACCTGGGTCCTGTAAAGACGCGCATCCATGAGCTCGACGCCCTACGCGGCTTCGCGGTGGGCGGCATCATGCTGGTCAACACGTGGCAGCACATCGAGCTCAAGAAGACGCATCCGGTCGGGCTCGACTGGTTCGTCGAGGGCCTGTTCCAGAGCCGGTTCTATCCGATCTTCTCGTTGCTGTTCGGCATCAGCTTCCTGCTGTTCCTGCGCGGCAACAGCCGCTGGGCGCTGGTGAGCAGGCTGTTCTGGCTGTTCTGC
Source organism: Nonomuraea sp. NPDC050202 (assembly GCF_040656115.1). Classification (NCBI taxonomy): domain Bacteria; kingdom Bacillati; phylum Actinomycetota; class Actinomycetes; order Streptosporangiales; family Streptosporangiaceae; genus Nonomuraea; species Nonomuraea sp. NPDC050202. Next base: position 729,407 of record NZ_JBFALF010000002.1, on the reverse strand, counting down.
TTCGGGATGATCCAGCACCAGTTCTACGAGGGCGAGGTGCTGACCGACTACGCCTTCTACGGCGCGCTGGTGCTGCTGCCGGCCTCGTTCCTGGCCGAGGGGCTGCCCGTGCTGCTGCTGGGCGTGGCGGGCGTCGGGTGGGCGCTGATGCCGGGGGTGGGCGGCGGGCCGCTGCTGATCCCGGGGCTGTTCCTGGTCGGCATGGGCGTGTGGCAGTTGCGGCCGCCGAGGTCCCTGCTGCTGCCCGGGTTCGCGGTCGCCGCGCTGGCCTCGGTGCTGCTCACCATGGCGTGGATCAGTACGAACGACTGGACCGTCTACAGCGTGGCCGCCCTGGCGGGCGCGGCGGCGTACGTGCTGGGCCTGCTGCTGATCCTGCGGCCGTGGTTGTCGGCGCTGATGGAGCCGCTGGGGAAGATGGCGCTGACGAACTACGTCTCCGGCACCGCCGTGATCGCCCTGGCCCTGCCGCTGCTGGAGACCGACCGGAGCCGGTGGTCGGTCGTGGGGCTGACGGCGGTCACGCTGATCGTGCAAGGCCTGTTCAGCCGGTGGTGGTTGTCACGGTTCAGATATGGCCCGCTTGAATGGATATGGCGGTGCCTGACCTGGTTTCGTCTGGTGCCCAACCGGCTACAGTCGAGCCGTGACCAGAATCGCCCTCTGCCAGATCCCGGTGTCCCCTGACCCCTCAGCCAATCTCAAGAGGGTCCGAGAGGCACTCGCGTCCGCCGAAGGCGCCGACCTGGCGATCTTCCCCGAGGCCACGCTGACCCGGTACGGCCGGCGCATCTCCACGCTCGCCGAGCCGCTGAACGGGCCGTTCGTGTCGGGGCTGGCCGAGTCGGCCCGCGAGCACGGGCTGGCGGTGATCGCGGGCGTGTTCGAGCCCGGCGAGGATCGCGTGCACAACACGGCGGTGGCGATCGACGCCCGGGGCGAGCTGAAGGCGGCCTACCGGAAGATCCACCTGTTCGACTCGTTCGGCGCGAAGGAGTCCGACCTGGTCGCGCCGGGCGCGGAGCCGGCCGTGGTGGAGCTGGCGGGCGTCAGGGTGGGGCTGATCACCTGCTACGACGTGCGCTTCCCCGAGCTGGCCAGGGCGCTGGTCGACCGGGGCGCCGAGCTGTTCGCGGTGATCGCCGCCTGGGGCTCAGGGCCGCTCAAGGAGGACCACTGGGTGACGCTGGTCAGGGCGCGGGCGCTGGAGAACACCATGTGGACGGCGGCGGTCGGCCAGGCGCCCAACCCGGCGGAGTCGTCCGACGGGTTCGGGGTGGGCCGCAGCATGCTGGTCGACCCGCTCGGCGTGGTCCGCTCCGACCTGGGCACCGGCCCCGGCGTGCGGGTCGTCCAGGTGGACCGCGAGTGGACGGCCACCGCCCGGGCGATGCTGCCGTGCCTCGAACACCGGGTGCTGTGACCCTGACCCGGTCCACCCCGGGGTCAAGCGATCGTAAAGTAGGACTGTGAGCGGAACGCAGATGCAGAAGGTGGTCCCGCCGCGTCTGCTCGTGCCATATCTGTCGGGCAAGCGCACGGTCATCTCGGGTTACGTCTACCGGGTGCAGGATTGTGTCAGGCTGACCACCCCCGAAGCCCTCTACTACGGGCTCGACCTGTCCTTCGACGGATCCGAGCTGTTCGCCGAGGTGCCCGAGCTGTACATGATGCGATGGTTCGCCCGCGACGTCGACACCTACGCGGTGCCGTACGGGCCCCACATGGGCGGCGACTGGAGCGACGCGCCGCCGTTCGCCGGCAACGGGTTCACCACGTCGTCGGAGCACGTGGTGCCGCAGTTCCACACCGTTCCGATGCCGATCCCGGCCGGGGCGGAGATCGTGCACGTCACCGGCGAGGGCGAGCGGCCCTTCGCCGAGTACGACGGGCTGACCTGGCGGCCCGCCGCATGAGCGACGAGATCATGCCGGTCGCCTCCGGCTTCGTGGCCCGTTTCGGCGAGAGCACGCTGCCTGCCGCCCTCGGCCCCGACAACGACCAGGTGGTGCTGTTCAGCGAGACGGAGCTGGAGGGGTTCGAGGCCGCCTCCGGCTACTGGCGGCGGGTGGTGCCCAGGGCGCAGGTCGAGTGGCTGGTGCTCATCCGCACGGTGGGCGCGTTCGGCGGCGAGCCGTGCATCGTGCTCGACGAGGACGACGACGGGCTGCACATCGCCTACACCGGGCACAGCGGGATGAAGGCCGAGGCGCTGGGCTACTGGATGGTCGACCACGGCGCCTACGAGGTCGTGGTGCCCCGCGAGGAGGTCTTCTCGATCCGGGTCGAAAGGATTCCGGTCCCGTAGTCAACCTTCGGCGCGTCCGTGTGTCTGTAGGGATGTGACCGAAACAGCGACCATGGCGCAGCCGTCGTTCGCCGAGCTGTTCGCGGCCCAGTACCACTCCCTGGTACGGCTGGCCGGGCTGCTCGGCGCGGACGACCCCGAGGACATCGTCCAGGAGGCGTTCGCCCGGCTGCACTCGCGGCGGCTGCGCGACGACGGGGCCGCGATGGCCTACCTCCGCGCGACCGTCTGCAACCTGACCCGCAACCGCCTGCGGCATCTCCGCCTCGTCCGGCTGCGCCGTCCCGATCCTCCGGAGCACGTCCGCAGCAGCGAGCACGCCGTGCTCGTCTCCGAGGAGCACCGGGAGCTGCTGGCGGCCGTGGACCGCCTGCCGCGCCGCCAGCGCGAGGCCCTCGTCCTGCGTTACTGGCTGGAACTGTCGGAGCGCGAGATCGCCGACGCCATGGGCGTCTCGCCAGGATCGGTGAAGACCCACGCCAGCAGGGGCCTGGCGGCCCTGGGCAGGGCGCTGAAGGAGGAGGACCGGTGAACGACCTGGAAGAGCGCCTGCGGGCGGCCCTCGACGCCCGCGCCCAGACCTTCGAGACCAGCCCGGACGCCTGGCTGCGCGTGCGCGAGCGCAGGCCGCGCCGCTACCGCGCGCTGCGCCTGGCGGCGGCCGCGCTGCCGGTGGCGCTGCTGGCCGTGTTCGTCCCCGTCCTGCTCGGCGGGGGCCTGGGCAGGAACACCGCGGCCGACGCCGACGCGATCTACCAGGGGCTCATGCGTGGCAGGACCGCCGCCGGCGAGCAGGTCACGGTGGACAACCCCACCGAGGGCAAGCCGCTGCGGCTCTGGTTCGCCAAGGGCAGGCTGGGCAATCCCGAGCTGTGCTACGTCGTCGAACGGGTGGACGCCGAGGGGTACGGGGGCTGCTCGCGCATGCCCACGATCGGCTCCGACGCCTGGTTCGCGGGCAGCACCGTCCGCGACCAGGCGGAGAGCGCGCTGGACTGGGGCGTGGCGGTCGACGACATCGGGACGGTCACCGGGGTCGCGGGTGACGGGCAGAGGTTCCCCGGGCAACTGTGGCGGCCCGCGGGGGCGCCGTACCGGATCTGGACCGTGACCTACCCCGCGCGGCAGCCGCTGTCGAAGATCGAGATCTCCGACGACCGGGGCAGGGACCTCGGCGAGCGCTCGCGCGACATGTTCGCCGCTCCCCAGCCGGGACAGGCTCTCGGGGCGGCCCACGACCTGCCCGCCGGGGTGACCGCGCGGCCGTTCCGGACGAAGGAGGGCACGGAGCTGCGCCTCACGCGCGGCGGCGCGGAGCTCGGCACGGTCCTGCTCGGCCAGGCCATGCAACCGGTCGACGCGCGCATGCGGGAGAACGTGATCACCGGGGTGGCGGCAGGGAACGTCTCCAGGATCGCGTTCTCCTTCGAGGACGGAACCACCGCCCAGGTCGGGACGCGGCCCGATCCATGGGGCCTGGGCATCACGCTGTTCGCCGCCGAGGGCGCCCCGGACGACGGCCAGGAGCGCCATCGCCTGGTCGCCTACGACGCGTCGGGCGCGGAGGTCTGGCGCGACGAGGCCAAGGACCCGCAGGAGGGGATGCCGCCCGTCGGCGAGGTGATGAGCCTGCCCGGCACCGGAGCGGCCGGTGAGCCGGTGCGCGTCTGGTTCACCGACGCCGGCCCCGACACGGGCCGCCCCAGGGTCACGCTCTGCTACTCCGGCGGCGTGGACCCCGACCTGTCCTGCATCGGCGGTGGCCGGCACCCGGACCACCTCGGCAGCCCGCTGCGGGCCGTCCAGTACCTGCCGGAGCCCGGCACCGTCAGCTACTTCGGCGCGGCAGGCGACGACTGGGAGTCGGTCGAGGCCGTGCTCTCCGACGGGCGGCGCCTGCCCGCCACGTTCCGGCGCGGCACCGGGACCCCGGCCCCGATCTGGTACGTCACGATCCCGTCCAGCGACGCGGAGGTCGCGGGCTTCACCATGAAACGCAAGGACCGGCCGCTCGGGCTGTTCCCGGAGACGCGCAAGGACTGCGGGCAGCAGGCCATGCGCTCCGACACCCCCCGCCACCCGCTGCCCGCGGGCGTCACCGCGCTCGTGAGCGAGCCGAACTGCCTGGCCTTCTGGGAGAACGACGAGCTGGTCATGGGGCTCGCCGGGCCGCTGCCCGGGACCAGGCTGAGCGACCTGCTCAGCGCCGAGCAGCCGGTGAGGTGGGGCCGCGGCACCCACGCCTGGTACGGCTACGCGCTCGCCGGCACCGCCAGGATCGAGGTCACCTCGTCGAACGGTGTCACCGGCACCGCGCAGGCCGCCCCCGATCCGTGGGAACAGGGGGTGGCGCTGTTCGCGGCGCCGATCCCCGAGGGCGCCGACTTCTCCGCCGGCATGGTCGTCAAGGGGTTCGACGCCGGCGGCAAGCAGCTCTGGCAGCAGGACTAACCCAGGTTGCGGTACCGGGCCCGGCGGGCCGCGAAGCGGTCGGCCGGGCCCACCTGGAGCAGGCCCGCGATCTCGTACTCCAGCGCCCGCCCCACCCGCTCGCAGAACTGCCTCGGCTCGTAGGCGGCGTCGGGCAGCTCGGGAATCACCCGGTCCACGATGCCGTCGCGGCGCAGGTCGGTGGCGCGGATGTGCTGCGCCTGGGCGATCTCGGGGGCGAAGTCGACCGAGCGGTAGAGGATGGCGGAGGCGCCCTCGGGCGGCAGCGGCGCCAGCCAGGCGTGCTGCGCGCAGAGCACCCGGTCGGCGGGCAGCAGCGCCAGCGCCGCGCCGCCCGCGCCCTCGCCCAGCAGCAGGCAGACGGTCGGCGCGTCGAGCATGAGCAGCTCGGCCAGGCAGCGGGCGATCTCGGCGGCCAGCCCGCCCTCCTCGGCCGCCTTGGACAGGTCGGCGCCGGCCGTGTCGATCACGGTGACCAGGGGCAGGCCGAGCTCGGCGGCCAGCCGCATGCCGCGCCTGGCCACCCGCAGGCCGGCGGGGCCGAGCGGCGAGTTGGCGCGCTGGAGGCGCCGGTCCTGGCCGAGCACCACCGCCGGCGCGGTGCCGAACCTGGCCAGCGCGAGCAGCAGCCCCGGCTCGTTCTTGCCCGTCCCCGTGCCGCTGAGCGGCGTCACGTCCGTGGCGGCGAGCTTGAGCAGGGTGCGCACGCCCGGCCGGTCGTCGCGCCGGGACCGGGTGATCGCCTCCCACGCCTCCACCGGCCGCAGGTCCTCCTCGGGCGCCTGGCCGGCCTCGATGGCCGAGCGGTCGGCGGCGAGCACGGCCAGCGCCCTGATCGCCACCTCCCGCGCGTCCTCGGCGGACACCACCGCGTCGAGCAGGCCCTTGCCGTGCAGGTTCTCCGACACCTGCACGCCCTCGGGGAACGGGTAGCCGTGCAGCGACTCGAACACCCGCGGCCCCTGGAACCCGATCAGCGCTCCCGGCTCCGCCACCGTGACGTGCCCGAGCGACCCCCAGGACGCGAACACCCCGCCGGTCGTCGGATGCCGCAGGTACACCAGGTACGGCAGGCCGACCGCCCGGTGCTCCTGGATCGCCGCGGTGATCTTCACCATCTGGACGAACGCGAGCGCGCCCTCCTGCATGCGCGTGCCGCCCGAGGCCGGCAGGGCCAGCAGCGGCAGCCGCTCCCGGGTGGCCCGCTCGGCCGCGGTCACGAACCGCTCGGCCGCCACCACCCCGATCGAGCCCGCCATGAACGAGAACTCGCACGCCACGACGGCCACCCTGCGCCCGTCGAGCAGCCCCTCGCCGGTGATCACGGCCTCGTCGTAGCCGCACTTGACGCGGGCCGCGGCCAGCTCGTCTGCGTAGGAGGAGCCGGGCTCGGCCGGATCGGCGGGCGGCGCGTCCCACGACTTCCACGACCCCCGGTCGAGGATCGTTTCGATCAGTGTGCGCGCGTCCGGACGGCTCACTATCGCTCCCTAGATGTCAGCCAACGTTGCAATGTTGACGCATGAGCGCCCCGGCCGGTGCCACCCGTTCGCGATCATCGTTCGCACTCTTCCAGCCAGGCGAGCACGGCGTCGCCGTCCTGGCCGAGCATGGGCGGCGCGGTGTGCTCGACCCCGGTCAGCCCGTCGAAGCGCAGCGGCGGCCCCGGCAGCTCGATCGGGCCGAGCACCGGGTGCTCCACCTGGACGACCAGGCCCTGCGAGCGGGTCTGCTCCCACGCGTAGACCTCCTCGAGCGTCCTGATCGCGCCGGCGGGCACGCCCGCCCCGGCCAGCTCCGCCAGCCAGTGGGCGCGGTCGTGGGCGGACAGCGCCTTCTCCATGTCGGCTATCAGCTCGTCGCGGTGCGCGAACCGGTCGCGGTTGGTGGCGTAGCGCGCCTGGCCGGGGTCGATGCCGAGGAGCGCGGCCACCTTGCGCCACTGGCCGTCGTTGGCGGCGGCGATCTGCAGCATGCCGTCGGAGCAGCGGAAGGCGCCGTAGGGGGCGATGGAGGCGTGGTGGTTGCCGCCCGCCGCGGGCACCTGGCCGCCCACCGTCCAGGCGGTGCCGTGGTAGGCGTGCACGCCGGTGATGGCGGCGAGCAGCGAGGTGCGCACGACCCGGCCCCTGCCGGTGCGCTCGCGCTCGTAGAGCGCGCTCACCACCCCGTACGCGCCGTACATGCCGGCTAGCAGGTCGCCGATGGAGGCGCCGACGCGGTACGGCTCGTCGGGCGAGGGGCCGGTCAGCGACATCAGCCCGGCCTCTCCCTGGGCGATCTGGTCGTAACCGGGGCGGCCGCCCTCGGGGCCGTCGTGGCCGAAGCCGGTGATCGACAGGACGACCAGGCGCGGGTTGAGCTCGTGCAGGCGCTCGACGGAGAAGCCGAGGCGGTCGAGCACGCCGGTGCGGAAGTTCTCGACCAGGACGTCGCTGTGGCGCACCAGGCGCTCGATGAGCTGCTTGCCCTCGCCGGACTTCAGGTCGACGGCGATGGACTGCTTGTTGCGGTTGGCCGCCAGGAAATAGGTCGAGATGTCGTGATCAGGCCCGACGAACGGCGGGCCCCAGCCGCGCGACTCGTCCCCCCCGTCCGGATGCTCGACCTTGATCACCCGAGCGCCCAGGTCACCGAGCATCTGCGCGGCGTGCGGCCCGGCCAGGGCCCTGGACAGATCGAGTACGACGATGTCACCGAGGGGTCCGAGCAAGATCCAACCTCCTCCTTGCGTCCGGGGTGAAAGAACATTCTCTCAGGCGTCCGCCCCCCGTCACCTACCCTGGGTCCGGTGAAAGACCTGGCCTCTCGCATCTCGAACCTGCGCCCCTCGTGCGGCCCGGTCCGCCTGGTGGCCGTGGACGGGCCCGCGGGGTCGGGCAAGACGACGTTCGCGGGGCGGCTGGCGGCGGAGCTGGGGTGCCAGGTGATCCACAGCGACGACTTCCCCGTGCCGTGGGAGGAGGGGCCAGGCGGCTGGTTCCACGCGCTGGAGTCGCAGGTGCTGCGACCGCTCCAGCGCGGGCTCCCCGGAGGTTTCCGCAGGTACGACTGGGTGCGCGGCGGCTATGCCGAGCCGGTGGCGGTGCCTGTCGCGCCCGTCCTGGTCGTCGAGGGCGTCGGGACGGCGCGGGCCTCGGTGGCGGACCTGCTGGCGTACACCGTCTGGGTGGAGGCCGCCGAGCCGGTGCGCCTGCGGCGGGTGCTGGAGCGGGACGGCGCCGCGCTCGAACCGCGGTGGCGGGAGTGGTTCGAGGCGGAGCGCACGTGGTTCGCCGGGGACCGCACCCGGGAGCGGGCCGACCTCGTGGTCACGACGTGAGGTGCGCGACGTCGTTGAAGCTGACGAGCTCGCCCCCGGTGCGCCAGAGCGACACCGAGGCGTTCAGCACCGGCGCGAACTCCAGCACGGCCGCCAGCTCCGCGTCCGGCCGCTTGCCGAGGACGTGGCGCAGCGCCAGCACCACCGAGTCGTGCGCGACGATCAGCACCCGCCGCCCGGCTGCCCGCCCGTCCAGGTCCCGCAGGAAGTCGCGCAGCCGCACCACGACGTCGGCCAGCGACTCGCCGCCGGGCGGGCGGAAGGCGTAGGCGCCCTCGGCCTCGCGCCGGACCAGCTCCTCGGGGTGCCGCTCCCGGATCGCGGCCAGGTTGAGTCGCGCGAACGCGCCCCCCTCCTGGTCCCTGAGCCGCTCGTCCACGGTGACGGGGAGCGGCTCGACGCCCCACGCCTCCTGGGCGATCTTCCAGGTGTCGAGCGCGCGCAGGTACGGCGAGCACCACACCAGCTCGGGCGCCTCGCGGGCGGGCCGGGCCGCCAGCAGCCGGCCCAGCGCCGCCGCCTGCGCCCTGCCCAGCTCCGTCACCGTCACCTCGTCGTCGCCGCGCCCGTAGACCAGCGGCGTCTCCCCCGCCTGCCGGTGGGCGAGGTTGGCCTCGCTCTCGCCGTGCCGCACCGCCATGATGCACTCAGGACCCATGTCCCCATCCTCACACGGCGGTGATCGTACGGTGGTGGCATGACTGGCGTCGCAGTACTCGGAACGGGGCTCATGGGGCTGCCCATGGGCCGGAACCTGGGCCAGGGCCGGCATGCGGGTGACGGCGTGGAACCGTACCAGGGACAGGGCCCTGCCGCTGGAGGCCGACGGCGCGGTGGTCGCGCACTCCCCCGCCGAGGCGGTCGCGGGCGCGGACGTGATCGTCACGATGCTGAGCGACGGTGACGCCGTGCACGAGGCCGTCACCGCCGCCGCTCCCGGGCTGCGGGCCGGGCAGGTGTGGGCGCAGATGAGCACGGTCGGCCTCGCCGCCGTGGAGCGGCTGTCGGCGCTGGCGGCCGAGCACGGGCTGACGTTCGTGGACGCGCCCGTCCAGGGCACCCGGCAGCCGGCCGAGCAGGGCAGGCTGGTCATCCTCGCCTCCGGCCCCGCTTCGGCCCAGGGCGCGCTGGAGCCGGTGTTCGGGGCGCTCGGGCAGTGGACGCTGTGGCTCGGGGACGCCGGAGCGGGCACGAGGCTCAAGATGGCCACGGTCAGCTTCGGCATCTCGCTGACGGCTGTCGTGGCCGAGGCGCTCTCGCTCGCCCAGGGGCTCGGGCTCGATCCCGATCTGGTCCGCCAGGTGATCAGCGGTGGGCCGATGGACAGCGCCTACTTCCAGGCCAAGTCCGCCGCCATCCTGTCGGGCGACTTCACGCCCAGCTTCACCGTGCGCAACGCCGAGAAGGACACGCGGCTGATCGGGGAGGCGGGTGAGGCCGCCGGGGTGCGGCTGGACGTGGTGGCCGCGGCCGGGGAACGCTTCCGGCGGGCGGAGGCGCAGGGGCACGGCGATGAGGACATGGCGGCCACGTATTTCGCGAGCTTCGGCAAGGGGCAGGCTGCCGTGCCGCCTGCCCGGGGGGAGGACGGGAGCGGGCCCGGGGCCCGCGACGGTGAGGCGTGATCAACGCCTCACCATTCGTCCACCTCCGCGTAGGCCCTGCCACCCGAGAGCTTCGCGTACCCGGGCCCCCGGTCGAAGAACCGGTCCGCCGGAGGCCGCAGGCGGGCGCGGAGCTCGGCCGTGCCCTGCTCGTCGATGCGGTCCCCGTCCAGGACCACGCCGTAGTCGCCCAGCGCTCCCGCGATCGACACCTTCCCGTCGCGCACGTCGGCCGCCACCGCCCGGGGGTCCCGGTCGTAGGGGGAGCCCCAGCCGCCCCCGCCGGTGGTGCGGATCCTGATCAGGTCCCCCGCCTGCACCGGGTGGTCGTCCACCAGGCCTTCCATCTCCTTGCCCGCGATCTCCACCCGGAACGGCCGCCCCGCCAGGCCGCCGTTGACGCCCCAGCAGGACAGGATGGACCGGTCGGCGATCGACATGTACGAGGCGTCGCGCAGCATGCGGATGTGCTTGTCGTAGCCGAGCCCGCCCCTGAACATGCCGGGGCCGCCCGAGTCGCAGGCCAGGGCCAGCCGCTCCACGCGGAACGGCCAGCGCGCCTCGGCGAACTCCACCGGGATGTTGCGCGAGTCGGGCACCACGTGGATGGTGTCCTCGCCGTCGGCGTACCAGCGCCCGCCGGAGCCGCCGCCCAGCACCTCGCGCATGAGGTACGGCTGCCCGTCGGCGTCCGTGCCGTACACGCCCGTGTAGCGGATGGTCTCCTGGTCGGCGGGCATGCGCCCGCCGGTGGCCTTGGCCAGGACGCCGGCCAGGACGCCGAGCAGCCGCAGGATGACGAACGTTCGGGCGTTGGTCGGGGCGGGGAAGACGGGGGTGAGGAGGGTGCCCTTCTCGGGGAAGATCATTTTGATGAGGGGCACCACTCCCTCGTTCACGTCCAGCTCGGCCATGCGGTCCGGCGTGTCGGCCAGGTTGCGCAGCACCGGGGCCAGCCACTTCTTCAGGAACACGCCGTCGGCGTAGTCGCCGGCGTGGTTGATGGGGCCCTTGGCCTGGGGTGAGGTGCCGGTGAAGTCGATGGTCAACGGCGCGTCGGCCGCGTGGTCCACGCTCAGCGTGATGCGCTGGGCGTGCAGGCGGGGCTCGTCCACGCCGTCGTGCTCGGCGTAGTCCTCCCACACGTACGTCCCCTCGGGGATCTTCGCCAGCAGTTCCCTGCGGAACGTCTCGGTCGTCTTGGCGATGATGGCGTCGAAGCACTCCTGGACGGCCTGCTTGCCGTACCGCTCGAACAGCTCGCCCAGCCGGCGCGCGCCCATCAGGCAGGCCGAGCACTCGGCGTCGAGGTCCCCGGCCAGGGAGTCGGGCATGCGGGAGTTGCGGGTCATGATGCGCAGCGCGGCCTCGTTGGGCACGCCCTGGTCCCGCAGCTTGATCGGCGGGACCATCAGGCCCTCTTCGTAGACCGAGCGGGCGTGGGAGGGCATGGAGCCGGGGACCGAGCCACCGATGTCGTCGTGGTGCCCGAAGGCCTGGACGAAGGCGACCACCTCGCCGTCGTGGAAGACCGGGACGGTGACGCACAGGTCCGGCAGGTGGCCGATGCCGCCTTCCGACAGGTAGACGTCGTTGTGGAAGTAGACGTCGCCGGGCTTCATGGTCTCGACCGGGAAGTCGCGCACGACGGGCTGGACGAGCGCGCTGTAGGAGCGGCCGGTGAGCTTGCGCAGCCGTACGTCGTGGATGCCCGCGCGGAAGTCGTGCGCGTCGCGGATCATCGGCGAGCGGGCCGTGCGCGCGATGGCGGTCTCGACCTCCTTCTCGACGGAGGCGAGCGTGCCTTCGACGATCTCCACCAGGATGGGATCAGTCACGACTTATCTCCACATTTCCGTATTCGTCGATCTTCGCGGTGAAGCCGGGGTGGATGGGGATCGTCGAGCCGTACTCCTCGATCACCGCCGGCCCCCGCACGGTGGCGCCGGGGCCCAGGGCGGCGCGCTGGTGGATCGGGGTGTCGCGGGTCTCGTCGAAGTGCACGGGGCGGACCGACGTGGCGCCCTCGCCGGCCTTGTCCAGGCGGCGGACGGCCGGGCGGGTGATGGGGCCGATGCCGGAGACGCGCAGGTTCACCCACTCCACGCCGTGGCGGGGGTCGTCGCGGTAGGCGTAGCCGTACAGCTTCTCGTGGGCGTCGTGGAAGCGGGAGATCACCTCGGCGTGCCAGTCGTCGTCGATCTCCCCCGCGGGCGCGGGCACGCGGACCTCGTAGGCCTGGCCGTAGTACCGCAGGTCGGCGCTGCGCTGGTAGATCGGGTCGTCGAAGCCCTCGCGGTCGAGCGCCTCGCCGGCCTGATGCTCCAGGTCGTGGAAGATCTCGACGGCCTTGCCGAGGGACAGCTCGCGGGTGACGTACGTGCGCACGTAGTCGTTCTTGACGTCCACCGTGAGCAGCCCGAACGCCGAGACGTTGCCCGGATCGCGCGGGACGATCACGGACGGCAGGCCGAGGATGTCGATCAGCCGGCAGGCCAGCAGCGGCCCCGACCCGCCGAACGTCACCAGCGGGAAGTCCCGCACGTCCAGCCCGCGCTTGACGGTGAGCTGCCTGATCGCGTTGCTCTGGTTGAACGCGCTGATCTCCAGGATGCCGGTCGCCGTGCGCTCGGGGGTGAGGCCGAGCTTGTCGGCCAGGGCCTGGATGCCGGTGCCGGCGGCGTCCACGTCCAGCGGGATCTCCCCGCCGAGCAGGTGCGGCGGGATCCGGCCGAGGAACACGTGCGCGTCCGTCACCGTCACCTCGGTCCCGCCCTTGCCGTAGCAGAGGGGGCCGGGGTCGGCGCCGGCGGAGCGGGGGCCCACCTTGAGCGTGCCCTCGGGCGAGATCCACGCCACCGAGCCGCCGCCCGCGCCGACCGTGATGATGTCGATCATCGGGATCTTGCACGGGTAGCGGCCGACGGAGCCCTCGGTGGTGATGGAGGGCTCGCCGTCGATCACCACGGCCACGTCGGTCGAGGTGCCGCCGCCGTCCAGCGTGATCACCGACTCGTGGCCCGCCGTGGAGGCGATCAGCGCGGCGCCCAGCGCGCCCGCCGCCGGGCCCGACAGGACGGTGCTGATGGGCTGGTTGACGACCTCGCGGGCGGACAGCACGCCGCCGTTGGACTTCATCACGGAGAACGGCATGCCGAGCCGGGTCGACAGGGTCGCGATGTAGGTGCGCATGGCCGGCTTGACGGCGGCGTCGACGAGGGTGGTGACCGAGCGCTCGTACTCGCGGTACTCGCGCAGCACGTCGCTGGACAGCGAGATCACCGCCTCCGGGTGCTCGCGCCAGAGCACCTCGCGCATGCGCCGCTCGTGCTCGGGGTTGGCGTAGGAGTGCAGGAAGCAGACCCCGATCGCGGTGATGCCCTTGGCGCGGAACCAGCGGGCCACCTCGGCGGCCTGCTCGTCGGAGAACGGCCGCACCTCGTTGCCGAGGTGGTCGAGCCGCCCGCCGACGGTCTTGACGAGGTGGACGGGCACGATCCTGGGCGGTTTGACCCAGAAGTAGGAGTTGCCGTAGCCGTCAGGCACGCTCTGCCTGGCGATCTCCAGGATGAACTCGAACCCCTCGGTCGTGATGAACCCGAGGTTCTCGATGCGGTCCTCCAGGAGCCGGTTCGTGGCCACCGTCGTCCCGTGCACGATCGAGCCGACGTCGAGCCGGCCCAGCTTCTCGATCCCCGCGAGGAACCCGTCGGCCGGGTTCGCGGGGGTCGAGGGGGTCTTGGTGGTGAGGATCTCACCCGTCTGCTCGTCCACCGCCACCACGTCGGTGAACGTTCCTCCGGTGTCCACTCCGATACGCACGCTACGCATGGCTCCTCAGCTCCGGCGACGGCCGAGCACTTCGTCGATGACTCGTGGCGCGTTCGTGGGGCCCACATACGCCGCCAGGCGCACCACCATCTCCTGCGACCTGGCGAGCTCGGCCTCGACCCTGGCCTTGCCCGACTGGCCGGCCTGGACTCCGAAGTAAGCCCCGATAATGGTACCGATCACCCCCGCCACCCCGGCGAACAGCGCGGCCAGCTCCCCCGTGGCGAACACGGCGGCGCCGAAAGCGACGAGGAGCGCGACGATGCCCGTCACCACGACGAGGAAGCCGTAACGCCAGCGGGTGGCGTCCGCCTGGGCCGCCGTGAGGTCGTCCTGCCTCATCAGCGCGTCCAGCGGCGACGTCTCGGACGGTGGTTTTTCGGTGACCACAGATTCCTCCTGAACAACTACAGGGGAGAAATGTCCCACGAGGTCATGGAACAAGCCAAGCCACTAAGCTGGCGGCCCGTGACCGAACTGTCTGCCTTGTCTGCCGTGCCGTCTGGCGCCCGGGATGCCGTACTGAAGTTCTACTTCGGCCCCATGGACTGCGGGAAGTCCACCCTGGCGTTGCAGATGAACTACAACCACGGACGGCAGGGCAGACGCGGCCTGGTGCTGACCAAGCACGACCGCTCGGGAGGGCCGAAGGTCACCAGCCGGATCGGGCTCGGGCTGGAGGCGATCGAGGTGGAGGACTCCCTCGACCTCGTACAGCTGGTGACCGCGCACGACCGCATCGACTACCTGATCTGCGACGAGGCCTGCTTCTACACCGTCGAGCAGATCGAGCAGCTCGCCGACCTGGTGGACTCCCACGGCGTGGACGTCTACGCGTTCGGCCTCGCCTCCGACTTCAGGTCGGTGATGTTCCCGGCGGCGCAGCGGCTGTTCGAGCTGGCCGACGAGGTGTGCCGGCTGCAGGTCGAGGTGCTGTGCTGGTGCGGGCGTCCCGGCCAGCTCAACGCCCGGATCGTGGGCGGGACGATGGCGCGTACGGGGGAGCAGGTCGTGATCGGCGACACCGACCACGCGCCCGTGCGCTATCAGGTGCTCTGCCGCCGCCACCACCGCGCCGGCCAGCTCGGCGAAGGCGGGAACGCGGGGGCGGGCACGCACGCCGGCGCGAGTGCGCGTGCGGCTGCGGGTGCCCCGGACGAGGGCTCAGCCGCTTGAGCGCGGGGGGATCAGGCGTTCCAAGGCGTCCCTGAGCAGCCTGGCGTCGCCGTCGGGCAGCGGCGCCAGGAACTCCGCCTCGGCCGCCGCCACCACCCCCACGGCCTCGGCCAGCACCTCGCGGCCGCGCTCTGTCGGCTCCACGATGTTCTTGCGCCGGTCGGCCGGGTGCGGCCGGCGCCCGACGAGCCCCTTGCGCTCCAGCCCGTCGACCATGGCGACCATGGTCGTCCGGTCGATCCCCATCCGCTGGGCCGCCTCGAGCTGCGACAGCGGCTCGGACCCGCCCAGCACCGACAGCACGCCGAACTCGCGCCCGTCGATGCCGCACGGCTCCAGCGCCGGGCCCATCAGCTCCGACAGGCGCAGGTTGGCGTGCTTGAGCAGGTAAGCAAGGCTGCGACTCGACACCTTGTGATTCTCCCACCACGCCCGGCTCAGACGGCGCAGTACCCGTCGTCGCACCCGTCGCCCGGCGCCGCGAGCTGGGTGATCGGCGTCTGCCCGGTCCGCTCGGCCACCTCGTCGATGGCGGCGGCGAAGGCGTCCTCCGGCTGCGCGCCCGACACGGCGTACTTGCCCTCGAACAGGAACAGCGGCACCCCGGAGATGCCCAGCGAGCGCGCCCTGGCGAGCTGCTCGCGCACCTCCTCCGCGCCCTCTCCGGAGTCGCGCACGCCCACCTCGCCGGCCAGCCTGTCCAGCACGCCGGGGTCGGCCACGTTCAGCCCTTCGGTGAAGTACGCGCGGAAGAGCCGCTCGGCCATCTCCTTGCCGAGCCCCTGCCGGGTGGCGACCTCGATCAGGCGGTGCGCCTCGAACGTGGCGGCGTTGACCGCCTTGTCGTAGTGCAGCTCCAGCCCCTCGGCGGTGGCGGCGCCGACCACCCGCTCGACCATCTGGCCGGCGTTCGGGCCGAACTTGCGCTCCAGCGCCGGGATCAGCGGCTCACCGTCGGACGGGGCGTCCGGGTTGAGCTGGAACGGCCGCATCGTGACCTCGATGGTGCCGCCCTTGGCCCGGAACCGCTCGGCGGCCCTGGCGAACCGGACATGCCCGATGTAACACCAGGGGCACACGACATCCGAAAAAATCTCGACCTTCATATCGCTGGACAACCCGATCGGGTACGCGGTGATTCCGGGCCCTAGCCGGCCGCCAGCTCCTCCAGCCGGTACGGCAGGTACGCCGAGTCGTCCACCAGCGCCGACGCGCCGCGCCACCAGCCGAACCACTCGCCGCTGCGCCACATCCAGTCGACCCGCTCGATGGCGGCCACCACGTCGCCCACCGTCTCCCACCGCTCGCCGAGCTGCTCGCCGGAGGCGCCGTGACGCGTCGCCCACGCCATGAGGATGCCGACGGCCTCGGCGGGCACCTCGCGCGCGTACGGGTCGGGGGTCTCGCCGGGCAGCCGGTGCGGCCCGAGCCCGGCCGCGACGCCCCAGCTCCACTGCGCCTCGGCGGGCCGCGAGTAACGCAGCGACTGGAAGTCGAGGTTGGAGCCGAGCTCCTCGTCGGGCCGCCGGGCGACGACCGCGTCGAGCCGCCCTCCGGCGTCGAAGTGCACGACGAGGCGCTGCCCCGGCTTGACGCCCGGCGGCAGCTCGAAGCGGTCCTCGGCCTGCCAGGAGTTGAGGTCGACCTGCGCGACGGGCGCGCCCCACATCTGGTCGGCGGCGTCGTCGGAGATCCAGGCCGCTAGCATCTCCAGCGCGGTCAGGTCGGTCCACGGCTCGATGGCGACCGCCGTGCGCACCACCTCGTCGGGCGCGGGCAGCTTGCCGCCCCTGGGCTTGGACCACCAGCCCTCGCCCAGCTCGCGGGTGCCGACCAGCAGCGCGGCGATGGCGGCCAGCTCGGCCGAGCGCCTGGTGAGCTGGGCACCGAGGGCCAGCTCCAGCGTGCGGTCCGTACGCTCGTCACCGAGCACGGGACGCACGTCGCCGATCAGCATCTCCGCTGTCGGGCGTTCCTCGCCCAGGAGGTTGCGTACGACTCGCCTGGCCTCGGTCCGTGCGTCTTCAGCATGTGCCTGCCGCATACCGCCACGCTACGCCGGGAGATCCTTTTCCGCGAGAGCCCCCGAGGCCATCAACCCCTCCGGCGCGACCCGCGTCCCAGCAGCCAGCCCAGGGTGACCCCGCCGAGCGCGACGCCGGCCCCCATGCCGAACGCCGCCAGCATCACCCACGGGCGTGTCTCGGTGTGCCGCTTCGCGGGCCGCTCGAAGACGGCGCCCGGCGCCGGGCGGCTGTCGGGAAACAGGTGCGTCCCGGCGTACGTCTCGGCCGAGGCGGGCACGGGCTCGGCGGGCAGGCCGAGCCCCGCGGGCAGGCCCGGCTCGGCGGTCGGGACCGAGGTCCGCAGGTGCTCCTCCACGGCCGAGAAGAACTCGCCCGCCGTCCGCTTGGCCACGGAGCCGAGCATGCGCTGCCCCACCCCGCCGATCATCCCGCCGACCACCGCCTCGGCGTCGTAGTCCACCCGCGTCCCGCCGTCGAGCTCGCTCAGCCGTACCAGGACGGTGGCGTCCACGGTCCCCGGCGCACCCTGCCCGCGGGCCTTGAGCGTGAAGCTCTCGGGCTCCAGCGGGTCGGACAGCGCCACCTCGCCCTGGTAGACGCCCGTGATCGAGCCCACGCCCGCGTTGATCGTCATCCGGTACGTGTCCGGCCCCGTCTCCTCCAGCCGCTCGCACCCGGGAAGGGTGCGCACCAGCACCGCCGGGTCCCTGAGCGCCGCCCACACCCGCTGCCTGTCCACGCCGATCTCGGCACTGCCCGCCAGTTTCATGCGGCCACTCTAGGCAGCGCCGGGCGCGTGGATAAGGGCAACACCTCACAGAGGCTGGCAAGATGGTGCCTCATGTTCAGGGGACACCGGATGATCGGCGTGGCGTGCGTCCTGGCGCTGGCCGCCTGCGCCCCGGCCGGGACCGCTTCCAGCCCTTCGCCCGGCACCCCCGTTCCCACCGCGGCGACGCCCGGGAAGAAGACCCCTGAACCGGCGGGGCCGCCGGGCGCCAAGCCCCGCAAGGGCGAGGTGCGCCCGATCCCCCGCACCGGCGGCCTCCCGCCGGTGATCAGCTCGATCCCGACCGGGCGCAAGGTCGTCTTCCTGACCATCGACGACGGCTGGGAGCAGGACCCGGGCTTCGTCAGGCAGGTACGCGACCAGCGCATCCCGATCACCGCCTTCGCCATGCGCGACGCCGTCGAGGCCAGGGGCACCCCGGACGAGTCGGGCGGCCCGGCCCGGTACGTAGGTGCCGGTAAATGGGGATATTTCCGGCAGCTTCGCGACGCCGGCGTACCCGTCGAGAACCACACCCTCACCCACCCGAACCTCCGCCTGCTCGGCTACCCCGCCCAGCGCCGCGAGCTCTGCGGCTCCTCGAAGCTGATCGAGAAGGAGATCGGGACGCGGCCCACCCTGTTCAGGCCGCCGTTCGGCAACTACAACACCGACACGCTCCGGGCCGCCAAGAGCTGCGGCATGTCGGCCGTGCTGCTCTGGACCGCCACCGTCCAGCCGGGCGGCAAGATCGCCTACCAGGTGCCCGACAAGAAGCTGCGCCCCGGCGACATCCTGCTCCTGCACTTCCGCCCGAACCTGGCCAGGGACTTCCGCGTCCTGGTGAACAAGATCAAGCGCCGCGGCTACGAGCTGGGCGACCTCCAGGCGTACCTGGCGGCGGCGCAGCCCCGCTGAGGTCCGCGCCGAGGTCCGCGCCGAGGTCCGCCGGGCGGCGTACGCGGCGATCAGCCGGGCGGGTGACGCGCCCCGGCGCCCCCGCGCGCCATCCTCGACAGGGCAACCAGCACAGGCGATGTGACCAAGCTCGCATCGCATTGCTCTACGGCTTGTAGTACTACTACGGGTAGATGTACTACAGCGTGTAGAGCTCAGGGAGACGACGGGGAAGATGGACGCACTTGACCTGGCGCGGTGGCAGTTCGGGGTGACCACCGTGTACCACTTTCTGTTCGTACCCCTGACCATCGGTCTCGGGATCTTCGTGGCCGGCCTGCAGACGGCCTGGCACCGCACCGGCAACGAGCAGTACCTGAAGCTCACGAAGTTCTTCGGCAAGCTGTTCCTGATCAACTTCGCCATGGGCGTGGTGACCGGCATCGTGCAGGAGTTCCAGTTCGGGATGAACTGGAGCGAGTACTCCACGTTCGTCGGTGACGTCTTCGGGGCGCCGCTGGCCATGGAGGCGCTGCTGGCCTTCTTCATGGAGTCCACGTTCCTGGGATTGTGGATCTTCGGCTGGGACCGGCTGCCGAAGCGGGTGCACCTGGCGACCATCTGGGCGGCGGCCATCGGGTCCAACCTGTCGGCCTACTTCATCCTCGCGGCCAACGCCTGGATGAAGCACCCCGTCGGCTACGAGGTGGTGGACGGCAAGGCCAGGATGACCGACCTGTGGGCGGTGCTGACCAACTCCACCGCGCTGGCCCAGGTCCCGCACGTGATCGCGGGCTCGTTCGTGGTGGCGGGCGGCTTCGTGCTGGCGGTGTGCGGTTACTGGCTGCTGCGCACGCGGGCGGAGATGTGGCGCAGCGCCGCCCGCGCCGCGCTGGTGATGACGGCCATCGCGGGGGCGGTCGTCGCGGGCACCGGCGACCACTCGGCCAAGCTGATGCACGAGCAGCAGCCCATGAAGCTGGCCGCCGCCGAGGGCCTGGAGCGCGACACGGAGGGCGCCGCGTTCAGCATCGTCCCCGGCATCGAGATCCCGAAGCTGCTGAGCTTCCTGTCCACCTACGACTTCGAGGCCCCCGTCCAGGGCACCGAGGACCTGCAGCAGCGCTTCGAGCAGCAGTTCGGCCCCGGCGACTACCGCCCGGACGGCACCGTCGTCTTCTGGTCGTTCCGCGTGATGATCGTGTTCGGCCTGGCGACGGTGGGCCTGTCGGTGCTCGGCCTGTGGCTGACCCGCCGCAGGCGGCCGTTCCCCGCGTGGTTGTCGCGGGCGATGCTGCTGGCGCTGCCGCTCCCGCTGATCGCGGTGATCGCCGGCTGGCTGCTCAGCGAGATCGGCCGCCAGCCCTGGACGGTCGCGGGCGAGCTCCTCACCGCCTCCAGCGTGTCACCGAGCGTCTCGCTGGCCGAGGTGGCCACGTCCCTGACGATCTTCACGCTCCTGTACGGCGCGCTCGCGGTGGCCGAGACCGTGCTGCTGGCCAGGCACGTCCGCAAGGGCGCCGAGGAGCAGGCGCCGGTCCAGGCGGCCGAGGCGCCGCGCGAGCCGTCCCTGATGTACTGAGGAGCCTCCCCCAATGATCGAGTTGTGGTTCGCCATCATCGCCTTCCTCTGGACCGGCTACTTCGTCCTCGAAGGCTTCGACTTCGGCGTCGGCATGCTGGCGCCCCTGGTGAGCAGGAACGCCGCCGAGCAGCGCGCCGGCCTGCAGACCATCGGCCCGGTGTGGGACGGCAACGAGGTGTGGCTGATCACCGCGGTCGGCGCCATGTTCGCCGCCTTCCCCGCCTGGTACGCGGGCGTGTTCAGCTCCTTCTACCTGCCCGTGACGCTGATCCTGGTGGGGCTCATCGTGCGCGGCGTGGGCCTGGAGTGGCGCGGCAAGGTGGACAACCCGCTCTGGTGCGACCTGGGCATCGTGGTGGGCAGCGCGCTGCCGGCGTTCCTGTGGGGCTCGGTCTTCGCCGACCTGCTGTTCAACAGCGCGCTCGCGGCCGTCGTGGGCGGCGTGTTCACGCTGGCGGTGTGCGTCCTGCACGGCGCCGTGTTCCTCACCCTGAGGACCACCGGCCCGGTACGCCGCCGCGCCCGCGTCGCCGCCATGATCGCCGGCGGGGTGACGATCCCGGTGGCCGTGGCCGCCCTGTCGAGCCTCGGCACGATCCCGGCCCTCGCCTCCATGGCGGCCCTGGCCGCGGCCACCGCCCTCATCTGGCGCCGCCGGGAGGGCTGGGCGTTCGCGGCCACGGCGGGCTCGATCGTGCTGGCCACGCTGGCGGTCTTCATGGAGCTGCGGGTCCGGCCGCTGCCGGGGCTGACGCTGGCGGAGGCGGCCTCGGCGCCGTACACGCTGGGCATGCTGACCTGGATCGGGCTGATCGCGCTGCCGTTCGTGCTGGTGTACCAGGGATGGACGTACTGGGTGTTCAGGAAGCGCGTGCTGGTCGCCGGCCACTGACCCGCTGACAGGACAGGACGTGGTTCCTCGTCGACCACCGCATGCCAAGATCGCAAGAGCTCGGCAGGCGAGGCCGATCGCCGGGCGGGAGCACACCCCGCCCGGCGATCCCCGGTCAGGTCGCCGGCGCGCCGCCCAGATAGAGGCGTCCCAGGCGCGGGTCGGCGGCCAGCTCGCGGGCGGGCCCCGAGATGTGCACCCGGCCGAGGTCCAGCACGCATCCCAGATCCGCCATCTCCAGCGCCCGGCGGGCGTTCTGCTCCACCAGCAGCACCGCCACCCCGGCCCGGCGCATGAGGTCTATCTGCTCGAAGACGACCTGCGTGTTGCGCGGGTCCAGCCCCATGGACGGCTCGTCCAGCAGCACCACCGACGGCTCCAGCATCAGCGCCCGCGCGAACTCCACCTGCTTCTGCTGCCCGCCCGACAGCAGCCCCGCCAGGCTCCCCCACCGCTCCCCCACGACCGGGAACAGCTCCTTGACGGCCTCGATCCGCGCGTTCAGCCGGGCCTGGTCGCGTACGGTGAAGCCGCCGAGCCGGACGTTCTCGGCCACCGTCATCTCGCGGAAGACGCTGTGCCCCTGCAGCACGTGCGCCAGGCCGAGGCCGAGCAGGCGTTGCGGCGGCAGGCCCGTCACGTCGCGGCCGGCCAGGAGCACCCGGCCCGAGCGGGGCGCGAGCAGGCCGCTGGCGACCCTGAGCGCGGTGGACTTGCCGGCGCCGTTGGGGCCGACGAGGCAGACGACCTCGCCGGCGCGGACGGTGACGGCCAGGCCGCGCAGCACGGGGGCGGCCCTGCCGTAGCCGGCCACGACGTCCTCCAGGGAAAGAACCGCCTCAGACACCGAGATACGCCTCCAGCACGCGCGGGTCCTGCCGGACGGTGGCGGGCGGGCCCTCGGCGATGGGCGCGCCGCGGTCGAAGACGATGACGTGGTCGCACATGCCCATCACCATGTCCATGTTGTGCTCGACGACGAGGAAGGTGCGGCCCTCGGCGTTGAGGTCGCGGACGAGGGCCGTGATGCGGTCGATCAGCGCCGGGTTGACCCCGCCGGCCGGCTCGTCGAGCAGCACCAGGTCCGGCTCGGCCATGAGCACGGCGGCCAGTTCGAGCAGCTTCTGCTGCCCGTACGAAAGGTCGCGCGCCTCGGCCTCCTCCAGGTGCTCGATACCCATACGGCGCAGCCAGTGGCGGGCCCGCTCGACCTCGCCCGAGTCGCGGAGGCCGGCCAGCAGCTCGCGCAGGCGGGTGCGGCGGACCGCGACCAGCATGTTCTCCAGCACGGTCAGGCGCGGGAAGATCCGGCAGAGCTGGAAGGTGCGGCCGATGCCCGCGTGCGCGATGCGGTGCGGCGAGTGCCGGGTGATGTCGCGGCCCCGGTAGAGCACCCGCCCGGAATCGGGCCCGATCATGCCGGTGACGATGTTGAAGAACGTGGTCTTGCCGGAACCGTTCGGCCCGATCAGGCCGTTGATCGCGCCGTCGCGCAGCTCGACGGTGGCGCCGTTCACGGCGAGCACGCCGCCGAACGCCTTCGTCAGCCCTTCCGTGCGCAGGCTCACCGCGTCACCCCCTGGAGTCTCTGGTCCGCGCTCTCGTCGGGGATGGACGGGCCGGTCCGCTTGCGGGTGAAGCGGGCCAGGATGCCGTCCGGCATGAACAGCACGACCAGCACCAGCACCAGGCCCGTCGCGGTCAGGTGGATCTGCGTCTCGCCAAGCGCGATCAGGAAGTACTCCCCGGCCGGGGCCACGATGAGCGCGCCGAGCAGCGGGCCGTACAGGTGCCTGACGCCGCCGAGCAGGCTCATCAGGACCATGGACGAGGCGATCAGGATCGAGAAGACGAAGATCGGGTCGAGGCTGCCGAACCAGAGCGCGTAGAGCCCGCCGGCCAGCGCCACGAACAGGGCGGACAGCGCGAAGGCCGCCACCTTGTACGCCCCCGTGGGCACGCCCAGCGACTCGGCCTTGTCCTCGTCCTCCCTGATGGCGCGCAGGCCCGCGCCGAAGCGGGAGCGGGAGACGTACCACCAGGACAGCAGCGCGAGCGCGAGCAACACCAGGAACAGGTAGAAGAAGACCATGTGCGTCTGGCCGCGGTGCAGGCCGGGGAAGGGCGTGGGGACCTGCAGGCCCGTGGAGCCGCCGGTCAGGGAGCGCCAGCCCTGCACGATGAGGTTCATCATGGACACCAGCGCGATGGACACGATCACGAACGAGGCGCCGCGCACGCGTACCGCCGCGATGCCGACGCCGACGGCGAACACCGTGACCAGCAGCGCAGACGCGAGCAGGGCCACGGCCCAGGGCACGTCCAGGCGGACGACGAGCAGCCCGGTGCCGTACGCGCCCAGGCCGAAGAACGCCGAGTGGCCGAGCGAGACGTAGCCGGTGAAGCCGCCCAGGAGGTTCCAGGAGGTGGACATGGCGGCGTACATGACGGTCAGCGCGCCCGCGTACACCAGGTAGTAGTTGGGCGCCAGCCACGGGTAGGCGATCGCCAGCGCGGCCAGCAGCAGCGGCAGCCCCCTAGAAACGGTGTGCAAGCCGGCCTCCGAAGAACCCCTGGGGACGCGCGAGCAGGGTCAGGAAGAGGAAGACGTAGAACATCATCGTGGCCCAGGTGGCGTCCACGGTGACCAGCACGAGGCCCTCGACCACCCCGAGCAGGACAGCGGCCAGCGCCGCGCCCACCACGCTGCCCAGCCCGCCGACGACGATGATGGCCATGAGCTTGCCGATCCACACCCAGTGCGAGGCGGGGAAGAACGGCGTGATCAGCGCCAGCACGGTGCCGCCCACGGCGGCGGTGGCCAGGCCCACGCCGAAGCCGTACCCGGCCACACGCTCGGTCCGGATGCCGACCAGCCTGGCCGCCTCGCGGTGCTGGATCGTGGCCCGCAGCGCCTGCCCGAACCGGCTCCTGATCAGCACCGCGAACAGCACGGCGAGGGTGAGCCCCGCCACCCCGAAGGCGATGATCTTGTCGTACGGCAGGTGCACGCCGCCGACGCTCAGCGACCGGGTGGCGTACTCCATGCTGACCGACTTGTAGGAGCCCGTGTAGAACGTGCCGAGCAGCCCCTCGATGGTGAGCGCGATCCCGAACGTCAGCAGCACCGACATCATCGCCAGGTTGTCCGGCGCGAGCCGGGCGATGAGCAGCCGCTGCACCGCCACGCCGAGCCCGAAGAAGAGCGGCACGGTCAGCGGCAACGCCAGGAACGGGTCCACGCCGAGCGTGGTGTGCACGGTGTAGGTGAGGTAGGCGGCCAGGAACAGGAACGCCGGGTGTGCCACCATGACCACCCGCATCACGCCGAAGTACAGCGACAGGCCAGAGGCGAGCAGGGCGTAGAGCCCGCCCGTCAGCACGCCCAGGGCCAGCCCCTGCAGGAGCAGGCTCACCATTCCCGCTTCGGGTAGACGAGGCCGGCGGTCTTGGCCTGCTCCGGGAGGACGATCTCGATCTTGCCGTTGACGTACTGCTGGATCATGTGCGCCTGCTCCGGCCGGCCCTTGTCGTCGAAGGACAGCGGCCCCACGACGGTCTCGAACGTGCCCTGCCTGATGTGCTCGGTCAGCTTGTCCTGGCACTCCTTGGTGGGGTCGACGCACTTGACGGCGTTCACGGCGGCCTCGACGATCTGCCCGACGGTGTAGCCGTTGGCGGCGTCCTCGTTGGCGTCGCCGCCGAACAGCTCCTTGTAGCGCTTGACCATCTCCTGGTTGCCGGGGAACGTCGCGGTGGCGGACCAGCCGACCGGCGAGAGGATGTGCTCGGCCGCCCCCTTCACCGCGGCGGGGAACTCCGCCAGCGTCGGCCCTGTCGAGAACGCCGCCAGCTTGGGCTGCACCCTCAGCTCCTGCAGCGCGCGCACCAGCCCGACCGAGTCCTCGAACTGCGTGCCACCCACCACCAGGTCCGGCTTCGCGGCGGCGATCTTGGCGGCGATGGGGGCGAAGTCGGTGGTCTCCGGCGGGTACACCTCGTCCACGACGGTCTTGATGCCGGCCGCGGCCAGCTTGTCCCGCAGGCCGTACGCGGTGCCCTGCGCGAACGGGTCGTCCAGGCTGGCGTACGCCGCCGTCTTCGGCTTCTGGTCGGCCGGCAGCTTGATGATGTAGTCGGCCAGGTAGTTGTAGTGGTCGCTCGCGATCGCGGGCGCCGCGTAGAACAGCCGCCTGAAGCCCTGCTCGAACACCTCGGCGGCGGCTCCGGCCGGCTCCACGAAGAGCATGCCGTACGACTCGGCGACCTTCGCCGCGGGGATCACCAGGCGCGAGGAGAACGGCCCGAAGACCAGGTTGACCTTGTCCTGCGTGATGAGGGACTCGTAGTCGGAGCTGACCCGGTTGGGATCGGAGGCGTCGTCGCGGAAGATCAGCTCGACCTTCCTGCCGAGCAGGCCGCCCTTGGCGTTCACCTGGTCGGCCCAGACCTTGTACCCCTCCTGGATGCCCTTGCCCGGCTCGGAGAAGTCGCCGGTGAGCGGGAGCGAGATGCCGATCTTGACCGGCCCCTGCTGCTGTCCCGGCGACTGGGCCGCGCCGGGTTCGTCGGTCTTCGCGCACGCGGTGAGCGCCAGTGCGCAGATGGAGATGGTCGTCAGGCCCTTGCGAACTCTTGCCATCGAGGAGACCCCCGTCAGAAGAGGCTGAGCGAAAGCGCTTTCGGAAGCGCTTTCGGTTACGATTACACGGGATTCCGCCCTGGACAAGGGGGTCCGCACCACATGGCCAAGCGACCTTCTCTACCTGGCCCACCCCGTCTGGCTTCCCCGCCCCGCCCGCCCCGTCTGGTCGACGTGGCCGAGGCCGCCGGGGTCTCGCTGGCGACGGCCTCGCGGGCGATGAACGGCAGCACGGGGGTGAGCGCCGAGGTCGCGGCGCACGTCCAGGCGATCGCCACCCAGGTCGGGTACGTGCCCAACAGCCACGCGCGGGCGCTGGCCGGCGGGCAGGCGTCCATGGTCGGGCTGATCGTGCACGACGTGGGCGACCCGTACTTCGGCGAGATCGCCAGGGGCGTGCTGCGCGAGACCGACAGCCGCGGCTACCTGGCGCTGATCAGCCAGACCGAGCGCGACCCGCGGGCGGAGCTGGCCCGCATCCGCGCCCTGCGCGCGCACCGGGTGACCTCGATCGTGCTGGCCGGGTCCGGCTACGTCGAGGCGAGCACGGAGACCGACATCGCGGCCGAGCTGCGCTCGTTCACCGCGGCGGGCGGCCGGGTCGCCGTGATCGGCCGCCACCACCTGCCGGTGGACGCGGTGCTGCCCGACAACGCCGCCGGCGGCGCCACGCTCATGCGGCACCTGCTCGACCTGGGCCACCGCCGCCTGGGGGTGCTCGGCGGGCCCGCCAACCTGACCACGGTGGAGGACCGGCTGGCCGGGCTGCGGGCGGCGTTCGGCGCGGCCGGGCTCGACTGGGGCTCGGTGCCCGTCGTCCACGGGGACTTCACCAGGGAGGGCGGCGCGGCGGCCACCGCGCGGCTGGTGCGGGCGCACCCCGGCCTGACGGCGGTGGTCGCGCTGAACGACCCGATGGCGGTGGGGGCGCTGTCGTGGCTGCTCAACCACGGGCGGCGGGTGCCGGACGAGATCTCGGTGGCCGGGTTCGACGACGTGCCGGTGGCTCGGGACGTGTACCCGGCGCTGACCACGGTGCGGCTGCCGATGGTGGAGATGGGCAAGCAGGCGCTGGAGCTGGTGCTCAGGCCGCCGGCGTCCCGGCCGCGGCGGCGGCGCACGCGGCACGAGCTGGTGCTCCGCGCCTCCACCGCCCCGCCACCCCCTTGACATGACCTTGTGCCGGGTTACGATCCGAACGTCCCGAAAGCGCCTTCGCCCCCCGGGGCGCCGCGAGAGGACCCCCCGATGCCAGCCTTTCGCACCCGAACCCGCACCGGCGCCACCGTCCTCCTCCTGATCGCCGCGCTCTGCACGCCCCCGTCGCCCGCGCTGGCACAGCCGGTGCCCGTCGAGGACCCCATCCCCGAGAAGCCGATCGCCTCGCCGCTCACCCTCACCCTGGAGGAGTTCGCCTCCTTCCCGGAGAGCGAGCCGATCCCGCCTCCGAGCAACGACCCGCGGCTGGTGCGCCACGCCAGGATCAACTACCTGGGCGAGCTCCCCGACGGCTCCCGCCGCCTGTACGTCAACGACCTCAACGGCAGGCTGTACCTGCTCGGCCAGGACCGGCAGCCGGTGGAGTACCTGGACGTGGCCGCCGCGTTCGCCCCGGACTTCGTCTCGGGGCGCGGCCTGGGCAGCGGTTTCGGCTTCGCCGCCTTCCACCCGGAGTTCGGCGGGAACGGCAGGTTCTACACGGTCCACACCGAGTGGGGCGCCGCGCTCACCACGAAGACCCCCGACCTGCCGCCCCAGCCCGGCACCAGGTTCCACGGCGTGATCACCGAGTGGACGGCCGCCGACCCGCGCGCCGGCGTGTTCTCCGGCACGCGCAGGGAGGTGCTCAGGCTCGGCTTCTCCGGCCAGTCCCACGGCATCCAGCAGATCGACTTCAACCCCGGCGCCCGCCCCGGCGACGCCGACTACGGCCTGCTCTACATCGCGGCGGGCGACGGCGGCCGGGGCGCCTCCAGCGACGACCCGCAGAACCTGGCCATCCCCCAGGGCAAGATCCTCAGAATCGACCCGACGGGCACGGACGGCCGCAAGTACGGCATCCCGCCCGCGAACCCCTTCGCCGGCCAGGAGGGCAGGCTCGGCGAGATCTACGCGTACGGCATGCGCGACCCCCACCGCTTCAGCTGGGACGGCGACCGCATCCTGCTCGGCCACATCGGCGAGCACGCCATCGAGGCCGTCTACGACGTCGGCCCCGGCGACAACCTGGGCTGGAGCGAGCGCGAAGGCTCCTTCGTCTTCGACAAGGCCGACCGCTGCCACCTGTACACGCTGCCGGACGACGACGCGCGGTACGGCTACACCTACCCGGTGGCCGCCTACGACCACGACCCGCCGCCCGGCCACCCCTGCAACGCCGACAGCGGCCACGCGATCGTCGGCGGCTTCGTCTACCGCGGCGAGCGGCTGCCGCTGCTGTCCGGGACGTACCTGTTCGGCGACATCGTGGACGGCCGGGTGTTCTCCTCCGTCGCCGCCCACCTGCGCGAAGGGGCCGGCCGCGCCGCGATCTACCAGCCCCGCCTGGTGGACGCCGCCGGGAACGCGGTGACCATGCGGGACCTGGCCGGGGACACCCGCGTGGACCTGCGCTTCGGCCGGGACGGCAGGGGCGAGCTGTACGTGCTGTCGAAGGCCAACGGCAAGATCTGGAAGGTCACGCGGGCCGACTACGCCCCGGCCGGCGTGCTGCCGTCGTTGCGGCGCGACCTGGTGGCCGCCTACGACTTCGAGCACCCGCTGCCGGGCGACCCGGCCCGCGAGCAGGACCAGGGCCTGTCAGGCACCGGTCTCGCCCTGGTCAACGGCGGTGCCGCGATGCGCGTCGAGGACGGCGCGTACCGGGGCAGCGTGCACGCGCTCCAGACCCGCCAGGTCGGGCCGGCCGCGGCGGGCAACGACGACTGGAAGGCCGGCGTGTACGCCGAGTCCGGCGTGCCCACCCTGCGCTCCTTCAACGCGGTCGCGGGCACCACCGTCATGGGCTGGTTCAAGCTGCGGGCCGACGGCCCGGCGCTCAACTCGAACACCCCGGACCCGGCCGACCGTTACAACGCGATCGGCCTGGCGGGCGTCCTCAGCGGCACCTCCCAGGGGCACGACGTGCGGGCCCTGCTGGAGCTGATCACGGTGAACGGCGAGCTGAAGGTGGTGGCGCTGGCCAGGAGGGTGGACGGGTCCGCCTCCCAGACCTTCGCCGCCGGACTGCCGTGGCAGCGCGTCCTCCCCCGCGACCAGTGGGTCTTCCTGGCCGCCACGTTCGACTTCGACACCGGCGCCATGCGCCTGTACCGCAACGGCCGCCCGCTGGACGGCTCCTACACGGTCACCGGCGACCCCTGGGGCGTGGCGGGCGCCCCGGAGCCCGACCTCACCTCACCGACCGACCCTCGGGGCATCAAGATCGGCGGCAGCTACCCGCAGAACACCAGGGAGCAGAACCCCTGCGACTGCCGCATGGACGGCCTGCTGTTCCTGGACCGGGTGGCCACCCCTGGCGAGATCAGGGCACAGTACGAGCTGCTCCGCCACCGCTAGCCGACGACCTGCATCTTCTTCGTCCGATGGTCGGTGAGATGCAGGTCGCCGCCGAGCCGCTCCCTGAGCAGATCGAGCACCTTCCTGCTGGACAGCACGGTCCAGAGCGGTCCCACCAGGTGCGGGTTGTACTCGGGGGCGGCGTCCATCCAGGCGTCCTTGCCTGCCTGGCTCATGAACGTCGTGACGAAGAACTCGCCGTCCGGGGTCTTGCAGTACCCCGTGCGGAGCTCGGTGGCGTTCACCTGCATGCGCGGCGTGCAGCCCACCTTGGCGGAGAGCTGCTCGACCGTGAGGGGGGCGGCGCCGGCCGGCTGTCCGGCTGCCGCGACCTGGCCGCCGCCGCTCCCGGAGGAGCAACCGGCGACCAGCCCGGCCAGCAGCGCGAAGGCGGCCAGACGTGGAATCGTCGTCATGTGCGGAGGTACGCAGGTTCCGCGCGGGGAGTTCAGACACCGGCTACTTCGGTTGGGGTGTCATCGAGACCCGGTGGTCGGTCAGGTGCAGGTCGCCGTTGAGCGGTCCGCGCAACGTCTCCAGCACCTTCAGCGGCCCCAGCACGGTCCACTTGGGCCCCACCAGGTGCGGGTTGTACTCGGGCGCCCGGTCCATCCACTCGTTCTTGAGCTGCTCGGTCTTGAAGGTGTTGACGAAGAACTCGCCGTCCTGCGTCTTGCAGTACGCCGTGCGCACCTCGTCGGCGTCGACCTGCATCTTCGGCTTGCAGCCGACCTTGTCGGAGATCTGCTCGACCGTCATGGGGGCGGCGGTGGCGGGCTGGGACTTGCCTGCTGCGACGTAGTCGCTCCAGCCGCCTCCTGAGGAGCAGCCGGCGACCAGTCCGGCCAGCAGCGCAAGAGCGGCCAGACGTGGAAATGTCGTCATGTGCGAGGGTACGCAGCCCCGCGCGACCCGGTTCACCGCAAGACGACGCAGCCTCGCGCTTCCAGGCGGCGCAGCACCTCGGGCTCGCCGTCGAGCTTGTTCCAGCGCAGGTCGAGCTTGTCCAGGTCGGGCAGGTCGGCAGGCAGCTCCCGCAGCCGGTTGTTGCGCAGGTCGAGCTGCTTGAGCCCGGCCGGCAACGTCGCGGGCAGCTCGCGGAGCAGGTTGTTGCGCAGGTCGAGCTGCCTCAGCCCCGGGGGCAGCGTCGCGGGCAGCTCGCGCAGCCGGTTGCCCTGCAGGTGCAGCTCGCGCAGCCGCGACAGGCGGCCGATCGAGCCGGGCAGCCGCTCCAGCCGGTTGTTGTAGAGCCGCAGCTCGACCAGCGAGACCATGGAGCCGATCGAGTCGGGCAGGGTCCGCAGCCGGTTGTCGGTCAGGTTGAGATAGGCCAGCCGGTCCAGCCGGCCGATCGAGCCGGGCACCTCGGTGAACAGGTTGTCGCTGAGGTAGAGGTAGTCGGTGAGCGGCAGGTCGCCGAGCTCGGGCGGGATCTCGGTGAGCCGGTTGTGCCCGAGGTCCAGCATGCGCAGCCGGGTCAGGCCGCCGATGGCGGCGGGGATGCCGGTGAGGGCGTTCTCGGCCAGGTTGAGCGATTCCAGGCCGGTCAGCTTCCACAGCGTGTCCGGCACGCCGCTCAGCCCGTTCCCGCCGGCGGCCAGGTGGCGCAGGGCCGGGGGCAGCCGGTCGGGCAGGGCGCCGACGCGGTTGCCGTACAGGAAGAGGGTCTCCAGGCCCGGCGGGAGGTCGGGCAGGGCGGTCAGCTCGTTGCCGTCGACGTGCAGCGCGCGCAGCGCGGCGAGCCCGGACAGGGCCGGCAGCTCGCGCAGACGGTTGCCGTCGAGCCGCAGCTCCTCCAGCCCGGTGAGCCCGGCCACCCGCTCCGGCACCTCCGTGATCGCGTTCCACGCCAGGTCGACGACCCGGACGTCGGCGGGCACGGCGGGAAAGGCGGTCAGGCCGGAGTCGGGGGCACGCATGCCGCCGATCATCCCACGCGCCCGCCGGCGGGCGTGCTACCGGCCGGGGCCCGTCAGCCCGTACGGGCGGCGCGCAGGTCGAACAGCTCGGACGGCGAGATCGGCATGCGGTTGATCTCGATGCCCTCGGCGTCCTCGAGGGCCGAGGCGATGACGGCGGAGACGGGGATCACGCCGGCCTCGCCCGCCCCCTTGATGCCCAGGGGGTTGAGCGGCGACGGCGTCTCCAGGTGGCCGGTCTCGACGTGGGGGATCTCGGTGGCGTACGGCATGAGGAAGTCCATGAAGGAGGCGTTCACGAGCTGCCCGTGCTGGTCGTAGACCATGCGCTCGTACAGCGCGCCCCCGATGCCCTGGGCCACCCCGCCGTGGATCTGCCCCTCCACGATCATGGGGTTGATCAGCCGCCCGCAGTCGTGCACGACGGCGTACCGCAGGACCCTGATCTCGGCGGTGTCGGGGTCGGTCTCGACGATCGCGGCGTGCATGCCGGCCGCGAACGTGGACCTGATCGGCGAGTAGTAGTCGCGCCCCTCCAGCCCCGGCTCCTCCCCCTCGGCGACCGGCGGCCGGTCGGGGGTGACGGCCCCCGCGAACTGGGTGGCCTTCGCGGTCTCCTCGTCGAAGGCGTACCGCAGCGGGTTGGCCAGCACCGCCACCGTGGACAGCGGGATGGCGGCGGACGGGGCGCCGGCCACGTGCACGATGCCCTCGGCGATGTCGAGGTCGTCCGGGTTCGCCTCCAGCGCCTCGGCGGCGATGCGCAGCGCCTTCTCGCGCACCTTCCTGCAGGCCAGCGCGATGGCGTTGCCGCTGACGACGGCCGCTCTGGAGGCGAAGGTGCCGACGGCGTAGCCGAACCTGCGGGTGTCGCCGGTGACCACCCTGACCCGCTCGATGGGCACGCCCAGCTCGGTGGCGGCGATCTGGGCGAACGCCGTCTCGTGCCCCTGCCCCTGCGAGGTGAGGCCGGTGGAGACGTGGACGAGGCCGTCGGAGGTGATCTGCACGTGGCCGCCCTCGTACGGCCCCACGCCGGTGCCCTCCACGTAGCACCCGATCCCGATCCCGAGGCCCGGCCGGCGCTCGAAGGTGTCCCAGCCGATCAGCTCCTTGATCATCCGGAGCATCTCGGGGTAGTCCCCGCTGTCGTAGATCAACGGCCGCCCGTCCTGGAAGGTCATGCCCTGGTCGTAGGGGAACTCCTCGGGCCGGATGAAGTTGGCCGCCCGCACCTCGGTGCGGTCCTTGCCGAGGTATCGGGCGATCTTGTCCATCGTGCGTTCCATGCAGAAGACGCCCTGGGGCCGCCCCGCCCCGCGGTAGGGCGTCACCTGCACGGTGTTGGTGTAGACGGCGGTGAACTCGACCCGGTAGGCGCCCGGCTTGTACGGCCCCAGCAACTGCGTCGAGGTGACGATGGGGACGATGATCCCGTACGGGGTGTAGGCGCCGTGGTCGTGCAGGATCGTCACGTCGAGCCCCAGCACGCGCCCGTCGTCGTCGAACCCGACCCGCACGTACTGCACCTGCCCCCGCTCGTGCGCCGAGGAGATGAAGTGCTCCCTGCGGTCCTCGGTCCACTTGATCTCCCGGCCGAGCGTCATGGCGGCCCACGGGACCAGCACCTCCTCGGGCCACGGGTGCACGATCTTCACCCCGAAGCCGCCGCCCACGTCGGGCGCGATCACCTCGACCTGCGGCAGCGGCAGGCCCAGCGCGGCGGCCACGGCCATGCGCACGCTGGTGGAGGTCTGGGTGCTGGAGTAGACGCGCAGGTCGCGGCCGTCCCAGCGGGCGTACACGCCGCGGCCCTCCAGCGGCATGCTGGCGCTGCGCTCGATGTCGAGCCGGAAGGCGAGCGTGTGCGGCGCGATCTCGATGGCCTGCCTGGCGCCGCTGCCGTCGGCCGCCGCGACCTCCTGGACGAGGTGCGCGCCGACGTTCCCCGGCACGTCCTCGTGCACGAGCTGGGCCCCCTGGACGGCCTCCTCGATGCCGACGACGGGCTTGAGCGGCTCGTAGTCAACCTCGATGAGCGCGCAGGCGTCCTCGGCGGCGTACCGGTCGGCGGCCACCACCATGACCACCGGCTCGCCGACGTGCCTGACGACGTCCCTGGCCAGCGGGTAGGCGGTGCGCCCGTGCGTGAGCGCGGGGTGCGGGATCAGCAGCGGCAGCGCCCGGCCGACCCGCTCGGGCAGGTCCTCCCAGGTGTAGATGGCGACGAGCCCCGGCACGTCGAGCGCGCCCGACACGTCGATGTCGCGCACGCGGGCGTGGGCGTGCGGCGAGCGCACGAACGCCGCCGCCAGCGCCTCGCGGCCCAGGTCGTCGAGGTAGCGGCCCTGCCCGGTGAGCAGCCTGGGGTCCTCGCGCCGCTGGACGGCCTCCCCGAACAGCTTGGTCGTCATGCTTCCTCCGCCAGCAGCTCGGCGGCCCGGTGCACGGCCTTGACGATGTTCTGGTAGCCGGTGCAGCGGCACAGGTTCCCCGAGATGCCCTCGATCACCTCGTCGCCGGTGGGGGCCGGGTTCTCCTTCAGCAGGGCCGTCACCGTGCACAGGAAGCCCGGCGTGCAGAACCCGCACTGCAACCCGTGACACTCGGCGAACGCGCGCTGCACGGCCGACAATCCGCCGTCCGGTCCGGCCAGCCCCTCCACGGTGGTGATCTCGGCGCCGTCGACGGTCACGGCGAACGTCAGGCACGACCGTACGGGCCGCCCGCCGAGCAGCACCGTGCAGCAGCCGCAGACGCCGTGCTCGCAGCCCACGTGCGTGCCGGTCAGGCCGAGGTCGTGGCGCAGGCAGTCGGACAGCAGCCGCCGCGCCGGGACGCGGACCCGCCTGGCCGTGCCGTTCACGACGAGTGTGATCTCATGCTCCACGGGCCGCAGCCCCTTCCCGCGCCGCGTTGCGCAGCGCCCGCTCGGCCAGCACGCCCACCAGGTGCCTGCGGTAGGCGGCGGAGGCGTGGATGTCGGCTTCCGGCGCGGTCGCGTCCCGCACGAGGGCCGCCGCCGCGCCCCAGCCGGCGTCCGCGGCGGGCCCGCCCGCGCCCGCCTGGCCCAGCTCCACGACGACGGGCGCCGGGCCGACCCCGATGCAGGCGACCCTGGCGCCGTCCGGGGTGACCACGGCGCACACGCCCGCCAGCGCGTAGTCCCCGTGCCTGCGCGCGACCTCCTCGAACGCGATCCCGGCCCCTTCCCCCAGCGCCGGGAAGAACGCCGACACGGCCAGCTCGCCCGGTTCGACCGCCGACTCCATGGGCCCCACGAAGAACTCGTCCGCGGGCACCTCCCGCACCGTGACCCGGCCGTCCCAGCGCGCCACCCGCACGCTGCCGCCCAGCACCGCCAGCACGGCGGGCAGCTCGGCGGCGGGATCGGCGTGCACGAGGCTGCCCACCACGGTCCCCCGGTTGCGGATCACCGGATGGGCCACCAGCTTGAGCGCCCGGGTGAGCAGCCGGTGCACCTCGGCCCGCTCGACGTCCGCGTGCCTGGCCAGCGCCCCCACCGTCACCCCCGCCGGGCTCGCCTCGATCCCGTCGAGCCCGGCCACCCGGTTGATGTCCACGACGTGCTCGGGCGCGGCCAGCCGCATGTTGAGCATCGGGATGAGGCTCTGCCCGCCTGCCAGCACCTTCCCGCCGACCTCCGCGAGCGTGCGCAGCGCCGCCGGGAGGTCGCGGGGCGCGTGGTAGGTGAACGGCGGCGGCTTCACCCGGCCTCGCTCCTGACGGGCTCGGGGCTGCGGCCCGCGATGGCACGCAGCAGGTGGTAGCCGCCCAGCACCACGACCGTGCCGAGCGCGATGCCCTCCAGCGTGAAATCGCCGCCGATGAAGTGCTTCACAGGTCCGATGGCCAGGATGATTCCCGCGCCGATCGGAACCATGTTCACGGGATCGGCGAAGTTCACCCGGTTCTCGATCCAGATCTTCGCGCCGAGCAGCCCGATCATCCCGTACAGGATCACGGTCACGCCGCCGAGCACGCCGCCGGGCGTGGCCGCGACGAGCGCGCCGAACTTGGGGCAGAGCCCGAACAGGATCGCGATGACGCCGGCGATGTAGTAGGCGGCGGTCGAGTACACCTTGGTGGCCGCCATGACGCCGATGTTCTCGGCGTAGGTGGTGGTGGGCGAGCCGCCGACGGCGCTGGTGACCACGGTGCCGACGCCGTCGGCCATGACGGCGCGCCCCACGTACGGGTCCACGTCCGTCCCGGTCATCTCCCCGACGGCCTTGACGTGCCCGATGTTCTCGGCGATCAGCGCGATCACGGCGGGCAGCACCAGCAGCACGGCCGAGGTCCTGAAGTCGGGCGCGTGGAAGCTCGGCAGCCCGAACCAGGGCGCGTCGGCCACCGGCTGGAAGCTCACCCGGTCGTGCGGGAAGGCCGTCGCCACGCAGTACGTGCCCTCGGCCGGGCAGGCGTTCCCGGCGGCGTCCCGCAGGTTGGCGCCCGGCAGCACGGACGTGACCGGCCCGGCGACCCTGTCCAGCACCCACGACAGCACGAACCCGGCCACCAGCCCGATCAGTACCCCGATCCGCCCGGCGAACCCCTTGAACGCCACGATCACCACGAACGTGATCAGCATCGTGACGAGCGCCACCCAGTGGTCCTGCGGCCAGTAGACGTCCGCCGCCACGAACG
The DNA here is from genome assembly GCF_040656115.1 of Nonomuraea sp. NPDC050202. NCBI lineage: Bacteria > Bacillati > Actinomycetota > Actinomycetes > Streptosporangiales > Streptosporangiaceae > Nonomuraea > Nonomuraea sp. NPDC050202. Next base: position 693,758 of record NZ_JBFALF010000002.1, on the reverse strand, counting down.
CCAGCCCGAACCCGATCAGCATCACGACCGCGCCGGTGACCACGGGCGGGAAGACCCGGTGGATGATCCGCACGCCGAGGAAGTGGATGGCCAGCCCGGCCAGCGCCAGCACGAGCCCGGCGACCAGGATGGCGCCGGTCACGATCGCGTCCGCGCCGCCGGTGTCGCCGCCGGCCGCCGCCCTGATCGCGAACACGCCGCCGACGAAGGACGCGCTGGTGCCCAGGTAGCTGGGCACCTTACCCTTCACGATCAGCAGGAACATGATCGTCGCGACGCCGGACATCATCACGGCCACGTTCGGGTCCAGCCCCATGACCAGCGGGAAGACGAACGTCGCGCCGAACATCGCGATCACGTGCTGCGCCCCGAACCCCACCATCCGGGGCCAGCTCAGCCTCTCGTCGGGCCTGACCACCTCGCCGGGGGCCAGATGCTTGCCGTCACCGTGTTTGGTCCATCCCACAACCATGCGAGCCCCTCTTGTGCCGGGCGCCTGGACGTACCGTTCGCGGGCACATTAGGCCCGCCGGCACGCTCCTACACGGGCATGATCTGCCAAATCTGACCCGCCGACCAGAGAGAACCTCGCGCACACGGGCGCGGCCGCCTTGTGAGGGGGACTACCGCCGTACGGCGCGCAGCAGGTGGTAGCCGACGAGCAGCACGATGGTGCCGAGCGCGATGCCGCTGAGCGCGAACGTGTCGGTGATCGGGAAGGCGACGGGCCCGATGGCGCAGATGATGCCGGCGCCGGTCGGCACGAGGTTGCCCGGCTCCGACAGGTTCACCTTGTTCTCGATCCAGATCTTGGCGCCGAGCAGGCCGATCATCCCGTACAGGATGGTCGTCACGCCCCCCAGCACCCCGCCCGGCGTGGCCGCGATGAGCGCGCCGAACTTGGGGCAGAGCCCGAACAGGATCGCGATGACGGCCGCGATGTAGTAGGCGGCGGTCGAGTAGACCTTGGTGGCCGCCATGACCCCGATGTTCTCGGCGTACGTGGTCGTCGCGGAGCCGCCCACGGAGGTGGCCACGACGGTCCCGACGCCGTCGGCCATGACCGCCCGGCCCATGTAGGCGTCGACGTCGGCCCCGGTCATCTCGCCCACGGCCTTGACGTGCCCGACGTTCTCGGCGATCAGCGCGATCACCACGGGCAGCACCAGCACGATGGCCGACACCTCGAACACGGGCCCGTGCAGCGACGGCAGCCCGATCCAGTCGGCCTGCGCCACCGCGTCCAGGTTCACCCGGAAGTGCTCGGTCACCTTGCCGCTGTCGTCGGGCGCCGTGATCGGCCCGCCGGCGAGGTCCCACGCCCAGGACAGCAGGAACCCGAACACGAGCCCGAGCAGCACCCCGATCCGGCCGAGGAAGCCCTTGAACACCCCGATGAACACGAACGTGGCCGCCATCGTCAGCAGCGCCACCCACGGGTCCTTCGGCCAGTAGACGTCCGCCGCCACGTACGCCATGCCGAACCCGATGAGCATCACCACCCCGCCGGTCACGATCGGCGGGAAGACCCGGTGGATGACGCCGACGCCCAGCTTGTGGATCGCGAACCCGCACGCGGCCAGCACGACCCCGACGACGAGCAGCGCCCCGGTGACGGTCGCGTCGCCGCCGCCGGCCGCCCTGATCGCCACGACGGCCCCCACGAACGACGCGCTGGACCCGACGTAGCTGGGCACCTTGCCCTTGACGATCAGCAGGAACAGGATCGTCGCGACCCCGGACATCATCACGGCGAGGTTCGCGTCCAGCCCCATGACGAGCGGGAACACGAAGGTCGCGCCGAACATCGCGATGACGTGCTGCGCCCCGATGCCCACCATCCTGGGCCAGCTCAGCCGCTCGTCCGGCTTGACCACCTCACCCGGCGTCAGGCGCTTCCCATCGCCGTGCACCTTCCACCCCAGCGCCACGAACACACCTCGATCTCCCGCCTGAACTGCGGGTATGTCTCCTGTCTGATGCTGGAGAGCACAATAGAGGGTGCCCTGGGGTACTCGCGCACCGGCTAGGCGACGTGGATCGAGAACCCGTCGCCGCCGACCACCTGCCCCTTCCGGATCTTGGCGCGCTTGCGCAGCTCCACCTCGCCGTCCACCTCGATCATCCCCTCGGCGATGAGCTGCTTGGCCATCCCTCCCGTCTCGGTGATGCCGCAGTACTTCAGCAGGTCGCACAGCGGTATGTACTCGTCGCGCAGTTCGAATTCCAGCTCGTCCACAACGCAGCAGCCTAGATGCCCCGCATCCGCAGCACGTGCAGGGCCAGCGTGAGGTTGAGCCGCAAGTGGGGATCGTCGGTGAAGTTGCCGAGCAGCCGCTCCAGCTTGCCGATCCGGTAGCGCAGCGTGTTGTAGTGGAAGTGCAGCCGCCGGGCCGTCTCCGCCACGTTCAGGTTGGTCTCCAGCAGCGACTGGAGCGTGCGCCGCAGGTCGGCGTTCTCGGCGTCGTCGTCGGAGGCCAGCGGGCCGAGCGTCTCCCTGACGAACGCGTGCAGCTCCTCGGTGTCGTTCACCAGCGACAGCAGCCGGTAGACGCCGAGCTGGTCGAAGTGCGCCACCGCCCCGGGCCCGTGCAGCTGCCGCCCCACCCGGGCCGCCTTCAACGCCTGCGAGTACGCCTCGGGCAGCGTCTCCGCGCCGGGGCTCGGCCGGGAGGTACCGGTGGAGAACGTGGCGGGCGGCACGTCGGCGAAGGCCGCGGCGGCGTCCTTGGCCACGCGGGCGGCGTCGATGGCGGCGTCCACCACGGCCACCACCTCGTGCGAGAACCCGGCGACGGCGCCGTGCGGGTCGTGCCGCCTGATCGCGGCGGTCCAGCAGGAGACGAGGCGGTCCTGGGCGCTGCGCTCGTCGCCGTCGGGGTCGAGCTCGGCCACCAGCACGGTCACCGGCCGCGACAGGTCCCAGCCGAACGCCTGCGCGCGGGAGGTGACCCGCTCCGCCGTGCCGGCCCGGCCGGTGAGCACGTCGCGCAGGAAGTCGGCGCGGTACTTGCTCTCGACGGCGTTGACCGCCTCCTGCCGGGTGACGACGAGGGCGGCGACGGTGGCGGCACGTTCCAGGATGCCGACGTCGCTGTCCCTGATCGCCGCGGCCGGGCTGTAGGCGACGATCCTGCCGTGGTGGTGGCCGCCGGCGAGCACGGGCACCGAGGCGAACGAGCGGGCGCGCGCGGCGGGCGTACGCGATGGCGACGTGGGAGGCCCCTCGCGGGAGATCGACTCCCGCAGGACGCTCACGTGGTCGCCGGGCCCGGCGGTGGCCAGGACGCGGCCCGAGCCGTCCACGGCCGCCACCGCCACGTCGAGGAGCTGCGCCACCTCCGCGGTGACCTCGTCCAGGCCGCCGCCGGCCAGCACCACCTGGACCAGCGCCCGGTGCGCCTCCTCGGCGCGGGCGAGCACGGCGGCCTGGCGGTTGAGTATGTCGGTGAGCACCTGGTTGAGGATGTCGTCGAAGCCGACGTCGTTGGGCAGCAGGATGAGCGGGAAGCCCAGCCTGTCGGCCTGCTCCACCATCTCGGCGGGCAGCTCGTCGAGGTAGCGGCCGAGCTTGATGGCCAGCGCGGCCAGCCCGCGCTCGTCGAGGTCGGCGACCAGCCGGCCGAGCGACTGCGGCGTGTTGCGCAGCGGGTAGCCGGTGGTGAGCAGCAGCTCGTGCGGCTTGACCCAGGCCAGGATGTCGGGCACTTCCATGACGTTGAGCCGCTGCACGATGCGGCCGAGCCCGCTCTCCCCCGCGATCAGCCTGGCCTCCGCGAGAGTGGACACGCCCAGCACCTCTCCCACGGACACGCCGTGGATGATCGTGCCGGTGCTGGCGAGACGAACGGGGGGCTCCATGGGGAAATTGTGAACCCGGAAGCCGTCTGTCAGGAAGAGCCAACCAACCCGCTGACTGTTGGCAAATTTACCCGTACGGAGGGTTCACCGGCCGTTCTACGGTCAGGTCCAAGGTCGGTTGGGAGGTCCGGTGACCGTCAGTACTTCCGCGCGGCGTACCCGCGTCCACGTCACGGGCGCGGCGAGCACCGCGGTCCGCCCCGTCCTGGAGGGCCAGCGCCGGCCCGCGCGCGTGCTCGCGGCGTTCCCCGCGGGCGTCTACCTCGAGGTCAGGACGGAGCTGGAGCCTTCGGTGATCGCCGTCATCACGGGCGAGGCCACCCGGCTGCCGAACTCGGTGCTGCTGGCGGGGCCGCTCCCCCACCTCACGGTGGGTGACGACGCCTCGGTGGGCGACCGGGCGATCGAGCTGGGCCCGCTGAGCCTGAACGTGCGCCGCTGGTGGGATCCGGCCCCGCCGCTGGGGCGGCTCGACCCGGCCCTGCTGGAGGACGCCCTGCCGAACGCCCTGCCGAAGGACCCGCCCGGCGCCGGGCTGGCGGGCAACGGCGCGGTGGACATGCTCGCGAGCAGTTGCGCGAAGGGCTGGCTGCTGGGGGCGGTGACGGCGGCTGAGCAGCTCGTCGGGCTGGGCCCCGGGCTGACGCCGAGCGGCGACGACGTGCTGGCGGGGCTGCTGGTGACGCTGCGGCGCCTGGGCACGGCGGCGGCGTGCGAGCGGGCGGTCCGGCTGGCCGGCTGGCTGGCGGCGACCGTGACGTTCGACGCGCGCACGCGTACGACGCCGATCTCGGCCACGCTCCTGCACTGCGCCGCCAGGGGCGAGGCCAGCCCCGAGGTGACCGCGGTGCTGCGCGGCGTGGCGGGCCGCCAGGCGCTCGAACCGGCCCTGCACCGCCTGTACCGCCTCGGCCACACCTCGGGCGCCGACCTGGCCCAGGGCATCGCCATCGGCGTGGCCGCCGTCCGCTCCCTGAGCGGGGCGCGATGACCGGCCTGCCGCAGGCGGTGCTGGTACGGCGGGGGGCCTACCACGACTCGGTCACCCTCATGCGGGTCAGCCGGGCACTGTCGGAGCTGCCGGGCGTGGAGGCGGCCATGGTCGCCATGGCGACGGACCTGAATGTCTCGATCCTTCGGGAGATGGGCTTCGGCGTCCCGGAGTCCGACCCGGGCGACCTGCTGATCGCCGTGCGGGCGCGGGACCCGGACGCGGCCGTCGAGGAGGCCGAGCGCCGGCTCACCGAGGTGGACCGGCCGCGCTCCGGCTCCGCGGAGCAGCCGCCGCTGACCACCCGCTCGGCCGCCGCCCGCGGCCCCGCGGACCTCGTGCTGGTCTCCACCCCGGGCGAGTACGCCTTCTTCGAGGCCCTGGACGCCATCGAGGCCGGCCTGCCCGTCATGATCTTCAGCGACGGCGTCACCGTGGCCCAGGAACGCCGGCTGAAGGAGCTGGCCGAGGCCAGGGACGTGCTGGTGATGGGCCCCGACTGCGGCACCGCCGCGATCGGCGGCGCCGGCCTCGGCTTCGCGAACGTGCTGACCCCCGGCCCTGTCGGCGTGGTCGCCGCGTCCGGCACCGGCGCGCAGCAGGTGACGTGCCTGCTCGACTGGGCCGGCGTCGGCGTGAGCCACGTGCTGGGGGTGGGCGGCAGGGACCTGTCCGCCGAGGTGGGCGGCCTGTCGGCGCGGCGCGCCCTGCGCATGCTGGACGAGGACCCGGCGACGGAGCTGATCGTGCTCGTCTCCAAGCCGCCGGCCCCGGAGGTGGCGCGGGCCGTGCTGGGGCAGCGGCTGCGCACGCCCGTGGTCCCGGCCCTGCTGGGCACGCCCGCCCTCACGCGGGGAGGGCCCGGGGCAGCGGCCGGGGCAGCGGACGGGGAGGCGCCCGGCTCCGCGCGGACGCCAGGCACCGCGCCTACGCCCGGCCCCGCGCCGGCCGGGGATCTCACCTGGGCCGCCGAGCAGGCGTTGCGCGCCCTCGGCAGGCCCGTCCCCGAGTGGCCGTCCTGGCCCGCCCCGCCCGGCACGCGCCCCGCCCCCAAGCGGATCAAGGGCCTGTACTCGGGGGGCACGCTGGGTGCGGAGGCGGCGCTGGTGGCCGGCCACGGCGACTTCGTCGACTACGGCGACGACGCCTTCACCAGGGGCAGGGCGCATCCGATGATCGACCCGACGCTGCGGGTCGAGGCGCTCGCCCGCGCCGGGGAGCAAGACGTGGTGCTCATGGACGTGGTCCTGGGCCACGGCGCCGACCCCGACCCGGCCGCCTCGCTGGCGCCCGCGGTCGCCGGCACGCCGGCCACGGTCGTGATCGCCCTGATCGGCACCGAGGGCGACCCTCAGGACCTGCACCGCCAGGCCGCCGCCTTCCGCGAGGCGGGCGCGGCCGTCTTCACCTCCAACGCCCAGGCCGCCCGCCACGCCAGGAGCCTGCTGTGACGTGCCGGGAGCCGGGCGTCCCGGCTCAGGAGTCGCCGTGACCACCCTGCTGAACGCCCCGCCACGCGTGATCACCGTCGGCGCCGGCCTGCTCGACGAGGCGCTGCGCGCGCAGGCCGTGCCGACGGCCCCGGTCGCCTGGCGCCCGCCGTTGCCCGGCACCGCCGGCGCCCTGGCCAGGGTGCTGGCCGACCCGCGCCGCCAGGAGGCCAACGAGCTGGCCGTGCGCAGGCTGATCTCGGCCCGCCCGCACCTGGTGGGCGTGCGGCGCGCGGCCGACCTGCTCGACGGGGACACGTTCCTGCACGCGGGCCCGCCCATCACCTGGGAGCGTGCCTCGGGCCCGATGCGCGGCGCGCTGATCGGCGCGATGCTCCTGGAGGGCCGGGCCGCGGACGAGCACGAGGCCGCCGGCATGCTGGCGGCGGGCGCGGTCGCGCTGCGCCCCTGCCACGAGCACGCGGCCGTGGGCCCGATGGCGGGCGTGGTGAGCCCGTCGATGTGGCTGTTCGAGGTGCGCGACGACGAGCACGGCGGCACCGCGTACTGCTCGCTCAACGAGGGCCTGGGCAAGGTGCTCAGGTACGGCGCGTACGGCCCGGAGGTCCTCGACCGGCTGCGCTGGATGGACCGGGTGCTCGGCCCGGCGCTGGCGGCGACGCTGGAGCGTACGGGCCCGATCGACCTGCGCTCGCTGATCGCGCAGGCCCTGCAGATGGGCGACGAGCTGCACAACCGCAACAGGGCCGCCACCTCGCTCCTGCTGCGCGAGCTGGCCCCGGCCGTGGTGGAGGCGGCGCCGGGCGCGGCGGCCGAGGTGCTGCGCTTCATCAACGGCAACGACCACTTCTTCCTCAACATCGGGATGGCCGCGGCCAAGGCCGGCACGGACGCGGCCCGCGACGTGCCGGGCTCGTCCCTGGTCGTGGCCATGGCCAGGAACGGCACCGACTTCGGCGTCCAGGTGTCGGGGCTGGGCGGGCGCTGGTTCACGGGCCCGGCGGGGGTGCCGGACGGGCTCTACCTCGGCTCGTACGGCCCGCAGGACGCCAACCCGGACATCGGCGACTCCACGATCACGGAGACGTCGGGGCTGGGCGGGTTCGCGATGGCGGCGTCGCCGGCCATCGTGCGGTTCGTGGGCGGCGAGGTGGCGGACGCGGTGCGGGCCACCCGCTCCATGTACGAGATCACGCTGGCCGAGCACCCCGTCTACCAGATCCCCGGCCTCGGTTTCCGCGGCACGCCGGTCGGCATCGACGTGACGCTGGTGGCGCGGACGGGCCTGCTGCCGGTGGTCAACACGGGCATCGCGGGCCGCGTCGCGGGGACGGGCCAGGTCGGCGCGGGCCTGGTCGAGCCGCCTGCCGAGGCGTTCACCAGCGCGTTGCTGGCCCTGGCCGAGGCGAATAAGTGATCCATTTTAAGGCGGACATATCCCCACGTCAGTGGCAATGTAAGACTGTATCGCCTTCCCTTGCGGATTCGCCGCCGATATCGTAACGATCCTCATAATCTGCAAGTAGCGTGAAGAACGCACGTGACGGATGAGGCGAGATGGGGGCGGGAACATGGCAGCCGACCGCTTGCTCAGCGGGCCCGGCTCAGAGGGAGGTGCCACGGGGGGCGCTCCGCAGAGCCAGGGGCGCCTGATCGGCAGGCGCTACCGACTGATGTCGCCCGTAGGCAGAGGCGGCATGGGCATGGTGTGGCACGCGCACGACGTGCTGCTCGACAGGGACGTGGCCGTCAAGGAGCTGATCCTGCCCTACGGCCTGGACCACGCGGGCAAGCAGGTGGCCCACCGGCGCATGCTGCGCGAGGCCCGGTCGGCCGCGCGGCTGACGCACCCGGGCATCGTGACCGTCCACGACGTGGTCGAGGAGGACGGCCGGCCCTGGATCGTGATGGAGCTGGTCCGGGCGTGGTCGCTGGAGCAGGCCGTACGTCAGAGCGGGCCGCTCCCGGTGATCCAGGCGGCCGAGATCGGCATCCGGGTGCTCGACGCGCTCATGCACGCGCACGCGGCCGGCATCCTGCATCGCGACATCAAGCCGGGCAACGTGCTGCTCACCCAGGACCGGGTGGTGCTGACCGACTTCGGCATCGCGGCCATCGAGGGCGACGTCACGATCACCCAGACGGGGCTGCTCATGGGGTCGCCGGCGTACATCCCGCCGGAGCGCCTGTCCGGCCAGCCGATCTCGCAGGCGGCGGACCTGTGGTCGTTCGGCGCGACCCTGTACGCCGCCGTCGAGGGCCGCCCGCCCTACGAGGGGCCCGACCCGGTGGCGGTGCTCGGCGCGGTGGTCACCCAGGACCCGATCAGGCCGCAGCGGGCCGGCTCGCTCATGCCGGTGATCGAGGGCCTGCTGCGCAAGAACCCGGCCGAGCGGCTCACCGCCACGCAGGTGATCGAGATGCTGGAGGCGGTGCTGCGCGCGCACGGCGCGCCCAGGCCGCGCGCCCCCGAGACGCTGCCCGGCCCCGCCGACCCGACCCCGGCCGGGCTGCTGCCCCCGCTGGACACCCCCTCGGGGCCGATGCCCTCGCGCATCGTGGAGACCCCCTCGGGGCCGGTGCGGGTGCCGTACGACCCGCTGAACAGCCCGTCGGGCGGCCACTCGATGCCCTACGAGGGGATGACGAGCCCGTCGGGCAGCCACCGCACCGACCAGCTCCCGCCGCTGCCACGCACCCCGGCCCAGCCCCCGGCCCAGCAGCGCGGCCCGTACGACTCCCTGGCCAGTTCCTCCGGCCCGTACGACTCCCTGGCCGGCCCGTCCGGCCCGTCCGGCCCGTACGACTCCCTCGCCGCGCCGTCCGGCCCGTACGACTCGCTGAGCAGCTCTTCGGGCCCGTACGACTCGCTGAGCGGTTCCTCCGGCCCGTACGACTCCCTCGCCGCCTCGTCGGGCTCGCAGCAGCCGCCGTTCGGGGCGCCGCCCGGCCCCCGGAGGGGGCGCCGCGACGCCGACGACCTGGACGGCCCGAGCGGGCCGCACCCCCAGCCGATCCTGCCGCTGACCACGGACAGCCGGACGTCGTCCGCCGCCACCCCGTGGCCGCTGGCCTCGCCCGACGACCTGCGCGAGCAGTCGCGCGACCTGTCGCACGACATCTCCCGCAGCCGCCTGGCCACGCTGCCGGGCGGCGGCCCGCGCCCGGGCAAGAGCCGGCGCCGGGTGGAGGACGACGAGGGCGGCCCCTGGATCCGCGACGGGCGGCCCACACTGCTCACGGTCATCAGCTCCCTGGTGGCCGTGGCCGTCGTGGCGGGCGCCGTGTGGATCATCCTGACGGGTGGCTCGGCGCAGGGGCCGTCCACCGCCTCCACCACCGTCTCCGAGAGCGCCACGACGGAGGACGCGACCGAGCCGTCGATCATCCCCGAGGGTTACCTGGAGCACACGGGCCCCGGGTTCTCGGCGGCCGTGCCCGAGGGCTGGAAGCTCGCGACGTCCGGCGGCGTGGCCACGTTCAGCGGCCCGAAGGACTCGGGCATGCGCATCCTGGTCGAGCGGGCCGCCCCGCAGACCGACGGCGGGCTGTCGGAGCTGAGCAGGCTGGAGGCCGACGGCGGCCTGGAGAGCTACATCCAGGTGCAGCTCCAGGCCGTCGACTACCGCGACTGGCAGGCCGCCGACTGGGAGTACACCTACACCACCGCCAACGGTGTCCCCATGCACGCCCTGACCAGGTACGTCTCCATCGACGACACCGCCGCGTTCAAGATCACGATGGATCTGCCCGAGCTGAAGTGGGACGACCAGGCCGACACCCGCAAGGTGTTCCTCAACACGTTCCGCCAGGCCACCTGACCCGTATTGCACCAACCGTTCCAAAACGTGTAACGTGCCTGCCATGGCGCGACCGAGGAAGTTCGAGGAGGACCGGGCGGTCGAGGCGGCCATGCGCGCGTTCTGGAGCGCGGGCTACGAGGCCACCTCGACGCAGGACCTGTGCGCGGCCACGGGGCTCGGGCGCAGCAGCATCTACAACACCTTCGCCAGCAAGCACGACCTGTTCCAGCGATCACTGCGGCACTACATGGACGAGCGCAACGCGCGGCTCGCCGAGCTCATGGAGGGCGAGCTGCCGATCAAGGAGAAGATCAGGACCGTGCTGTGGTGGGCGGTCGAGCCCGACCCCGGCGACCCGACCGGCTGCCTGGTGGTGAACTCGCTGGTCGAGCTGGGCCCGCGCGACGCGGAGATCGCGCAGTTGCTGCGCCGCGACAACGACACGCGGGTCCAGATCGTCAGGACCGCGATCGAGGCGGCCCGCACCCGCGGCGAGCTCGACTCGGGCCGGGACCCGCTGGCCCTGGCCCACTTCCTGGCCGCGACGGTCAGCGGCCTGCGCGTCGCGGCCCGCGGCGGGGCCGATCGGGCCACGCTCGAGTCGATCGCGAACACCGCGCTGGCCGCCTTCTGAATTCTTCGTGGCCACATTTTGAACTGATCAATCTAAAACTGTCTGAAGGAGGAGGTCGCCATGCCGTTGGCGGTCTACATACTGGGGCTCTCGATCTTCGCTCAGGGCACCTCCGAGCTCATGCTGGCCGGGCTGCTCCCCGAGCTGGCGCGCGACCTCGGGGTGTCGGTACCGGATGCGGGGCTGCTGATCTCGGCGTTCGCGATCGGGATGCTGGTGGGGGCGCCGGTACTGGCCGTCGTCACGTTGCGGTGGCCGCGCCGCACGGTGTTGCTGGCGTTCCTGGGGCTGTTCGCCCTGTCGCACGTGGCGGGCGCGCTGACGTCGAGCTACGGCGTGCTGTTCGCCACCCGCGTGGTCGGCGCGTTCGTCTACGCGGGCTTCTGGGCCGTGGCGGCCTCCACCGCGATCGGCCTGGTGCCCGCGAACGCCCGCGCCAAGGCGATGAGCGTGCTGGCCGGCGGGCTCACCGTGGCCACCGTCATCGGCCTGTCCGCGGGCACGGTGATCGGGCAGCACCTGGGCTGGCGGGCGGCGTTCTGGGCGGTCGCCGCGCTGTCGGCGCTGGCCGGCATCGGCGTGTTCGCCACGATCCCCGGCGGCCGTCCCGACAGGGACAGCACACCCCGCGTCTCCGACGAGCTGCGCGCGCTGGCCAGGCCCGCGCTCTGGCTCGCCTACGGCACCACCGCGCTGACCACCGGCGCGCTGCTGTCGTCCTTCAGCTACCTCAGCCCGCTGCTGACCGACGTCACCGGCCTGGACCCGGCCTGGGTGCCCGCCGTGCTCGGCCTGTACGGGGTGGGCGCCCTCATCGGCATCACCATCGGCGGCCGGATCGCCGACGCGCGGCCGTACCCGCTGCTGTACGCCGGCGTCGCCGGCCTGATCCTGACCTCGGCGGCCCTGGCCGCCTCCGCGGCCGTGGCCCTGCTCGCCATCCCGCTGATCTTCCTGCTCGGCGCGTTCGGCTTCGGCACCAACCCGGCGCTGAACGCCCGTCCCTTCGCCCTGGCCAGGAACGCCCCCACGCTGGCCGCCGGCATGAACGTGGCCTCCTTCAACGTCGGCATCACCGCCGGCCCGTGGGCGGGCGGCCTGGCCATCGAGGCGGGCCTCGGCTACGCGTCCGTCGCCTGGATCGGCGCCGCGATCGGCGTGGCGGGCCTGGTCGCCGTGGCGCTCGGCGCGGGCCTGCAGCGCAGGAGCTCGCTCGTCCAGGAGACGTCCGGAACCCGTGAGATACGGTCTGCCGTATGAAGCTGGCGAGCATCTCCCGCTACCCCGTCAAGTCCACCGCCGGGCACGAGGTCACCGAGGCCGAGGTACAGCCGTGGGGGCTGGCCGGCGACCGCCGCTACGTCATCACCGACGAGAGCGGCGCGGTGCTCACCGCCCGCCAGGAGCCGCGCCTGCTGGCCTGCGTGCCCGTGCTCGACGGCGGCGCGCTCACGCTGACCGGCCCGCACGCCGATCCGCTGACGGTGATCCCCACCGGCACGAGGTCCGTCGTGCACCTGCCGAGGACCTCCGTGGAGGTCACCGACTGCGGCGACGACGCCGCCGCATGGCTGAGCGGGCTGGCGGGGCGGCCGGTGCGGCTCAGGTGGCTCGACGACCCGGCCCGCCGCCCGGTCGACCCGATGTACGGCCGGCCGGAGGACCGGGTGAGCCTGGCCGACGCGTTCCCGCTGCTGCTCACCACGACGGCCTCGCTCGCCCGACTCAACGAGTGGATCGCCGGGACGGCGCTGGAGCTCGGCGAGGAGCCGCGGCCGCTGCCCATGCGCAGGTTCCGGCCGAACGTGGTGATCGACGGGGTGGCGGAGGCGTTCGCCGAGGACGAGTGGAAGCGCCTGTGCATCGGGGAGGTCGAGTTCCGCGTAAGCAAGGGCTGCGATCGCTGCGTGCTGACCACGGTCGACACCACGACCTACCGCAAGGGCAAGGAGCCGCTCAGGACGCTCGCCCGTCACCGCAAGCGGGACGGCAAGGTCTGGTTCGGCGTGAACCTGATCCCCGACCTGATTCCCGGGACGTACGGGCGCGTCGCGCAAGGGGATCCCGTTCTCGTGCTCTGAAAGATCATGGCGAAAATCCCAATTTCCCGATAAATAGGATCACCGTCCCCTTTGGGGCACTGTTAGGGGTTATGCGAGACTTCACGGGTGACCAGTGCCCCCACAAAGCCCGCTGTCTCGCCCCCTGACCGGATCCAGCGCGTACAACGGCGGACCCTGGCGGTCCTGTCGGCGGCACAGATCGTGGGCGGGGTGGGCGTGGCCGTCGGGCTGGCGCTCAGCTCGGTCGTCGTGGACGAGCTGTCCCGCTCCACGGTGATCAGCGGCTTCGCGGGCACGGCCACCGTACTGGGCGCGGCGCTGCTGGCCCTGCCGACCGCCAAGGCGTCGGGCCGGGGCGGGCGGCGGGCGGGGCTGTCGCTGGCGTACGCGGCGGCGCTGGTGGGCTGCGCGATCTCGGTGCTGGCCATCAGCCTGCGCAACTGGCCGCTGCTGCTCGCGGGCCTCGTGCTGGTCGGCGGCGGCAGCGCGGCCAGCCTGGCGGCCCGCTACTCGGCCACCGACCTGTCGCCGAAGGACCGCTCGGCCCGCCACCTGTCGCTGGTCGTCTGGGCCTCGACCATCGGCTCCGTGGCCGGCCCGAACCTGGCCGAGCCCGCCGACCGGATCGGCAGGAGCCTCGGGCTGGTGGAGAAGGCGGGGCCGTTCGCGTTCGCGGCCCTGGCGTTCACGCTGGCGATGGTCGTCATCCTCGGCTTCCTCCGCCCCGACCCGCTGCAGCTCGCCAGGGCCGGTGCGCGCGAGGAGGACTCCGGAGGAAACCGCACGATCCGTACGGCCTGGCGAACCCTGCGCACCACCCCGATGGCCCGCCGCGCCCTGGTCATGATCGCCGTCAGCCACACGGCGATGGTCTCCGTCATGTCCATGACCCCGGTCAAGCTCCACCACGACGGCTCGAACCTGGACGTCATCGGCATCGTGATCAGCCTGCACATCGCCGGCATGTACGTGCTCTCGCCGGTCGTGGGCTGGCTTGCCGACAAGGCGGGCAAGGTGCCGGTGCTGGTGCTCGGCTCGGCCCTGCTGCTGGCCGCCGCCGCCCTGGCCGGCACGGCGGGTCACCGGGTGTGGCAGGTGACGGCGGCGCTGGTGCTGCTCGGCCTGGGCTGGTCGTGCGGCCTGGTGGCCGGCTCGGCGCTGGTCACGGAGTCGGTGCCGATCGAGCGCCGCCCTGCCGTGCAGGGGCTGTCGGACCTGCTGATGAACGTCTGCGGCGCCACGGGCACGATCGTCGCGGGCGCCATCGTGGGGCTGCTCGGCTACGGCATGCTCGGCCTGGTGGTCGGCATCATGGTCGCCCTGGCCGGCCTCTGGCTGACCGTCGTCTGGCGCCGCACCACCTGACGACCGCCCAGCCCACCCCCTCCCCTCGCACGCCATGAACCGGCGAGCTCACTTCGCGTCGGCGTAGGACTTGACCGCCACCGCCTCCATCGGGAACCGCACCGGCGTCGCGCCGAACAACAACCGGCTGGCCTCCGCCGCCGAGGCCGCCACGGCCGCGATCACCTCCTCGGCCAGCTCGGCCGGGCAGTGCACCATCACCTCGTCGTGCTGGAAGAACACCAGCCGGGCCGGCTCGGGCAGCCGCCCCCGCAACACGGCCAGCAGCGCCAGCGCCCACTCGGCCGCCGTGCCCTGCACCACGAAGTTGCGCGTGAACCGCCCGCGGTCCCTGGCCGCCCGGCCGCCCTCGGGCCCCGACACCAGCTCCTTCCACCGCTCCGACGGGGGCGGGCTGGTGCGCCCGAGCCACGACCGCACGATCCGCCCCTCCTCCCCCGCCTTGGCCGCGTCCTCCACGAACTGGTACGCCTTCGGGAAGCGCTGCCGCATCACGGCCAGCAACTTGGAGGCGTCGCCGCTGGTGCCGCCGTACATCGCGGACAGCATCGCGATCTTGGCGTTGGCCCGCTCGCCGCCGAACGACTGCGCCAGCGCGGAGTACAGGTCGATCTCCCCCGCGGCCCTGGCCAGCCCCACGTCGCCGGCCATCGCCGCCAGCACCCGCGGCTCGAGCTGCGCCGCGTCCGCGACGACCAGCAGCCATCCGTCGTCGGCCACCACCACCCGCCGCATGACCTTGGGGATCTGCAGCGCCCCGCCCCCGTTGGTGGCCCACCGCCCGGACACGACGCCGCCCACCACGTACTCGGGCCTGAACCGCCCGCCGCGCACCCACTGGTCGGCCCACGTCCACCCGTGCGCGCTGAACAGCCTGGCCAGCTCCTTGTAGGCCAGCAGCGGCGCCACCGCCGGGTGGTCGATCTGCTTGAGCTCCCACTGCCTGGTCGTCTTCAGCGCCACCCCGGCGCCCTTGAACGCCTTGACGAGCTGCTGCACCGAGTCGGGGTTGACCGGGTGCCCGAACGCGGCCGCCACCTCGTCGGCCAGCGCCTGCAGCCTGGCCGGGCGCATGCCGTGCACGGGACGCGGCCCGAGCAGGTCGGTCAGCAGCGCGTCGTGCACGTCCCTGCGCCACGGCATGCCCTCGTGCGACATCTCGGCCGCGACCAGCGCGCCGGCCGACTCGGCCGCCACCAGCAGCCGGAACCGGCCCGGCTCGGGCAGCGCGGCGACGCGCCGGAGCTGGTCGGCCAGCACCTCGGCGGCCGCCTCCGCACCGAGCGGCTCGGGCGCGAACAGCGTGCCGGGCGCGCTCGGCTGCTCGTCCGGCACCGGCAGGCCGTGCAGCCGGGCGTGCGCGGCCCTGGCCGAGCGCGGCTCGCCGTAACGGCCCTCGTACGCCAGCAGCAGCCCCTCGGTCAGCGCGAGGTCGTGGCAGCGCGCGACCCGCACACCCCGCTCCAGCAGCGGAGGGTACGACTCCCGCGCGTCCGCCCAGACCCACCGCGGCCCCTCGGCGGCCTCCAGCTCCCGCACGGCCCGCGCCAGGTCGGCGGGACGGCGCGCCGCGCCACCGACCGGCAGCACCGTCTCCCCCGCGACCACGACGTACACGCGGTCAAGGGTGCCAAACGGCCCCGACAAAAAAGGGCACGGGGTCAGGCGAGGCTGATGCGCACCTCGTCCTCCAGCGGCGGCTCCAGCTCCTGCGCCAGGCACCCGGTGGCCGCGAAGCAGCGCAGGGTCAGCTCGTCGGGGGTCACCGTGGCGTGCAGGAACTGCTTGAAGAACGGCGGCGTGTCCCAGTCGGACAGCTCGGACAGGTAGCGGTGGAACACCCGGTCCACCGGCAGCCGCAGCGGCCACGGCCAGGCGCCGAGCAGCCGCGCCGCCCACCGCATCCGCCGCGTGATCTTCACGGGCCCTTCCGGGGTCCTGACGGGCTCGTTCTTGATGTGCTCCGACATGATGCACAGCGCCTCGGAGGGCGTCAGGTAGAGCCACTTCATCCGCAGCCGCTTGGCGTAGAGTTGGCTGTAGAAGGACAGCGAGTCGCCGCGCAACGGGTAGCACTTGAACGCGTCCTCGTGCACGCCCGCGACGTCCACGCGCTCGATGGTGTGCGTGGCGTGCATGAACGCGCCGCCACCGCCCGACACGACGTACTGGATCACCCGGTCGCCCACCCGGACCGGATAACGCTGGTAGTTGTGCACGTCGCCGCCGATGGCCGCGACGTACCGGTGTGCCGGGTCGCGCACGATGTCGTCGATCGTCCCGCCGCCCTCCAGCGGCGACGGCTTGTACGTGTTGCCGGTGTAGATCGGCTTGCCGGTCACCAGGACCTTCGGCCTGGGGTCGAGCGAGACCCGGCGCAGCCAGGCCGTCTGTCCCCGGTCGATGACGTTCCTGATGCCGGTGTCGACGCCCACGATCAGCAGGCTGTCGCTCTCGATCGTCCAGTACGGCCCCGGCTGCGTCGCCTGCTGCGAGGGCCTGCCCCTGAGCTTGCGCGCCTCGGCCAGCTTCGCCTCGTCGATGGTGTCCGGCTTGCGCCACAGCAGGCCGCGCAGCCCGCGGTCCGGCTTCGGCTTGAGCGGCGGCGCGTCGCAGAAGACCCGCATGAAGCCGCCGAGCCCGTCGTACCAGTCGTGGTTGCCGGGGATGGCGTAGATCGGTGCGTCATAGTCCTGGTACGGGCGGAAGAACTTGTCGCCGTACTCGTTGCCCGATCCCGTGGGATAGACCACGTCGCTGGCGATGATGGCGAAGGACGTCTGTTCGCCGAGTTTCATCATCCCCGGAACAACGGCGTACTGGGAGGCGTCGCCTTCTCCGGTATCGCCGAGCAGAAGAAAACTGAAATGACTCCCAAGAGCCGGTTTGATGCGAAATTCCGGATCGATCCCCCGCGCTTCCTGGGACTCCACCCAGCGCGCCCGCACCTCCCCTGACGGATCACCGAACAACCCCGCCAGGATCTCGTTGCGAGACAGCCACAGCGTCCGTACATTCAACCAGGTAAAGCCTTGCTTGTTGGGCCTGAGCTGCGCAAACGCCCCTGGTTGCACACAGGCCCATCCGGCACCCTCCTCCGAGATCCGGGAGGAAACCTGCTTTCCACGCTCAGCCGCGACTTCCACCATGACCACATCTTTACCGCGATCTACCAATTGCGCATCCTGAACGCTCCGTACCGCTCGGAACACACAAGGTGTGCAATGGTGTAGCCTCACCCCCCAAGCAAGCGGTTGGGACTGCCTAGGAGGCTCCCATGACCCGTAACGGCCCCGACGACGCGACCCGCAGAGGCACTTCCGCCGTGGCGGCCATCGAGGGCCTGCTCGCCTTCGCCACGACCCGGCCGCGCTGGGCCGGCGGCGCGGCGCTCAACAGCGCGAGCGAGGCGATCGCGAGAAGCCGGGCGCTGGCCGCGCAGTCTCCGGGCGAGCACACCCCGCTGCTCGCCCGGTGCCTGCACACGACCGCGAAGCTGTTGCTGGCGCGGGGGCGCGCCACGGAGGCGCTGCCGCTGGCGCAGGAGGCGGTGGCGCTCACCCGCTCGGTCGGCGGCGGCTCGCTGGCGCTCTCCCTGCGGCGCCTGGCCGAGGTCCAGGAGGCTCTGCACCGCTTCAGCGACGCCGCCGCCACGATCGCCGAGGCCGACCGCCTCCCGCCCCCGCCCGGCTGACCCGCGCCCGGCCGCCTGGCTCCTGTCGCCGTCCGGCTGGAGCTACGACACGGCCGGCGGGACCAGCACGCCCGGGTTGAGTATCCCGGCGGGGTCGAGCTCGGCCTTGACCGCGCGCAGGATGCCCGCGCCGACGGGCCCGAGCTCGCTCGCGTAGGCGTCCAGGTGGTCCCGGCCCACGCCGTGGTGATGGGTGATCGTGCCGCCCGCCTCGACGATGGCCGCGTTCACCGCCGCCTTGGCCCGCTGCCACTGCGCCACGGGGTCGGCGTCCTGCGGGGTCACGACGGTGAAGTAGAGCGAGGCGCCGGTCTCGTACACGTGGGAGATGTGGCACATGACGAGCGGCGAGCCGAGCGCGCCGAGCAGGGCCAGCCGGACCGCGTCGTACAGGCGCGGCAGGTTCGCCCAGAAGCCGGCCGTCTCCAGCGTCTCGACGGTGGCGCCGGCGGCGAGCAGGGAGTCGCGCAGGTACGGGGCCGAGAAGCGGCCGTGCTCCCACGCCTGGCCCGGCTCGGGCCCGAGCGGCTCGCCGCCCAACCGCGCCAGCACGGCGGAGGCGGCGGCATGCCGGCCGGCCACGCGCGCCCCCTCATAACCGGCGATCAGCAGGCAGCCGGAGCCACCCGCTCCACCCGAGCCGCCCGCTCCGCCCGAGCCGACTGATCCGCCCGGGCCGCGGGAGCCGTCCGCGCCACCGGAGCCGCCTGCTGCGCCTGTGCCGATCTCGTCCGGCTTGGCCAGGCCGATCATCGTCTCGGTCTCGTCCGAGAGGCGCAGCACGGTCGGCAGCGGCCCTTCCTGGGCGAGCGCGCGCACGGCGGCAGAACCCGCCGCGAACGAGGCGAACCGCCACCCTTCGTACCGCCGCTCGGCGGGAGCCCGGCGCACCCGCAGCCGCAGGGACGTGATGACGCCGAAGGCGCCCTCCGAGCCGAGCACGAGTTGCCGCAGGTCGGGCCCGGCGGCCGACTTGGGGGCGCGCCCGAGTTCCAGGGTGCCCGAGGGCGTGGCCAGGGTGAGTCCGACGACCATGTCGTCGAAGCGCCCGTACCCGGCCGACGCCTGGCCGCTGGACCGGGCGGCGGCGAAGCCGCCCAGCGTGGCGTACTCGAAGGACTGGGGGAAGTGCCCCAGCGTCAGCCCGTGCCCGGCCAGCAGCCGCTCGGCGTCCGGGGCCCGCACCCCCGGCTCGAACCCCGCCACCATGGACTCCTCGTCCACGAACAGCAACCGGTCGAGCCGCCCCAGGTCGAGTGCGATCACCCCGGCGAAGCCCGCGCGGTCGGCGGCCAGCCCGCCCACCACGGAGGTGCCGCCGCCGAAGGGCACGACCGCGACGCGCTCGCGCGAGCACAGCCGCAGCAGCTCGGCCACCTCCTCGTGCGAGCCGGGCAGCACCACGGCGTCCGGCGCGGCCGAGCCGTCGCCCGCGCGCATGCGCAGCAGGTCGGGCGTGGACTTGCCGCGCGTGTGGCGGACGCGCGCCTCGTGGCCGGTCAGGACGTGCCCGTCGCCGACGACCTCGGCCAGCGCCCCGAGCAGCGGCCGCGCCAGCGCGACCGGCGGGAGCGCGACCTGTTCCAGCGAGGCGGCGGGCGTGCCGGGCGCGCGCACGCCCAGCAGGTCGCGCAGCAGCGCCCGCACCGGCTCGGGCAGCTCGCGGGCCCTTGCGGGATCGCCCCAGCCCGACCACGACATCGGTTCTCCAGTCACGCTTACACTGTGACACATGACGTCGATTCGTCACAATGAGGGCGTGCTGGACGCGGCGCGCGACTGCATGCTGGCGTACGGGGTGCGCAGGACGACGCTCACGGACGTGGCCAGGCGAGCGGGGGTGTCGCGGATGACGATCTACCGCCGCTGGCCCGACGTGCGCACGCTGGTGGCCGACCTGATGACCAGGGAGTGGGTGCGGGTGGTCGAGGGGCTCGACCTGTCGGACCCCGTACGGGCGGTGGTGGCGGGCGTGCGGGGGCTGCGCTCGCACCCGTTGTGGCGGAAGATCGTGGAGGCGGATCCGGAGCTGCTGGTGCCGTACCTGCTGGATCGGCGCGGCGCCAGCCACGAGGCCATCCTGGCGGTGCTGGAGCCGGCCGTCGGCGATCCGGCCAGGGCCAGGGCGGTGCTGCTGGTGGCCCAGTCGTTCCTGCTGTCCGCTCCGACCATGCTCGACCCCGTCACGCTGGACGAGCTCGACGCCGAGCTCGCCGCCCTGCTGGAGGCCTACCTTGGATAGCTCGCTGAACGCCGCCAGACGCTCCCGTGAGCTGCGCCGGGTCGCGGAGGAGCGGGTGGACGTGCTGGTGGTGGGGCTCGGCGCGACCGGCGCGGGCGCCGCGCTCGACGCCGTGTCCCGAGGGTTGAGCGTAGCGGCGATCGACGCCCACGACCTGGCTTTCGGCACCTCCAGATGGAGCTCCAAGATGGTGCACGGCGGCCTGCGTTACCTGGCGAAGGGTCAGGTGGGCGTGGCGTACGAGAGCGCGGTCGAACGCGGGATCCTGCTCCGCAGGACGGCTCCGCACCTGGTCAGGGCGCATCCGTACATGCTGCCGCTGACCCCGGCCGTCTCGCGGCGGCAGGCGGCGCTGCTGATGACC
The DNA here is from genome assembly GCF_040656115.1 of Nonomuraea sp. NPDC050202. Classification (NCBI taxonomy): domain Bacteria; kingdom Bacillati; phylum Actinomycetota; class Actinomycetes; order Streptosporangiales; family Streptosporangiaceae; genus Nonomuraea; species Nonomuraea sp. NPDC050202. The sequence goes on along the minus strand of NZ_JBFALF010000002.1, from coordinate 673,290 downwards.
GGCTACCGGCTGGGGGACGGCCTGCGTGCCGCCGCGCGCACGCCGCGCCGCATGCTGCCGGGCCCGGCCCGGCTGAACGCGGCCCGCGCGCACACGCTGGCGCCGGTCCTGCGCACCGACGGCCTGCGTGGCGCGCTGCTGTCGTGGGACGGCCGGCTGCTCGACGACGCCCGCCTGGTGGTGGCCATCGCCAGGACCGCCGCCGCGCACGGGGCCCGCGTGCTGACCCGCTGCCGCGCGCTGCGCCTGACCGGTCACGGGGCGGACGTGCGCGACGAGCTGACGGGCGAGGAGTTCACGATCCGCGCCAGGGTCGTGATCAACGCCACCGGGGTGTGGGCGGGCACGCTGGACCCGCGGGTGCGGCTGCGCCCGTCGCGCGGCAGTCACCTCGTCCTGGAGCCGGGCACGCTGCCCGGGCTGATCGCGGGCATGCACGTGCCCATCCCCGGCGAGAGCAACCGGTTCGCGCTCGTGCTGCCACAGCCCGATGGCCGGATTTACGTGGGTCTGACCGACGAGCCGGTGGACGGGCCGGTGCCGGACGTCCCCGAAGTGCCCGAGGAGGACGTCAGAACGCTTCTGGAGGTGCTGAACGGGGTCCTTGAGGTCCCAGTGACCGGGGAGGCGGTCGCGGGCGCGTACGCGGGCCTCAGGCCGCTCCTGGCGGCCGGCGGCAGGACGGCCGACCTGTCGCGGGAGCACGCGGTGTTCTCGGAGGGCGGGATCGTGACCGTCGTGGGCGGCAAGCTGACGACATATCGCCGCATGGCGGAGGACGCGGTGGATCGAGCGGTCTCGTCCGGGAACCTCTGGGCCGGCCGGTGCCGCACCCGGCGCATCGCGCTCGTGGGGGCGGGACCGCGCCCGTCCGGGGTGCCTCCGCGCCTGGCCGAGCGGTACGGCTCGGAGGCCGCGGCCGTGCACGAGCTCGTCGGGCGGCACCCGCAGGAGGTCGGGCTCGGCTTCACCGTGGGCGAGCTGCTCTGGTCGGTCCTGCACGAGGGCGCGCTCGACGAGGGCGACCTGCTCGACAGGCGGACGCGGATCGGCCTGGTCAAGCGGGACAGGGACCGCGCCCTGCCCGCGACGCGGGACGTACTGGGCCGAATCTCCCGCGCCTAAACCCGCCGATCCGTTAGGTTAGTCTTACCTAAGTCGGATCGAGGAAGGGGCAGGGGCGTTGGCGAGGGGCTGCGAGCACCCGATGGGGTGCCACACCGGCGAGATGCCCACACTGGCCAGCGCCACCGTGGGAGCCCGGCTGTGGCTGCTCATCGAATACACCGGAGCCTGGCCCTCGCGCCTGGAAAACTTCGAACTTCCTGCAGAAATCTCGAAACTCGTCCGGCGGGCGCTCGAACGCGGTATCAGGCCCCAGCTCATCCGCCGGCCAGGCAAGCGGACCCGCCCACGGGAGCAGGGGATCCGTGTGCTAGTGGGCTACGCGGCAGGCGAGAGCCCCTGGATAGCGCAGGGTGTCATCGCAGGTCCTGACGATCTTGACCTGGACGCGCTCGTGGCCGGAGTGGTCCCGGAGTCCTGCATACTTGAAGACGAGCCGGTATTTCTGGTCTGCACGCACGCCAAGCGCAATGTGTGCTGCGCCCGCATTGGACTACCCCTCGCTCGGTCCCTGGCCGAAATCTTGCCGGACAGAGTGTGGGAAACGTCACACGTTGGCGGCGATCGCTACGCCGCCAACCTCGTGTGCTTGCCACACGGAATTTTCTACGGCAGCATGTCTCAGGCTGCTGCATCGGCAGCGGCTAACGCGTACCGGTCGGGCGAGATCATTCTCGACCGCTACCGGGGACGCGCAGGCATCCCTGAGCCATTGCAGGCCGTCGAGCACTTCGCCCGAGCCCATACGGGAGAGTGCTCCGTCGGCGCGGTGGCCGTGGAATCCTCCAGGACGGACGGCGACGTCACCGAAGCCATTGTGCGCTGCGGCGACGTCCGGCTCCAGGTTGTGATCGAGCCATCGGCGTTCACCGCGCCGTGTGGTACGGCTTGCGCCGAGACGATCACCACCTACCGGCTGGTTTCGCTGGACAGGCTCGCGCCTGTGCGGTACGCCACGCCCGCTCTCGCCTGAACAGGGAACATCACGGCCCGACGTTGCGTTGGAACAGTGACGCCATAAGCGTCCAATGCGGCTCAATTACCGAAATACCTCTCACGAAGGTGGTTTTCTCATGTCTCAGGTACGTCGGCAGCTCGCCCGCCCGCGCCCCAGCTGGGGTTGGCAGGATGATGCCGCGTGCCGGGGTGAGGACCTCGTGCTCTTCTTCGGCCCCGATGGGGAGCGGCAGCCCGAGCGTGACGTACGAGAGCGGAAGGCCAAGGCGATCTGCGCCCAGTGCCCCGTCCGCAACGAGTGCCTTGACTACGCGCTGTCCCGGCCGGAGAAGTACGGCACGTGGGGCGGTCTCAACGAGGACGAGCGGGCCAGCGAGCGTCGCCGTCGCATGCGCCGCGCGGCCAGCGCCGGCATCTCCGCCGCCTGACACACCCGGCAGCATCACCATCATCGCGTGATCACGCAGTTGTCCCGATGAGCCGGAGCCTGGGCATCCCTTGCCAGGCTCTGGTGAACCCGGTCGGGGCAACTGCCTGATCAGGCACCGGATGGCCCACGAGCAACACCTGACTTCGCACCGCGGACGCCAACCGCGGTCGCGAAGTCATCACATTTCTGGGTCATCACATTCCAGGACATTTCGGGACCTGCCTGACATCTGGCGGTCACCGCCCGTTGCCGTCCGTTCGGGATCGCGTCATGTGCCCGCCCTAGTGTGCCCGGCATGAAACGCATCGCGATCCTGATGAGCGCGGGCGCGCTGACCCTCGGTCTGTCAGCCGTGCCCGCGACCGCGGACCCCGACCGAACCGCCGCCTTCGGGCAGGCCACGCTGACCGGGTTCGCCTCCCTCCCCGCGCTGACCTTCGTCCCGGGCAGCGAGCCGTCGGGCTCCCTGCTGGGCACGACGCCGGTCAACGGCGTCACCCCGCCGTTCACCGGCCAGCCGGTGCAGGGCTTCAGCGGCATCGCGCGCCGCCACGACGGCACCTTCGACGTGCTGTCCGACAACGGCTACGGCAACAAGGCCAACAGCTCGGACTTCCTGCTGCGGATCCACCGCATCAAGCCGGACTTCAGGTCCAAGACCGTTCAGGTGCTCGGCGGCTTCAACCTCACCGACCCGCGCGGGCTCGTCCCCTTCGCCCTGACCCGCCAGGACCGCACGCTCACCGGCTCCGACTTCGACGTCGAGTCGATCGTGCGGGCGACGGACGGCACGTACTGGATCGGCGACGAGTTCGGCCCGTACCTGCTGCACTTCGACCGCAAGGGCCGCCTGCTGGAGGCCCCGGTCGCGCTCCCCGGCGTCCAGGCCCCCGAGAACCCCGGCCTCAACGGCGGGCAGCCCAACCTGGCCAGCAGCAAGGGCTTCGAGGGCATGGCCAGGGGCGTGGACGGCCGCCGCCTCTACCCGCTGCTGGAGGGCACGGTCAGCGGCGACCCCGCCGGCACGCTGCGCATGTACGAGTTCGACCTGCGCGAGCGGGCCTACACCGACCGGCGGTGGACGTACCGGCTGGAGGACCCCTCCCACGCGATCGGCGACGCCATCGCGGTCGACGAGAACCGGTTCCTGATCATCGAACGGGACAACGGGCAGGGCGACGCCGCCAAGGTCAAGCGCATCTACCTGGCGGACAGGCGCGACAAGGATCGGGACGGCGCCCTGGACAAGACCCTGGTCGCCGACCTGCTGAACCTCGCCGACCCGCGCGGGCTGGGCGGCGCGCCGGGCACGTTCCGGTTCCCGTTCCAGACGATCGAGGACGTGATCATCCTCGACGACCGCACGCTGGGCGTGCTCGACGACAACAACTTCCCCTTCTCCAACGGCCGCACGGCCGGCAAGCCGGACGACAACGAGTTCATCACCGTACGGCTGACGCGCGGCCTGAAGGCCGACCCCCGCGTGTACCGCTGACGCGCGCGGCGCGGCGGCCGGCGGTCCACGAGACCGGCGGCCACCGCGCCGATGGGGGTCGTCGATAGGGTGCCTGCCATGTCAGCACCACCGCAGCTCACGCCGGCGACCGCCGCAGCCGACCTCGAAGAGATCATCCGCCTCGCCGTCGAGACACTCCGGCAGGCGCCGGAGCCCGCAGCCTGGGCCGCCAAGGCGGGCTCGCTCGACTGGACCTGCTGGGAGACGGCCGAGCACCTGGCCGACGACCTGTTCGCCTACGCCGCGCAGCTCGGCCTCACGACGCCGCCGCTCGACGTCGACGTGCCGTTCGTCGTGGAGAGCCGCCGGCCCGGCGGCCCTGGCAACGCCGTGCACGCCGAGCGCGCCGCGGGCGTCACGGGTTTGATGCAGGTGCTGCAGGCGAGCGGCGCGCTGCTGGTCGCGATGGTACGCACCGCACCGCCGCACGCCCGCGCCCACCACGGCTTCGGCCCCGCCGACGCCTCGGCCTCCGCGGCGATGGGCCTCACCGAGACCCTCGTCCACGTGCACGACCTGGCCGAGGGCCTGGACCTCACCTGGGACCCGCCCGCCGGCGTGTGCGCCCGCGTGCTCGCCCGGCTCTTCCCTGACGCCCCTCGGGACACGGACCCCTGGACGACCCTGCTGTGGGCCACGGGCCGCGCCGAGCTTCCCGGCCGTCCGCGCCTGACGCGCTGGCGCTGGCACAACACGCCTGCCTCACAACAGTCATGACCGAAAACCCGCGACCCCGGGACCGATACCCGGCGACCGGGTGGCGGCCTCAGACGATGAGGTCGTCGAACTCGCCGTCCTTCGCCCCGAGGACGAACGCGGTGATCTCGGCGCGGGTGTAGACGAGCGCCGGTCCTTCGGGAAAGCGTGAGTTGCGCATGGCGATCTCCCCCGTGGGCAGGTTCGCGACTTCGACGCAGTTGCCGTTGGGGTTGCTCCGCTTGCTCTTGCGCCAGACGACGGGAAGGCGGCCGGCGGGCGTTCCGTTCCGGAACTCGTGCATGGGGGCAGCTCCTCGCGATCTTACGGATGCACGTGCATCCGCGTTTGCGAGGTGACAATACGGCAACAAGAACTGCTCCATATACCGGACGACCAAAAATCCCGGTATGGAGTGGATCACAGGAGTAATCAGTGACTCATCCGGAAAGCAGCCGTTCCAGGAAGCGCCTGGTGGCCTTGGGCTCCTCCGCCTGGATGCTCAGCCGGTCCATGACCTCCATGTAGTGGTCGGAGTCGGCGGCCTTGTCCAGGTAGAGGGCGCTGGTGAGCTGCTCCATGTAGACCACGTCGGGCAGCTCGCGCTCGGGGAAGCGCAGGATGCTGAAGGGGCCGCCGGCCGCCGCGTGGCCGCCGCGGTCGAACGGCATGATCTGCACGGTGACGTTGCGCTCGGCCGTGATGTCCAGCAGGTGCGCGATCTGCTCGCGCATGATCTCGGGGCTGCCCAGCGTGCGGCGCACCACGGCCTCGTCGATCACGGCCCAGAGCGTCAGGCCGCTCTCCAGCCGCTTCTGCCGGGTCATGCGCAGCGCCACCCGGCGCTCCAGCTCCGACTCGGCCGCCTTCTCGTGCGCCAGCTCGATCACCGCCCTGGCGTACGCGGGCGTCTGGAGCAGGCCGGGGACGAACTGGTTCTCGTAGGTGCGGATGCCGGCCGCGGCGCCCTCCAGGCCGATGTAGACCTCGAACCAGGCGGGCAGCAGGTCGCCGTACTTGTGCCACCAGCCGGGGGCGTTGGCCTGCTTGGCCAGGGCCAGCAGCGGCTCGCGCTCCTCGGGGTCGGTGACGCCGTACAGGGTGAGCAGGTCGGCCACGTCGCGCTGCTTGAAGCTGACCTGGCCGAGCTCCAGCCGGCTGATCTTTGCGTGAGATGCCCGAATCGAGTACCCGGCGTCCTCGCGCGAGATACCCTTCTCCGTACGGAGCCTGCGCAGTTGCGTCCCCAGCAGGATCCGCAGCACCGTCGGGCTTCCCGGCGAATAGCTGAGAAGCTTCCCTTCCGTGCTCTGTGCGCTCACTCCGCCGCTCCTAGGTCATCTGCACGTGCAGATGCGATTCGCATCCGTAAACTACGAAAAGTCTTGCATCGGTAAGCACTCCCCGTAAAGATGGGTATTGGATCACCAGACCGCGCTTCGGGGGCCAGAATGACGACTTTCGACGCTCGGCCGCAAGCCGCCATCGGTGCCCGGCCACCAGGATGGCTCTCCTCCATCCTGGTGGAGGGACGTGCCGGTGCATGCGACGCCGTGTTCCCGTTCCACCGTGGCACGGCGCTGGAGCCGTCCTGCGTCGCCACGGCCCGCCGGTTCGTCGATCAGACACTCGCCTCGTGGGGCACCCTGGAGCACGCCTTCGACGCCCAGCTGGTGGTCTCGGAGCTGGTGACCAACGCGATGCGCCACGGCGGCGGGGCCGCGCAACTGCGGCTGCTGTCGCACGAGGCGGAGCTGGCGTGCGTGGTGACCGACCACAGCCATACCGTGCCGGTGACGGCCGCGCCCGACGTCTTCTCGGAGTACGGGCGGGGGCTGCGGCTGGTGGACGCCCTGTGCACGGCGTGGGGCTGGCTCTCGCCGGAGGGCACCCGCAAGGTCGTCTGGGCGATCATCGCAGGCTGAGGCCATGACAGGCCGAGGCGTCACGGACCGAGGCGGCGGGCCGAGGTCTCAGTCGCGGCCCAGCAGGTGCAGCACGTCGGCGTCGCTGAGCTGGTCGAAGCGCTCGTACCACTGGCCCACCGCCCGGAAGTCGAGCGGCATCCTGAGCACGACCACCTCGTCCGCCTCCTCCCGCATGGACCGCACGGTCTCGCGGGCGCCGACCGGAACGGCCAGCGTCACCTTGGCGGGCTTCATCGTGGCCACCGCCCTGAGCGCGGCCCTCGCGGTGCCGCCCGTGGCCAGGCCGTCGTCCACCACGATCACCTCCCTGCCCTCGACCGGGGGCAGCGGGCGGTCGCCGCGGTAGGCGCGTACCCGCCGGGCGAGCTCCCGCCGCTCCTCCTCCACCACGTCGGCGACGTCCTCGGGGGTCATGCCCAGGCGTCGCAGCAGCAGCGGGTCGAACACCGGCTCGCCGCCCTCCGCCACCGCGCCGACACCCAGCTCGGGGGTCGGCGGGTAGCCGATCTTCCTCGTCACGAGCACGTCGAGTACGGCGTCGAGGCGGCGCGCGATGGGCACGGCCACCGCCACGCCGCCGCGGGGCAGGGCCAGGATCACGGGGTCGTGCGCGTCCCGCAGCCGCTCGGCGAGCTGCGCCCCTGCGTCGGCCCGGTCTGCGAAGAGCTCCATGACCTGTGCCTACCCGCTGACGCCCGCTCCTCGCCTCCCGCTCCGCCCCTTCGCCCGCCGCCCGCCGCCCGCCGCCCGCGCGGTCACGGGCGGTCTCGGGCGGCCGCGGTCCGAGCGGTCAGGGGCGGCTGCGGCCCGAGCGGCGCATCTCCTTGGTGATGAGCTTCCACTTGTTCTGCTGTTCCTTGCGCAGCCGCGCGTCGGTCCTGGTGGCCATCCACGCCGCCTCCCGCTGCAGCTTGCGCCAGCTCTCCAGGCGCCGCTCCGGCAGCTCCCCCCGTTCCAGGGCGGCGAGGACCGCGCACCCCGGCTCGCCGTTGTGGCCGCAGTCGCCGAAGCGGCACTGCTCGGCGAGGGCCTCGATGTCGGAGAAGACGAGGTCGACGCCCTCTCCCATGTCGTAGAGGCCGATCCGGCGGATGCCCGGCGTGTCGATGACGAGCCCGCCCCCGGGCAGCGGGATCAGCTCCCGGTGCACGGTGGTGTGCCGGCCGCGGCCGTCCGCGGCGCGGACCTGCTGGGTCTCCATGACCGAGTCGTCGGCCAGGGCGTTGACCAGCGTGGACTTGCCGGCGCCCGACGGGCCGAGGATGACGGCCGTACGGGAGCCCTCCAGGTGGTCGCGGACGAGCCGGACCCCGTCGCCCTGCAGGGAGGAGACGGCGTGCACGGCCACGCCCGGCGCGGTGCCGCGGACGTCGGCGAGGAGGTCGTCCAGGCCGCTCTCGAACAGGTCGGACTTGGTGATGAGCACGACGGGCGTGCCGCCGGACTCCCAGGCGAGCGCGACGAGGCGCTCGATGCGGCCGAGATCGGCGAAGTCGGTGGCGTGCATCGACGGCTCGGCCACGAAGACGACGTCCACGTTGGCCGCGAGCACCTGGCCCTGGCCGTCGCCCGACAGGCCGCCGACCGAGTCGCGGCTGACGCCGCCCCGGACGAAGGCGGTCGTGCGGGGCAGCACCTCGTCGAGCTCGTAGCGGCCCTCGGGCAGCCACCTGAGCGCGACCCAGTCGCCGACGCAGGGCAGCGCCACCGGGTCGGCGGCGGAGGCGCGGCGTACGCGGGCGCCGTACCTGGCCTGGTGCTGGCCGTCGGTGGTGATCACCTCGGCGGCGCCACGGTCGACGCGGGAGACGCGGGCCGGGACGGTGCCGTCAGGCAGCTCGGCGGCGCGAAGGTCGGTCCAGCCGAGCAGGGAAAGATCGTAAGACAACGTCGTGAAACCTTTGATCGAGAAGGAAGAAAGAAGAAGAACGGGCTGGTCAGATGAGCGCCCGGAGGTGAGCTGAGGACACGCTGAACAGGACGACCCGCATAGTCCTCACCCCCTCGATCAGTTTCTGGAACGACTCTACGCAGGGTGTCCCCGGCGATGCAATCGCATTATCTTCCGCGATCTGTTGAACCGTGCCAGGGCGGCTCCCCGTACCACCTCTCGACGGACTGAGAAAGGGGAATGATGCGAATCAGCACGTATCCCCCGCCCTCGGCCGAGGGAGCCGCCCCGATGGGCAAGCCGCGCCTACGACACTGGATCCGGCGCGTAAGCCCGGACGACGAGGTGGTCGTGTCCGCGCTCTACCGGGAATACCACAGGCCGCTGCTGGCCTTCGTGATCCGGCTGACCGCGGGCGATCGGCAGTGGGCGGAAGACGTGGTGCAGGAGACCATGATCCGGGCCTGGCGGAGTGCGGAGCAGCTCGACCCCGACTCGGTCTCGCTGATGCCCTGGCTCGCCACGGTCGCCAGACGTATCGTGATCGATGACCGGCGGCGCAGGGACGCCCGCCCCCAGGAGTCGGGTGACGGGCCGCTGGAGAGCATGCCCGTGCCTGACGAGATGGAGGGACTGCTGCACCAGGTGGTCGTGTCCGAGGCGCTGAAGGCGTTGTCGCCGGCACATCGCGAGATCCTCAACGAGACGATCCTGCGGGACCGGTCGGTCAACGACGCCGCCGAGGCGCTCGGCATCCCCGTGGGCACCGTGAAGTCCCGGGTCTACTACGCCGTTCGCGCGTTGCGCATCGCGCTGGAGGAGAGGGGGGTGAAGGCATGACGTCGAGAGTCGAGCACACGGACGTGGGAGCGTACGCGCTCGGGCTGCTGGACGAGGACGACCGGCTGGCCTTCGAGGCCCATCTCCTCGGCTGCTCCTCCTGCCGGTATGAGCTGTCCGACCTGGCGGGTGTGGCCAGCGTGCTGCACGGGATCGGCCCGGTGGAGGACCTCGACCCCCCTTCCCTTGAGCCCCAGGGCGACGTGGTGGACCTGCTCCGGCGCAAGAAGGCGGCCGACAGGCGGACGCGCAGGGGCACGTTCGTGATCGGGATGGCGGCGGCGGTCACGCTGGTGGCCGGCGGGCTGACGATCGGCACGCAGCTCAGCGCCGGCGACGCGCCGCAGGTGGCGCAGGGGCACGGCGGTCACATGGGCACGAACATGGGCCCGGCCGAGCAGTTCTACGCCGATGGCAGGCCCATCGAGGGCACGGGCGCGGAAGGCGTGACGGGCGGGCTGGTCGTGGAGTCGAAGGGGTGGGGCACGCACGCGGCGCTCAAGCTGTCGGGGGTGAAGGGGCCGCTGGAGTGCGAGCTGATCTCGGTCGGCAAGTCGGGCGAGAGGCGGGTGATGACGGGGTGGTCCGTGCCTCCAGCCGGGTACGGAGTGCCGGGGTCGCCCGATCCGCTCTACATGCACGGCGGCAGCGCCACGCCGTTGCGCGACATCGATCATTTCGAGGTGGTCACGTCGGCGGGCAGGAAACTGCTCACCATCAAGGCCTGATCCTTTCTGCTGGATGCCCTCTCACCGCTGGTGGGAGGGCATCTTCGCGTGCCGGCACGGCCCAGGGGAGAAATGCGGAGATTTACGGGTTGGCGGATTGAACCTCTCCGGCTCCCGGCACGTACTGCCTGCCGTACCGACCGGAATATCGAGCCTTTTATGAGGTTTCATTTATGTCTATCCGTCAGATCGCTTTTGCGGGGTTTAGCGGCAGGTGTGCTTGCGGCCCCCGCGGTGCCCGCGCACGCGTCCGGCGACGAGGTCTGTCTCGCGGCGGGCCTGCGCGGCGCGAACGAGGTGGGCACCCCCGGCGGCTTCTACGCCAACCCGCACGACGCCGCCCACTCCGAGGGGCGCTGCGGGGCCAGTTCCACCGGCTGGGCAAGCCGGTCGATCTCGGCGGCGTGCTGCACGGCAGCGACCAGGCCGCGCTCTCCTCCCAGTCCGACGGCGGCCAGGAGGTGCCGGGGAACGACGAGGAGCAGCGCGGCGACGCGGACGGCAGGGCCGTGTGGTGGCTGCGGCCCGGCGGCTCCTCGATCACCGGCGTCGCGGGGGTGGCGCCGGCCTGCTCGCCCACGCCACCCAGATCCTGCGCCTGAACACGACCGGCGGCACCGCGCCCGCGGGGACCTGCCACCGCGACGGGGTACTCCGGCCCACCCCGCTCGCACGAAGCACCCCACCGCGCACCGGGAGCCCGTGCGGTGGGGTGCTTCTCTGGTGAGATCTACAGACCGGGGGCGGGGAACTGGGCGGTGAGCTCGCTGACCTCGTGGTGGACGCGGGTGATCACGTCCTCCGCGTCGCCCTTGGCGAGGGCGGTGACGACCTCGTCCATCCAGGCGCCGATCTGGCGCATCTCGGCCTCGCCCATGCCGCGCGAGGTCACCGACGGCGTGCCGATGCGGATGCCCGACGGGTCGAACGGCTTGCGGGTGTCGAACGGCACCGTGTTGTAGTTGGTCTCCAGGCCCGCGCGGTCGAGCGCCTGCGCGGCCGGCTTGCCGCCGATGCCCTTGGGCGTGAGGTCGAGCAGGATCAGGTGGTTGTCGGTGCCGCCGGAGACCAGGTCGAAGCCGCGCGACGACAGCTCCTCGGCCAGCGCCTTGGCGTTGCGCACCACCTGGTGGGCGTAGTCGCGGAAGGCCGGCTGGGCGGCCTCGTGCAGGGCGACGGCGATGGCGGCGGTGGTGTGGTTGTGCGGGCCGCCCTGGAGGCCGGGGAAGACGGCCTTGTTGAGCGCCGTGGCGTGCTCGTCGGCCGTGGCCATGAGCATGGCGCCGCGCGGGCCGCGCAGCGTCTTGTGGGTGGTCGTGGAGATCACGTCGGCGTGGCCCACCGGGGACGGGTGCGCGCCGCCCGCGACCAGGCCCGCGATGTGCGCGATGTCGGCGGCCAGCACGGCGCCGACCTCTCGGGCGATGGAGGCGAAGCCCTCGAAGTCGATCGTGCGCGGGATCGCGGTGCCGCCGCAGAAGATCAGCTTCGGCCGGTGCTCCAGGGCGAGCCGGCGGACCTCGTCGAGGTCGATGCGGCCGGTGTCCTTGCGTACGCCGTAGCGGACCGGGTTGAACCACTTGCCCGTGGCCGAGACGGACCAGCCGTGCGTGAGGTGGCCGCCGAACGGCAGGCCCATGCCCATCACGGTGTCACCGGGCTGCAGGAACGCCATGTAGACGGCGAGGTTGGCGGGCGAGCCGGAGTAGGGCTGGACGTTGGCGTGGTTGACGCCGAACACGGCCTTGGCCCGCTCGATGGCCAGGGTCTCGATCTGGTCGATGACCTGCTGGCCCTCGTAGTACCGCTTGCCCGCGTAGCCCTCGGAGTACTTGTTGGTCAGGACGGTGCCGGTGGCCTCCAGCACGGCCTTGGACACGTAGTTCTCCGAGGCGATCAGCTTGACCGTGTCGGACTGGCGGCGCTCCTCGGCCTTGATGAGCTCGGCGATCTGCGGGTCGACGCTAGCGAGAGAACTCATGACTCTCCTGTCATCGTTGACGATGTGCGAAGACCCAGGCGCACGGCCTCCGCTCCCTTCGCTCCCTGGTGGTCGATCCCACCCAATGCGCCAGTCGCGTCTCGTTACTGAACCTTATCGGATGCGACAGGGGCTTATTTCTTCGTGATCAGCAGGTTCGCGGAGTGTCCGGCGTCCTTCACGTCCGGGCCGGCCGTCGTGGCGGCGGGGGAACGCCGGGATCATGCCTCGGTGACGGCCACGTTCCTGATCGAGCCGAGCGGTCCCAGGTTGACGTCCACCTTCTCGGCGGTTTCTGGCAGCCCCTCGAAGACGGCCCAGAGCTGGAGCTGCGCGCCCTCGCCGAACGCGGCGTTGGGGACGGTGAAGCACTGGCAGGCGCCGTCCTTGACGGCCGGGTAGAGCGGATTGCCCACCCCGGGCGGGACGATGCTCACGCGCGAGACGGTGTAGTCGAAGACGTCGGAGCCGAGCTTGCCGGCCAGGGGCGCGTTCCCGGTGCCGACGTTCTTGACCGTCCACTGCAGGCGCCCCCTGGTGCCCTGCCGCACCAGCGAGTCGATCCGCACCTCGAGCCGGCTGCCCAGGGCGTCGATCGTGCTGGCGGCCGCCGGGGTGCCCGGCTCGGCGCCGGGCCGCTCCCAGGGGCGTATCGCGGCGAGGGTGACGCCCGCCCCGACGGCGGCGGCGAGCACGCCGGCGACGATCGCCGGCCAGGGGATCCCGCGCCGCGGGGCGGACGGCTGCACGACGGGGGTCCAGGTCTCCGAGACCGCCGCGGTGGCGGCGGCCACCGGCACGCCCGCGCGGCCGAGGAGCTCGTCCACGAGCTGCTGGGCGGTCGGGCGGCGCGCCGGGTCCTTGTCCAGCGCCCGCTCGACCAGCGGCCTGATGCGCTCGTCGAGCCCGTCGAGCCTGGGCACGTGGTTGATGACGCGGTAGACGACCTCCGCCACGCCGCCGGTGCCGAAGGGCGGCCTGCCGGTGCCCGCGAACGTCACCAGGGCGCCCCAGGAGAAGATGTCGCCCGCGGGCGTCACGTGCTCGCCCCTCGCCTGCTCCGGCGACATGTACGCGGGCGTGCCCATCATCGTCGCGATCGTCGCCACCCCGCCGGGGGTGTCGGCGAGCTGGGCGACGCCGAAGTCGATGACCCGTGGCCCGACGGGGCTGAGCAGCACGTTCGACGGCTTGAGGTCGCGGTGCACGACCCCCGCCTGGTGGATCGCGGCCAGCGCGGTGGCCACGCCGACGGCCAGCGCCTCCAGGTTCGAGCCGGTCAGCGGGGCCCGCGCGACCACGGAGGACAGGTCGGGGCCCTCGACGAACTCGGTGACGAGGTAGGCGGTGCCGTTGTCGAACCCGGCGTCCAGCACGGGCGCGGTGCAGAACCTGGCGACCCTCCTGGCGGCCTCGGTCTCCTTGCCGAACCGCCGCCTGAACTCCTCCCGCCCGGCCAGGTCGGGACGCATGGTCTTCAGCGCCACGCGCCGCCCCGCCGGGTCCTCCGCGAGATGGACGACCCCCATCCCGCCCTCCCCAGCTTCTTGAGGAGGGTGTACGGCCCGACCCGCTGCTGCACGTTCACCGGTGGGATTATTCCGGACATGATCCGGCTGGGGAATGGCTATCTGGTACGGCTCACGCCCGGCCAGAGCCGGTCCACCTCGGCGTTCAGGATGGCCCCGATGAGCACGGCCAGCGCCGTGATGTAGAGCCACAGCAGCAGCGCGATCGGCGCGGCCAGCGAGCCGTACACCGAGACGGGCGAGAACCAGGCGGCCAGCACGGCACGCAGCACGGCCGCGCAGACGATCCACAGGAACAGCGCCAGGATGGCCCCGGGCAGCTCGCGGTACCACTTGGTGCGCACCGGGACGCTGACGTGGTAGAGCACGGTGAGGAAGAGCACCGAGCCGATGATCACGACGGGCCAGTAGAGCAGGTCGATGAGGATGCCGTAGTCGGCGGGCAGCGCGTCCTTGATCAGGGTCGGGCCGACGACGAGGATCGGCATGACGATGATGCCGATGATCAGGCCGATGACGTAGAGGCCGAACGACATCAGCCGGGTGCGGATGATGCCGCGCTCCTCGCCGAGCCCGTAGGCGACGGAGATGAGGTCGACGTACACGTACAGCGCCCTGGAGCCGGACCAGAGCGACAGCAGGAAGCCCAGCGAGATGATCGACACCTTGCCGGCGTCGTCGCTGAGCACGTCGGTGATGAGCGGGTTGATCACCTTGTTCACCGCGTCGTCGGTGAACAGCAGCCCCGCCTGCTCGATCACCCAGGTCTTCACCTGGGTGACGACGGTGGGGCCCAGCCAGGTGCCGAGCTTGCCCAGCACGCCGATCAGGCCCAGCACGAAAGGCGGCAGCGACAGCAGCGCGAAGAACGCCGCCTCCCCGGCCAGGCCGGTGACGCGGTAGGTGACGCCGGCGTTGGTGGCGGCGCGCACGATCGCCCACGTGTTGGTGTCCAGCACCCAGTTCAGCCTGGCCCGGGCATGGGAGACGAGCCCGCGCTTGGGCCGGGGAGGCGCATCGGTGGACGTCATGGCACCCAACGGTATGTCGCAGTGACTCTTCGGGACAGCTTACGTCCCGGCGCCACCCCTAGTCGTTGTCCACGATGCGCGCGCCCAGCGGAAGGAGGGAGACGGGGATGAGTTTGATGTTCGCCACGCCCATCGGGATGCCGATGATCGAGATGAACAGCGGGATCGAGGTGACGACGTGGCCGATGGCCAGCCAGATGCCGGCGACCACGAACCAGATGATGTTGCCCAGGAGGGAGAAGACGCCGGCGTCGGGGTCGCGGACCACGGTGCGGCCGAAGGGCCACAGCGCGTACTTGGCGATTCTGAACGAGGCGATGCCGAACGGGATCGTGACGATGAGGATGCAGCAGATGACCCCCGCCAGCGCGTAGCCCATCGCCAGCCA
Organism: Nonomuraea sp. NPDC050202; assembly: GCF_040656115.1. Classification (NCBI taxonomy): domain Bacteria; kingdom Bacillati; phylum Actinomycetota; class Actinomycetes; order Streptosporangiales; family Streptosporangiaceae; genus Nonomuraea; species Nonomuraea sp. NPDC050202. The sequence goes on along the minus strand of NZ_JBFALF010000002.1, from coordinate 658,250 downwards.
GATCCCCGCGAACACCAGCCAGATGACGTTCAGGATTGTGCGCATGCTCACAGCATGTCACGGATCATGACGCGAGCGTCATCCGGAATGACCCTGATTCACCCCCGACTTGGGGCTGCGTCCCTTTCCGGGTGGACCCGCGAAACACTGCGCGATCTCCATCCAGGCCCGCGCGGGCTCGCCCACCGGTTCCAGGCCGGTGTCCGACAGGTGGATGCGCTGGGTGACGACCAGGCAGAAGTCCAGGACGGTGCCGCGGACGAGCGACGGGGCGTCCGGAGGGCCGGCCGTCCAGGCTCCGCCGTCCGGCATGGCCAGCTCCACGCGTACGGGCTCGCCGGGGGCGGGCAGGCCGCGGACGGCGAAGCTGTAGGGGCGGGCCCTGAACCCCATCATGGCCACGTGCCGCAGCCGCGCCGTCGGCTCCCTGGTGACGCCGAGCGCGTCGGCCACGTCCTGGCCGTGCGCCCACGTCTCCATCAGCCGCGCGGTGACGAACGAGGCGGCCGACATGTCCGGCCCGAACCACGGCAGCCGGTCGCGGGCGCCGAGCGTGGCGAACACCTCCTGGCTGCGGGCGCGGGAGGCGCGGAACCAGGCGAGCAGCTCCTCCGGCGCCTTCCCCCGCGCCTCGGCCGCGATGTCGTCCACGGACGTGAAACGCGCCAGCGAGGCGCGGAAGCCGCCGGGGTCGGTGGCGGCCAGGACGGCGGCGTCGTCGAACCACGCCAGGTGGCTCACCTGGTCGCGGACCGCCCACCCCTCGGCCGGCGTGGGCCGCTCCCAGTCGCCGTCCCGCAAGGGGTGCAGCAGCGCTTCGAAGGACGCGGTCTCGGCGCGCAGGTCGGCGAGCAACTCGGCCATGAGGTCCACGCGCGCCAGCCTAACCGGAGCCGCGTTCTGGGAGAATAATGTCGTAACGTGATCTGCGAGAGCTGCAAGGACAAACGCCACGAGGACTGCCGCGGCGGCTCGTGGTGCGACTGCCAGCACAAGGAGCAGGCGCGGCCGGAGGAGTCGGAGCTCGACTGGCCGCGTCAGGGCTGAAGGCCAGGCAGAGGGGGCCACTATCCCACACTCTGGACCCGGTCTTGGACATCTCGGACAGCCAGAGTACTCTCGAACCATGCCAGCGGACCCCATGCTCGTCGGTCGACGACACGTCGACCTTCAGCGTGTCCGCAGTGCCATCTGTTGCGACGCCCGCTAACCCACGTCGATTTCTACCGCTGAGCGCGTCGCACTCCATCCTCTCCAGCCCTGCCCTTCGACGATGAAGGCAGGAGGAACGTTGCGCGCGCCCATGATCTTAAGGACGCGCAATGAGCACCCCTGCCAGCCGCACTCCTGCCAGCCGGCACCACAAGCGCCCGCGCGGCGAAGGCCAGTGGGCTCTCGGTTACCGTGAGCCGCTCAACAAGAACGAAGAGAACAAGAAGAACGACGACGGTCTCAACGTCCGCCAGCGCATCATCGACATCTACTCCAAGCGGGGCTTCGACTCGATCGACCCGGCCGACCTGCGTGGCCGCATGCGGTGGTACGGCCTCTACACCCAGCGCAAGCCGGGGATCGACGGTGGCAAGACGGCGGTGCTCGAACCGGAGGAGCTCGACGACCGCTACTTCATGCTGCGGGTGCGCATCGACGGCGGCCAGCTCGACCTGGCCCAGCTCCGTGCGATCGCCGACATCTCCAACAACTACGCCCGCGGCACGGCCGACATCACCGACCGCCAGAACATCCAGCTCCACTGGGTGGAGATCGAGTCGGTGCCCGACATCTGGGAGCGCCTGGAGGCCGTGGGGCTGTCGACCACCGAGGCGTGCGGCGACACCCCGCGTGTGATCATGGGCTGTCCGCTGGCCGGGATCGACGTCGACGAGGTGCTCGACGCCACCCCACAGATCAGCGAGATCTACGACCGGGTCGTCGGCAACCCGGCGTACTCGAACCTGCCGCGCAAGTTCAAGACGGCGCTGAGCGGCTGCCCGGCGCACTGCACCGTGCACGAGATCAACGACGTGGCGTTCGTCGGCGTGGTCAACGAGCACGGCGAGGCCGGCTACGACCTGTGGGTGGGCGGCGGCCTGTCGACCAACCCGATGCTGGGCAAGCGGCTGGGCGTGTTCGTCAGCCCCGAGAAGGCGGCCGACGTGCACGAGGGCGTCGTCGGGATCTTCCGCGACTACGGCTACCGGCGGCTGCGGCACCGGGCGCGCATCAAGTTCCTGGTCAGCGACTGGGGGCCGGAGAAGTTCAGGGACATCCTGGAGACCGAGTACCTCAAGGAGAAGCTGCCCGACGGGCCCGCCCCCGAGCAGCCGCGCAGCAACCGGCGCGACCACGTGGGCGTCTTCCCGCAGAAGGACGGCAACTTCTACGTCGGCTTCGCGCCCAAGGTGGGCCGGGTCGACGGCGACAAGCTGCACCTGATCGCCGACATCGCCGAGCGGCACGGCTCGGACCGGGTCCGCACCACGGTCGAGCAGAAGATGGTCATCCTCGACGTCGCGCCCGACCGGGTCGACTCGATCGTGGCCGAGCTGGAGGCCAACGACCTGCAGGTCAAGCCCTCCACGTTCCGCCGCCAGACGATGGCCTGCACCGGCATCGAGTACTGCAAGCTCGCCATCGTCGAGACCAAGGCCACGGCCATGGACCTGATCGACGAGCTGGAGCGGCGGCTGCCCGACTTCGACGAGCCGCTGACCATCAACCTCAACGGCTGCCCCAACTCCTGCGCCCGCATCCAGGTCGCCGACATCGGCCTGAAGGGCCAGCTCGTCGTGGACGAGAACGGCGACCAGGTCGAGGGCTTCCAGATCCACCTGGGCGGCTCGCTCGGCGTCAACGCCGGCTTCGGCAGGAAGGTGCGCGGCCTCAAGACCACCGCCAAGGCGCTGCCCGACTACGTGGCGCGCGTCGTGTCCAACTACGACAGCCAGAAGAAGGAAGGCGAGTCGTTCGCCGACTGGGTCCAGCGAGCAGACGAGGCCGACCTGAAATGACCACACGAGCGGTTCCCTTCCACTGCCCCTACTGCGGCGAAGAGGATCTCGAACCCTACGAGGGTGATGGCGGCTGGTACTGCCGCGCCTGCGCTCGTGCCTTCAAGCTGAAGTTCCTTGGAATCGGAGTGAAGATATGACGCTGGTCGACATCGAGGTCGGTCTGAGAGAGCAACGCGGCGCCCTCGACCTGCAGGACATCGTCGAGTCCGCCGCGAAGTTCCTGGACGACGCCCCCGCGCGCGAGATCATCCGATGGGCGGCGGCGACGTTCGGCGACCGGCTGTGCCTGACCTCCTCGATGAGCGACGCCCTGCTCATCGACCTGGTCAGCCGGGTCAAACCCGGCGTGGACGTGTTGTTCATCGACACCGGCTACCACTTCGCCGAGACCATCGGCACGCGGGACGCCGTGCGGCAGGTCTATGACGTCAACGTGATCGACATCAAGCCGTCGCGGACGGTCGCGGAGCAGGACCGCGACCTCGGGCCGCGCCTGTTCGGCCGCAACCCCGACCTGTGCTGCTACCTGCGCAAGGTGGAGCCGCTGAACCGGGCGCTGGAGCCGTACCTGGCGTGGATCTCCGGCATCCGCCGCGACGAGTCGCCCAGCCGGACCGGCACCAAGGTCGTGGAGTGGGACGCCAAGCGGCAGATGGTGAAGGTCAACCCGATCGCCTCCTGGACCCAGGAGGACGTGGACAACTACATCGCCGACAACGGGGTGCTGATCAACCCGTTGCACTACGACAACTACCCCTCGATCGGCTGCGCGCCGTGCACGCGGCAGGTCGCGGAGGGGGAGGATCCGCGCAGCGGTCGCTGGGCGGGCCTGGGGAAGGTCGAATGCGGCATTCACCTGTGATCCCCAGCGGGGGACCCGTCCCGTTGGCAGGCGGGGCGGCCCCCGGCCGCGTGCCACTGGTGGCGGTGGCGCACGGGTCTCGCGACCCTCGGGCCGCCGCCACCGTGGCCGCGTTGCTCGATCGGGTGCCGCTGGACGTGCGGGTGGCGTACCTGGACCACAGCGCCCCGACCCTCGGCCAGGCCCTCAGCGGCCTGCGCGAGGCCGTGGTGCTGCCGCTGCTGCTCACCGAGGCGTACCACAGCCGGGTGGACCTGCCTGCGGCGCTGAACGAGGCGCGTGCGCGCGAGCCCCGGCTGCGTGTCCGCTACGGGCACACGCTGGGCCCGCACCCGCTGCTGCTGACCGCGCTGGAGCGGCGGCTGGGCGAGGCGGGCGTGCCGGCGGGCGACCCGGACACGGCGGTGGTGCTGGTGTCGGCCGGGTCGAGCGACGCGCGGGCCAACGCGGTGATCGCGGAGACGGCGCGGGTGTGGCGGCGGTCCGGCTGGTGGACCGTCACCCCCGCGTACGCCTCCGCCGCCTCCCCCACGCCGGCCGAGGCGGTCGCCTCGCTCGCCCGGGCGGGGGCGCCGCGGGTGGTCGTGGCGCCGTACCTGCTGGCTCCCGGGTACTTCGCCGACAAGGTGCGCCGCGACACGCTGGCCGCGGGCGCGTCGGTCGTGGCGGACGTGCTGGGGCCGGCGCCCGAGCTGGTGGACGTGCTGGTGGAGCGTTACGAGGCCGCTCAGCGCCAGCCGGTCACCCTGGCCGGCTGAGCGCCCCGCCCTGGGCGCCCGGAGGTCCGGAGCGCCGGTGACGGGTCAGTAGCCGCGGCCCAGCCGGCGGTCGTCGCGGATCTGGCGGCGCAGCTCGCGCTCCTCGGCTGCGATCCGGCGGCCGATCTCGCGCCAGTCGTCGCCGTGCAGCCGCCGCCAGTGCTCGCGCCACGCGGCGAAGCCGCGCTGGAGCGGCTGCACCTGCGAGTCGCCGATCACCTTGACGTCGCCCATCACGGCGTACGCCTGCACGCGCACCACGGGCACGTTCATGCCGGGCGGCGCCTGCATGACGTTCACCTTCTTGTCGCCCATGACCGCCATGCCGTCGAGGTCCACGTACACGCCGTCAGGCACGATGATCTTGACGTCGCCCATCACGGAGACGGCCAGGATCTCCACCCGGTCCGTACGCACCTCCGCCTCGCGCAGGTCGAGCAGGACGTCGCCCATCACGGCGACGGCGCCGAGCTCCTGATCGATGCGCCAGGTGCCGCGGCGCTTGGAGTCGCCCATGACGCCGACGAACCACCGCCGCTTCTTGCGCTCCGGGGCCGCGGCGGCGACGGGGGCGGAGCCGCCCGCCGTGGGCAGGTCCTGGGTCAGCATGGCCAGCTCGGCATGGGTGGTCGCGGTGTACGCGGCCTCCGTGCGGTCGGTCAGCTCGGCGAGCGTCAACCGGCCCTCGACCGAGGCGACCCGGAGCTGCTCGACGACGGCCTCGCGCTCGGCGTCCGATGCGCGGACCTCACCGGGATCAGTCATACTCGCAACATATCGCGTTTGCGTCCCGGTGCAGCTCCTCCTTGCGGAGGAATCCAGTTATCCATCGAAACATGCATATTCGGGATGAGATCTGAACCGGTCCGTGGGCGGGGCGCGTACCACGCCATGACACGGGGCCCCGGCCTTGGTCCGGGGCGCGGCCGGACCAGGCTAGGGTCCCTTGTCATGCATGCAGAACAGCTCTACCGCGCGGCGTTGATCGGCGACATCGAGACCGTGGGCAAGCTGCTCGCGGGCGGCCTCGACCCCAACACGCCCAGCGAGGGACAGGAAGACGGCGGGGCGGAGGGCGGGCTGGCCCTGTGCGCGGCGGCCTCGCGTGACCGCACCGAGGTGATCACGGCGCTGCTGTCCGCCGGCGCCGATGTCAACGCCAGGGAGGACGGCGGCTGGACGGCCCTGCTGTGGGCCGCCGCCAACGGCCACGCCGACGCCGCCACGCTGCTCATCGAGGCCGGCGCCGACGTGAACGCCACCAACGAGGTCGGCGACACCACGCTCACGCTCGCCGCCAGCCGCGGCGCCCCCGGCGTGGTGCAGGTGCTGCTGGAGGCGGGCGCCGACCACGAGAGGTACGACGGCGACGGCGACACCCCGCTCGAGGTCGCGCTCGGCTGGGCGGGCGTGCACCTGGAGAGCGCGCTGCTGGAGCAGATCGAGCAGGAGGGCTGGGAGTACGTCGTGGCCCGCCAGTACGCCAAGGACGGCACCGAGCTGATCACCGTGGCCGGCCGCTCCCCCGACGGCGAGCAGAGCGAGCAGGTGCAGGCCCAGCGCGGCCACGCCGCCGTCGCGACCCTGCTGGAGGACGCGGCGGGCGTCTACACGCCGGTCGAGCAGCTCGTGGCCAGGGCCCTGGCGCACCGCGACGTCGACGAGGACGCCGAGACCTGGTGGATCGTGGCCGACTCGCTGGGCAAGCGGGCCGACGAGGAGACGTACGAGGCGCTGGCCCGATTGTGCGTGAGCGAGGACGCCAGGGAGCGGGAGTTCGGCGTGGACGCGATCGCGCAGTTCGGGTTCGCCGACGGGGAGAAGCCGTACCTGGAGCGGACCCTGCCGCTGCTGCAGAAGATGGTCACCACCGAAGGCAACCCGCAGGTGCTGCGCTCGGTGCTGGCGGCGCTCGGGCACCAGGGCGACCCGCGGGCGCTGCCGAACGTGCTGGACATCCTCGGGCGTCCCGATCACAAGCGCACGATGACGGACCCGATCGCGCTGGCCGACGTGCTCCCGCCGGACCACGAGGAGGGGCTGGCCCTGCTGATCTCCATGACCGAGGACGAGGACTCGGAGATCCGCGACTGGGCCACCTCCGGGCTCGCCGGGCTGGCCGCCGACACGCCGCGGATCAGGGAGGCCCTGGCGGCCCGGCTGTCCGACTCCGACCTGCGTACGGTGGCCGAGGCCACCCGCGGCCTGGCCGACCGCGGGGACGAGCGGGCCGCGCAGGGCATCTCGCGGGTGCTGGCGGAGAGCGACGACGAGTACGCCAGGGAGCTGGTCACCCGGCCCGCCGCCGGAGCCTGAGGGCTCAGTCGCCGTTGAGCACGCGGGTCACCCAGTCGAGCGTCCCCGTGCTCAGGGCCTCCTCGGCCAGGCGCTTGCCCGACTCGGTGGTGATCGCAGCCAGCGAGCTGTCGATCCACCCCTGGACGTTCTGGTGGCCCTGCTCGCGATACTCGACGGCCTGGATGAGGCACTCCAGCTTGTCGGCGTCGCGGGCGCAGACGGCTTCGAGGGTGGCCTTCTCCTCGTACTCGGCCACGGCGTCGCTGACGATGGAGGCCACCTCCGCCGGCAGGCCGCGGACCTGGTCGGCGGTGACGTCCTCGTTGGAGGCGGCCGTGAGGTAACGCTTGCCGATGTACGGGATGTCGGTGACGCGCGTCTCCTGCGTGTCGTGGAAGAGGCTCATGAACGCGGCCCGCTCCGGATTGCCGCCCTCCAGACCCGCGATCACGGCCGCGATGACCGCCGCGCGGAAGGAGTGCTCGGCGATGCTCTCCGGATCGCGGACGCCCGCGACCAGCCAGCCGGTTCGTTTGTAGCGCTTGAGCAGCCCGAACTCGTACAGAAACCCCGCCAGACCCGTCACGTCACCTGCCACGAGGACCCCCTTCTCGTCATGCGCAGAGTCTGATTCCTGCCCCGAAATCACGCGGCGAATGCCGTGACCGGCCGGCCGGTCACGGCACTCGCGGGGCGTCGCGGGTTCGCACGCCCGGCCTCGGGTCAGCCTTCGTCGCCGTCGCCCTCGTCACCGAAGGGCAGCCACGGGTCGAAGTCCCACGGGTACGGGTCTTCCTCGTGGCCGTCCTTGATCGGCTCGTGGTCGTCCTCGATCGGCTTCCGGTCGTCGCTGACCGGCTTGCGATCGTCCTTCACCGGCGGCTCCACCGGCAGTTGGGGGGCCGGCTCGGCGTGGTGGTGCCGGTCGCCCGAGGCGTGGTGGTCGTGCTCGTAGTAGTGATCGTGGTGCCGGCGGTGGTGGTGCCCGTGGCAGCGCCGGCCGCCGCACCAGCGCCGACCCCACGAGCCGTCGCCGCACCGGCGGTCGCCACAGCCCAGCGCCGGCTTCTCACCGGTGACGTATCCGGCGCCGGCCGGGACGGCGGACGCGCCTGCGCTCGCGCCGGCGACCCCTTGGCCCGCGGGAAGGAGCATGATGCCCGCGGTGGCGCCGGCCACGGCGAGCGCCGCGAAACGTCGACGACCTCGGCGATTATGTGGATTTTCGGTATTCACGTGCATTCTTTCCGTCCTGGGTAGTTCGACCCGGAATCCCGCGTCCCTTTTTGGGAACACTCGGATAAGGGGCGACGTACCCATGCACGCAATCGCCTTTACCTCCACCGATCGAAATAACCTGTCAAAGCCCAACGCAAATAGCCGCGGTATTCAATCCCTTTTGCGCTATTACGGGCCCGAAAGGGTGGGGGCAGTCGCCAGCACGTCCCTGGCGAGGGCGAGATCACCCTCCAGGTCGGCGGGGAAATCGGCGGGATCGCCCCTTCCGCCGAGCAGGAAGCAGAATTTCTTCACGTCCGCCGTGATGTGCGCGTCGGGCTCGCCCGGCCCGGCGTCCTCCACGCCCAGCGCGACGCGCCACTCGCCGCCGCCCTCGCCGGTCAGCGTGAGGTGGAGGGTGCGGCCCGTGCCGTCCACGCCGCCGAAGAGCATCGTGAAGGGCAGCAGGCGGGCGCACAGGTCGGCCGTGGGGTGGATGTGCCGCGCGATCGGGTCGGGCAGGCGGATCTCGGCCGTCTCGGCCGCGTCGGAGGTGTGGATCCACGTCTCCAGGCAGCGGGCCAGGATGTGGTCGTTGACCGGCGCCTCCAGGCCGTCGAGCGTGGCCTGGGTCGTCGGGGGCAGCTCGGCCAGGTGACGGCAGAGGGCGTCCGCCTGCGCGCGCCAGTCCCTGCGGGTCTGCTCGGGGCTGCGGGCCCGCTCGTACGCCTGGACGTCGCTCGTACGGGACAGCGAGTCGGCCGCGCCGATCGGCGGGCCCAGCACGGGAGCGCCGACGGAGGCGGCCAGCAGGCCGTCCTTGGCGGCCAGGTGGGCGACGAGCTCCTGGAGCGTCCAGCCCTCGACGATGATCCGCGACCAGTCGTCGTCCACCGCCGAGGCGAGCAGCGCGTCCATGGCGGCCACGCGGCCGGCGTACGGCTCCACCCAGGCGGCGGTGGGGGCCGCCGGCCGGCGCCGGGCCCGGGCCCCGGCGAGGAGCTGGGGCCGCAGCGAGCGGGCCGGCACCTCGGGGTCCTCCATCAGCGCGTCGAGGTAAAGACGCTCGACGGGGTCCATCACACCTCTTCCTGAGCATGCGGGTACGCCTCGGCCGTGTGCGGCGGCCTGGCGTCCATCACACTTCTTCCTCTGCCAGCGCGTCCGCCAGGCGCCGCAGCGCCAGCCGGATGCGCGATTTGGCCGTTCCCTCCGGCACGCCGAGCTCCTCGCCGACCTGCCGGTAGGTCCTGCCTCCGAAATAGGCGAGCTCCACCGCCTCGCGTAAGCCGTCGGGCAGTGACGTCACCGCCTGGCGCACCCGCTGGGCCTCGTCGGCGGCCAGCACGGTGTCCTCGAGTCTGGTGGGCTCGCGCTCGAACAGCCTGGGCCCGAGCGCCGACACCCGCCTGCGCTCCTCGGCCCGCACGTGGTCGACCGCACGCCGGTGCGCGATCGTGGCCAGCCAGGCGCGCAGGGTGCCGCGTTCCGGGTCGTAGGCCAGTGGCCGCTCCCAGAAGACCAGGAAGACCTCCTGCGTGATGTCCTCGGCGATCACCCGGTCCCTGGTGACCCGCAGGGCGAGACCGAAGATCAGCGAAGAGAGCCGATCGTAGACCTCCCCCAGCGCGGACTCATCGCCGCCGACCACCCGCTGGTGCAGCAGGCGGTCGTCGTACGGTGCCTCCACTGGCACCACACTCCCGTTTATTCCGGACCAAGGCGGTAGGTGCGCCGCGACCCGAGCATGTCACTATTCGCACCAAATGTAGAGCTGGATGACCGCCGGGCAAGACTCTTTCGCGCCACGATAAGGTCGAAAGGTAACAACGGAGGGAGCAATCGCCATGGCCACCACCCGCACCGCCACTACCCAGTGGAAGGGCGCCCTGCTCGACGGCTCGGGCACCGTCTCGCTCGACACCTCGGGTGTCGGCACGTTCGAGGTCTCCTGGCCGTCCAGGGCCGAGTCTGCCAACGGCAAGACCTCCCCCGAGGAGCTCATCGCCGCCGCCCACTCCTCGTGCTTCTCGATGGCGCTCTCGCACGGCCTCGCCGGGGCCGGCACGCCGCCGGAGTCGCTGCAGACCAGCGCCGACGTGACGTTCCAGCCGGGCGAGGGCATCACGGGCATCGTGCTCACGGTGAAGGGGCACGTTCCCAACATCACGGCCGAGCAGTTCCAGGAGGCGGCCGAGACGGCCAAGGCCAACTGCCCGGTGAGCAAGGCCCTGGCCGGCACGACGATCAGCCTCAAGGCCGAGCTCCTCTAGTCCCTTGGTCGCGCGGGGAACGGCGATGTGGTCATCGGAAGACCAAGAGCGCTTTCGCGTGCGACAATCGGGTCACATGCGCGAGGTCTGGCCGGGCGAGCCCTATCCACTCGGCGGCACCTGGGATGGCGTTGGCACCAGCTTTTCGGTGTTCTCCGAGGTCGCCGAGCGGGTCGAGCTGTGCCTCTTCCACGATGACGGCTCCGAGGAACGCGTCGACCTGCCCGAGGTCGACGGGTTCGTCTGGCATGGCTACCTGCCGGGCATCCAGCCGGGGCAGCGGTACGGCTACCGGGTGCACGGGCCGTACGAGCCGTCGCAGGGTCACCGGTGCAACCCGGCCAAGCTGCTGCTCGACCCCTACGCCAAGGCCATCGACGGCGACCTGACGTGGAACCAGGCGCTGTTCCCCTACTACTTCACCGATCCCACCCGGCGCAACACCGAGGACAGCGCGCCGTACATGCCGAAGAACGTGGTGATCAACCCGTTCTTCGAGTGGGGCAACGACCGGTCGCCGCGCATCCCGTACCACGAGACCGTGATCTACGAGGCGCACGTGCGCGGGCTCACCATGCGCCACCCCGACGTGCCGCCCGACCTGCGTGGCACGTACGCCGGGGTGGGGCATCCGGCGATCATCGACCATCTGCTGTCGCTCGGGGTGACGGCGGTCGAGCTGATGCCGGTGCACCACTACGTGCCCGAGCACTTCCTGGTCGCGCGGGGGCTGACGAACTACTGGGGCTACAACACCATGGCCTACCTGGCCCCCCACGGGCGCTACTCCAGCGCCGGCACCAGGGGGCAGCAGGTGCTGGAGTTCAAGGCCATGGTGCGGGCGCTGCACGAGGCGGGCATCGAGGTCATCCTCGACGTGGTCTACAACCACACGGCCGAGGGCGACCACATGGGGCCCACGCTGGGGTTCAGGGGGATCGACAACGCCGCCTACTACCGGCTGCACGACGGCGACCGGCGCTACTACCTCGACTACACCGGGTGCGGCAACTCCCTCAACGTGCGCTCGCCGCACGCCCTGCAGCTCATCATGGACTCGCTGCGTTACTGGGTGCTGGAGATGCACGTCGACGGGTTCCGCTTCGACCTGGCCTCGGCGCTGGCCAGGGAGCTGCACGACGTCGACCGGCTGAGCGCGTTCTTCGACCTGATCCAGCAGGATCCGGTGATCTCGCAGGTCAAGCTGATCGCCGAGCCGTGGGACGTGGGCCCCGGCGGTTACCAGGTGGGCAACTTCCCGCCGTTGTGGACGGAGTGGAACGGCAAGTACCGCGACATCGTCCGCGACTTCTGGCGGGGCACGCACTCCGCGCTGCCCGAGTTCGCCTCCCGCCTGACCGGCTCCGCCGACCTGTACGAGTCCTCCGGCCGCCGCCCCGTCGCCTCGATCAACTTCGTCACCTGCCACGACGGGTTCACGCTGAACGACCTGGTCTCGTACGACCACAAGCACAACGAGGCCAACGGCGAGGACAACCGCGACGGCACCAACGACAACCGCTCCTGGAACTGCGGCGCGGAGGGCCCGGTCGAGGATCCGCAGATCGTCACGCTCCGCCGCCGCCAGCGCCGCAACTTCCTGGCCACGCTGTTCCTGTCGCAGGGGGTGCCGATGCTCTCCCACGGCGACGAGATCGGGCGCACGCAGCGCGGCAACAACAACGCCTACTGCCAGGACAACGAGCTGGCCTGGGTCGACTGGTCGCTGGTGAACGCCGAGTCGGAGCTGCTGGAGTTCGTGCGGGCGCTGGCGAAGCTGCGCCGCGAGCACCCGGTCTTCCAGCGGCGGCGCTTCTTCCACGGGCGCCATCCCGACAACGGGGCCCGCGACCTGGTCTGGCTGACGCCCGGCGGGCGGGAGATGACGGCCGGCGACTGGCACATCAGCTACGCCAAGTCGCTGATGGTCTACCTGAACGGCGAGGCGATCACGGAGATGGGGCCGCGCGGCGAGCGGATCGCGGACGACTCGTTCCTGCTGCTGATCAACGCGCACCACGAGAGCCTGCCGTTCACGCTGCCGGGCGAGGAGTTCGGCACGCGCTGGCTGCCCGTGCTGGACACCACGCATGACGTGGTGGAGGAGGGGTTCGCGGACGACGGGTGGCAGGCGGGCGACCTGGTGGCCGTCACGGCGCGCTCGCTGCAGGTGCTGCGCCGGCCCAGGAGCGGCAAGTCGTAGGGGCGGTTCAGAAGACGCGGGCCGCGCTGGCCGTGAGGAAGACCAGCGTGAACGCCGTCACCCCGGCCAGGCCGTGCAGCGTCACGGCGAGGGCGGGGAAGCCGCGGCCCGCCATCCGGTGGCGGCCGGCGCCGAGCCAGCGGGTGGACATCGCGAAGCCGAGCAGGGCGGCCGCCGCCAGGCCCGCGAAGGCCGCCCAGGCGAGCGCGCGGCTGCCCGTGGCGAGGCCGGCGGCGTAGCAGGCCAGCGCCGACACCGCCAGCGCCGGGTGGGCGAAGACGAGGGCGGCGGGGAAGCGGGTGACCTTGGCGCGGCGCAGGCCGCCGCCCGCCAGCCACAAGGAGAGCAGGTGAACCCCGGCGAGCGCGGCGACCGTCCATGCCGCGGCGGTGAGCAGGCCCACAGCGCGCCTCCCTCGATCCCCATCCCTCTCGTTACGTTAAGCGGAGAATTGCCGGTACGTCCGCCGATACGGGAAAAGCGGTATCCGTCCGCAAAACCCCTGGCCGATCGGATGTCGGTGGCGTGTGCCAAGGTAGAGGGGTGCGGCGCATCTATCCCGACATACAGGACAACCCGGATATCGTGCAGGCCTACGCCTACCCCGACGACCGGCCATGGCTGCGGCTCAACATGGTCGCCAGCGCCGACGGCGCCGCCTGGCTGAAGGGGCGGTCGGGCCCGCTGTCGAGCAAGGGCGACAAGCGGATCTTCCAGACCCTGCGCGGGCTGGCCGACGTGGTCGTCGCGGGCGCCTCGACCGTGCGCAAGGAGGGGTACGGCCCCGTCCCGCCGCGCGACACGTGGGCGGAGATCAGGCAGGGGCGGCCCGAGGTGCCGCCCATCGCCGTGATCACCCGCAGCCTCGCGCTCGATCTCGACGGCGAGCTGTTCTGCGACGCCCCCAGCAGGACGATCGTGATCACCTGCGAGGCCGCGCCGCACGAGCGGCGCAAGGAGGCGGCCAAGCTCGCCGACCTGATCGTGGCCGGCGAGGAGAGCGTCGACATGCGGCAGGCCGTGGCCGCGCTGCACCAGCGCGGCCTGACCAGGGTGCTGTGCGAGGGCGGGCCCCGGATCAACGCCCAGCTCTCGGCCTGCGACCTGGTCGACGAGCTGTGCCTGTCGATCAGCCCGCTGCTGGTCGGCGGCGGTGCGGCGCGCATCCAGAACGGCGAGCCCGCGCAGGTCACACTGGATCTCAACCAGGTGCTGGAGGAGGATGGCGTCCTCTTCTGCAAGTACGCGAGGGCCACCCACGGGGACGAGGGAGCGCAGCCATGACCGATGAGCCGACCGCACCGGAGGTGGCCGAGGAGCCGGAGCCGGTGCCCAACCTGCCGGTACGGCCGCCGGTGGCGCCGATGCTGGCCAAGCCGGTCAAGGCCATGCCCAAGCAGGACGGCACCCTGCTCTACGAGCCGAAGTGGGACGGGTTCCGCTGCATCATCTTCCGCGACGGCGACGAGGTCTACCTGGGCAGCCGCAACGAGCGGCCGTTCACCCGCTACTTCCCCGAGCTGGTCGAGGCGGTCAGGGCCGAGCTGCCCGACAAGGTGGTGATGGACGGCGAGATCGTGCTGCCGGTGGGCACGCAGCTCGACTTCGACGCCCTGCAGCAGCGCATCCATCCGGCCAAGTCGCGGGTGACGATGTTGTCGGAGCGCACGCCGGCGCAGTTCATCGCGTTCGACCTGCTGGCGCTGGGCGACGAGTCGCTGATGGAGACGCCGTTCTCCGAGCGGCGGGCGCGGCTGGAGGGGTTGTTCGGCGAGAAGGCCGGCTCGGTGCGGCTGACGCCCGTCACGACCGCCTACGAGCAGGCCCTCGAATGGTTCGAGACGTTCGAGGGGGCCGGGCTCGACGGCATCATCGTCAAGCCGGGCGACCAGCCGTACGTCCCGGACAAGCGCACGATGTTCAAGGTCAAGCACGAGCGCACCGCCGACGTGGTGATCTGCGGCTACCGCGAGCACAAGACGGGGCCGATCGTGGGGTCGCTGCTGCTCGGCCTGTACGGCGACGACGGGCGGCTGCACCACGTGGGCGTGGCGGCCTCGTTCCCGATGAAGCGCAGGGCCGAGCTGGTCGAGGAGATCAAGCCGTACCTCGCGGAGCTGAGCGAGCACCCCTGGGGCCACTGGGCGGAGCAGGCGCAGGCCAACCTGGGCCAGCCGGCCGCCGGGCCGGCCACGGGCGGGCAGCGGGTGCCGGGCGCGGTGTCGCGGTGGAACGCCAAGAAGGACCTGTCGTTCATCCCGCTGCGGCCGGAGCTGGTGATCGAGGTGGCATACGACCAGATGGAGGGCGACCGGTTCCGGCACACGGCGCAGTTCCGGCGGTGGCGGCCCGACCGTACGCCCGAATCGTGCACGTATGAGCAGTTGGAGCGTCCGGTTAGTTACAACCTCGATGACATCCTTGCCCGCTAGCACCGAATCCCGTTATATCTCGACATATGAATACAGGGGATGAGTTACGGGCCGCCGTGTCCGCGCGGCGGGATCTGGGGCCCGAGTACGAGAACGAGGTCGTGGACTCGTTCCTCGACAAGATGGGCCAGGAGATCGACCGGCGGGTCGACGAGCGGCTCGCCACGGCCGCGCCCAAGGCCGGGCCGGTCAACCAGACCGTGGCCGACGGGCAGCGGCTCGCCCTGGCCATCGTCTCGCTGGTGCTGGGCACGGGGGCCACGCTCGCCTTCGTCCTCACCGACAGCAAGGCGCCCTACGTGATCCCGGTCTGGATCGCCATCGTCATCGTGAACGTGATCTTCAACAGCAGCCGGGGGAAGGGCTAGACCAGCCAGATCAGCCCGGCGAACCGGCCGCCGGGCTGCTCCCTGCGGTGGGAGTAGAGCTCCTGCGCCTCGATCGTGCAGCGCGCGTCGTGGCGCACGTCGGCCAGGCCCGCGGCCCGTAGCTGGGCCTCGATCCCGGCCCGCAGGTCGAGCGCGGGCGTCTGCCAGGACGTCGTGGACCACGTCGCGGGCACCCTGGCCGCCACCCGCTCGCGCAGGTCGGCGGGCACCTCGTAGCAGCGGCCGCACGCGCCGGGGCCGATCAGCGCGACCATCCTGCCCGGCTCGGCGCCCTTGGCCGCCATGGCCTCCACCAGCGTCGTGGCGATGCCCGCCTCGGTGCCGGGGCGGCCGGAGTGCGCCGCGCCCACCATGCGGGCCACCGGGTCGGCCACCAGCACCGCGGGGCAGTCGGCCCCGAGCGAGGCCAGCGCCAGGCGCGGCTCGGTGGTGAACACGCCGTCGAGCGGGGGCGGGTCGTCGCCGAAGGGCTCGCTCACGTACGCGACGTCGGCGCCGTGCACCTGCCGCATGAACACCACGGCCCGCACGCCCAGCTCGTCCCTGACGCCGTCGCGGTTGGCGCGCACGTTCGCCGGGTCGTCGCCGACCAGGCCGCCGAGGTTGCGCGAGCCGTAGGGCGGGGCGCTGACGCCGCCGTGGCGGTCGGTGACGGCGACGTGGACACCGGGGGCGAGCTCCATGACCCCGATCCTAGAACCACTGATCCGCCGCCGGGGTGCCGCCCATGCTCACGGCGTGCTTCCTCGACGCGCCGCGCCGCGACCTCGTACGGGTATCGCCCGGCCGCCCCGAGCCGGCCGGGCGCGGGCTGCTCAAGGCCGTCTGCCTGGGGCGGCTCGGCACCGGGCAGGGGCGGCCGGCCGTGCTGCAGGCCGGCCGCCGCGGGATGGACTTCCGGGACCGGCCGCACACGTGCCGGGGGCGGGTGATATCGACGGTGGGGAACCGGGCAGAGCTGGAGCTGTGGGGCGAGGACGACACCGGCCGTCGCACCACGCTCGGGCGTGCCGAAGTGATCGATGACGAGGAGATCCCCTGATGACCAGCCTTGCCGACCTCCATGCCCTGATGTCCCGGCTCGGGCACCCGGTCGTAGGGTCCGCCGCGCCCTCCGGGTCCGGGTTCGCGGACGGGGCGCCGTACCGTTTCGAGATCCCCAGCGTCGAGGGGCCCGAGGTGCTGGAGGCGGTGGTCGCGGAGGCCGACCGGCTCGGCGTGCCGGTCGCCAGGACCTCGCAGGGCAGCGGCGTGATGATGCTGACCGACGAGGAGATCACGCGGATGGCGCGGATCGGGGCCGAGCGGGGCATCGAGGTGAACCTGTTCCTCGGGCCGCGCGCCGCCTGGGACACCGGCGGCCAGGCCAAGCTCACGCAGGCCGTCGGCGCCGCCGCACGCGGCAACGCGATGGTGGCGGCGTGCCTGGCGGACGCGCTGCGGGCCTGCTCGCTGGGCATCCGCAGCCTGCTCGTCGGCGACCTCGGGACGCTGGACCTGCTGCGCGAGCTGAAGGCGGACGGGACGCTGCCCGCGAACCTGGTCCTGAAGACGTCGGTGCTGATGCCGCTCACCAACGGCCCGACCGCGGCCCTGTACGAGCGGCTCGGCGCGACCACCGTCAACGTGGGCACCGACCTCACCGTGCCGCACCTGGCCGAGATCCGGGCCGCCACCGGGCTGCCGATCGATCTCTACCTGGAGGTGCCGGATGACCAGGGCGGGTTCGTCCGCTTCTACGAGGCCGTGGAGATCGTCCGGGCCGCCGCTCCCGTCTACCTGAAGATGGGGCTGCGCAACGCGCCCAACATCTACCCCTCGGGCGGGCATCTCGGAGCGGTGCCCAAGGAGCTGGGACGGGAGCGGGTACGGCGGGCGGCGCTGGTGCAGCGGCTGATCGAGCAGCTCGACCCGGCGCTGGCCAAGCCGTCGCAGACCTCCGACCTCGGCGTGCCCGAGCTCTGACGCGTCAGGCGTGCAGGCGGTGGATCCTGAGGGGCCCACCGCCCCAGCGGCCGATCGCCTCCTCGTCGGCGAAGGCGAGCACGCGCATCATGTTCCCGCCGTCGCTCAGCTTCACGTTGCGGCGCAACCTGGCGACCAGGTCGGCGGGCAGCCTGGTGGTGCCGGCCTCGATCGTGTCGCCGTAGTGCGGGGCGAAGGCCACCCCGGCGAAGCCGGTACGGCCGAGCAGCGTGCGCACGGTCTCCGAGGAGTAGAACATCAGGTGGTTCTTGGTGAAACCGCTCCAGGCGGCCCCGTACGCCTTGAGCAGCAGTGACCGCGCGTTCACCGTCAGGATGAGCAGCACGCCCCCCGGCGCCAGCAGGCTGCGGAAGCGCTGGAAGTCCTCCAGCGGCCTGGGCAGGTGCGCGAGCACCGACCAGAGGGTGATCACGTCGAAGCCGCCGGCCGCGATCTCGGGCACGTCCTCGGGCGCCCCGAAGTAGGTGCGGGCCCTGCTGAGCCGCTGGTTGGCCTGCTCGACCGACTCCGGCGACAGGTCCACCCCGTAGGCGTCGAAGCCGCGCTGCTCGGCCAGCTCCAGGAACAGCCCGACCCCGGAGCCGAAGTCGAGCAGCCGCCGCTCCTTGCCCTCGTCGAACACCGGGGCGAACGACCTCATGGTGAGGTCGTAGCGGCGCTGCCGGTTGGCGGCGTACTTCCCGGTCAGGAAGTTGCTGTAGCCGGTGGCGTACAGGTCGCCGAGCCGCTCGGGGCGCACGTTGGGATTGCGGTAGAGGAAGCCGCAGGACGGGCAGCGGACGACGTGGTAGCGCCAGCCATTCCCGCCGGTGGGGGTGAAGAGCGGCTGCTGGCGGGACTCCCCGCACATCATGCAGCTCAGGAACTCCTCGATCTCGCCCAGGGACCGCAGCCCCTGGTACTCGGCCAGCGACATGACCGGCGCCCGCCTGAGCAGCAGGCGCCACTGCGCCTCCCGGATGAGCCGTTCCCCCGGACGGACATAGACCCGCTGTCCCCACGGGACGCGGTCGTAACGCGAGCCGTACGCCAGCCGGCCGAGCATTCTGTGTGCCATAGCCACCACCCTTTGTGCGTTTGTGTGCCCGTGCGCTTCCCGGCTATGCGTGCGTCTCCGGGCACTTTGCATGATCTTTGGGCTGGTCGAGGTTATTGAGCAAGCATATGCTTGGTCCATGCGTGAGTTCCGCAACCTCATCGGCGGCGAGCTGGTCCCCGCCCCCCGCACGATGGACACGGTCAACCCGGCCACGGGCGAGGCGTGGGCCACGATCCCGGCCGGCGGCGCCGCGGAGGCCGAGGCGGCCGTCGAGGCGGCCGGGCGCGCCTTCCCCGCCTGGTCGGCGCTGCCCGCCCTGGCCAGGGCGCACCACCTGCGCAAGGTCTCGGAGGTGTTCGGCCGGCACGCCGAGGAGCTGGCCAGGCTGGAGACGCGCGACAACGGCCGGATCCTGCGCGACACCCTCAAACGGGACCTGCCGGGCATGGCGCACCTGTGGCAGCTCGCCGCCGGGCAGTGCCTCGACGCGGTCAGGGGCGACACCGTGCTGCTCGGGCCGGACGCGCTGGGGCTGACGCGGCGCGAGCCGTACGGGGTGGCGGTCTGCGTCATCCCGTGGAACTCCCCCATCTCGACCTTCTCCGCCAAGGCCGCCTACGCGCTGGCCGCCGGCAACACGGTGATCGTCAAGCCGGCCGAGCAGGCGAGCGCGTCCGTGCTGCGGCTGGGCGAGCTGCTGGCGGAGGTGTTCCCGCCCGGGGTGCTGAACATCGTCAGCGGCCTGGGCGAGGAGGTCGGCGACGCCCTCGTACGGCACCGCGGCGTCGGCAAGATCAGCCTCACCGGCTCGACCGCCACCGGCCAGGCCATCACGCGGGCCTCGGCGGACGCGCTCAAGCCGATGACGTTCGAGCTGGGCGGCAAGTCGCCCAACATCGTCTTCCCCGACGCCGACCTGGACGCCGCCACCCAGGGCGTCACCGTGAACTCCGTCTACACGGGCAACGCCGGGCAGGTGTGCGTGGCCGGCTCGCGCATCCTCATCCACCGCTCGATCTGGGACGAGATGCTCGGGCGCATCGAGCGGGCCTGCGCCGGGCTGGTCCTCGGGGACCCGCTCGACCTGGCGACCACGATGGGGCCGATCGTGTCGGCCGGCCAGTACGAGCGGGTCACGTCGTACCTGGAGCTGGCCGAGAAGGAGGGCGCGCGGCTCGTCTTCGGCGCGCGGACCGGCGCGGACGTGGTGCCCGCGCTGCCCGGCGGCTACTGGGTGGCGCCCACGCTGTACGCGACCGAGGACAACGCGCTGCGCGTGTGCCAGGAGGAGATCTTCGGGCCGGTGGCGGTGGCCATCCCGTTCTCCACCGAGGAGGAGGCGGTGGCGATCGCGAACGACTCGCCCTACGGGCTGGCCGCCGGGGTGTGGACGCGCGACCTGGGACGGGCGCACCGGCTCATCCGGGATCTGCGCAGCGGTACGGTGTGGGTGAACACGTTCAGGCAGATGCCGCCCGGGCTGCCGTTCGGCGGGGTCAAGGACAGCGGGTACGGCCACGATTCGGTCCTGGAGTACACCCGGGAAAAGGCCGCCATTATCCAGATCTAGTTGGATAGATTTACCCCTCATGAGCGAGGGGATCAAGGACCATTCCGGGCTGTCCGAGGCGGCCGCCCAGTCCCGGGCCTCGGTGCTGCGCAGCCGGGCAGAGTCGTACATCGCGCTCTCGCGGCACGACGCCGCGATCGCGGACCTGACCGAGGCGATCGCGCTGGCACCGGACAACGCCCGCGCCTGGCGGCTGCGCGGGGAGAGCCACCGGGTGACCGAGCGGTACGAGGCCGCGCTGGAGGACTTCGGCGAGGCGCTGCGGCTGGAGCCCGACAGCGCGTACGCCCTCGGCTCGCGCGGCCAGACCTACGCCGCGATGGGCCGCCTGGACGAGGCCATGGACGACTTCGAGCACGCGCTCACCCTCTCGCCCGAGTCGTTGTGGATCCTGGAGGCGAAGGCGGACGCCCTGGTGGACCTGGACCGGCTGGACGAGGCGCTGGCGGAGCACTCCAAGATCATCTCTTTGGACGAGGAGCTCGCGTACTCGTGGGTGGCCCGCGGCGACCTGTACCAGCGGATGCAGCTCTACACGGAGGCCGTCGACGACTACACCAGGGCGCTGGAGGCGGACCCCGACTACGTGCGCGCGCTGAGCCGGCGGGGGGAGGCGTTGCGGATGATGGACCGGTACGAGGAGGCGCTGGCCGACCTGAACCGGGCGCTGGAGCTGGAACCGGGTAACGACCGGGCGCTCGGGAGCCGGGGAGCGGTGCTGAGCGAGCTGGGGGACAACGAGGCGGCGCTGAAGGATCTGGACGCGGCGATCGAGCTCGATCCCGAGTACGTGTGGGCGTTCCGGGTGCGGGGGGAGATCCTCCAGGAGCTGGACCGGCACGAGGATGCCATCTCCGACTTCACCCGGGCCCTGCACCTGGACTTCGGCGACTGACCCCGGCGACCGGCTCCGGCGACCGGCTCCGGCGGGTGACTTCGGCGGGTGGCTCCGGCGGCTGGCTCCGGCGGCTGGCTCCGGCGGCGGCCGGACGCCACCGGGCGGACGCCACCGGGCGCGCGCGTGCGGCGCGCACGTCCGATGGTGGCTTATCCGCACACGTCCGATGGCGGCTCATCGCAGGCGGCGGTGGCCTTCGGTGGCGAGCCACTCCACGGCCGCCGCTCCCGCCGACGGCAGGATCGAGATGTGACCGTCGCGGGGCGACAGGCGGAGCTCGGCCGTGGGGCAGTGACGGGCCAGCCGATCGCCATGGCCGGCGGGCACGACACGGTCCTTGGCGCCGTGGACGAGCAGGATCGGGGCGGTGACGGCGGCCGGGTCGCAGCCCCATGGCGTCACGTACGCCAGGTCGTCGTCGATCAGCCCGCCCGGCCCCTTCGCCACGGCGGGGCCGACCACGCTGTCGAACCAGGACCACTCCCCCTCGAACGCCGCATGGTCCTCGGGGGTGAACATCTCCGGGTCGTACGCGGCCGCGGCCTCGTGACGTTCCTTGGCCGCCCGTCCCCGGGCGGCGGCTCGCAGGGAAGCCTCGCAGGAAGGCGCCATGCCCGCGAACCAGTCGAAGTCATCAGCCGCACGCGCCTCCCGATCGGCCCGGCCGCGCTCCGCCTCGCCCGCCGCGTCATGCGGGGCGAGCCCTCCTGCGGCGTAGGGTGCCAGGCCGGACACGCTCAGCACGGCCAGCACGCGCTCCCCCAGCAGGGCCGCGCAGGCCAGGGCGTGGGAGGCGCCGCCCGAGTGGCCCATGACGGCGAAGCGGCCGAGGCCCAGCGCGTCGGCGATCCGGCTCGCGTAGCCGGCCGCCGACGCCAGGGTGCGGCCGGGTTCGGGGGTGGAGCCGCCGTAGCCCGGGCGATCGTAGGAGATCCAGCGCAGGCCGAGGCGGTCGTCGAAGAGCGGCGCTGGCGGCGCGCCGATGTTGGGCGTGCCGTGGTGCCACAGGACCGGCAGGCGGTCGGTGGCTCCCGGAGCCGTGTCGTAGACGTGCAGGATCCGGCCGTCACCGATCGTGAGTTCGAATTCCTTCGTCACGGGGACAAGCCTAGCCGCCGCCGGGACCGCGTTCGACGGCCCCTCTCGTACGAGGGGCCGCAGAGCGACGCGTGAGGTCCCGGCGGGCGGTGTCACAGGGTCAGCAGGGCGCTGACCGGCAGGCGCGAGTCCGACAGGGGGCGGATGGCGATGCGGAGCAGCGCCAGCGCGTTGTCGTCGCCCGCGATGCGGTTGGCGCTGAGCCCACCGCACGACTGGCAGCAGTGGATGATCAGCCACTCCCCGTCGCGCCGGACGGTGACGCTCAGCGCCGCCATCCGGCCCCGGCACCCCGCCCGCCGGTCCCCCGGTACGCGGTGATCGACGTGCAGGCTGGTCAGGCAGTGCGGGCAGTGGTTGCGGTGCGCGGTGCCCGGTGCGATCATCGGCACGTCCATGCGGCACCCGACGCAGCGGAACGCGTCGCCGGGCTCGCCGTGATGTGCTTTCTTGCTCCGTTGCGGCCGTTCCCGGCCCGGGTTCCTCCTGGGCATGTCACAGATCACCGAACGCCTCGAGCGGGAACGGCGGCTGCGCCAGCGGCCGTACGGCCATGCGCATGAGGATGAGCTGGTTGTCGTCCCCGCAGATGGGGTTGGACGTGAGCTCACCGCACCGGGTGCAGCGATGGATGATCATCCACTCACCGGTACGCAGGACGGCGATCGAGATGGGGATCATCCGTGATCTGCACTCGTCGAGCAGGTGCAGCGAGTGCAGGCAGCTCGGACAGTGGTTGCGACGAACACCGTCCGGCGCGTTCGCGGTGACCGTCAGGCCGCAGCGTACGCACTGGAACGTCTCGGTGCTCGCGATGGAACGGGATTTGCCGTTGGCAGACAACCTGGGTACTCCTTGCCGGAATGGTCGTTCTCAGGACAGCAAGGGAGCCCTGGCGTGCCTCGCGGGCATGCTCTTGATGTGGCGGGTGGTCGTTAGGGGCAGGATCCGCCTAGGACACGGCGAGGCGCGCAGGGCGCGGTGCCAGGCATAAATCCCCCTCCTTGACGGGCACGACAGGCCCGGATGTCTCCACTGAACGGACGCCTGCGAGCGTAACGGGGCACGACGGCCGATCGCCAACCATTTTTCCGGTGGCCACCGACCGAACGAAGTTCTAGGGTCGGCTCATGGGCATCGGGCTGACCGAGGAGCACCAAGCGCTGGCGGCCTCCGTACACGGGCTGGCCGGGCGGGGCGCCGATCACGCGGCACTGGCGGGGCAGGGGCTGCTGGGGCTGCACCTGCCGGAAGAGTGCGGCGGGCAGGGGTTCGGGCTGCTGGAGCTGTGCGTGGCGGTGGAGGCACTGGGCGAGCGGCGGGTCTGCGGGGGGTACCTGCCGGCCGTGCTGGCCTCGGCGGTGCTCGGCTCGTACGGCGCCGAGCTGCCCGGTGACACCCGGCTGGAGTTGCTGCGCGGGCTCGCCGGCGGCTCCCTGACCGCCGCCGTGGCGCTGCCGCCCGGCTGCGCGATCGGCTCGGCGCGGGCCGATCTGTTCGTCGTACCGGCCGGTGATGGCGGGTGGGCGGTGCTCGATCGGGGCGACGTCACCGCCCAGCCCGTGGAGGGGATCGATCCGGACCGGCCGCTGTGCTCCGTCGCCGCACGCGCCGTGCCCGCCGACCGGCTGCTCGGGGCGGCTCCGGTACGTGAGCTCGGCGCCGTGCTGCTCGGCGCCGACGCGTGCGGGGTCGCGGCCTGGGCCGTGGCGACGGCGGCCGGGCACGCCAAGGTCCGCGAGCAGTTCGGGCGCCCGATCGGGCAGTTCCAGGGGGTCAAGCACCGGGTGGCGGGCGCCTTGGTGGCCCTGGAGCAGGCACGGGCCGCCGTGTGGGACGCCGCCAGAGCCCTGGACGAGTCCCGCGGCCCGAACACCTCTTCCGGCGCGGGGCCGGTCACAGGGACGGTCACAGGGACGGTCACAGGGCCGGTCACGGAGGCGTTGCCCGGCGGTCTTGCCGAGGAGGTGCGGCTGGCCGTGAGCGTGGCGGCCGTGCTGGCGCCCGACGCCGCCGTCCGGTGCGCGGCGGACGCGATCCAGGTGCTGGGCGGCATCGGCTACACCTTCGAGCACGACGCGCACCGCTACTACCGCAGGGCCCTGTCCGGCCGCATGCTGGCCGGCGACCCCGGTCCGTGGGCCGAGGAGGCGGAACGGCTGGCGGTGGCGGGGGTGCGGCGGCGGATGGAGCCGGACCTGCCGGAGGAGGCCGCCGCCGTCAGGGACGCCATCCGGGCGCAGGCCGCGTCGCTGCGCGCCGAGGAGCAGGCGGCCAGGCGGGCCAGGCTCGCGCGGGAGGGATGGATGATGCCGCATCTCCCACGCCCCTGGGGCCGGTCCGCCACACCGCTGGAGCAGGTGATCATCCACCAGGAGTTCCGCGACCTCGGCCGCCCGAACCTGGGCATCGCCGCCTGGGCGGTCCCGTCCATCGTCCGGTACGGCACCCGCGAGCAGCAGGAACGTTTCCTCCCCGGAACGTTCGCCGGCGAGATCGTGTGGTGCCAGCTCTTCAGCGAGCCCGGCGCCGGCTCGGACCTGGCGGGGCTGGCGACGAGGGCCGCGCGGGTGGAGGGCGGCTGGTCGCTGACCGGCCAGAAGATCTGGACGTCCCTGGCGCAGTACGCCCACTGGGGCATCTGCCTCGCCCGCACCTCCCCT
This sequence comes from Nonomuraea sp. NPDC050202, assembly GCF_040656115.1. Taxonomy (NCBI): domain Bacteria; kingdom Bacillati; phylum Actinomycetota; class Actinomycetes; order Streptosporangiales; family Streptosporangiaceae; genus Nonomuraea; species Nonomuraea sp. NPDC050202. The sequence goes on along the minus strand of NZ_JBFALF010000002.1, from coordinate 633,549 downwards.
GACAGGCCCAAGCATGACGGCATCTCCTACTTCCTGGTGGACATGTCGTCCCCGGGCGTCACCGTCAGGCCGCTCAAGGAGATCAACGGGGACGAGATCTTCAACGAGGTGTTCCTCGACGACGTGTTCGTGCCGGACGACCTGGTCGTCGGCGCGGTGGACGAGGGCTGGCGGGTGGCCCGCGACACGCTCTCCCACGAGCGGGTCGCGCTCGGCGACTCCTGGGGCCCGGGCTCGCGGCACACCGACATGGCCCGGCACGTCTCCCGGCTGCCCCCGCTCAGGCAGGCGCAGCGCGAGCAGGCGGGCCGCCTGTGGGCCGAGGGCCAGGCCATCTCGGCGCTCGGCCTGCGGGTGACGCTGTCGCAGCTCGCCGGCGCCGACCCGGGCGCGGCTCCGAGCGTACGCAAGCTGCTCGGCATGCGGCACGCGCAGGCGATCTCGGAGTTCTGCTGGTCGCTGGACCCGTCGGACCGTCACTGGAGCCGCATGATCCTCACCACCCGGGCGTTCACGATCGGCGGCGGCACGACGGAGGTGCAGCTCAACATCATCGCCGAGCGCGCGCTCGGCCTCCCCCGTGATCCGTGATCAGCGCTCGGGATAGTACGGGGCCGCGAGGTGGGCGTACACGATCGTGTTGTCCTCGTAGCTGTGCGCCTGCCGGTCGAACGCGCCGCCGCAGGTCACCAGGCGCAGCCCCGGATAGCCGAGCTTGCCGTAGACCTTCCTGGCGGGGAAGCTGCGCTTCGGGGTGTGCTCGACCTTGTCGACGACGAAGACGGCCACCGAGCGGTCGGCCCGCAGCACCTGCACCTGGGCGCCGCGCTTGACCTCCTTGAGCCGGGCGAAGGCGGCGGGGCCCGTCCGCGTGTCCAGGTGTCCGGTGATCACGGCGGCGCCGCGCTGGCCGGGGACGGGGCCGTAGCGGTACCAGCCGGCCAGGTTCGGCGGGTCGAACGGCGGGTTCTGGATGGCGCCCTTCGCGTCCAGGCCCAGCTCCATCAGCGGGGCGGCCACGCCGATGGAGGGGATGTAGACGGCGGTGGGGCGGGCCGCGCGCATGGGCTTCGCCACCTTGGACGCTGGTATGCCGGCCAGTTCCTTGAGCGGCGCGGCGGGGGCGCTGGACTGCCGGGCCGCCGGGACGGTGGCCGTGTCGCCGCCTCCGCCGAGCGCGCCGCCGACGCCGAGCACGATCAGCAGCACTCCCGCCATCGACACGGCCACCGCCCCGCCCAGCACGAGCCGGTTCCCCGGCGCTCGCCGTGGCGGGGGCAGGTCAGCCGGCATCCTTGCGGCGCCGTACCGCGAAGCCGGTCAGGCCCGCGCCGGTCAGCAGTGCCGCCCCGCCCACCGCGAACGGCCACACCGGCCCGCCGGCCGCGAGCCCGCCGCCGCCCGTCTCCGGATGGCCCTTGGGCACCCGGTGCTCGTCCTCTCCCGCCGGCCGCCACGGAGGCTGCTCCCCGGCAGGCCAGGAATCGGTGGGTACGGGCGCGTTCGACCAGGACTCGTTGGGCTCGGGCACCTCGGGGTGTCCGGGCGGGTTCGACCATGAATCGTCGGGTTCGGGCGCCTCGGAGTGCCCTGGCACGCCCGACCATGAATCGCCGGGTTCGGCGTCGCCCGACCAGGAATCGTCCGAGGGCTCGTCGCAGAGCAGCGGCAGGTGCACCAGGCAGGCGGAATCCGTGCCCGGGACCTGGGGATCAGTGCCGGCCCAGGCGGGGCCGGCGAGGCCGACGGCCAGGCTCACCCCGGCCACCGCGAAGGCGGTGGCCGCTCCAGCCGCTGCGAGACGTCGCGCTCTTGCCATGAGAAGGCTCCAGACTCGGTTGTCGCCCCCCGATGCACAACGAGAGCCTTGCGAACTATTAGACCGGCAGTCAAGTAATGTGACCGAAGTGAAACCGTCCAGACACGGAGGGTTTGGCTCTGGCGCGGCGTGGCAGGAGAACTCCACAAAGGGGGACAAAACGCCATGAGCAATCCACAACAACCAGAGCTACGCAGGTCAGGCAAGGGCAGCACCGACTCCAAGTCCGCGGACGCCGTCAAGGAGACGAAGAGCGGAGCCCGGCGTTCCGGCCACCCGCACGGCACGGACAAGGGTCGCAAGGGGGGCGGCAAGGGCGGCGGCGTGCCCCCGGCCCAGCGACCACAACACCCGGAGTGAAGTCACGTGAAAGGAAGCCTGCAGTTCATCGGGAACGCCACCACGCTGATCCGTTACAACGGCTTCACGCTGCTGACGGACCCCAACTTCCTGCACCGGGGGCAGCGGGCGTACCTGGGGTACGGCCTGTCGTCGCGCCGCCTCACCGACCCGGCCGTGGAGATCGAGGATCTGCCGCCGCTGGACGCGGTGCTGCTGTCCCACATGCACGGCGACCACTGGGACAGGGTGGCGCGGAGGGGCCTGGACAAGGCGACGCCGGTCATCACGACCACGGCGGCGGCCGGCCGGCTGCGCCGCCGCGGCTTCCGCAGGAGCGTGGGGCTGGAGAACTGGGAGCAGCACGAGCTACGCGGCCCGGACGGCACCGTGCGGATCACCGCGCTGCCCGCCAAGCACGCGCCGGGCGCGGCCGAGGCGCTGCTGCCGCCGGTGATCGGCACGATGGTGGAGTTCTGCAACCGCGACGAACGGGTCGAGCTGCGCCTGCACATCAGCGGTGACACGCTGCTCGACCGCCGCCTCGACTCGATCCCGCGCCGCTTTCCCGACATCGACCTGGCCATCGTGCACCTGGGCGGCACCAAGCTCGGCACCCTGCTCGTGACCATGGACGGCGAGCAGGGCGCCGCGTGGGTGGATCTGATCAACCCGCACACGGTGGTGCCGGTCCACTACGACGACTACTCGGTCTTCAGCTCGCCGCTGGACGACTTCCGCCATCACGTCGAGCAGGCCGGCCTGGCCGACCGGGTCGTCTACCTGGACAGGGGCGAGACGCGCGAACTGGCGCCGCATCACCTGGTACGCCGCTGACCCGCGCCGAGCCGGGTGACCTCGTCACGGCGCGGACGCGTGTCAGCCGGGCGACCTCGTCACGGCGCGGACGCGTGTCAGCCGGGCGACCTCGTCACGGCGCGGACGCGTGTCGGCCGGGTGACCGCCGGGCGGCGCGCGCGCTGCCGGAACCGCCGTTTCGACGTCGGCCGAGCCATCGGTGCACTACGATCTGCGACGGAATCGTGTCGCAACGTGAGCATCGTCGGAAGCGGGCGGTCATCCCCATGAAGCATGCGCTCAGGCTGGCCGCGGCCGCACTGGTCATCGCGGGCGTGGCGGCGATCGGGTGCGACGGCACGGCGTCCATGACCGAGCGGCCGCAGATCATCCCCCTGCCGGGCCCCCAGGCGACGGAGCTCGCGGTGCCCACGTTCGGCTCGCCCCCGCCGTCCGTGCCGTCACCCCTGCCCGAGTCGAAGCCGGAGCCGAGCCCCGCGTCGAGCACGGAATCGAGCGCGGGATCGAGCACGGGATCGAGCACGGCTCCGAAGCCGACCTGAGCCGGCGCGGTTCAGGTGTCGGACCTGGCCTTGCTCGGCTGGACCCGCTTGGGCTCGCCGGGCATCTTCGGGTAGTTCGGCGGGTACGGCAGGTCGCCCCGCTCGTCCTCGGCGTACAGGCCGAGAAGAGGCTCGATCGAGTACGCCCGGTCGTCGATCGCCGCGTGCACGTCGCCCAGCTTCGCGAAGCGGGCGGGCACCGTGCGGATGTCGAAGTCGCGCGGGTCGGCGTCGGCGAGCTCGTCCCAGGTCAGCGGCGTGGAGACGGGGGCGTGCGGCTGGGCGCGCACCGAGTACGCGCTGGCCACGGTGCGGTCCCTGGCGTTCTGGTTGTAGTCGATGAACACCCGGTCGCCCCGCTCCTCCTTCCACCAGGCCGTGGTCACCAGGCTCGGGTCGCGGGCCTCGACGGCCCTGGCCAGGGCGATGCCCGCGTGGCGTACCTGGATGAAGTCCCAGCGCGGCTCGATGCGGACGGCGATGTGCGCGCCGCGGTTGCCCGAGGTCTTCACGAAGCCTTCCATGCCCAGCTCGCCGAGCACCTCCCTGGTCAGGAGCGCGGCCCTGCGCGCGGCGTCGAACTCCAGCCCCGGCTGCGGGTCCAGGTCGATGCGCAGCTCGTCGGGGTGCTCGACGTCGGCCGCCCGCACCTGCCAGGGGTGGAAGTCGATGGTGCCGAGGTTGGCGCAGTAGGCGATGGCCGCGACCTCGGTGACGCGCAGCGACTGCGCCGTGCGCCCGCTGGGGAAGGTCACGGTGACCGATTCCAGCCAGTCGGGGTGCTTGGGCGGCATGCGCTTCTGGTAGATGGCCTCCGTCTGCACGCCGTCGGGGTGGCGCTTGATGTTCGTGGGCCGGTCCTTGAGCGCGCGCAGCGCCCCCTCGCCGACGCTCACGTAGTATTCGACCAGTTCCCGCTTGGTGGCGCCGATCTCAGGAAAGTAGACCTTGTCGGGATTGGTGACCTTGACGGTCCGCTCCCCCACCTCGAGCTCTATGTACGGCGATGCCATGCCCCCGAACCTACTCCAAGCGGGGTGGGCCCGTCCCGGAGCCGCCTCGGTGGCGGGACCGAGGGCTCGACGGGACGGGCCGCGAGACCATCCGCCGCCGTTCCGGGCGCTGGCGCGCCACCCGGCCGGCCGTGGCGATCCCCAGCGGCGCCAGCACGGGCGTGGGCTGTGCCGCTCGGCGGGATCTGCGGATGATCACCCCTTGGCAAGGAGGCGATGACACCCCCTTGCCTACAAAGACGCAAATTCACCCCAGAACAGATGCTTCACCCTGCGGAGATCTCTTTTTGCACGATCTCGTACGCTGGACACATGGACAAGGTGGTCAAGAGCGAGGCCGAATGGCGGGCCCAGTTGTCGCCCGAGGAGTTCCACGTCCTCAGGGAGGCCGGGACCGAGCGCCCGTTCACGGGGGAGTACGTCGACACCAAGACCGAGGGCGTGTACTCGTGCCGCGCCTGCGGGGCAGAGTTGTTCCGGTCTGACACGAAGTTCGAGTCGCACTGCGGGTGGCCGAGCTTCTTCGAGCCGTCCGAATCCGACGCGGTGCGGCTGATCGAGGACCGCAGCCACGGCATGGTGCGGACCGAGGTGCGGTGCGCCCGGTGCGACTCGCACCTGGGGCACGTCTTCCACGGCGAGGGTTATCCGACGCCGACGGACGACCGCTACTGCATCAACTCGGTCTCCCTGCGGCTCGAACCCAAGGGGTGATCAAGCAGCGACGCGGCGTATCGATCGCCTTCCACGGGTACGAGTGCCGCGTGCGCTTTGTCCACCTTCGCCACCGGTGGGTAACCATCGAGGCCATCGGACGCGTCGTCACCCAGCGGTGCGAGGTGTGCGCGAAGACGCGGGTCCGGGTCCGCTGACCCGGACCCCACCGGATCAGCCCGGTGCCGGATGGGTGACGCGGCAGCTCCGGTCGGAGGGGCCGAGGATGTTGGCGAGCACCGGATTCCCGTTTCCGCCGAACTCCGCCTGCACGAACACCACCGGATCGTCGACCCCTCGGCTGCGGAGGTAGGCGAGGCCGCGTTCGCAGAGGATGATCGCGGTCAGCGAATTATCCGCCGTATCCGGCAAGTCTGTATAAATGCGCAAATAACCGCCGACGCTGCGGACGTCCTTGAGGCGTTTCAGGGCTTTGTCGTTCGGGCCCCAGTTCGTACGGAAGTACTCCGCCGCCTGGTGATCCGTGTGCCGTGAAGGCCCGTCGGCCCTGTAGTCGTCGCCGTCCCCGGGGTCGGGGCCGCCCGCCAGCACGTCCTCCGGGGCCGTGGTGCCGGACACCATCCCCGGACGGGGCCCTCCCGCCTGGCCGGACGTGGCCGCCGGATCCGGCGCCTCGGAGCGCTGGGCCTCCCGCATCCTGGCTTCCGCGCCCGCCTCCGGACCGGTCCCCGCGGTCCCGCCGTCCCCGCCCGACGCCGCCGCCGGCCCGCCGGGACCGGTCGCGCCCGTCGCCCCGGTCGTGCCCGTCCCGCCGTTCACGCCGCCGGACCCGGGCGAACCAGCCCCGTCGCGCCCCTGCCCGGCCCCCTGCTCGCCGCCCTGCCGGCCCGCCGCACCGGACCCCGCCTGCGCTCCCCCGAACACGCCGAGCAGCACGCCCGGCCCCATCCCAGCGTTCCCGCCGAGCACCGCGACGACCCCACCGGCCAGCACCAGCACCACCGCCGCCAACCGGCCCTTCCGCGCGCCCGGCCCACCCGCCCGCGCGCCCAGGCGCCCCTTCCGCGCACCCGACCGGCGCTTCCGTACGCCCGGCTGGCCCTTCCGTACGCCCGGCCACCCTTTCCGCCCCGGCAAGCGCCGCGACCCGACGGCTCCCGGCCCGCTCCCGATGACCAGCGGCCCCGTTCCCGCCACCGGCTTGCTCTCCACCCCTGGCTTGCTCCCCGCCACCGGCTTGCTCCCCGCCCCCGGCCTGCTCCCCGAGGGCGGCCTGCTCCCCGAAGCCGGCTCGCCCTCGTCCGGGACGGACAGGTCTCTCTCCGGGACCGACCGGTTGTCTCCCACCTCCGACCGGCCGTCTCCCACCTCTGACCGGCCATCTCCCGCCGTAGGCTTGCCGTCCTCGGCGGCCTGCCGTCCCTGCCCCATCGCCGCCCAGCCGCTCCCCGTACGGCGCCGAGCGTGCCGGGGGCGGCGGCCCGCGGCATGGCGTCCCGCCGCGTGCCGACGGCGGCCTCGTCCTCCGGTCTCCTCCACCCCGACCGACCTCCCCGCAATAGGCCCGTTCCCTAGACGCCCGCCTGCCTTGGAACGTTCACATCGGCCCGCCCCCGAAAGCGCGAGCCCCCACCGTGCCCACGACACAAGGAGACCACCACCGGCCGCGACAGGGGGGCAGGATGCGCCGAAGGAGGAAACACGAAGGCGCCCGGCCAAGCGAGCGGACGGGCGCCTTCGAGTCGTACGCGGCGTTACGGGAGGGCGGCGACAAGCTCCTGCAGCGGCTTGCGCGCCCCGGTGTAGAACGGGATCTCGACGCGGGTGTGGCGGCGGGCCTGCGCGCCCCGCAGCGTACGCATGAGGTCGACGATCCGGTGCAGCTCGTCGGCCTCGAACGCCAGCATCCACTCGTAGTCGTTGAGCGAGAAGCACGCCACCGTGTTGGCCCGCACGTCGGGGTAGTCGCGCGCCATCCTGCCGTGCTCGGCGAGCATGGCCCGGCGCTCGGAGTCCTCCAGCAGGTACCACTCGTAGGAGCGCACGAACGGGTAGACGCTCACGTACGCCCGCGGCTCCTCCTCGGCGAGGAAGGCCGGGATGTGCGACTTGTTGAACTCGGCCGGCCGGTGCAGCGCCATCGCCGACCACACGGGCCTGGTCTGCCGGCCCAGCCGGGTGCGGCGGAACCTGGCGTACACGTCCTGCAGGTCTTCCGGCGTGGGCGCGTGCCACCAGAACATGAAGTCGGCGTCGGCCCGCAGCCCGGCCACGTCGTAGACCCCCCTGGTCACGACGTCCTTGCCGGCGGCCTGGTCGAGCAGCTCCTGTACCTCGGCCGCGAGCCCGTCGCGGTCGCCGGGACACGGCTCGGTCACCTGGAAGACCGACCACATCGTGTAACGGATCACCTGGTTGAGATCGCGGGCCTTCGGCCGCGGAGCGCCCTCTGTCATGATGCCTATTCTCCTCGCCTGGTGAGGTGGTCCAGAATCCGGGCGGCGGCCGTGCGCGCGGTGCCGACGCAGGCGGGGATGCCGATGCCGTCGTAGGCGGCGCCGCACACGGCCAGGCCCGGCTCGACCGACACCGCGGCGCGCACCCGGGCCACCCGGTCGAGGTGACCCACGTTGTACTGCGGCAGCCCGCCGCCCCAGCGCGTCACCCGCGTGTCGATCGGCAGCCCGCGCACGCCCATGACGTCGCCCATCTCGGCCGTGGCCAGCGACACCAGCTCGGCGTCGTCGCGCTGGAGCAGGTGCTCCTCGCCGATCCGGCCGATGGAGCAGCGCAGGATCACCAGGTCCTTGGTCAGGTGGGGCCACTTCACCGAGCTGAACGTGACCGCCTTGACCGGCCGCCGCTCCACCGGCGGCACCAGGTAACCGCTGGTGCCGGGCGGCTCGGGGAAGGCGTCCACCGGGTAGGCCAGCGTGACGACGGCCATGCTCGCGTACTGGATCCGAGCCAGCTCGGCGGCGGCCTTCGGCACCTCCGACTTGAGCAGCCGGCTGGTGGCGGGCCCCGGCGTGGCCAGGATCACCGCGTCGGCCTCGATCACCTCCGGACGCGGCACGGGACCGGTGACCAGCCGCCAGCCGGCCTCGGTGCGGTGCAGCTCGCGGACGGTGACGCCGGTCCTGACGTCGGCCTCCGACGCCTTGGCGACCGCCTCGGGCAGGGTGCCGACGCCGCCGCGCAGCGAGGTGAAGACCGGCCCCGCGTCCTTGGGCGTCTCGGCGACGAGGTGCCTGGCCGCGCTCAGCAGCGAGCGCTCGGAGCGGGCCACCGCCGCCACCCGCGGCATCGTGGCCTCCAGCGAAAGCATGTCGGCGCGGCCCGCGTAGACGCCGCCGAGCAGCGGCTCGACCAGCCGGTCCACGATCTCGCCGCCCATCCTGGCGCGGATGTAGGCGGCGACGGACACGTCGGTGCGCACGAGGGTCGGCGGCAGGATCTGGTCGAGCGGCACGCGCAGCAGGCCGCCCGGCGACACGATGCCGGACCTGGCCAGCTCGGTCAGATCGGACGGCACGCCCATGACCTGCCCCTTGGGCAGGTGGCGCAGCTCGCCCCTGCTGTAGACGGCCGAGCTCAGCGTGCCGGGGAAGACCAGGTCGTCGCCGAGGCCGACGGCCCTGGCCAGCTCTTTCCCCTCGGGCCGCCTGGCCAGCATCGCCTCGGCACCCGCGTCGACGCTCACCCCGGCGACCTCCGAGGCGTGCAGCTTCCCGCCGATGCGCGACGAGCCCTCCAGGACCGTCACCCTGATGTGATCGCCCGCGCCCTGGCGGAGATACCACGCGGCGGCGAGGCCGGAGATCCCCGCGCCGACGATGACCACGTGCGCCCGATTCCCTTCCACGCCTCCTGACGCTACCGCCTCAACGGCTCGGCCAGCCGCGCGGGGCGCGTGACCGTACCGTGATTCCTCCCGTCAAACCGGGGCGGTGCCCGGCCCGTCATAAGGGCATGACGAGATTCCGGTACGGCCTCGCTCTCACGGCGGCCTGCTCGGCCGTGTTGCTGACCGCCTGCGGTGGCGGCGGCTCCGCTGTCCAGTCCGGCGCGGCGCCGGCCTCCCTCTCCTCCCCCGCGTCCGAGGGCGCCGCCGCCCGGGACGAGAGCACGGCCAAGGAGCCCCAGGCCCGGCAGACCCGCCAGGGCCAGGCGGGCGGGGTCGCCTCCGGGGTCCAGGCCGCCCAGCAGGAACGGCAGGTCATCTACACCGGCAGCATGACCGTGCGGGCCGAGCGGGTGACCCCCGCCGTCCAGCAGGCCAAGCAGATCGTCACCGAGGCCGGCGGCTACCTGTCGCAGGAGGAGAGCAACTCCTCGGGCGACACCGAGGCGTCCGCCATGCTGGAGTTCAAGATCCCCACCGCCAAGTACGGCGAGGTGCTGCGGCGGCTCGGCGGCGAGCTGGGCAAGCAGCTGTCACTCAACCAGAACGCCCAGGACGTCACCTTGAAGGTGGCCGACGTCGAGAGCCGGCTGAAGTCGGCGCAGCAGTCGCTGGAGTCGCTGCGCGCGCTGCTGAAGCGCGCGGACACGATCGGGCAGGTGCTGGACGTCGAGCGGGAGATCTCCTCCCGGGAGGCCGACCTCGAGTCGTTGCAGGCCCAGCAGAAGGAGCTGGCCACCCAGACCGCCATGGCCACGCTGACGTTGCGGCTGGTGGGCCCGGTGACGGCGGTCGAGGACCCGGCCGACGAGCCCGCCGGCTTCTTCGGCGGCCTGAAGGCGGGCTGGCAGGCCCTGGTCTCGTTCACGAAGACGGCCCTGACCGTGATCGGCGCGCTGCTCCCCTGGGTCGCCGTGTCGGTGCCGCTGATCGTGCTGGTGGTCTGGCTCGTCCGCCGCGACCGCCGCCGGCCGGCCCCCGCGCCGGCCACACCCGACACAGAAGCCGCCTGACGGGAGAAGCCAGGACGGACGTCCACTCCCGCTCGGCGGGACCGGATGGGTGAAGTACGGCGAGCGCAGCGGGTCTCCGGCACGCATGACGGCGGCGGCCCGTGGGGGTTCCCCAGAAAGCTCGAGGCTAAGTCAGTGCTCGTGGACCAGGTCCGTGAGGCGCTTGAGCTGATCGGGGTCCGTCGAGGGCAGCACGCCATGCCCCAGGTTGAACACGTGCCCCTCGGCCGCCTCGCCCCGGCGCAGCACCTCGCGCGCCTTGCGCTCGACGACCTCCCACGGCGCGAGCAGGATCGCCGGGTCGAGGTTGCCCTGCAGCGCCTTGCCCGGCCCGACCCGCCGCGCGGCCTCGTCGAGCGGCACCCGCCAGTCGACCCCCACCACGTCGGCCCCGGCCTCGCCGAGCACCCCCAGCAGTTCCCCCGTGCCCACCCCGAAGTGGATGCGCGGCACCTCGGCGACGCTGTCGAAGATGCGCCGCGTGTACGGCAGGATGAACTCGCGGTAGTCGTCGGGCGCCACCGCCCCCACCCACGAGTCGAAGAGCTGCACGGCCGACGCCCCGGCCGCGATCTGGATGCGCAGGTGCTCGGCCACGATGTCCGACAGCCGCTCCATGAGCTGGTGCCACAGCTGCGGCTCGCCGTACATCATGGCTTTGGTGCGGTCGTGGTTCTTGGACGGGCCGCCCTCGATGAGGTAGGAGCCGAGCGTGAACGGCGCGCCGGCGAAGCCGATCAGCGGGGTGCCGCCGAGCTCCCCGGTGAGGGCCTGGATCGACTCGGTGACGTAGGGCACGTCGCCGGGCTCCAGCGGCCGCAGCGCCTCGAGGCCTCTGGCGTCGCGGATCGGGTCGGCCACGACGGGGCCGACGCCCGGCTTGATGTCGAGGTCGACGCCGATGGCCTTGAGCGGGACCACGATGTCGCTGAAGAAGATGGCCGCGTCGACGCCGTAGCGGCGGACGGGCTGCATGGTGATCTCGACGATCAGGTCGGGCGTCGCGCACGCGGTGAGCATCGGCACGCCCTCGCGGACCTTCAGGTATTCCGGCAGCGACCGCCCGGCCTGGCGCATGTACCAGACAGGGGTGTGGGGGACGGGCTGGCGGCGGCAGGCACGCAGGAACGCTGAGTCGGCGAGGTTCACCTCACCAGGGTAGTGGTTGCGGGCGCAGGCTCGCGGGGCGGGAACGCGGGCGCGGAGGGCCGCGACACGGGTCCGAGGTGTCGGAAAAAGATGCATTGGACACCCCAAATCATGATCAGATAGCCAGATGAAGGTTTACCGGTCTGCTCGGCATCGGCACCGCACACGGGTCGAACACACCCCATGTCCGGCCAGAGAGCCGGTCTCGACTGGGCCAAATGTTCCCCAAGCCACCGCGCGGCATCGATTCAGCGACCACTTTCGGGACACGCCGAGCGCGTTGCGGGGAATTGTCAGCGGCTCGTGCCAACGTCGGAGCCACGACCCGAAGAAAGGCCCCGGTTCGATGACTCGTGCGATGACCGCGTTGTGGAGTTCCCCAGAGCGCCGCAGTGAGCCCTGCCCCTCCTGCGCCGAGGAGCGGGCGTTCGAGCAGCCGCCGTGCCTGGAGGGGCATGAGCCGGGCCAGTGCCCCGAGTGGGCCTGCGTCGACTGCGGCCACGCGATCATGCTTGCGTCCGCCGAAACCATCCGCCCGGCACGCCAGCTCGTTACGGCATCGGCTTGATCACGAAGGATGAGCACCCCCGTGGTCCCCTTCCACCCGTCTTCGACCTACGCTTCCGCTATGACCCTCGGTGACCAGCCACCGCCTCCGGCCGCCTTCACGCGCGCCGCGGACAGCCTGCGGCGGGCCGAGGTCAGGCCGGAGATCGAGCTCGAGGACCTGCCCGCGCCGCAGCGGCTGGCCCCCTACTCGGCCGCCATCGGCGCGTCGGTCTACCGCGACGACGACGAGCTCGCGGTCGGCCGGCTGATCCTGCTCTACGACCCTGACGGCCAGCGCGGATGGGAGGGCCCGTTCCGGCTGGTGGCCTACGTCAGGGCCGACATGGAGCCGGAGATCACCTCCGACCCCCTGCTCGGGCCCGTCGCGTGGAGCTGGCTGACCGAGGCTCTCGACGCGCATCAAGCCGATTACTCCGCCGCTGGCGGTACCGTGACAAGAGCCGTGTCCGAGGGGTTCGGCAACAAGGCCGACGACCCGGTCACGACAGAGCTCGAGCTGCGGGCGTCGTGGTCACCCGCGCAGGAGGATCTGTCCGGCCATGTCGCCGCGTGGTGCGACCTGATGTGCCTGGCGGCGGGCATGCCGCCGCTTCCCCCCGACGTGGCCGCCCTGCCCCGCCGACGTGATGATCCGGAGAGTGACCGAACGAAGTGAGGGCACCAGTCAAGACAGCACCAGCGTCATGAGGTCGGTGAACTCATGACAGAAGAACGCACAGTGGAGCCGCTGCTGGAGCCGCGCGACGGCATACCCGCGGTCATCTCCGACGCCGCCGGGCTGGCGGAGGTGGTGGCGAGGTTCGCCGCCGGCAGCGGTCCCGTCGCGGTGGACGCCGAGCGGGCCTCCGGCTACCGCTACGGCAACCGCGCCTACCTCGTGCAGCTGCGCCGGGCCGGGGCCGGCACCGCGCTGATCGATCCGATCGGGTGCCCCGACCTGTCCGCGCTCGACCAGGCCGTGGCCGAGGCGGAGATCGTGCTGCACGCCGCCTCGCAGGACCTGCCGTGCCTGATGGAGGTGGGGTTCAAGCCGCGCGTGATGTTCGACACCGAGCTGGCCGGGCGGCTGCTCGGCTACGAGCGGGTCGGGCTGGGCACGATGGTCGAGACCGTGCTCGGGCTGCGGCTGGAGAAGGGGCATTCGGCGGCCGACTGGTCCACCAGGCCGCTGCCGGAAGACTGGCTGCGCTACGCCGCGCTCGACGTGGAGGTGCTGGTCGAGCTGCGCGACGTGCTGCACCAGGAGCTGGCGGAGTCGGGCAAGCTGGAGTGGGCGCGCGAGGAGTTCGCGGCCGTGCTCGACACCCCGCCGCCGGCGCCGCGCTCCGACCCGTGGCGGCGCACGTCGGGCATCCACAAGGTGCGCAACGTGCGCTCGCTGGCGATCGTGCGCGAGCTGTGGACCATGCGCGACCGCATCGCCCGCGAGGCCGATCTCGCCCCCGGCCGGGTGCTGCCCGACGCGGCGATCGTCACCGCCGCGCTGGAAGGGCCCCGCACCAAGAAGGCATTGACCGAAATTTCGGCATTCACCGGGCGAAGCGCGCGAAGGCACATGAGCGACTGGCTCGCCGCCGTGGCCAGGGCGCGCAACCTGCCCGACAACCAGCTGCCCCAGCCCAGCACGCCCGGCGACGGCCCGCCGCCGCCCAACCGCTGGGCCGACCGCGATCCGGCCGCCGCCAAGCGGCTGGCCGCGGCCCGCGCCGTGGTCGCCGCGCTGGCCGAGGAGCACCACATGCCCACGGAGAACCTGCTGCAGCCCGACGCCGTGCGCAGGCTCACCTGGGAGCCGCCCGACGAGATCACCGAGGAGAGCGTGACGGCCAGGCTGCGCGAGCTCGGCGCTCGCGAGTGGCAGCTCTCCCTGGCGGCCGCTCCCATCACCAAGGCCCTGGCCAGGCTGGGGACGCGCGGCGAGCTCTAAGCTCGGCACCGGGCGCCCCGGCCGGAGGTCCGGCAGGCCCACCTGAGGTTCGCGCTACTTGACGCCTTCGGTGGCCCGGCCGTACCGTTCGGGAAAGCGCTTTCCACACACGTTGTGCCTGAAGGGATCCTCATGAGCGTGCGCACCATCGGCGTCGTGATGAACGGCGTCACCGGACGGATGGGCTACCGCCAGCACCTGGTCCGGTCCGTCCTGGCCATCAACGAGCAGGGCGGCGTGACGCTCTCGGACGGCTCCAGGGTGAAGCTCAAGCCGGTACTGGTCGGCCGCAACGCCGACAAACTTGCAGATATCGCGGCAAAGCATGAAATTTCGGATTTCACCACGGACCTCGACGCGGCACTCGCCGACGACGGCAACCTGATCTACTTCGACGCCCAGGTCACCAGCGCCCGGGTCAAGGCCGTGCTCAAGGCCATCGAGGCCGGCAAGCACATCTACGCCGAGAAGCCGACGGCCGAGTCGACGCAGGAGGCCATCGCGCTGGCCGAGGCCGCCACCGCCAAGGGCGTCAAGAACGGCGTCGTGCAGGACAAGCTGTTCCTGCCCGGCCTGCTCAAGCTGAAGCGGCTGATCGACGGCGGCTTCTTCGGCCGCATCCTGTCGGTGCGCGGCGAGTTCGGCTACTGGGTGTTCGAGGGTGACTGGCAGGAGGCGCAGCGCCCGTCGTGGAACTACCGGGCCGAGGACGGCGGCGGCATCGTGCTCGACATGTTCCCGCACTGGCACTACGTGATGGAGAACCTGTTCGGCCCGGTCAAGTCCGTCTACGCCCAGGCCGTGACGCACATCCCGGCCCGCGTGGACGAGCAGGGCAAGCAGTACGCGGCCACCGCCGACGACGCCGCGTACGGGATCTTCGAGCTGGAGGGCGGCATCATCGCCCAGATCAACTCCTCCTGGACGGTCCGCGTGAACCGGGACGAGCTGGTCGAGTTCCAGGTGGACGGCACGCACGGCAGCGCCGTCGCGGGCCTGCGCAACTGCCGCGTCCAGCACCGCTCCGCCACCCCCAAGCCCGTCTGGAACCCCGACCTGCCCGCCACGGCGCGCTTCCGCGACGGCTGGCAGGAGGTGCCGGACAACGCCGAGTTCGACAACGGGTTCAAGATCCAGTGGGAGGCGTTCATCCGCCACGTGCTGGAGGACGCGCCGTTCCCGAACGACTTCGCCTCCGGCGCCCGCGGCGTGCAGCTCGCCGAGCTGGGGCTGCGCTCCAACGCCGAGGGCCGCAGGATCGAGGTGCCGGGGCTGTGAGGATCGAGCTTCCCGGGTTCGGCTCGTACCCGCTGAGCGAACCCACGACCTGGCCGGCCGTCGACCGGCCGGCGACCAGCCGCATCGTGTACGCCGCCGCGCACGTGGTGGCCGACCCGCTGGGCGACAACACGCCCGGCTCCCCCGCCGCCGTGGACTGGGAAGCCACCCTGCGCTTCCGCCGCCACCTGTGGTCGCTGGGGCTGCGCGTCGCCGACGCCATGGACACCGCCCAGCGCAACATGGGCCTGGACTGGGCCGCGACCAGGGAGCTGATCCGGCGCAGCGCCGCCGAGGCCCGCTCGTACGGCGACCCGGCCACGCTGGTCTCCTGCGGCGCCGGCACCGACCACGACCCGGACGCCGGCACCCTGGACGCCATCACCGCGGCGTACGCCGAGCAGATCGAGACCGTGCAGTCCGCCGGCGCCGGCGTGATCGTCATGGCCTCCCGCCAGCTCGCCAGGATCGCCTCGGGCCCGGAGGACTACCACCGGGTCTACGGCAAGCTGTTCGGGGTGGCCGAGCGGCCGGTGATCCTGCACTGGCTGGGCGAGATGTTCGACCCGCAGCTCGCCGGCTACTGGGGCTCGCGCGACGTGGCGGCGGCCACGGAGTCGTTCCTGGAGCTGATCCACGCCAACGCCTCGATGGTGGACGGCGTGAAGGTGTCGCTGCTGGACGAGGAGCACGAGGTCGGCCTGCGCGCCGCGCTGCCTGAGGGCGTCAAGCTCTACACCGGCGACGACTTCAACTACCCGTCGCTGATCAGGACGGGCTCGCACGCGCTGCTGGGCATCTTCGACGCGATCGCCCCGGCCGCGGCGGCGGCCCTGCAGGTGCTGGACGCGGCCGAGGCGTCCTGCACCGACGAGGGCCGGGAGCGGCTGCTGGCCCAGTACGACGAGATCCTCGCGCCGACCGTCCCGCTGTCGCGCAAGATCTTCGAGACGCCGACGTACAACTACAAGACCGGCATCGTCTTCCTGGCCTGGCTGAACGGCCACCAGGACGCGTTCGCCATGGTGAACGGCGCCCAGTCGGCCCGCTCGCTGCTGCACCTGTCGGAGGTGTTCCGCCTGGCCGACCAGGCCGGGCTGCTGGCCGACCAGGAGCTGGCGGTGCGCCGCATGAAGTCGCTGCTGGCGGTGAACGGGCTGTGAGTCTCTCGCTGAACCAGTGGACGACCCGGCACTGGACGCTGGCCGAGGCCGTGGACGGGTGCGTCAGGCACGGCCTGGAGGCGATCGGGCTGTGGCGGGAGAAGGTCGCCGAGACGGGCCTCGCGCAGAGCGTCAAGCTCGTGCGGGCGGCCGGGCTGCGGGTGTCGTCGCTGTGCCGCGGCGGCTTCCTCACCGCGGGCGGGCTGCCGGGCGAGGACGGCCGCACGGCCTTCGCGCAGGCGCTGGAGGAGAACAGGCGGGCCATCGACGAGGCGGCCGAGCTGGAGGCGGCCTGCCTCGTGCTGGTCGTGGGCGGGCTGCCGGGGGTGAAGCCCGGCGAGCCGCTGCCCGCCTCCTTCACCCGTGACCTGGCGGGGGCCCGCGAGCGGGTGGCCGAGGCGCTGGCGGAGCTGGCGCCGTACGCCGGGGAGCGGGGGGTCAAGCTGGCGCTGGAGCCGCTGCACCCGATCTACTGCCCGGACCGGGCGGTGATCTCCACGCTCGGCCAGGCGCTGGAGCTGAGCCTGCCGTATCCGGTCGAGCAGGTCGGCGTCGTCGTGGACACCTTCCACGTGTGGTGGGACCCGCGCCTGTTCGAGGACATCGCGCGGGCCGGGAGCCGGATCGCCAGCTACCAGGTGTGCGACTACCTGCACCCGCTGCCCGAGGACGTGCTGCTCGGGCGGGGCATGATGGGCGACGGCGTGATCGGCTTCCGGCCGATCACGGCGGCGGTCCAGGCCGCCGGCTACACCGGTGACGTCGAGGTGGAGATCTTCAACGCCGACGTCTGGGCCGCCGACCCCGACGAGGTCGTGGCCACGATGAAGGCCCGTTACGAGGAGGTCGTGCTCGCCTGAGACCGGACGGGCGGCGTCTCTGACGAGGCTCCGCCCACCCGCACGCGGCTAGATGAGGCGCCGTTCCATCGCCGCCACCACGGCCGCCGCCCTGTTGTCCACGCCCAGCTTGGCGAAGACGTGCTTGAGGTGCGTCTTCACGGTGGTCTCGCTGATCAGCAGGGCTCGTGCCACCTCCTTGTTGGCGGCGCCGCGCGCGATCAGCCTGAGCACCTCCAGCTCCCGCGGGGTCGGCGCCGCCGCGGGCTTGCGGCCCAGTCCGTCGATGAGCTGCGAGGTGATCCGCTGGGCCAGGACCCGCCCGCCGGCCGCCGCCGTGCGCACGGCCGCCTGGAGCTCCTCGCGCGGGGCGTCCTTGAGCAGGTAGCCGGCCACCCCGGCGGCCAGCGCCCGCGACACGTCGGCATCGGTGTCGTACGTGGTCAGCACCACGACCCGGATCTCCGGATGGTCGGCGGACAGCCGCTCGATCGCGCCGACCCCGTCGAGCCCCGGCATGCGCAGGTCCATCAGCACCACGTCGGGCCGGGCGGCCCTGGCCTGGGCGAGGGCCTCGTGCCCGTCGCCCGCCTCGGCCACCACCTCGATGTCCGGCACGCCGTCGAAGATGCCGCGCAGCCCGTCGCGGACCACGGGGTGGTCGTCGACGATCATCAGGCGCAGGGGATGCTCACGCACAACGCGGTCCCTTCTCCCAGCGCCGACTCCACGGTGACGGTGCCGCCCGAGCGCGCGGCCCGCTCGCGCATCGCGATCAGCCCGTAGCCGCCTCCCGTGCCGTCGGGGTCGAAGCCCGCGCCGTCGTCGAGCACGTCCAGGGTGATCTCCTCCTCCATGTACGACAGCGTCAGGACGGCGCGGCGGGCCCTGGCGTGCTTGGCCACGTTCGCCAGGCCCTCCTGGGCGGCGCGGAGCAGCGTGGCCTCCACGTCCTCCGGCAGCCGCCGCGGCTCGCCGTCCACCGAGACGGTCGCCGGTACGCCGGTCGCCGCCGACCAGCGCTCGGCCACGCCCTTCAGCGCCTCGTGCAGCGGGGCCCGCTCCAGCGGTTCGGGGCGCAGCGCGTCCACCGAGCGCCTGGCCTCCTTGAGGCTGTCGCGGGCCAGTTGCTTGGCCTGCGCGATGCGCTGGCGCACCGCCTCGGGGTCGTCGATGCCCTGCTCGGCCGCTTCGAGCTGGGCGATGATGCCGCTGAAGCCCTGGGCGAGCGTGTCGTGGATCTCCCTGGCGAGCCTGGCGCGCTCCTCCAGGGCGCCCACGATCAGGTTCTGCTCGCTGTGCTTGACGAGGTCGTGGGTGAAGATGCCCATGATGAGCGTGAGCGCCGTACTGCCCAGGACGTACGCCAGCACGGCAGGGTCCTCGGGGATGACCTCGAAGGCCCCGGCCGCGGCGGCGCTCGACAGGACGAGCAGCACGGCGCCGGCGTAACCCCACCTGCCGGGCAGCAGCAGGTAGGGCAGCGTGATCATGCCGTACGTCATCGCCTGGTAGGAGGAGTTCGTCCGGACGAGCGCGTAGTTCAGCGCCACCAGCACCAGGAAGTGCCAGGCCATGGGGTTGAGCTGTTCGAGCAGCGCGGGCCTGCGGGCGATGAAGAACGCGTACCAGGCAGCCATGATCGCCGTCAGCGCGAGCGCGACGGGGTCGAGCCCGTCCTCCAGGGCCGCGATCGTCGCGGCCATCCCGAGACAGGTGTAGAACAGCAGGTGGAACGCCCGGGGCCAGGCTGCCTCGTCCAACGTGCGATCACTCCCAGCGGAACAGCGCGACCGCGATGGCGGTGCCGACCACGATTATCGCCGAGACGATGAGGAAGGGCATCGCCGAGGGGGCGCCGAACCAGCTCTCCCGCAGCACGGTGACGGCGTGGGTGAGGGGCAGGTACTCGCCGATCTCGCGCAGCTCTCCGGGCACCCCCTCGCGGGGGATGGCCGCACCCGCCAGGAAGATCATCGGGAACATGACCAGCAGGCCGATCAGGTCCGCCGTCCTGGCGCGCGGCGCGAGGGCGGCCAGCACGAAGCCGATGGCGTAACACATGAGCGCGCACAGCACGAAGGACAGCGCCAGCGCCGTCGGGTGCGCGGGCAGCGCCACCTTGAACCCGAGCACCGCCACCCCGATGAGGATGGCGGCCCCCGCGAGCGCCATCACGAGCTGGGCCGCGATCTGGGCGGTGAGCAGCACGAACGGGGAGACCGGGGTGGTGGCCATGCGGCGCAGCACCTTGCGCTCGCGGTAGCTCGCCATGACCCCGGGCAGCGTGGAGATCCCGCCGATGGCCAGGACCATCGCCAGATAGCCGGGCACGAAGATCTCGAGGTTGTCGTTGCTGCCGTTCAGGAGCAGCAGCATGGCCGGGAAGGCGACCATGAAGAACAGGGTGGCCGGGTCCCGCGACAGCAGCCGCAGCTCCGAGGCCGACAGGTGCGCGAACGCCTTCATCGCCCCTCCTCCGCCAGCGCCAGGTACGCGTTCTCCAGCGAGTCCGTCCCGGTGCGGCGGGTCAGCTCGCGCGGGCTGCCGAGCGCCACGATCTTCCCCTTGCGGAAGACCGCCACCCGGTCGCACAGCTCCTCGGCCTCGTCCATGTAGTGGCTCACGAGCACCACCGTGGTGCCGGCCGCCTTGAGGTCGCCGATGAGCGTCCACGTCTCGCGGCGGGCCACGGGGTCGAGCCCGGTGGTCAGCTCGTCGAGCACGATCAGCTCCGGGCCGCCGACCAGGGCCATGGCGAGCTTGAGCCGCTGCTTCTGGCCGCCGGACAGGTCGCCGTACGCCTTGGCCGCGATGGGGCCGAGACCCCAGCGCTGCAGCACCGCCTTCCAGTCGTCCGGCCGGTCGTACAGGGCCGCGAACAGCCGCATGGCCTCGGCCACCTTGAGCCGGTCGGGCAGCTCGCCTTCCTGCAGTTGCACGCCCATGCGCTGGGCCAGGGCCCGGCGGCGGCGCGCGGGGTCCTGGTCGAACACGCGGACCGTGCCGGTGTCCGGCCTGCGCAGGCCGGACAGGCATTCCACCGTGGTCGTCTTGCCCGCGCCGTTGTGGCCGAGCACGCCGAACGTCTCGCCCTTCGCCACCGTGAACGAGACGCCGTCCACGGCACGATTGTGCCCGTATGCCTTGTGGAGGTCCTCGACCTCGATCACTGTCATGCTCCGAGCCTCGCGGGAGGCGGCTCCGGGCGGCATCGCCCGATCGTGCGCGCGGCATCCTCCTTCCGGAGGATGGCTCCCATGCGCGAACGGCAGCGCCGCTTCCCCGCTACTCCGGCTTGTCCCACACCAGCTGGTAGCGGCGCAGCAGCAGGCGGCGGAACCGGCAGCCCGGCAGCACCCGGCGGGCCAGCCGTCCGGTCTCGCCCCAGGACAGGACGGGGTCCATGGCGGGCACGGCCCTGCCGGGGCCGGTCTTGGGGCCGTTGCGCAGGCGCAGGGCGCGGGAGGCGATCTGGCCGGCGCCGCTGATGATCCAGTCGAGCGGCGAGCGGTTCCTCGCCAGGCCGATCACCACCAGCCGGCCGCCCGGCGACAGCAGGCGGGCCAGCGCCTCGGCGGCCTCGGTGAAGCCGGCGTGGTGGATGACCGCGACGGCGCTGATGAAGTCGTACTTGCCCTCGGGGAGCAGGCCGCGCGGGTCGTCGAGATAGTCGGCCGTGACGAACTCGACGTTGTCCAGGCCACCGTGACGCTCACAGGCCATGGCGACCGCCTCGGGGGCGCGGTCGGCGGCGGTGACGTGGGCGGCCCGGGTGGCCAGCTTGCTCGCCAGCAGCCCGTCGCCGCAGCCCACGTCGAGTGCCCGCTGGCAGCTCGCGGGCATGAGCTTCATGACCAGGCGCTGGTAGTGGACGTTGTGGTTCCAGTACGGCACTGACACGTGATCACGTTAGCGCCGGGATTCGCGTCAGCGCCTGGCTTCTGGCGATTTGTCATGATTTTTCGGTGATTGTCACTGTTCCGGCGGCGCCGTTCACCGTGATCTGCTGGCCCGAGGTGATGCGGTGGGTGGCGCCGGGCACGCCGACGACGGCCGGGATGCCGTACTCCCTGGCCACCACCGCGCCGTGCGACATCGCGCCGCCCATCTCCATCACCAGGCCGCCCGCCGTCAGGAACAGCGGCGTCCAGCCCGGGTCCGTGGAGGGGCAGACGAGGATCTCGCCCGGCTCCAGGTGGGCGCCGATCGGGTCGAGCACCACCCTGGCCACGCCCGTGACCGTGCCGGGCGAGGCGGCGCTGCCCGCGAGCGCGCCCTCCGCGGCGGGCTCCTGGAGCGCCTCGGGTTCGGTGCCGTCGGAGAGCAGCACCCTGGGGACGTGCCTGCGGCGCCGCTCCTGCTCGTACGTGGCCCGCCGCTCCGCCACCAGCTCCCGCAGGTCACCACCCGCGAGCGCGGCCCTGGCCTCCCTCAGGTCCAGGAAGAACACGTCCCCGGCCGCGTCCAGCACGCCCAGGCCCACCAGGTGCTCCCCCACCACGAGGAGGCTGCGCCGGACCGCTGCGAGCGTCTTGACCAGGTAGAACTTGGGCAGCTCGCGCAGCCCGGCGTACCGGCGCGTGCGTCCGAGCCCGAAGCGCACCACGGCGGCCCGCCACCGGCCCCCGCGCCGGGCCCTGGCCGCCACGTGCGCGATGGTCGCGCGTGCCTGCCTGGCCCCGTCGGCGAACTGCTCGGAGGGGGACAGCCCCTTGTCCATGCGCAGGTAGTTGGCCAGCACGCCGAGGATGTGGCCGGGCTCCTCCGACCATCGCGGCACGCCCAGGTCGATCTCGGCGACGCCGCGGTGACCGTACTTGTCCAGGAACGCGGCGATCTCGCGCTGGGCGACCGGCGGGAGCCCGCCCTCGCGGTAGCGGGCGGCCAGCTCGGGCACGGACAGCTCCCTGAACGGCTCCGGCTCGATGCGGGTGGCCAGCTCCCACAGCTCCAGGTCCATCTCGGTGGTCGGGTTGTGGGGCAGGCTGCGCAGCACGTCGCTCATCTCGGGCACGGGCACACCGGAGAGCCTGGAGGCCAGCGCGAACAGGCCGTAGCCGGTGATCACGGTCGGCATGATCGTGATGATCAGCGGGAAGGTGCCGGCCAGGACGCGTTCGGCGTGGTCCAGGCGTTGCTCGGGAGTCGCGGAGCCGGGCACCCTGAGCCTGCCGTCCAGCGTCTCGCCGAGCCGGACGGTGGCGGCCACGGCCCGGTCCGGCCTGGTGAGCGCCGTCAGGACGCGGCGCGGCAGGCGGAGGTTGCCGGCGAACCTGAACAAGCCCCGCAGGAAGGGCCGCAGGGACGTGTGCGCCGGAGTCAGGCGGGGGTCCTCGAAGAGCCGTTCCATGACGCCCACGGCGCGGGCCTCGCCGAGCGTCAGCATGCGCGGCAGGAGGGCGCGGCCGGGGCGGCTGCGTACGGCGGTGGTGAGGTCGAGCCAGAGCCGCTCCCCCGACACCGTCACGAAGCCGGCCCCGCCGAGGAGATCGGCGGGCCGGTGGCCGGCCAGGCCCGCGCCGCCCGCGCTGATCACCCGGAACGCCGACTGCCCCATCGGCGTCAGCGGCCCCATGACGCCCTGCACGACGTTGACCGAGAAGTACACCCGCAGGCCCGGCCTGGTGTGCTCGGGCAGCGGGTAGAGCGTGGTGATCGGCCTGGCCTGGGTGAGCCAGAGCGTGCCGTCGTGGTCGATGGCCCATTCGGTGTCCTGGGGCGCGCCGTAGTGGGCCTCGACGCGGGCGCCGAGGCCGGCGAGCTCGCGTACCTCGTCGTCGGTCAGGCACAGGCCCTGCCCGGCGGTCTCGACGCGTTCGGTGCCGCCGCCGGGCAGGGCGCGGACGGCCAGCCGCTTGTCGCCGGCGTGGCGTTCGAGGATCCGGCCGTCGTGGACGCGGAAGCGGTCGGGGTTCACCGCGCCGGAGACCACGGCCTCGCCGAGCCCGGGGCTCGCGTCGATCACGCTCTCGCGGCGCCGCCCCGTCACCGGGTTGGCGGTGAACATCACGCCCGCCACCCTGGCGTCCACCATCTCCTGGACGACCACGGCGAGCCGGACGGCGGCGTGGTCGATGCCGTTCGACTCCCGGTAGGCGACGGCGCGGTCGGTCCAGAGCGAGGCCCAGCACCGGCGTACGGCCCGCACCACCTCCTGCGCGCCCACCACGTTCAGGAACGTGTCCTGCTGGCCGGCGAAGCTGGCGAACGGCAGGTCCTCGGCGGTGGCGGAGGAGCGCACGGCCACGGGCACGTCGTCACCGAGAGCCTCGTACGCCGTCACGATCGCCTCGTGCACGGCCTCCGGCACCGGCGCCTCCATGAGGTGCCGCCTGGCCCGCTCGGCCAGCCCGTCCCCGCTGGTCCCGCCGTCGACGCGCAGGCCCTGGGCGACCTGCCGGTAGGCGTCCGTGGTGAGCACCCAGCCCCGGGGCACCGGCAGGCCCGCCCTGGTCAGCTCGCCTAGGTTGGCCGCCTTGCCGCCCACTTCGGCGAGCATGCCCGCGTCGATCTCGGAGAAGTCCAGGGCCGTCTTCATCGCGCGTACTCCTGCCGTTCGGCGTCCTGTCACCCCAGTGTTCCGCGTTCCGGCCAAGAATTCAACACTTGATGAATCACAGGTCCAGCGGGGTGCCGTCCAGGTCCCACGCCGGGTCGACGGGCACGCCGAGCGCGGCCAGCGCCGTCGGCCCCACGTCCACCAGCCGGGGCGCGGCGAGCGGGCGCCCGCCCAGGTCCTCGCCCAGGCGGCCGGCGATCACGAAGACCGTGCGCTCCTCGTCCGAGGTGCCGCCGTGCCCGCCCTCGTCCACGTGGCCGTGGTCGGTGGTGACCAGCACCGTCCAGCGCTCGCCGGGGTAGGAGGGGCGGGCGCGGACCGCGTCGAGGAGGCGGCCGAGGTAGGCGTCCTGGGCCTGGAGGGCGGCGGCGTACTCGGGGCAGTGGGGGCCGAGGTCGTGGGCCACCTCGTCGGTGTCGCCGAGGTAGACGAAGGTCGCGTCCGGGTCCTCCTCGGCCAGGTGACGCTCGGCGGCCTCGGCGACCTGCTTGTCCGCGGCGGCCCAGCCGACGGCGTACCCGTCGAGGACGAACCGGTGGTCGATCGCCGGGCCGAACGTGCCGTGCTCGGCGAGGGCCGCCCAGGAGAAGAACGCGGAGGCGGTCAGGCCGGGGCGGGCGGTCGTGGCGCGCGACAGGAAGTCCGGAAATTTCTGGAACTGCGGGCTTTCGAAGCCGTTGTCCACGACACCGTGCTTGTCCGGCCAGACCCCGGTGGCGATCGACGACCAGCCGGGGCCGGAGTCGGTACGCGACCTGATCACCCGGCCGCCGTCGCCCGGCTCGGGGGTCTTGGGGACGACCTCGCCCGGGGATTCCGTACGGGGTGTCCCGGCTTCGCCGTAGGGGAGCTTGCTGGTGCCGTACGCGCCGGTGGACATCAATCCGGCCAGGACGGGAGCGTCCAGGGCGAGCAGCCTGTCGAACCTCAGCCCGTCCATGCCGACGACGAGCACCTTGCTTCTAGATGCGGACATCCCCCCATCTAAGCGGTGAAACCACCGCAAAGCGCGATCCGCCACACCGACCGCCCGCCAGGGGCGCGCCGCGGGGCGCGAGCGCGCCCGCACCACACGACTCAGCGCCCGCACCACAGCCCGCACCACAGCCCGCACTACACGGCCTGGCGGCCACACCGCACGGCTCACCGGCCACGTCGCGGGGCTCAGCGGCCATTCTCCACGACTCGGCGGCCACGCTGCGGGGCTCGGTGGCCACACCGCGGTGTGGCCACACCGCGGGGCTCGGTGGCCACACCGCACGACCGGCGCCCACGCCGCGGGCGCGGCGGTTACGGTGCGAGGCTCGGCGCCGTCAGGAGGTGAAGCGCCGCACCCACTCGGCGGCGCCGGGCAGGATCTCCTCGACCGGGGCCACCTGCGGATACCAGGTGCGCTCCCACTCCAGCGACACCCACCCGTCGAAACCGGCCGCTCGCAGCAACTCACCCGCCTCGTCCAGCGGCACCGAGCCCGTCCACATGGGGACGGGGGTGGTGTCCTGTGCCGAGACCGCGTCCTTGACCTGCACGTAGTCCAAGTATGGCGCCAGCGCCGCCAGCGTCCGCGCCGGCGGCTCGCCGTGCCGCCAGGGGTGCAGCAGGTCCCAGATCGCACCGGCGGTCCCGGGACAGTCGGCCTCGGCGAGCAGCGCGGCCACGGCCTCGCCGGTCGCCATGCGGTCGTGCGTCTCGACGAGCACGCGGCGGCCGAGGTCGCCGGCCGTACCGGAGACGGCCTTGAGCCGGCGGGCGCCGGTGGCGACGTCGTCGCCGCGCGGGAACACCCGGACGCCCGGCGCGCCGAGGTCGGCGGCGAGCCGCAGGTCGGCGAGGAGCGCCTCGATGACCGGCTCGTCCGGGCCCGGCTCGCAGATACCGGCATAGCCGGCAAGAGCCGAGATCTCCAGCCCTGCCCGCTCGACGCGCTCCCGCACCGAGGCCCGGCCCGCCGCGTCCAGGCTCGCGTGCACGCCGGTGTCCGGATGCAGCCGCAGCTCCAGCCCCTGGCAACCGTGCCCGGTCGCGATCTCGATCGCCCTGTCCAGCCCCTCGCCGGGCATCCCCAGCGTGCTGACCGCCAGCTTCACGCCATCCTCCACATCACGTCGTCAGGGTTCCCGCTCCGGCCGGCCGGTCCCGCCGGCCTCGGCGGAGCGAACATGGGCGCCAGGCGGCCGGTGGACGGCGCGCCTCCGCGCTGCACGCCGGTGGACGGCGCGCCTCCACGCGCACGCCGGTGGACGGCGCGCCTCGCGGAGGCGTCAAGCCATTCTCCTGACGCTCTCCCGCAGCACGACCTCGCCGGCGACCTTCTCGACCACGACCGGGTCGTCCTCGTTCAGCGCCAGCTCCAGCGCCCGCGCCCCCATGTCCTTCAGCGGCAGCCGGACGGTCGTCAGCGCGGGCACGTGATCACGCAGCGTGACGATGTCGTCGAAGCCGGCCACCGAGACGTCCTCCGGCACCCTGACCCCGCGCTCCCGGTAGGCCGCCAGGGCGCCGACCGCCATCACGTCGTTGACGGCGAACACGCAGGTCGCGTCCCTCACCTGCTGGGCGGCGGCGTGGCCGCCGTCGCGGTCGAACGGGCCGTGGATGATCTGAGGGGCGGGCAGCCCGAGCTCGTCGAGGGCCTCGGCGAAGCCGGCGCACCGGTCGGCCGCCGTCACCAGGTGCGGCGGGCCCGCGAGGACCGCGAACTTCGTGTGGCCGAGCTCCGCCAGTGCCCTGGCCAGCTCGGCGGCGCCTTCCCTGTTGGCGGGTGCGACGGTGTCGACGCCGAGCAGGTCCTGGCCCACGCAGGCCGCCCGGCCGCCGCCCGCCTGGTAGCGGGCCAGCTCCTCGCGCAGGCGCTTCGTGACGCCCTGGTCGGCGACGCGGGAGCCGACCAGCAGGACGGCGCGGACGCGCTGGGCGTGCAGCGTGGCCAGGTACGCGATCTCCTGCTCCGGGTCGCGATGCGTGGTGCCGACCATGACCAGCAGGCCCTCGGTGGCGGCCGCCCGCATCGCTCCGTCGGCGAGGGCCGCGAAGTAGGGGTCGGTGAGGTCGTGCACGACGATGCCGATGACGTTGCTCGCCCCGCGGGCCAGCGTCTGGGCGGCGATGTTGGC
Organism: Nonomuraea sp. NPDC050202; assembly: GCF_040656115.1. NCBI lineage: Bacteria > Bacillati > Actinomycetota > Actinomycetes > Streptosporangiales > Streptosporangiaceae > Nonomuraea > Nonomuraea sp. NPDC050202. The sequence continues at coordinate 606,824 of NZ_JBFALF010000002.1, read as the reverse complement.
CCGGTAGCCGAGCTCGTCCGCGGCCCGCTCGACGCGTGCCCGCAAGGCCGCGCCCACCTGGCGGGTGCTGCCGTTGAGCACCCGCGAGGCGGTCGCGAGCGAGACGCCCGCCTGCTTGGCGACGTCTTCAAGCGTGACCACGAGACCTCCCGGAAAGCGGTTTCCAAGTCTGCCAGACCGGCACCTGGATCCGCATCCTGCCACGCCCGCGGCCCGGGGGACAGAACGTCCCGTCCCGGCGACGGAAGCGGCCCGCCACCGGGCGCCCGGCAGGGGGATCAGGACCGGTTCGCGAGGCACGTCCGGGTGGGGCGGCGTCAGGAGGGGCGCTCACTGAACGAGCGCGGGCGAGGTGGCGCCGGCCGGAGGCATCGCCGGCGGGCCGTCCTCAGGTGAGACCACTGGGCGCAGCGCCCGTGACCCCGCGCGCCCGGCCCCTCCCATCCGGGAGAATGGCCGGGCGAGGAGCCAGGCGTGCGGCCGGGCGAGGACCCAGGCGTGCGGCCGGGCGAGGAGCCAGGCGTGCGGCCGGGCTTCGGCGGGTCAGGCGTGGGGCCGGGCTGCGGCGGGTCAGGCCCAGGGGAACAGGATGTCGAACAGGCCCTTGCGCTCCTCTTGCGTCGGCGTGGGAGCCGGCGCCTGGGTCGTGGCCGGAGGCTGGGTGGCCGTCGAGTCACCCGAGTCGCCCGTGTCGTTCGTGCTCTCCTGCTGCTTGTTCGTCGCGGACGAGGAGTCGCTGCCGCCGTCGTCCTGCCCCCGGGAGTCCGCGGTGTCGTTCATCGTGCCCTGCGGATCGCGGGTGGGCTTGCGGGTCGGCTCGGCGGTGTTCCTGTCGCGGGTGGGCGTCGGGCGCGGCTCGGCCTCGCGCGTGGGGCGGGACTGCTCCTGCGTCGGGGCCGGGTTTGCGGACTCGGTCTCGGTCGGCTCGTCGGTGACCGAATCCGTGGGGTCGGGGGTTTCCTCCGCCGCCTCCTCGACCGGGGTGTCCGCCGGGTCGGCGGACTCGGACGGCGAGGTGACCTCGCCCGCGCTGGCGCACTGGACGCCCGCGCAGGGGTCGTCGGAGGAGGTGCCCGTGAGCATCCAGCCGGCGCCCACGCCGACCAGCACCACCGCGGCGGCCGCCACCAGCAGCACCCTGGTGCGGCGCCGCACCTCCCCCTCGCCTCCGGACGAGCGCCCGTCGTGGGAGTCGCCGGAGTCGTCGGTCCAGCCCGAGCCCAGGAAGCCCCGCTTGGGACGCTCGTCCTCCTGGTCGTCGTCGCGGGCGTAGCTGCGGTCCAGCGGGAGGTAGGGGTTGTCGTCGTCGTCCTCCACCCGGTGCGGCCCGCTGTGGTCGGCGAGATCGTCGTAGGTGGCGCCGGTCCGGGCGTCGAGCGACCCGCTCAGCTCGTCGTAGGCGCCGGCCCGCGTGTCGTGCGGCCCGCTCAGCTCGTCGTAGGCAGCGCCACCCGGTACGTCGTGCGGCCCGCTCGCCCCGCTCAGCTCGTCGTAGGAGGCGCCGCTCGACCCGTAGGAGCCGGCCGCGCCCAGCACGTCGTGCGGCCCGCTCTGACCACCGAGCTCGTAGGAGGAGGCACCGAGCAGCGGTTCGGCGGACAGCACGTCGCGCGGCGGGACGGGGTCGTCGAGCACGTCGCGCGGGGTCTCACCGATCAGCTGCGGCTCGCTCCTGCCGGGCGGCAAGATGTAGGTCTCGTTGCCGACGACCTGGATGGCGGGTTGCTCGTCCGTGTCGTCGGTGCTCCACCGCGGAGAGAGCACGTCACCCGTCATCTCCGGGTTTAACGACTTACCCTGCCCGTCCTCGTATGGCCTGTCGTTCTCGTCGCGTGCCACGGTGGAACCTCTCTAGTACGAATAGTAACCGCGCCCTTTCCTACCACTACTTGTCCGGAAATTTCACTTGTTTCCCTAAAATCACTCTGAGTAACAATCGCACCAGAGTGTCACCGGCCGAGCACTCCCGCGAGCAAGGCGTCGAGCGTCGACCTCACCCGTTCGACCGCCACCCCGCACTCCCTGAGCCGGTGGGCGAGCAGCGGCGCGGCGAGCGGCGCCAGCAGCGCGTCGGCCAGGCAGTACGCGTCGGCCTCCGGCCGCGCCAGCCTGATCAGCATGACCAGGTGCGCGTGATAGGCGTCGTACGCGCCGCCGAAGCGCGCCATCGGCCCCGCCGTCTCCGCCATCAGCAGCAGGTCGAGCTGCTCGACGGTCCGGTCCGTCAGCGCCCGCAGGAACGCCCGCGCGCGCTCGGCGGGCTCCGCCCCGGGGCCGAGCGGCGGCGGCCCCTCGACGAACGCCGCCTGGAACTCCCGCTCCCGCGCGTCGATCAAGGCGTAGGCCAGCCCGGAACGGTCGCCGAAGCGCCGGTAGAGCGTGCCCACCCCGACGCCGGCAGCCGCCGCCACCTCGGCCATGGACAGGCCCTGCACGCCTTGCGCGGCCACGATGGCCTCCGCCGCGGCGAGGATCTTGGCGCGGTTGCGGGCCGCGTCGGTGCGCTCGCGTCTCACGATCACATCCTCGCACCGCTTGCATCCGGAATGCGTTCCGCTTAGTGTCTGAAGCGGAACGCATTCCGCATAAGGAGGACCATGATGACGAGACGAGTCGCCTTGGTGACAGGTGGCAGCAGGGGCATCGGCGCGGCCGTCGCGCGGCGGCTGGCGGGTGACGGGTTCGACGTGGCGATCACGTACCGGAGCGCGGGCGACCGGGCCGCCGGCGTGGCGAGGCAGGTCGAGGCGGCTGGCGGGCGCGCGCTCGCCGTGCAGGCCGAGGCCGCCGACGCCGACGCGCTGGTGGCGGCGGTCGAGCGGACGGTGCGCGAGCTGGGCCGGCTCGACGTGCTGGTGAGCAACGCGGGCATCGCGCCGTACGGGGCGCTGGAGGAGGTGACACGGGCCGAGGTGGACGAGCTGCTGGCCGTGCACGCGCGGGCCTCGTTCGTGCTGGCCCAGGCGGCGGCGCGGCACATGGAGGCGGGCGCGCGCATCGTGCTGATCGGCAGCAGCCTGGCCGAGCGGGTGCCGTACGCGGGATGGACGGCGTACGCGATGAGCAAGTCCGCGCTGATCGGCCTGGCCAAGGGGCTGGCCAGGGATCTGGGCCCGCGTGGCATCACCGCGAACGTCATCAATCCCGGCTCCACCGACACCGAGATGAACCCGGCCACCGCGCCGGAGGCCGACGAGGAGCGGCGGTTCACCGCGCTGGGCCGCTACTGCGACCCCGAGGAGGTCGCCGCCGCCGTGTCCTACCTCGCGGGCGAGGGCGGCCGGGCCGTCACGGGCGCGTCGATCCCCGTGGACGCGGGCGTGACGGCCTGAGCACCGCCCCCCGTGCACACGGGCGTGACGGCCCGAGCACCGCCCCCCGTGCACACGGGCGTGACGGCCCGAGCACCGCCCCCCGTGCACACGGGCGTGACGGCCCGAGGGCCGCTCCCCGTGGACGCGGGCGTGACTGCCTGAAGGCCGATCTCCGTGGACGCGGGCGTGACGGGCCGAGCGGCGATCACTTGCACGGGTCCGTGGTGCTGTCGACGACCTTGTCCTTGAGCGCGTCGGGGATCGCCGACTGGACCCGCACCCCGGGCCAGTCCTTGCCGATGACGAGCTGGATGACCGGCCCGTCGGGCTTCCGCGCCGGCGGGGTCTTGAGCTCGTACGGCTGCGACGTGACGGCCTTGACCTTGCCCTGCACGGGCGTGCGCTTGTCCTTCGACAGCCGCGCGGCCACCGCGTCACCGTAGGCGGGGCCGTCCTGGGCGTCCTTCCTGGCGTACCGGATCGTGGTGGTGTCGGTCGTCGCGGCGTTGCCGACCTGCGTGACCACGAACCCCTGGCCGGCCAGCGCGTCCGCCACCTGGAGGGCCTTGCCCTGCTCGCCGGTGCCGTTGAGCACCTGCAGGCGCACCTGCGCGTGCTCGATCTTGGGTGCGCTGGACTTGCCGGGACCGGGGCTGGTCCTGATGTCGGTGTCGTTGCGCACGGCCTCGAAGAAGTCGCGCGCCGCCGGCTGGGCGAACTGCACCCTCGCCTTGTTCTCCGGGTACGGCTCCACCGGCACCGTGATGCCCTTGAGCTCCTTGGCGGTCAAGCCGCTGACGCTCCTGGCGATCTCCAGCATGCGGTCGAGGCCGAGGCCCTCGTCCACGGTGACGGCCTGGGTGGCGGCCCGCAGGAAGGCGTCGAGCTTGCCGGGGTCGGTGAGCAGGCCGCCGCTGGTGACCTTCTCCATCACCTGGGTGAGGAAGATCTGCTGGCGCTCGATCCGGCCCAGGTCGCTGCCGTCGCCCAGGGAGTACCTGGTCCGTACGTACCCCAGCGCCTGCTCGCCGTTGACCACGTGCTTGCCGGCGCCGAGCACGAACTTGGCCTCTTTGTCGTTGACGGGCTTGGGCAGGCAGATCTCGATCCCGCCGAGCGCGTCGATGATGCCCTTGAAGCCGGTGAAGTCCACCTTCACGAAGTGGTCGATCTTGATGTTGGTGAGGGATTCCAGGGTCTTGATCGTGCAGTTGATGCCGCCGTCGTTGAAGGCGGAGTTGATCTGGCGGAGGCCGCCGGGCAGCACGGCCCCGTTCGCGCCCTCGCAGTCGGGGACCATGACCATCGAGTCGCGCGGGAAGCTGATCATGGTGGCGGAGTCCCGGTTGGGGGCGATGTGCAGAACCATGATCGTGTCGGTGCGCTCCCCCGCCCCCACGGTTGTGGCGCCGTACTTCTTGTTGTTGCCCTCGCGGGAGTCGGAGCCGACGAGCAGCACGTTGAGCGCGCCGGTGTCGGGCGGGCGGGTCGTGCCCGGGTTGATGCGCTCGCGGTCGATGCCGCTGTCCAGGTAGCGGTAGTAGCCGTACGCGCCGAGCGCGACGGCCACCAGCACCAGCGTCAGCGCCACGCTCACCCAGCCGAGCGGGGTCAGCGGGTTGCGCCGGGGCGTGGATCGGCGCGTGCGCGGGGGGCCCGAAGCCGGCGTCGGGGTCTTGGGATGCGGAAGCGGGGCGACACGCCGCCCCAGACCACCTTCGTTCCGCCGTTCTCTCACGCGGTCCACCCCTTGCGACATGATCGCGAAGCATAGCCACAAATCGGTATACGGAAGATAAGTACTGTCATCTCGGCTTGTTCGCCTGTTCATCATCAGCGAGACGATGGCCTTACGGATAGTCCCCTCTCACCCGGAGCGAGGGCTCCATCCAAAGCACCGGAATGCGGGGCGTCGCCACGTACGGTGACGCCATCATGACGGTCATGCTGTTGACCGAGATGGCCCCTCCCCCGGGCGCCCAGGAGATGGCCGGGCTGCGCGCCAGGGCCAGGGCGGCCCGGCGCGGCGCGCTCGTGGCGCTCACCGCCTCGATCGCGCTGCTGACCACCGTGCAGTTACTCGCCGATCGGGCCGCGACCAGGGAGCAGACGCTGCCGCTGGCCGTGCTGTCCCTGGCGCTCTTCGCCGTCGCCCTGCCCGTGATGGCGATCACCCAGTACGCCTGGGGCGCGCGCGCCCGCCTGGTGCGCCGCCGGGAGCGGGAGCTGTACGCGGCGGCCCGCTCGGGCAGGGCGCGCCCGCTGACCCGGCTGGCCGTGGCCGGCTGCTGGACGGTGACGCTCTTGCTCGGCTGGACCGTTCCGCGCTTCTTCCGCGAGGCCGCCCTGCACGCCTTCGCCGACACCCTGAGCTGGGCCGTCGAGGCGCTGTCGGTGATCAGCGTCGCGGCGGGGGTGTTGTTCCTCCTGTGGTGGGCACGGGACGCGGTGGGGATGCTGGCGCGTGCCCTGCGCTCGGGCGGATCACCTGGCGATCCATGGGACCCCGGCGGCGGCACGCGTCCCGGAGAGGGCGCGGCGCTCTGGACGGGCGCGGCCGTGGCGGTCGTGGCCCTGCTCGGAGCCCGCGCCCACCTGTGGGAGCCGGCGACGGGCGTCGTCTACGCGTTGCTCACCGCCGCCCTCGTCTGCGGGGTAGTTACTGACGAGTAGCATGGGCACGGAACCCCTTTCAGCAACGAGGAGCGAATCCGTGCCTTCCTCTCGTGACGTCGTGTTCGTCGACGGCGTACGCACGCCTTTCGGCAGGTCAGGGCCGAAGGGACTGTACGCGGAGACCCGCGCGGACGACCTGGTCGTCCGCGTCATCCGCGAGCTCATCCGGCGCAACCCCCATCTGCCGCCCGAGCGCGTGGACGAGGTGGCCATCGCCGCGACCACGCAGATCGGCGACCAGGGCCTGACCATCGGCCGCTCGGCCGCCGTGCTGGCCGGGCTGCCCAAGACCGTGCCCGGCTACGCCATCGACCGGATGTGCGCGGGCGCGATGACCGCGGTCACCACGGTCGCGGGCGGCATCGCGTTCGGCGCGTACGACGTCGCCATCGCCGGCGGCGTCGAGCACATGGGCCGCCACCCGATGGGCGAGGGCGTCGACCCGAACCCGCGCTTCCTGTCGGAGAAGCTGGTCGACCCGAGCGCGCTGGTCATGGGCATGACGGCGGAGAACCTGCACGACCGCTACCCGACCATCACCAAGGAGCGCGCCGACGCGTACGCGGTGCTCTCGCAGGAGAAGGCCGCCAAGGCGTACGCCGACGGCAAGATCCAGCCCGACCTGGTGCCGACCGCGATCAGGACGGCGGAGAAGGGCTGGGGCCTGGCCGTCGAGGACGAGGCTCCCAGGCCGGGCACCACGATGGAGGGGCTGAGCGGGCTCAAGACGCCGTTCCGCCCGCACGGTCACGTCACGGCCGGCAACTCCTCCGGCATCAACGACGGCGCCACCGGCTGCGTCGTGGCCGCCAGGGAGGTCGCCGAGGAGCTGGGGCTGGCGCCGAAGATGCGCCTGGTGTCGTACGCCTTCGCGGGCGTGGACCCCGAGGTCATGGGCGTCGGGCCGATCCCGTCCACCGAGCGGGCCCTGCGCCTGGCGGGCCTCGACATCTCCGACATCGGGCTGTTCGAGATCAACGAGGCGTTCGCCGTCCAGGTGCTGGCCTTCCTGGAGCACTTCGGCATCGCCGACGACGACCCCCGCGTCAACGCCTACGGCGGCGCGATCGCCTACGGGCACCCGCTCGCCTCCTCCGGCGTGCGGCTGATGACGCAGCTCGCCCGGCAGTTCGGCGAGCGTCCCGACGTGCGTTACGGCATCACCACGATGTGCGTCGGCATGGGCATGGGCGGCACCGTGATCTGGGAGAACCTGGCATGAGCAACATCGAGACCTGGCGCGCGCTGCTCAGCGAGCGCAACACCGACGAGGTCGTCACCAAGGCGCTGGTGCGTGACGTGCAACTGCCTCACGGGGCCGGCACGATGGCGCTGATCACCCTGGACAACGGCTTCGACCACACCAAGCCCAACACGTTCGGCCCGCACGGCCTGTTCGCGCTGAACGGGGCGCTGTCGGAGATCGCCCAGCGCACCGACCTGGTCGCGGTGGGCGTGACCGGCAAGCCGTTCATCTTCGCCGTCGGCGCCGACCTCAAGGGCGCGGCCGCCGTGACCTCGCGCGAGGAGGCGCTGGCCATCGGCGCGCTCGGCCACCACGTCTTCCGCAGGCTGGGCGAGCTGCCGATCCCGTCGTTCGCGTTCGTCAACGGCGCGGCCATGGGCGGCGGGCTGGAGATCGCGCTGCACTGCACGTACCGGACGATCTCGTCGGGTGTGCCGGCGGTGGCGCTGCCGGAGTGCTTCCTCGGCCTGGTGCCGGGCTGGGGCGGCACGCAACTGCTGCCCCGCCTGATCGGCCCGGCGAACGCGGTCAAGCTCGTCATCGAGAACCCGCTGTCCAACAACCGCATGATCAAGGGCAGGGACGCGTACGAGCTGGGCGTCGCCGACGCGATGTTCGAGCCCGCCGACTTCCTGGAGGAGTCGCTGCGCTGGGCCGCCCGCGTGGTCAACGGCGAGGTCACCGTGGAGCGCGAGGAGCACGACGGCTGGGAGAAGGCCGTCGCCGACGCCCGTTTCCTGGTGGACATGAAGCTGCGCGGCGCCGCGCCGGCCCCGTACCGGGCGCTGGACCTGATCGCGCAGGCCGAGACCGCCACCCGCGACGAGGGCTTCGCGGCCGAGGACGAGGCGCTGGCCGACCTGCTCATGGGCGACGAGCTGCGGGCCGGGCTCTACTCCTTCGACCTGGTGCAGCGCCGCGCCAAGCGGCCCGCGGGCGCGCCGGACAGGTCGCTGGCCCGCAAGGTCACCAAGGTCGGCGTGGTGGGCGCGGGCCTGATGGCCTCGCAGATGGCGCTGCTGTTCGCCCGCCGCCTGGAGGTGCCGGTCGTGCTCACCGACCTCGACCAGGCCAGGCTGGACAAGGGCGTCGGGTACGTGCACGCCGAGGTGGACAAGCTGCTCGCCAAGGGCCGCGCGTCGCAGGACCAGGCCAACCGGCTCAAGGCACTGGTGACCGGCTCGCTGACCAAGGACGCCTTCGCCGACGCCGACTTCGTGATCGAGGCCGTGTTCGAGGACATGGCGGTCAAGAAGCAGGTGTTCGCCGAGGTCGAGGCCGTGGTGTCGGCGGAGTGCGTGCTGGCCACGAACACCTCCTCGCTGTCGCTGACCGAGATGGGCGCGGGCCTGGCCCACCCCGAGCGGCTGGTCGGGTTCCACTTCTTCAACCCGGTCGCCGTCATGCCGCTGCTGGAGATCATCAGGGGCGCCTCGACCGACGACGCCACGCTGGCCACGGCGTTCGCGGTGGGCAAGTCGCTGAAGAAGTCGTCGGTGCTGGTCAAGGACGCCCCGGCGTTCGTGGTCAACCGGCTGCTGACCTGCTTCATGGGCGAGGTCGTGGCGGCCGTGGACGAGGGCACGCCGCTGGAGACGGCCGAGCACGCGCTCGACGGGCTCGGGCTGCCGATGACGCCGTTCGCGCTGCTGCAGCTCGTCGGCCCGGCGGTCGGCCTGCACGTGGCCGAGACGCTGCACGAGGCGTTCCCCGACCGCTTCGGCGTCTCGGAGAACATGGCGAAGCTGGTCGAGTCGGGCAAGCCCGGCGTCTACCGGCCGGACTTCACGCTCGACCCGGAGGCGGTGGCCCTGTTCGCGGGCGGCGCCTCCCCGTCCACCGCCGAGCAGGTGCGCGAGCGCGTGCTGAAGGCGCTGGCCAGGGAGATCCGGATCATGCTCGACGAGGGCGTGGTGGCCGCGCCGCAGGACATCGACCTGTGCATGATCCTCGGCGCCGGCTGGCCGTTCCACCTGGGCGGCATCACCCCGTACCTGGACAGGACGGGCATCGCGCAGCCGCGCTTCCTGGCGCCGGGCGTGGCGTCCGTCCCCGCCTGACTTTGCGGACTCTTTGAGGAGGTCCTGACCGGACCTCCTCACCTCCGCACGCACTCCGTCGTAGCCTTTGGTGCCGTCCTACGAACGGAGAGTAATCATGATGAGAGCAGCCGGCGCCCTCGCGCTCTGCGCCGCCCTCCTGGCGGGCGCCTCCTCGCCCGTGCAGGCCGCGCCGCCCCCGAAGGCGAAGCTCAAGATCGTTGACGGGATGAAGGGCGGGCCCGTGAAGTCGGTCTGGCTCCACTGCGGGCCCGTCGGCGGCACCCACCCCAACGCGCGTGCCGCCTGCCGCCTGCTGCGGCAGGTCAAGGGCGAGCCGTCACAGCTCAACGTCAGCCCGAAGGCCTCCTGCAGCCAGGAGATCAAGCCGCACGCGGTCGCCATCGCGGGCACCTGGTACGGCAGGAAGGTGCACTGGGCGAAGTTCTTCGCCAACGCCTGCCAGATGCAAGCGATGACCGGCCCCGTCACCGCTCTCTGAGCATCCTCGCGCGGTCAGCGGCGGGCCTTCTCCTCCCGGGAGAAGGCCTGCCTGCTGTTCCAGTAACCGAAGCCGAAGTAGACGACCAGGCCGATGACCATCCAGACGAGGAAGCGCAGCCACGTCTGCGCCGGCAGGTTCAGCATCAGGTACAGGCAGGCCAGCACGGACACGATCGGCAGGAACGGCACCAGCGGCGCCCGGAACACCCTCGGCAGGTCGGGCCGCGTCCGCCGCAGGATGATCACCCCGATCGACACGACCACGAACGCGAACAGCGTGCCGATGTTGACCAGTTCGGCCAGCTCCCCGAACGACACGAACCCCGCCAGCGCCATCGTGACGAGCCCGATGATCACGGTGAGCCGGGCCGGGGTGCCGTAGTGCGGGTCGACCTTCGCCAGCCAGCGCGGCAGCAGCCCGTCGCGGCCCATCGCGAACAGCACCCGGGTCTGGCCCAGCAGCAGCACGAGCACCACCGTCGTCAGGCCCGCGATCGCGCCCACGCTGATGATCGCCGCCAGCCAGGCGTGCCCCACCGAGGTGAAGGCGTCGGAGAGCGGGGCGGCCGTGCTCAGCTCGCTGTAGCGCTGCATGCCGACGACGACCAGGGAGACGGCGACGTACAGGACCGTGCAGATGGCCAGCGAGCCGATGATGCCGCGCGGCACGTCGCGCTGCGGGTTGATGGTCTCCTCGGCGGCGGTGGCCACGATGTCGAAGCCGATGAAGGCGAAGAACACGATCGCCGCCGCGGAGAAGATGCCGATCACGCCGAACGCCACCGGTGTGATGCCGAAGATGAGCTGGATGAGCGGCGCCTTCAGCCCCTCCACGCGCGGCGTGGAGACCGCCTCGGGGATGAACGGCGTGTAGTTGGCGGCCTTGACGAAGAACAGCCCCGCCACGATGACCAGCAGCACCACCGCGATCTTGGTGATCACCAGGATCAGGTTGACCCGCGAGGACACCTTGATCCCCGCCACCAGGATCGAGGTGAGGAGCAGCACGATGAGGATGGCCGGGACGTTCACCACCGGATCCTCGCCCGCGATCGAGGCGGGCAGCTCCATGCCGATGGAGGCCAGCATGGAGGCGAAGTACCCCGACCAGCCGACCGCCACCACGGCGGCGGCCAGCGCCAGCTCCAGGAACAGGTCCCAGCCGATGATCCAGGCGGGGAACTCGCCCAGCGTGGCGAAGGAGAAGGTGTAGGCGGAGCCCGCGACCGGGATCGTGGAGGCGAACTCGGCGTAGCACAGCGCCGCGAGCCCGCACACGATGCCCGCCACGACGAACGAGAGCGCCACCGCCGGGCCCGCCATCTCCTTGGCGACCTGGCCCGTGAGCACGAAGATGCCGGTGCCGACGATCACGCCGATGCCGAAGACCGTCAGGTCGGTGGCGGTCAGGCGTTTGCGTAGCTGGTGCTCGGGCGCTTCGGTGTCGCGGATCGACTGCTCGACGCTCTTCGTGCGAAAGATGTCCACGCTCGGTGATCCTTCCCATACCAGGGGTGATCATGCCCGTTTCGGGGTGGGACCGGGGACGATCCCGGTGGTGTTCCGCGATCTGGGTAGCAGTCTGGAGCTATGCTCAACGATCTCCTCGACGCCCTGGCCGGGCAAGACCTCGGCGTGGTGCTACCACTGTTGCTGGTCTTCCTGACGCTGGACGCCTCGGTCGGGATCGGCCTGATCACCCCCGGCGACGGGCTGCTGCTCGTGGCGGGCGCCACGGCCGACAGCGTGGGCGAGACGCTGGCCCTGATCGCGGCGGGCCTGGTGGCCTGCTTCGCGGGCGCGTCAGGCGGTCACTGGCTCGGCCGGCGCTACGGCTCGCGGCTGCGGCACGGCAGGCTGGGGCGGCGCGTCGGGGAGCGCCGGTGGGTACGCGCGCAGGAGCTGTTCGAGCGGAGCGGGTGGGCGCTGGCGCTGGCGTACTTCCTGCCGGTGCTGCACGCGCTGACGCCGGCCGTGGCGGGCACGGTGGGCATGCCGTACCGCAGGTTCATGCCGTGGGCGATGCTGGGCAGCGCGGCCTGGGTGAGCACGTACGTGACGCTCGGCGCGCTGGCCGGGGAGGTGGTGCGGCGGCACGCGGAGTGGCTGCTGCCCGTCGTGGCCGCGGCGGTGATCGTCATGGTCGGGATCACCGCCGCGGTACGCAGGGTGGTCAGCGGCGGGCGGGCTCCACGGAGGAGGTCCGCTTCGCGACCGCCTCGGTGATCTGGCGGGCGAGGTCCTGGCCGGTCAGGCCGATCCTGCCGAGGATCGCGGCCCGCTTGGCGTGGTCGAGGAACTGCTGCGGGATGCCGAAGGTGCGGACGGGCACGTCGACGTCGCCGTCGCGCAGCAGCCGGGCCACGGCGTCGCCCACGCCGCCGACGCGGCCGTTGTCCTCGACGACCGCGACCAGCTTGTGGGCGCCGGCGGCCAGCACCAGCGCCTCGTCCAGCGGCTTGACCCAGCGCGGGTCCACGACGGTGGCCGAGATGCCCTGGGCGTCGAGCAGGACCGCCGCGTCCATGCAGATCTGGGCCATCGGGCCCACGCCCACCAGCAGCACGCCCGGCTCGCCGTCGGCGGCCCGCAGGAGGTCCATCTCGCCCAGCTTGCCGACCGGCTCGATCGACTCGGCGACCGGGCCCTTGGGGAAGCGCAGCACGGTGGGGCCGTCGGTGACCTCCACGGCCTCGCGCAGCAGCTCGGTGAGGCGGTCGCCGTCGCGCGGCACCGCGATCCGCAGCCCGGGCACGACCTGGAGGATCGACAGGTCCCACATGCCGTTGTGGCTGGCGCCGTCGTCGCCCGTGACGCCCGCCCGGTCGAGCACCACGGTGACCGGCAGGCGGTGCAGGGCGACGTCCATGAGGAGCTGGTCGAAGGCGCGGTTGAGGAAGGTGGCGTAGACGGCCACGACCGGGTGCATGCCGCCCAGCGCGAGCCCGGCGGCGCTGGTCAGCGCGTGCTGCTCGGCGATGCCGACGTCGTAGATGCGGTCGGGGTAGGCCTCGGCGAAGGCGTTGAGGCCGGTCGGGTGGAGCATCGCGGCGGTGATCGCGACCAGGTCGTCGCGCTCCTTGCCGAGCCGGACGAGCTCCTCGCTGAAGACGTTGGTCCAGATGCGGCCCTTGGGCTTCTCCGCGCCGGTGGCTCGGTCGAAGGCGCCCGGCGAGTGGAACTGGTCCTCGTCGTGGTTCTCCGCCGGGCTGTAGCCGCGGCCCTTCTGGGTGAGCGCGTGCACGATGACCGGGCCGCGGAAGTCGCGGGCCTGGCGCAGCGCCGCCTCCATGGCCTGCTCGTCGTGGCCGTCGATGGGGCCGACGTACTTGAGGCCGAGGTCCTCGAACATCACCTGCGGCGACAGGACGTCCTTGACGCCCTTCTTGAAGCCGTGGAGCGCGTCGTAGAGGACGGGAACGTTCCCGATCTTGTCCTTGACGAAGTCGAGCATGTCCTCGTAGCGGCGGTTGACCCTCAGCGAGGACAGGTGGGTGGCCAGGCCGCCGATCGTCGGGGAGTAGGAGCGGCCGTTGTCGTTGACCACGATCACGACCGGCAGGTCCTTGAACGCGGCGATGTTGTTGAGCGCCTCCCAGGCCATGCCGCCGGTCAGGGCGCCGTCGCCGATGATCGCGACGACCGTGCGGTCGTGCTCGCGGCGCAGCTTGAACGCCTTGGCCAGGCCGTCGGCGTAGGACAGCGCGGTCGAGGCGTGGGAGTTCTCCACGAAGTCGTGCTCGGACTCTGCCTGGCTCGGGTAACCCGACAGGCCGCCCTCCTGCTTGAGCGCCTCGAAGCCGGCGGCCCTGCCGGTGAGGATCTTGTGCACGTACGCCTGGTGGCCGGTGTCCCAGACCACGGGGTCGTCGGGTGAGTCGAAGACCCGGTGAACGGCGATGGTGAGCTCCACCACACCGAGGTTGGGGCCGAGGTGACCGCCGAACCTGGCGCACGAGTCGACGAGCACGTCGCGGATCTCTCCAGCCAGCCGCGGCAACTCCTCGACACTGAGCCGTTTGACGTCCTGCGGTCCCTTGATCGAGCCCAGCAACCCGCTCACGGATGCGTCTCCCCTCTGCTCTTTTGCGCCGATCCCCCCGAGTCTAGTTCGCGAAGGCCCCACTGACTCCATCGAGTCAAATCCACCCACTTATGTCCGATCTTGACCTAGTCTTTCGGTACCTATGAACTCCGTCCCCATAAGCAGACTCCTGACCCTCGTGGCCGCCGTACTGGCGCTCGCCCTCGCGGCGGCCGCCCTGGTGATGGTGCTGGCGGACGTGGCCACGACCTCGACGGGCCCCGCCAACGAGGCGCAGCAGCTCGCCTCGCCGCCCGCGAAGGTCTCCAACGAGAAGCCGGGGACGCTCCTCGCCCTCAGGGCGCTGGCCGTGGCCAACCCCCTGTACAAGACCGGGCGGCTCGCCGACGTGGACTGCTCGCCCGGCGACCTGCCCGCAGGCAGCATGGTGGCATACCGGCGCTTCCTGACCCGCGTGACGGCCTGCCTGAACGAGGCGTGGGCGGCCCAGTTCCGCAAGGCGGACCTGCCCTTCACCAAGCCGCGGCTGCGCATCATCACCGGCAAGGTCAGGACGCCCTGCGGGGCCTGGAACGCCGGCGCGGACGGGGTCTACTGCTCCACCGACCGCACGATGTACCTGATGATCAGCAAGGCGCAGTTGCGCAACCCGTTCCCGCTGGGGATCACCCGGCTGGTCGCCCACGAGTACGGCCACCACGTCCAGCAGGTCTCCGGCGTGTGGAGTTACTACTGGGCCGCGCGGAGCTCCGCCGGCAAGGCCAAGCGGCTGCAGTTGTCGCGCAATTCGGAGTTGCAGGCGGAGTGCTTCTCCGCGGTCTTCATGAGCACGATGAAGGGCAGTCCGCTGGTCACCGAGGATGACTGGGCGTACACGGTGAACTGGTTCAGGAAGAACGGCGCCAAGGGCTGGCCGCAGAACGACCACGGCAAGGGCCCGACGCAGGCGGCCTGGATGACCCGCGGCTTCAATCGCGGCACTCCTGGGGCGTGCAACACCTGGGCCGCAAATCCGCGAAATGTCACCTGATGACTCTTTAGTCTCGCTTTACCTGGAACTCCCTCTTTAATAGGGTGCGTTCTCATGCGTATCCCTCGATTGGCGCTCATGGCGGGCGCAATGGCCGGCGTGCTGTTCGCCGGCACGGCCCACGCGGCCGCCTCTTCGGCCCCGTCGTACAAGCCGGTCCTGACCAAGAACGCCCTCTACAAGACGGGCAAGCTGGGCGTGACGGCGTGTGAGGAGCCGCAGGTCCAGAACGGGACGGTCGAAGAGGCCAAGCTCTACTTCGAGACCGTGATGGAGTGCCTGGACAAGGCCTGGAGCCCCATCGTGCAGAAGGCCGGTTACCGCTTCAGCAAGGCCAGGCTCCACGTGGTCACCAAGCCGGGCGTGAAGATCCCCTCGTGCGGTCGCTTCCCTGCGGGCGCGCAGGCGGTCTACTGCCCGCAGGCCAGGTCGATCTCCTTCCTGCTGAGCTCGAACGTCGTCGAGGAGCCCACCGACCTGCAGCTCATGCAGGTGCTGGCGCACGAGTACGGCCACCACGTGCAGCACCTCACCGGCATCATCAAGGCCACCGACGTGATCCTGCGCAAGGACAAGGAGTCGCGTGCCCTGGAGGCCCTGCGCCGCTCCGAGCTGCAGGCCCAGTGCCTGAGCGCGGCGTTCGTCGGCCGGGTGTGGAACTCGCTCGGCCGCCCCGACACCGACTGGAGCATCCTGCTCAAGGGCAGCCACAACCCTGTCGCCGCCCTCGGCGTGCGCAACAGCGGCGACGAGACCCACGCCTCGCAGGCCAGCAACAAGTACTGGCTGGAGCGGGGCTTCAAGGCCCAGTCGGCAAGCGCCTGCAACACCTTCACCGCGCCCAGCCGCAGGGTGTACTAAGGCAAAACCGCACAAGAACCTCTAAGATCCGCGATCGTGCGCATTCCCCTCACGGCGCTCGCCGTGTGCATGGTCGCGGGTCTTGCCGTTCCCGCGCCGGCCGCAGCCGCGGGACGGGTCGGCCAGGCCGGGCTGATGGGCGCGATGGGCGGCGAGGTCGTGCCGCACACGTGCGCGGTGCCGGCGATCCGCGTGGGGAGCGTGGCCTCGCTCAGATCCTTCCACCAGGCGATGGCCGCCTGCGCCGACACGTTCTGGGCGGGCAGGTTCGCCGCCGCGGGGCTGCCGTACAGCTCGCCCGAGGTGACGATCACCACCGGTGGCGACTCGGTGTGCGGGGCGATCACCAGCAGCGGGGCGCAGTACTGCCCCGACCACCGGACGATCGTCATCCGGATCATGAAGCAGGACCTGCGGGACCCGTTCAGGATGAACATCGCGCACTCGGTGGCGCACGAGTGGGGTCATCACGTGCAGCAGCTCATCGGGGTGCTGGCCGCGCAGGCCGCGCTGTACGAGCCGGCCTCGGAAGGGGCGCGCAAGCTGCTGAGCCACCGGCTGGAGATGCAGGCCGAGTGCTTCGCCGGGGTGTTCTACAGCGCGACGCTGAAGTCGATCAGGCCGGGGATCTCGTGGCAGGACTGGCTGTCGGCGGTGCGCAACGCCGACGAGAGCGACATCCACGGCAAGCCGCGCAACCTGGCGCTCTGGCAGGACCGGGGGTACCGGGGCGGGGCCACGGGCTTCTGCAACACGTGGACGGCGAACCGGGGCAAGGTCGCCTGAGACGAGGTCAGGCGTTGGCGCGGGCCAGGACTTCCAGGGGGTCGGACAGCACGTGGGCGAAGGCCAGCTCGGCGGCGCCCACCAGGGTGGCGGCGTCCCCGAGCGCCGAGGTGCGCAGCCGTACGCGCTCCCGCTGGGGCGCCATGGCGTGCAGCGCGAGCTGCGAGCGGACCTGGGCGGCCGAGCCCAGGTAGATCTCCCGCAGCATCCCCCCGAAGATCACCATCTCGGGGTTGAAGATGTTGACCAGGTTCGCCACGCCGAGGCCCAGCCAGTCGCCGACGCGGCTGAGCGCCTCCTGGGCCACGATGTCGCCGCGGTCGGCCGCGTCCACGACGGCGCGCACGGCGTCGCGGCCCTGGTGCCCGGCCGAGACCCGGCCCGCCGACTCCAGCAGGGCCCGCTCCCCCACCTCCGCCTCCAGGCAGCCGTGCGAGCCGCAGCCGCAGGCCCGCCCGCCCGGGTTGACGACCATGTGGCCGACCTCGCCGCCGTAGCCGTCGTGGCCGCCGAGCAGGTGGCCCGCGGCGATGATGCCGCCGCCGATGCCCACGTCGCCGTGCAGGTAGATGAGGTCGCGTACGCCGATGCCGACGCCGCGGCTGTGCTCGGCCAGTGCGGCCAGGTTGGCGTCGTTGCCCACGCTGACGGGCAGGCCGAGGCCGAGGCGGCGGCCCAGCTCCTCGCCGAACGGCACCTCCTCGGCCTTCAGGTTCGGCCCGAACGTGACCACGCCGTCGGCCTTGCGCACGCCTCCGGACACGGCCGCCGCCGCGCCGACGCAGACCGTGTCGTCCCTGGTCTTGCGCCGCATCTGCCGGGCGAAGCCGGCCAGCGTGCCGGTCAGCGCGTCCACCTCGAACCGGCCGCGGTCGCGTACGGTCTCGCGGCGGTCGAGTATCACCCCGCCCAGCCCGACGCGGGCGACCGCCAGCCGGTCGGGGCCCACGTCGAAGGCGAAGACGTAGACGCGCGCCGACTCCGGGCGCACCACGAGCGAGGGCCGGCCCGCGCGGCCCGTCTCGCGCGGCAGCTCCTCGCGCACCAGGCCCGCGGCGGTGAGATCCGACGTCAGGGCCATGATCGTGCTGCGGTTGAGCCCCATCTTCGAGGTCAGCTCGGCGCGCGAGATCGGCCCGCCCAGGTGGACATGGCGAAGCAGCGCGCCGAGGTTGTGGCGCCTGATGTCCTCTTGGGAGGGGCCGGCACGCATCGTCTGGGATTCCTTCAGGGGCTGTGAGTCGCTGATCACCTTAGACCAGCGGCAGCCGCCCGCTTGCGCGCCAGGGCGTCGACACCCGCGGCGAGCAGCAGGACGGAACCCGTGACCAGGTACTTCACGCTCGCCCCGTACCCCATCAGACCCATGCCGTTCTCGATCACGGCCACCACGGCGCCGCCGAGCACGGCGTCGAGCACCCTGCCCTTGCCGCCGAAGAGGCTGGTGCCGCCGATGACCGCCGCGCCGACCGCGTACAGCAGGACGGAGCTGCCGCCCGTGTTCGGGTCGACGGAGCTGGCCCGCGACGCGGCCACGATGCCGCCGATGGCGGCCATCGAGGAGCAGATCACGAACGCGCTGATCTTGATCCGGTCCACCGGGATGCCGGCCCGCCTGGCCGCCTCGGTGTTGCCGCCGACGGCGTACAGGTGACGGCCGAACCCGGTACGGCGCAGCACCAGCGTCCACGCGACGAGCAGCACCAGGATGACCGGGACCACGATCGGCACGCCGGTGAGCGAGACCAGCGCGGGGTTGCGGCTGCGCTCCAGGTTGAGCGCGGCGACCGCGAGGCCGGCGAACAGCGCCAGCATGCCGACGCGGAAGGCGATCAGCGAGAGCGGGTCGGCGACCAGGCCGCGCTTGGTGCGGTTCCTGGCCCTCCTGAGCTGCACGGCGGCGAAGATCGCCACGCAGAGCAGGTAGAGCGCCCAGCCGAGCCACGGCGGCAGGTTCCTGTTGGCGATGGCGACGACCACGCTGTCGCGGATGGAGATGTTCGTGCCCTCGTCCACCAGCACCAGCACCAGGCCCTGGAAGGCGAGGAAGGCCGCCAGCGTGACCACGAACGACGGGATGCCGACCTTGGCGACCAGCGTGCCGAGCACGGTGCCGATGATCACGCCGGTGAGGACGGCGGCCGCCATGCACACGTACCAGGGCAGGCCCGCGCTGGTCAGCGTGACGGCGAGGACGGCCGCGCAGACCCCGCTGGCGAAGCCGGCCGACAGGTCGATCTCGCCGAGCAGCAGCACGAACACCAGGCCCATCGCGATGAGCGTGACGGCGGCGCCCTGCGTGAACAGGTTGGCGAAGTTGATCGCGGTGACGAAGGAGGGCCGTGCCACGGCGAAGACGACGCAGAGCACGACCAGGCCGAGCACGGCGGGCAGCGCGCCCATGTCGCCGCCGCGCACCCGCTGGACGTAGGCGAGGAAACTGTTCTTGATCGAGGGTGCCTGCGCCGCGGCGACGATGGCCTCGCCGGGCAGTTCCTTGACCTTGTTCATGGGGTGACCCCGTTCTTGAGGCCCAGTTCGCCGCTGCGGCCGGAAGTGATCAGTTCGACGACCTGCGCGTGCGTCACGTCGGCGGTCCTGACCTGGGCGGCCATCCTGCCGAGGTAGAGCGCCGCGATCCGGTCGGAGACGGCGAACACGTCGTTCATGTTGTGCGAGATGAGCACCACGGCCAGGCCGGTGTCGGCGAGCCTGCGCACCAGCTCCAGCACCTGCGCGGTCTGGGCCACGCCCAGCGCCGCGGTGGGCTCGTCGAGGATGACGACCTTGCTGTTCCACAGCACGGCCTTGGCGATGGCCACGGTCTGCCGCTGCCCGCCGGACAGGCTGGAGACCTGCTGCCTGATGGACTTCACCGTGCGGACGGACAGGCCGCTGAGGGTCTTCTCCGCCAGCTCCTCCATGCTGTCCTCGTCGAGGAAGACGCCGTTCTTGCGCTCCCTGCCGAGGAACATGTTCTGGACGATGTCGAGGTTGTCGCACAGGGCGAGGTCCTGGTAGACGATCTCGATGCCCAGCTCGCCCGCGTCGCGGGGGCTGTGCACGTGGACCTGCTTGCCGTCGAAGAGCAGCTGGCCCGAGTCGATCGGGTAGATGCCGCCGATGCACTTGACCAGGGTGGACTTGCCTGCGCCGTTGTCCCCGACGAGCGCGGTGACCTCGCCGGCGTACGCGGAGAGCTCGACGTTGTGCAGGACCTTCACCGGGCCGAAGCTCTTGTCGATCCCACGCACTTCAAGGAGGGGGGTCATGGGGCTCCCTTAAAACGAGGGCACGGCCCCCGCTCGTGGCGCGGGCCGTACCCCTCGGCGTTATTGAATTCCTGCCTCGGTGCACTTGGCGGCGAAGTCGCCCGTGCACAGTTCCTCCTTGGTGACGTAACCGTCGGCCACCACGTCCTTGACGTTGTCGAAGTAGATGGCCTGCGGCTCCATCAGCTCGGCGGGCACGTCCTGACCCGACTCGGGGTCCTTGACGCTGCTGCTCGCCGTGGGCTTCTCACCCTTGGCCAGCGCGACGGCGAGCTTGGCCGCCGCGTCGGCCTCCTTCTTGACCGCCTTGTAGACGGTCATGCACTGGTCACCCGCGAGGATGTTCTGCAGGCCCTGGACGGTGGCGTCCTGGCCGGTGACGGGCACCTTGCCGTTGAGGTTGTTCTTCTTCAGCACGGTGATGGCGGCGTTGCCGAGGCCGTCGTTGGCCGCCAGTACTCCGGCGATCTTCGGCTGCTCGGTCAGCATCTGCTCGAAGAGCGTTCCGGCCTGGGTGTTGTCCCAGTCGGGCACCGACTGCTCGGGGCCCTTGACGTACTCGCCGGCGTCGAACTTGGGCTTGAGCACGCCGTCGTACCCGGCCTTGAACAGCGTCGCGTTGTTGTCCGTCGGCGAGCCGTTCAGGTAGGCCACGATCGGCTTGTCGGCCTTCTTGTCGGTCAGGCACTTGCTCAGGCCCTCGCCCTGGAGCGTGCCCACCTTGGTGTTGTCGAAGCTGACGTAGTAGGCGGCGCCGCCGCCGAGCGTCAGCCGGTCGTAGTCGATCGTGGCCACGCCCTGGGACTTGGCCTTGTCGATGACCGTCTTGCCGGTGCCGCTGTCCAGGTTCACGATCATCAGTACGGTCGCGCCGTTGGTGATCATCTGGTCGGCGATGGTCTGGAACGCCGTCTTGTCGTTCTGGGCGTTCTGGATGTCGTACTGGACGCCGGCGGCCTTGAACGCCTCTTCCAGGTACTTGCGGTCCGCCGTCTCCCACCGGGCGGAGGACTTGCTGTCCGGCAGGATGACGCCGATCTTGCCGGCCTTGGCCGCGTCCGTGGCCGGGGCGGTCGAGGTCGACGTCGTGGTCTGACCGCCGTCGCCCCCGCAGGCGGTGAGACCGAGGGCGAGCGCGGCTGCCGCGGCGGTCAGGCTGAGGATCCCCTTGCGCATGGTGCAGGGTCCTTTCTTCCGGAGGGGCCCGGATGAATGTTGTTTGCGGCAACGTATTCCGGGACGGACCACATTGGAAGGGGGTGAAGGCGGCTAGTTTGTTGTTTCTGGTAACAATCCAGAAACGCCACCTCAACCTTTTCGACGCATGGGAGCCGAGGCGGGAGAGCAAGGCCTGGCGGGCGCGGTCGACGGGGACGGTCCGCCTTCGGCGCCGTCCTCGTCGAGCCGCCCGCCCCGCGTGGCCAGTCACACATCCGTGACGTCCACATGTGGACACGACTCGTGACAAACCCCCCCGGCATCTGCGATACATCGATCAAGGCCATTCGGCGTGCGGGGACGCTGTCATTCACCCATCTGGGGGTTTCGTGAAGCGCCTTTGCAGCGCCCTGGGCACCATCCTGCTCGTCTCCGCCGCCCTGATCGCCGGGAACGTTCCACCGGCGGCGGCCTTACCCGCGCAGTTCCAGAAACAGACGGTCTTCAGCGGCCTGAACCACCCGTCCAACATCGAGTTCTCCCCCGACGGGCGGGTGTTCGTGGCCGAGAAGAGCGGCCTGATCAAGGTCTTCGACTCGCTCACCGACACCACGCCGGCCACGTACGCCGACCTGCGCACCCAGGTGCACAACTTCTGGGACCGCGGCCTGCTCGGCCTCGCACTGCACCCGGACTTCCCGTCCGATCCCCGCATGTACGTCCTGTACGCCTACGACGCCGTCCCCGGCGGCACCGCGCCCCGCTGGGGCACCCCGGGCGGCACGGACGACCCCTGCCCGACCCCGCCCGGCGCCACCGCCGACGGCTGCCTGGTCACCGGCCGCCTGTCGGTGATCTCCCCCACCGGGGCCGAGACGCCGCTGATCACCGACTGGTGCCAGCAGCACCCCAGCCACTCCGTGGGCGACCTGCAGTTCGGCCCCGACGGCGCGCTGTACGCCTCCGGCGGCGACGGCGCCAGCTTCAACTTCGCCGACTACGGCCAGGACAACCTGCCCGCCTCCGACATCACCCCGGACAACCCGTGCGGCGACCCGCCGTCCCCTGTCGGCACCGCGCTGACCCCGCCCGCCGCCGAGGGTGGCGCGCTGCGCTCGCAGGACATGCGCACCGGCGCCGACCCGGCCGGACTGGCCGGTACTGTCATCCGGATAAATCCGGACACGGGGGCTGCCGCGGCGGGAAACCCCAACGCGAGCAGCACCGACCCCAACGTCGCCAGGATCGTCGCCCACGGCCTGCGCAACCCGTTCCGCATCACCAACCGCCCCGGCACCGGCGAGATCTGGTCCGGCGAGGTCGGCTGGAGCACGTTCGAGGAGATCAACCGGGTCGCCTCGCCCACGACGGCCGTGGCCAACTTCGGCTGGCCCTGCTACGAGGGCGCCGGCCGCCAGGCGGGCTACGACAACCTCAACCTGACCCTGTGCGAGAGCCTCTACACGGCCGGCGCCGCCGCGCACGCCACCCCGTACTTCGCCTGGAACCACAACTCCAGGCCCGCCCCGAACGACCCCTGCCCGACCGGCGGCTCGTCCTCCAGCGGCGTGGCCTTCTACGAAGGCGGGGACTACCCGGCCGCCTACGACGGCGCGCTGTTCTTCTCCGACTACAGCCGCTCGTGCGTCTGGGTGATGACCGCGGGCGCGAACGGCCTGCCCGACCCCGCCACGGTGGCCTCCTTCGACTCCGGCATCCCCGCGGTGGAGCTGGAGACCGGCCCCGGCGGCGACCTGTTCGCCGTCGACTACGCCAACGGCACGATCGTCCGCTACATCTACGACAACACCCCGCCCTCCGCCGTCATCGACGCCACGCCCGCCTCCGGCGCCGCCCCGCTCACGGTCAGCTTCTCCGCCACCCGCTCCGGCGACGCCGACGGCGACCCCCTCACGTACGCCTGGGACCTGGACGGCGACGGCGAGCTCGACGACTCCACCTCGGCCACCCCGTCCTTCACCTACACCCAGCCCGGCTCCCCGGTGGTGCGGCTGCGGGTCAGCGACGACCGCGGCGGCCAGGGCGACACCACCGTGACGATCAACGTGGCCAACACCGCGCCCGCGGCCACCATCACCGCGCCCACGGCGGCCACCACGTGGGCGGTCGGCCAGTCGATCGCGTTCTCCGGGAGCGGGAGCGACGCGCAGGACGGCACGGTCCCCGGCTCGAGCATGCGCTGGGCGCTCATCATGCACCACTGCCCCAGCACCTGCCACGAGCACGAGATCACCACGTTCACCGGCGCGAGCGGCTCGTTCCAGGCCCCCGACCACGAGTACCCCTCGCACCTGGAGCTGCGCCTGACCGTCACCGACTCCCACGGGCTGACCGACACCGAGAGCGTGCTGCTGCAGCCCAGGACCGTGGAGCTGACGTTCACCTCCGCGCCGTCCGGGCTGCGGCTGGGCTTCAACAGCGAGCAGGTGGCCACGCCGTTCACCCGTACCGTCATCGTCGGCTCCGGCAACTCGGTCTCGGCGCCGTCGCCGCAGGCCGCGGGCGGGCAGAGCTACGCGTTCGCGTCGTGGTCCGACGGCGGGGCCGCCACGCACCAGGTGGTGGCGCCCGCGGCGGCGAGCACGTACACGGCCGCCTACACGCTGGTGCCGCCCGCGGGCGGGCTGGTGGCCGCGTACGGCATGAACGAGGCCTCGGGCAGCTCGGTCGTCGACTCCTCCGGCAACGGCAACACCGGCACGGCCAGCGGCACGAGCCGCACCTCCAGCGGCAGGTACGGCCGGGCGCTGTCCTTCAACGGCCTGCTGAGCCAGGTCAACGTGCCGGACTCCGCCGGCCTGCGGCTGACCACCGGCATGACGCTGGAGGCATGGGTACGCCCGTCGAGCGTCAGCGGCTGGCGCACCGTGGTCATGAAGCGGCACTCGGGCGGCCTGGCGTACGCCTTGTCGGCCGGCGCGCCCGACCAGCGGCCTCATGCCCGCGTCCACACCACCGCCGCCGCCGACCTGCCCGGCACGGCAGCGCTCCCGGTCAACACGTGGTCCCATCTGGCGGCCACGTACGACGGCTCGCTCCTGCGGCTCTACGTCAACGGCGCGCAGGTGGCGCAGCAGCCCGTGACGGGCCCGATCCGCACGGACGGCGGCGCGCTCAGGATCGGCGGCAACGGCCTGCTGAACCAGGTCTTCAGCGGTCAGATCGACGAGGTGCGCATCTACAGCCGAGCCCTCACCGCGGCACAGATCCAGACCGACATGACCACGCCGGTGAGCTGATCCGCCGAGGCCCGGCGCGGTGCGGCGCGCCGGGCCTCACATGGCGGTGATCACGTTCTGCGCGATCAGCCCCACGGCCGAAAGCGCCGCCACCGTCAGCACCGCCATCCGCACCCTGCCCCCGTCGAGGTAGCGCCGCAGCGGCCCCGACACCAGGAACCCGAGCACCATGGGGACGACGAGCACACCCCCGGCCAGCAGCGCCTGGCCGGGCAGCTCCCCCACGATCTGGAGGATGACCAGCGACTGGGCCGCGCTCAGGAAGAAGAACATCGCGAGCGTGGCCCTGATCTGGGGCCCCTTGGCGTTCTGGTAGACGAGCGCGATGGGCGGCCCGCCGATGCCGGTGGCGGTGCCGGTGATGCCGGAGACGAACCCGGCCGAGGTGATCGTGTACCCGTTGCGCGGCACGCTGAGCGCCCTGGCCGTCAGCGCCACGGCGATCAGCACCATGACGGCGACGAAGATGCCCCTGGTGTAGACGGAAACGTAGACAATGATGACTGCGGCGATGGCGCTGCCGGGCAGCCTGCCGATGAGCGCGAAACCGAGGCCGCGCCAGTCCACCCGCCGCCATTCCACGGCCAGGGTGAACAGCGGGAGCGTCAGGTTGACCACCTGGATCGCGCCCGGCATGAGGTCGGGGGCCAGCATCGTGAGCACGGGTGCGGCGACCAGGCCCAGCCCGAATCCGACGCCGCCTTGGACGATGGCTCCCACGAAAACCGCCAGGCTGCCCACAATCAGCATCAATGCCGCATTTGTCATGCAGGAGAGTCAACCATCGCCATTCGGTGATCCAATCAGCGCTCCACGGCTCTACGCTGCTGACCGTGGCATCCTCACCCCTCCTGTCCGCACTCCTCGCCATCGCGCTCCTGTCCCCCCAGAGCGCCCACGCCGCCACTGCCCCCTTTCCCTGGAAGGCCGGCAAGCTGGCCGTCACCGCCTGCCCCGAGACGCCGCTCAGCTCCGGCGGGATCCCACGTACCCGCGAGTACCTCGACACGGTCGTGAAATGTCTGGACAAGTCGTGGTCGGCGTATGTCGCGCGCACCGGGCTGCGCTTCGAGCGGCCGGCCGTGCGCTACGCCGAGGAGGGCACGGTGTGCGGGGTGCCGATCGCGGACGTGGACGCCTTCTACTGCCACCCCGCCAAGACCCTGGTGTTCCCGCTGACCGGGCGCTGGATCGAGGGGCGTACCGACCTCTACCCGTTCAAGGTCGCCGCCCACGAGTACGCCCACCACCTGCAGACCCTCACCGGCGTCCGCCGCTCCTACGAGGCCCGCCACCGGGCCGAGCCGGACGCCCGCGGCGAGTTGCGGCGCCGGTTCGAGCTGCAGGCCGACTGCCTGGCCGGGGTGTTCATGGGCAGCGTGCGCGCGTCACTCGCCCGTACGGGCGAGGACTGGTCGGCCCTGTACGAGACGGTACGCGCCAGCGGCGACGACGGCGACCGGCGCAGCCACGGCAAGGGCGCCGGCCGGGC
Source organism: Nonomuraea sp. NPDC050202 (assembly GCF_040656115.1). Classification (NCBI taxonomy): domain Bacteria; kingdom Bacillati; phylum Actinomycetota; class Actinomycetes; order Streptosporangiales; family Streptosporangiaceae; genus Nonomuraea; species Nonomuraea sp. NPDC050202. The sequence continues at coordinate 581,141 of NZ_JBFALF010000002.1, read as the reverse complement.
CTACTGGTTCAGGCGCGGCACCACCACCCTCTCGCCCGCCGCCTGCGACACCTGGTCGGCGCCCGCGGCCAAGGTGTCCTGAGGCGTCACGCCGGCGATGAAGGAGCGCGGCAGGGCGAGGAAGCGCTCGCCCTCGGCGTCGGGTGGCCGGAGCGTTCGAACACCTCCAGGCGCGCGCCGCCTCAGCCGGTCAGCGCGCCGGCGAGGCGGGCGGCCCGGGCGGCGAGGCCGGGGATGCTGGAGGTGATGAACGACCCGCCCCCGGCCAGGTCCCCCAGCACGTGCAGGCGCGGGTCGGCGGGGACCAGCCCGCCCGCCGGGTGCAGCGCCGCCAGCCCTTCCGCGAGGAGGGCGGTGACCAGCGGTTCCGCCGCGCCGGGCACGGCCTGGGGCGGCGGGTTCACGGCGTTGACCGCGACGTCCACGCCCAGGTCACCGCCGTCGGCCCGCACCCGGAACCCGCCTTCCACCGCCTCGATCTTGCGTACGCCGGCGACGACGGAGAGCTGCCCCGACTCGAACAGGCGCAGCAGGACGGCGGCGTTCACCGGCACCATCGGCGAGGCCACGCCGGTGGCCAGGCGGGCGTGCCCGCGCAGCCGCTCGCGGTCGGCCTCGGGCAGCAGCCGCCACGCGAACGGGCCGACGATGTGCGCGGCCTCCTGCAGCACCCGCCGCGCGATCGCGGGATCGCCGACGGCGGCCAGCTGCCGCCGCAACCGCTCGACGGGCGGCTCGGATCCCGCCGACAGCAGCTCCTCCGTGAAGCCCGCGAAGTCCTCGCCCGCCTCCTCCAGCTCGGCCCGCAGCAGCCCGGCCAGGTCGTCGAGGGTGACGGCGCCACGCTCGCGCCGCAGCGCCTCCACCCGCTCGACGGTCAGGTGCCGGCGCTGGTGGCCGAGGGGGCGCTGCCAGACGGCGGGCAGCATGCCGCTGCGCGAGACGAGGGCGATCCGCCCGGTATGACCGCGCGCGGCGAGCGACACGACCACGTCGACGGCCGTCAGCCCGCTGCCGATCACCGCGACACCGGCCTCGCCCGGCACCCCGTCGAGCGTGTCCGCCAGCGGGTACGGGTCGGCGACGAACCCCTGAGCGCCGCCCAGCCCGTAGTGGTCCTGCGGCGTCCCCACGCCCACGCACACCACGACCTGGTCGGCCAGGTGCTCGTGCCCGTCCGCGGTACGCAGCGCCAGCCCCGCCCCACCACGGGCCACCGCGGTTACGCGGGAGGCCACGACACGGGTCCGCCAGCCCCGTGCCCGCAGCCGCGCCAGAGCCGCCTCGGCGGTATCGGCCAGGTACTCGCCGTAGCGGGCGCGCGGCACCAGCGGCTGTCCCAGCAGCTCGTCCAGGTGGGCGGCGGCACGCTCGGGGCCCAGCCAGGCGGCGTAGTGCCCGGAGTCGGAGCCGCGGATGGACATGATGGCGGGCGGCGCGTTGACCAGCACGCTGTCCAGGTCAGGCCCGTACGGCCGCCCTCGCCACAGGTTCGTGCCCGGCTCGAACACGGTGACCTCCGCCCCCTCCGCCTCGCCGACGGCCAGCGCGTCCAGCAGGCCGACCGCGGCGGCACCAGCCCCGATGATCGCGATATGCACGGCGTTCTCCTTCGTCTGCGTACTCGTCCGAACGACCGGTCCGAGCCTCGCGGACGGCGTGGCCGCGCCCCATCCCCCGCCCGCGGCCGATCGCCCGGGGAATGACCCCCTCAAACGGGGGGTTGGCGCAGGAGGGATGTCCAGGCAGGCTGGCCCCCGGAAGTAGAGGCAGGGCCACGAGGCCGGCAGCCCCCGGAGGAGAGGCAAGGGCGCCCTGGGAGAAGGACGCGCCCGGCACGAGGAGGTTCGATGACCCGCCCGCACCGTCACGCCGAGGTCCTGACAGCGGCCGAGCGGGCGGCCGACGCGCTGGAGTGCTTCAGCCGCGCCTCGGCCCGGCTGCGGCGGCTGATGCCGTTCGACGCAGCCGTGTGGTCGGCGACCGACCCGGAGACGGGCCTGGTGACCGCGCCCATGCTGGTGGAGAACCTCGGCTCGGGCGAGGGTTGCGGCGCCTACTGGGAGAGCGAGCTGCTGGAGGAGAACGTGCTGCCGTTCCGCGACCTGGCCCGCGCCGCCGTGCCCGCGGCGGGGCTGCGCGCGGCCACCGGCGGCCTGCCCGCCCGCAGCGCCCGCTTCCGCAGCCTGCTCGGCGGCCAGGGCATCGACGACGAGCTACGGGCCGTGCTGCGGACCGGGGGCCGTCCGTGGGGCTCGGTGAGCCTGTTCCGCATGCGCGGCGCTCCGGCGTTCGGGCAGGACGACGTCGCGCTGCTCGCCGAGCTGTCCGGGCCGCTCGCCGACCGGCTGCGCCGCTTCGCCGGCCCGCACGACCCGGACGGCGGGCACGGCCGGAGCGGCCCCAACGGCGGGCACGGCCCGAACGGCGGGGGCGGCGGGCGGGGCCGGGGCGGCCCGAACGGCGGGGGCGGAGGCGGCGGGGGCGGCGACTCGGCGCCCGATGGCGTGGGCGGCAACTCCGCGCCGGGGCTGCTGCTGTTCGACGAGAACGGCGAGGCCACGTCGATCAACGAGGAGGCGCGGGCTCATCTCGCGTCGCTGCCGGACGGGCCGTCCACGCCGTCGGCGCTCGGCGTCCGGCTGCCCATCTGGCTGGTCGGCACGGCGCTCCAGGCGCGGGCCATCGCCCTGGGCCGCGACCGCGGCAACGCCCGCATCCGCCTGCGGACCCGCGACGGGCGGTGGCTGACCTGCCGCGCCTCGTGCCTGAGCGGCTCGGGTGGGCGGCCGGGCCCTGTGGTGCTCGTCATCGAGCCCGCGGCCCCTGCCGACCTGGCCCTCATCGTCGCCCAGTCGTACGGCCTGACGCCGCGCGAGTTCGAGATCGCCCAGCTCGTGGCGCAGGGCCTGGCCACCTCGGAGATCGCCGCGGCGCTGTTCATCTCCCCGCACACCGTCAGGGGCCATCTGAAGGCCGTCTTCGGCAAGGCGGGCATCTCCAGCCGTGGTGAGCTCGTCGCGCGGCTGTTCGCCGGCTAGTCCTTTTCGACAAGGCAAGAGCCGCCTCGCGGGGGGTGTCCCGCGGGGCGGCTCTCTGGGTGTCGGGTGGTTCCCCCGATGCGGGGCGCGTGAGGATCGCGCCCCAACCCCCGCGTTCCCGCCCGGCTCATGACCGGGCGGGGACGCGGGAAGACCTACCTCACTTGGCCAGCAGCGAGCGCAGCACGTACTGCATGATGCCGCCGTGCCGGTAGTAGTCGGCCTCGCCCGGCGTGTCGATGCGGACGACCGCGTCGAACTCGACGTCGCCGGCCTTCACGTGCACGGTCCGCGGGATGCCGGTGCCCTTGTTGAGCTCCTCGACGCCGGTGATGTCGAACGTCTCCTCACCCGTCAGCCCCAGCGCCTCGGCCGAGCCGCCCTCGGGGAACTGCAGCGGCAGCACGCCCATGCCGATCAGGTTGGAGCGGTGGATGCGCTCGTACGACTCGGCGATGACCGCGCGCACGCCCAGCAGCGCCGTGCCCTTGGCCGCCCAGTCGCGCGAGGAGCCGGAGCCGTACTCCTTGCCGGCCAGCACCACCAGCGGCGTGCCGGCCGCGGCGTAGTTGACCGAGGCGTCGTAGATGAACGACACGGGGCCCTCGGGCTGGGTGAAGTCGCGGGTGTAGCCGCCCTCGGTGCCCGGCGCGATCTGGTTGCGCAGGCGGATGTTGGCGAACGTGCCGCGGATCATCACCTCGTGGTTGCCGCGCCGCGAGCCGTAGGAGTTGAAGTCCTTGACCTCGACGCCGTTGGCCTGCAGGTACTGGGCGGCGGGGGTGCCGGCCTTGATGGAGCCGGCCGGCGAGATGTGGTCGGTGGTGACCGAGTCGCCGACCTTGACCAGCACGCGGGCACCCTTGATGTCGGTGACGGGCTCCGGCTGCTCCGGCATGCCGTCGAAGTAGGGGGCCTTGCGCACGTAGGTGGAGTCGGGGTCCCACTCGAACGTGTCGCCGGTCGGGATCGGCAGCGAGCGCCAGTGGTCGTCGCCCTTGAACACGTCGGCGTAGTCGCGCTCGAACATGTCGCGGCCGATCGAGGAGTTGACCACCGCGGCGATCTCCTCCGGCGCCGGCCAGATGTCGCGCAGGTAGACCGGCTCGCCGTCGTTGCCGAGGCCGAGCGGCTCGGTGTCGAGGTCGAGGTCCATGGTGCCGGCCAGCGCGTAGGCCACCACGAGCGGCGGCGAGGCCAGGTAGTTCATCTTGACGTCGGGGTTGATCCGGCCCTCGAAGTTGCGGTTGCCGGACAGCACGGCGGTGACGGCCAGGTCGTTGGCCTGGATGGCCTCGGAGATCTCCGGCAGGAGCGGGCCCGAGTTGCCGATGCAGGTGGTGCAGCCGTAGCCGACGAGGTTGAAGCCGATCTTGTCGAGGTACGGCTGGAGGCCGGAGCGCTCGAAGTAACCGGTGACGACCTGGGAGCCCGGGGCCAGCGAGGTCTTGACCCACGGCTTGCGGGTCAGGCCCTTCTCGACGGCGTTGCGGGCCAGCAGGGCTGCGCCGAGCATGACGAAGGGGTTGGAGGTGTTGGTGCACGAGGTGATCGCGGCGATCGAGACGATGCCGTGGTCGATCTCGAACGAGGTGCCGTCGGCCAGCGTGACGGGCACCGGCTTGCGCGGCCGGCCGCCGTCGGCGCTGGCGTTGGAGGCGGGCGCGTCGGAGGCCGGGAAGGTCTCCTCGCCGGCCTCGTCGACGCCGTCGGCCACGTAGTTCTGCACGTCGTGCCGCCAGGTGGCCTTGGCCTGCGACAGGACGATGCGGTCCTGCGGGCGCTTGGGGCCGGCGATCGACGGGACGACGGTGGACAGGTCGAGCTCGATGTACTCGGAGAACTCGGGCTCGGGCGCGGACGGGTCGAGCCACAGACCCTGGGCCTTGGCGTAGGTCTCGACGAGGGCGATCTGCTCCTCGGAGCGGCCGGTCAGGCGCAGGTAGTCGACGGTCTGGCCGTCGATCGGGAAGATCGCGCAGGTGGAGCCGAACTCGGGGCTCATGTTGCCGATCGTGGCCCGGTCGGCCAGCGGCACGGACGAGACGCCCTCGCCGTAGAACTCGACGAACTTGCCGACCACGCCGTGCTTGCGCAGGATCTCGGTGATGGTCAGCACCAGGTCGGTGGCGGTGGCGCCGGCGGGCAGCTTGCCGCTGAGCTTGAAGCCGACCACGCGCGGGATGAGCATGGAGATCGGCTGGCCGAGCATCGCGGCCTCGGCCTCGATGCCGCCGACGCCCCAGCCGAGCACGCCGATGCCGTTCTCCATCGTGGTGTGGGAGTCGGTGCCGACGCAGGTGTCGGGGTAGGCCTTGCCGTCGCGGGTCATGACCACGCGGGCCAGGTGCTCGATGTTGACCTGGTGCACGATGCCGGTGCCGGGCGGGACGACCTTGAACTCGTCGAAGGCCGTCTGGCCCCAGCGCAGGAACTGGTAACGCTCGTGGTTGCGCTCGTACTCGCGCTCGACGTTGCGCTGGAAGGCGTCGGGGTGACCGAAGTAGTCGACGATGACCGAGTGGTCGATGACCATCTCGGCCGGGGCGAGCGGGTTGATGCGCGAGGCGTCGCCGCCGAGGTCGCGCACTGCCTCGCGCATGGTGGCCAGGTCGACCACGCACGGCACGCCGGTGAAGTCCTGCATGATGACGCGGGCGGGCGTGAACTGGATCTCCACGCTCGGGGCCGCGCTGGGGTCCCAGTTGCCCAGCGCACGGATGTGGTCGGCGGTGATGTTGGCGCCGTCCTCGGTGCGGAGGAGGTTCTCCAGCAGGATCTTCAGGCTGTACGGGAGACGTGCGGCGCCCTCGACGGCATCCAGCCGGAAGATCTCGTACGACGCGTCGCCGACGCGGAGCGTGTCACGGCTGCCGAAGCTGTTCGCGGACACGGTGATTCGCCTCCTCCATAGACAGGTGTTCAGACAGAATCCTGCCGCACTACGGAAGCAGCCAGCACGTTAGGTAACCCTAACCACCTGGCCCCGCGGCAGGTTGTCTCGACGTCAAGATATCCCCAGAATATCTCGACATCAAGTTAAACCGGCGCCAGCCGCCAGAACAGCAGGCCGATGATCGCCACCGACAGGATCGGCGCCAGGATCTTCTGCTCGAACTTCTTGCCCGTCTTGATGCCGATCTTCCACGGCAGCACGAACTTGGCCCCCAGCGGCCACAGCACCGGGCACCCTCGCTCCGTCATGCAGTCGCCCACGACATGCATGAGGCAGCCGGCTCCCACCGCCAGCCCCAGCCAGGCATAACCCACGTCGAGCGACATGAACACGGCGTACAGCCCCGCGGTCATGCCGATGTTGACCATGACGGAGCCGATCTTGTTGCCCGGGATGCCCACGCCGATGGCGCGCAGGGCCAGGCCGATGAGCAGCACCACCATGATGTCGCGGCCGATCGGGTAGGCGTTGGCGAGCCAGTGCGCCCCGAACCCGAGCGCCACCGCGAACGCCAGCGAGTGCGTCGCCCCGCGGTGCCCGCCGCTGATCCAGGAGACGAACTTGCTCAGCCCCCACGTCAGCGGCCCGAACGTCTGCGCGATCGTCGCGCTCGGATGGTCGAGGTCGGGCAGCATCGCGGCGCCCGCACAGATGAGCGCCCCGGCGATCAGCTCCGCGGGAGTGAGCGCGGTGGCCATGATCCCCGTATCGATGAAACGGGAGGATTCGTTCAGCAGCGGTAGTGCCGCCAGCGGCGGAGCCAGCCCCAGCCAGGCGATGGCCCCGGTCATCGCGTGAGTGTGCCCCATCATGATCGGGACTGTACGGCAAAGAAGCTCTTTACGCGCCGAGGCGTGCCGCGCCGCCGCACACCCGCGGCCCCGGACAACCCGCAAACGCAGACGAGGTCGTCTCCGCGGCGACAGCACCCCCCAGCCCTGCCGACGCGGAACGACCTCGTCTGCTGTGAATAACGACGTCCTCCCCGATCCTGTTCCCGGATTCCGCAACTTTTTCGTGATCTGGCTCACTCCTCGGCGAGGCTTGCGAGCAGAACACTAGCGATATATCTTTGACGCATCGAGAACAGATCGCGATATAGGAGGAAATCCCATGACGCACCACTTCGCAGCGAGCGGGCCCTGGCCCGGCGCACACGAGTACAAGCGCGCGCTCCGCGAGACGCTGCACGCCATGAGCGACGCCTTCGACCAGGTCGGCGAGCAGTTCGGGCGCGGCGTCCGCGGCGAGGGACGCGGTGGTGACCGCGGCGGCCCGCACGACCAGCGACATCGGGGCAGGAGGGGCGGGCCGGGCCCGTTCCCGTTCGACTTCGGGCGCGGCGGCCCGTTCGGCCCGGGCGGGCCGTGGGGCGGCGGCCATCGCGGCTGGGGCGGCCGCGGCCGCAAGGCCAAGCGGGGCGACGTCCGCGCCGCGATCCTGGCCCTGCTCTCCGAGGAGCCGCGCAACGGCTACCAGATCATCCAGGAGATCGCCGAGCGCAGCGAGGGCGGCTGGAAGCCCAGCCCGGGCGCCGTCTACCCGGCGTTGCAGCAGCTCACCGACGAGGGCCTGGTCATCTCCGAGGAGAACGAGGGCCGCAAGACCTTCCGGCTCACCGAGGAAGGCCGCGCCTACATCGAGGCGCACGCCGACGAGGTGCGCGCCCCGTGGGACGAGATGCGGCCCGACATCGACGACAACACCGCCGACCTCTGGCACATCGCCCGCCAGTCGGCATTCGCCATGATGCAAATCCTGCAGACCGGAAACGACGCACAAATCCGCGAAGCGCGTAAGACTCTGGTTGAGACCCGGCGCAAGCTGTACCAGATCCTGGCCGACGGCGACGACCCGGGCGAGGAGTGATCGATGGCCGGCGTCGCACCGGACAGCCGCCGGTTCGGGGAGAGCGAGGAGCCCGGGATGGACCGCAACGATCTCCGCATCGGCGACGCCGAGCGCGAGCAGACGATGGCCGCCCTGCGCGAGCACTTCGCGCAGGGCCGCCTGACCCACGAGGAGCTCGACGAGCGCCTCGACAGCACGCTGGCCGCCAAGACGGCCCGCGACCTCGCGCAGGTGACGGCCGACCTCCCGGGGCAGGAGCCGGCCTACCGTGAGCCCGCCTCGCCGTACGGGATGGGCGACTGGCACGCGGCCGCGCACGCCCACCGGGCGCAGATGCAGGCCATGCGCCACGCGCAGCGGGAGATGCACCGCGCCGCCTGGATGGCCAGGAGGCACGGGCACGGGCACCGCCGCGGGCCGCACCCCATCCTGCCCGTGCTGGGCGCGCTCATGGTGATCGGGCTGATCGTGGGCGGCTTCGGGATCTTCAAGGTGCTGTTCGTGGTGTGGCTGGGGGCGGTGGTGTTCAGTCTGGTGCACCGGCGTTTCCACCACCGCGGCTGAGGGCCCCGCCCTGATCCTTTTTGGGCCTTGACCCTGTCAGGGGCCCACCTGATGATCTGGGCGGGCCTTCGACGCGAAAGGGACACCCACATGGCCGAGCAGGGCACTCCGGTCCGCCTCACGAACCCGTTCGCCGCCGTCGCGGGTGCCGGCGGCGTCGTCATGGACGTGCCGGAGTACCAAGCCGGGTTCGACCGCGACCACGCGGCCTGCGCCGAGCCGATGTGGAAGCTGGAGCGCGCGCAGGACTTCTACGAGCCCGACGTGGCGAGCTGGCGGGCCATGATGGACGGCGACTGGGAGCGGTCGCTGGCCCTCGTCCACGCCATGGCGGGCCCGCTGTCCGACTACTTCCGCCGCTACCAGCCGGTCAGGCGGTTACGCGTGGCCGAGCTGCCGGTCACCCCCTATTTGCAGTGGGAGATGCACGTCCTGGCGCTGCGCGCCGCGGCGGGCTCCCCCTGCCGGGTGGTGCCCGCCGCCCGCGTGGCGGACCTCGATCCGCTGCCGGAGCTGGTGATCTTCTCCCCGTCCCTGATGTACGAGGTCCTGTACGACGAGTACGGCGGCGGGCGCGGCGGCCGCCGGATCACCGATCGCGACGTCGTCGAGCCCTGCCTGCACGCGGTCCGCACCCTGTTCGACGAGGGCGAGGACGTGCGCGACTTCCACGAGCGCGAGATCGTGCCGCTGCCGCCGCCGACGATCACCGACGAGATGCGGGCCGCGCTGCCCGCCTACGCGCACCGTACCGAGGAGTTCAGGATCTGACCTCCTCGTTGAGGCATCGCAGGACCGGGAAGCGGGTCAGCGCGCCCGGGTCCAGCTCGCGCCCGGTGGTCACCTCGAAGACGGCGCTCTGCCCCGGCAGCAACGTGACGAGCTGGTCGTCCACGCTCGCGGCGGGATCGAGCCGGTCGGGGAAGAGCGCCAGCTCGCGCAGCACGCTCGACGCGGTGATCGTCACCCGGTAGCCGCCCGGCGAGCGCTCCACGTGCGCGTCGTAGGCGGCCGGCGGGTAGGCCACGGCCGGGTCCTCGGCGTAGCCGCGCACGATGCTCACCCCGCCGCCCGCCCCGGCGCTCACCCCGCCGACCACGCCGCCGCCCGCCCCGGCGCCCGTGCCGCTGCCCGTTCCGCTGCCCGCGCCGTCCAGGCGGGCCGTGAGCAGCTCGCGGGCCGGGTCGTCGGGCTCGGCCACCGACGGCGGGAGCGCCACCCTGAGCACCGACCTGGGCGCGGCGTGCACGGCGACGACCTCCTTGGCCAGCGGCCGGCCGTCGAGACCTCGCCGCTCCAGGCGCAGCTCCCCCGACCAGGGCTCGTCGGTGTCGTTGACCAGGGCCGCCTCGCCGTCCTGGACGGTGATCAGCCGGTCGGCGTAGGCGCGGCGCAGCGCGTACCACAGCGGTTTGCGCCGCCCGTCGCCGTCGACCGCCGACCAGGACGTGACCGGCCAGCAGTCGTTGAGCTGCCAGACGATCGTGCCCATGCAGTGCGGCATGAGCGCGCGGAACCGCTCGATGCCGAACGCCATCGCGCGGGCCTGGTTGAGCTGCGTGAGGTAGTGCCAGTCGTCGAACGTCTCCGGCCGCGGCAGGTGGTCGCCGAGGCCGCGCAGCAGCTTGGCCTGCCCGTCGATGGCCTTCTGGTGGGCGGAGCCGGGCGTGAGCGGCTCGTCGGAGGAGGCGCGGCGCAGCGTGGCGTAGGAGGGCGGCCCCTGGAAGCCGAACTCGGCTACAAAGCGCGGCCGGTAGGCGGCGTAGCGGCGGTAGTCCTCGCGGTTCCAGACGTCCCAGATGTGGATCGTGCCCCGGGCCGGATCGTTCGGGGGCAGGCCGGGGGCGCCCGAGTAGGGGCTGCCGGGCCAGTACGGGCGGGTGGGGTCCAGCTCGGCCACGATCGACGGCAGCAGGTCGTAGTAGTAGCCGGCGCCCCAGCTCCGCCCCGCCAGCTTCTCCCGCCAGCCCCAGTCGGCGTGACCCTCCAGGTTCTCGTTGTTGCCGCACCACAGCACCAGGCTCGGGTGCGCGGCCAGCCTGGCGACGTTCTGCCTGGCCTCGGCCTCGACCTCGGAGCGCAGCGGCTCCTCCTCGGGGTAGGCGGCGCAGGCGAACGGGAAGTCCTGCCAGACCAGCAGGCCGAGCTCGTCGGCCAGGGAGTAGAAGTCCTCCGACTCGTACAGGCCGCCGCCCCACACCCGCAGCAGGTTCACCCCGGCGGCCGTGGCCTGCGCGAACCGTTCGGCCAGGCGTTCCCTGGTGACGCGGGCGGGGAAGCAGTCGTCGGGGATCCAGTTGACGCCCCTGACGAACACCGGCACGCCGTTGATCGTGAGCTTGAACGCCTCGCGGTCCAGCTCGACGTCCCTGAACCCGATCCTGCCGCGCCACTCCTGCTCCCCGAGGCGCACGGTCAGGTCGTACAGGGGCTGCTCGCCGTGGCCTCGCGGCCACCACAGCGCGGGCTCGGGCACGCGCAGCTCCACCACGCCGGCGCGCCCGTCCAGGCGGTGTTCCGCGGTGCGGCCGGCGATCCGCGCGGTGAGGGTGAGCGGCTCCTCGGTCGTGCGCTCGACGCGTACGTGCACCTCCACCCGGCCGTCGGCGCGGGCGAGCGGGCGCACCTCGGCCAGCCGGGCGCCCGACCAGCTCTCCAGCCCGATCGGCCGCCAGATGCCCGCCGTCACCAGGGTGGGACCCCAGTCCCAGCCGAAGTTGCAGGCCATCTTGCGGATGAACGGGTACGGCTCGTCGTAGGCGCCCGGCCGCTCCCCCAGCGCCGCCCGCAGCCCTTCTGCGTGGCCGTAGGCCGAGGAGAAGCGCACGACGAGCTCGTTGGCGCCCTCGCGCAGCAGGTGGCGGACGGGGAAGCGGTAGGAGCGGTGCTGGTTGGCGGTCTCGCCGATCAGCACGCCGTTCAGCGTGATCGCGGCGACCGTGTCGAGGCCCTCGCACACCAGGTCGGTGCGCTCGTGCTCGTCCGGCGACCAGGTGAACGCCGTGCGGTAGGTCCACTCCGTACGGCCGATCCAGGCCAGCCGGTGCTCGTTGCCGTCCAGGTACGGATCCTCGATCACCCCGGCCGCCAGCAGATCGGTGTGCACGCAGCCGGGCACGCTCGCCGGGATCTCCGCCAGGTCCTGCGACGACAGGGTCCAGCCGCTGTGCAGCGGGCGGTACTTCAAGAAGCTCTCCTTAGCAGGTCTCGAGCTGGGCGCACGCCACGAGATGCCCGGGCTCGGCCTCGTACAGGCCGCCTGAGCCGCCCTTCCGGTGGTACAGGCAGGCCTCCACGGGCGCGGCGTCGTCCCAGGGCTCGTGCAGGCGCGGCACGGCCGACAGCAGCTCGCGCGTGTACGGGTGCAGCGGATCGCCGAAGACCCGCTCGGTCAGGCCCATCTCCACCACGCTGCCCTTGCGCAGCACCACCGTGCGCTCGGCGAGGTAGTTGCCCAGCGACAGGTCGTGCGTGATGTAGAGCACGCTCAGCCCCCGGGCCTTCAGCTCGGCCAGCAGGTTGAGCACGTCGATGCGGGTGGAGGCGTCGAGCATGCTGGTGATCTCGTCGGCGACCAGCAGCTTGATGTCCAGCAGCAGCGCGCGGGCGATGAGCAGGCGCTGGAGCTGGCCGCCGCTGAGCTGGTGCGGGTACTTGCCGAGCACCTGGTCGGGGTTGAGCCGCACGTCGCGCAGGGCCGTGCTCACCCGCTCGGCCCACTCGGGCGCCGGCACGGCGGGGAAGTACGCCTCCTTGATCATGGCGAACACCCGGTCGGCCTTGAACACGGGGTTGAAGGAGCTGAACGGGTCCTGGAAGATGCCCTGGACGCGGCGGTAGTACTCCTTGCCGGAGCGCACCGGCAGGCCGTCGAAGGTGATGGAGCCTCTGGTGACCGAGTTCAGGCCGAGGATCATCCGGCCGATCGTGCTCTTGCCGCTGCCGCTCTCGCCGATCAGCGAGACGACCTCGCCGGGCACGACCTCGAACGTCACGCCCTTGACGGCCGCGACGCTCTTGCCGCCGAAGGCGCCGACCCGGAATTCCTTGGTGACGTCGTGGAGCTTCAGCATCAGGCCTTCCAGCAGGCTACGTGGTGGTCGGGGGCGAGCTCGGTCACCGGCGGGTCCTCGGCGCACTGCTCGCCCGCGATGGGGCAGCGGTCGCGGAAGCGGCAGCCGGCGGGCGGGTTCAGCAGCGACGGCGGGCTCCCGGCGATGCCTTCCAGCCTGCGGTCGGCGTAGCGGACGCCCACCGCGGGCAGGGAGTCGAGCAGCAGCTTCGTGTACGGGTGCCGCGGCGCCTTGACGATCACGTCGGCGGGCGCCTTCTCGGCCAGCCTGCCCGCGTACATGACCATGATCGTGTCGGCGATGTGGTGGGTGAGCGCGAGGTCGTGGGTGACGAAGATCATGCTCTTGACGTAGCCGCTCTCGCGGAAGCCGAGCAGGGCGCGGGCGACGGCCTTCTGGGTGGAGACGTCGAGCGCGGAGGTGACCTCGTCGGCGATCAGCAGGGACGGGTCCAGCAGCGTGGAGATGACCATCACCATGCGCTGCTTCATGCCGCCCGACAGCTCGATCGGGTAGCGGTCGAGCACCTCGCGGGGCAGGCCGACCTGCGACATCCGGCGTTCCAGCTCGGCCAGGTCGAGCGTGGCGCCGCGCGACCTGAGCAGCTCGGTCACCATCCTGCGGATCTTGCGGGTGGGGTTGAGCGCGCTCATGGCGTACTGCGGGATGAGGGAGACCTCGCGGAAGCGGAACTCGTTCATCGCCCGGTCGTCGTCGATGGGCAGCTCCCGGCCGTCGAGCACGACCGTGCCACCCGTGCGGCGCATGCGGCCGTCCATGCGGATGAGCGACTTGCCCAGCGTGCTCTTGCCGCAGCCCGACTCGCCGACGAGGCCGATTATCTCCCCGTCGCGCAGCTCGAACGTCATGCCGTCGAGGGCGCGCACGTCTCCCTTGAGCGTCCTGTAGTGCACCTTCAGCTCGCTGACCTGCAGACTCATGTCTCCCTCAGTTTCGGGTTGAAGACCTCGTCGAGCCCGACGTTGGCCACGTACAGGGCGCCCACGATGGCCGTGATGGCCGCGCCGGGCGGCACGAACCACCACCACAGGCCGAGCTGGAGGGCGCTCCACTGGTTGGCGTTCTGCAACATCAGGCCGAGCGAGACGCCTTCGGTGGGGCCGAGGCCGATGAAGTCCAGCGAGGAGGCGATCAGCACCGAGCCGCCGAACAGCAGGATGAACGTCATGAACAGGTAGGAGCTCATGTTCGGCGCGATCTCCCTGGCGATGATCCGGCCGGTGCCCGCGCCGCTCATCCTGGCCAGGTCCACGAACTCCCTGGTACGCAGCGAGAACGTCTGCGCCCTGATCGCCCGCGCCGCCCACGGCCACTGCGTCAGCCCGATGAACAGGCCCTGCACGGCCACGCTGCGGATGCCCAGGTAGGCGTTGATGATCAGCAGCACGGCCAGCGTGGGGATGACCAGGATGACGTTGGTCAGCATGTTGAGGACCTCGTCCACGATCCCGCCGCGGTAGCCGGCCACGAACCCGACGAGCATGCCGATGACCGCCGCGATGCCGCCGCCGACCACGCCGACCGCGAACGTGCTGCGCAGCCCGTACACGAACTGCAGGAACACGTCCTGGCCGAACGTGGTGGTGCCGAACCAGTGCTCGGCCGAGGGCGGGCTCATGGGCTTGGGGCCGTAGTCGTTGGGGGTGCCGGAGAACAGCACGGGGCCGAACAGCCCCAGCAGGAGCAGCACGAGCACGATGCCGAAGCCGGCCATCAGCTTGCCGTTGCGCACCGCGAAGTACAGGGCCTCGCGCCGCACCCCGGCCGGCTCGCGCGGAGCGACTTCCTGAAGTGTCGTCATGCCTGCGCACCCGCCATTCCCGCCCTGGTCCGCGGATCGACCACGACGTAGACGATGTCGATGATGAAGTTGGCGATCAGCACGCCGAGCACGATGAACAGGAACGTGCCCTGCAGGAGGAAGAAGTCCTTGTTCTGGATGGACTTGAGGATGAGGCTGCCCAGGCCCGGATAGGCGAAGACGATCTCGGTGACCAGCGCTCCGGCCACCAGCACGCCCAGTTGCAGGGCCAGGCCGGTGATCTGGGGCAGCACGGCGTTGCGGAAGGCGTAGCGGCGGATGAGCCTGCTGGGCGCGCCCAGCGCGGACAGGTAGTTGGAGTAGTCGGACTCCAGCTCATAGATGATCATGTTCCGCATGCCGATGGCCCAGCCGCCCAGCGCCACGAGGAACAGCGACAGGAACGGCAGCGCCCAGTGGTGCAGCAGGTCGAGCACGAACGTCCACGACCAGTTGGGCCGCATCGAGAAGCTGTAGCCGCCGGCCACCGGGAACCACCCGAGTATCACGCCGAACGCCCAGGCCAGCAGCACGGCCAGCCACATGTACGGCATCGCCGTCAGCAAGTAGCCCACCGGCAGCACGGTGTTGTCGAGCAGCTTGCGCCGGGCCGCGTACGCGCCGAACTGGTTGCCCACCACCCAGCTCAGCAGCACCGACGGCACGATCAGAGCCAGCGTGTACGGCACCGCCTGGGTGATCACATCGCTCACCGGCGTCGGGAACAGCCAGATGCTGACCCCGAAGTCCCCCCGCAGCAGCGCGCCCCAGAAGTTGAGGTACTGCTGCCACAGCGGCTGATCGAGCCCGAACAGGCTGGTGTAGTAGGCCCGCATGGCCTCCACGGCCTCGGGCTTGGTGACGTTGGCCCGCGCGACCATGCTGGCGACCGGGTCGCCCGGCATGAAGCGCGGGATCATCCAGTTGACCGTGACGGCGACGAAGAAGGTCAGTCCGTAGATGAGCAGTTTCCTGCCGAAATAACGACGCACGTGTGTTGTCTCCTGGGAGTTCCCTCCGCCCCGGGGATACGCGGGGCGGAGGGATCGGGGGTTCGTCCGGTCGGCTCGTCAGGAGGCGGCGGGCTGGAGCTGCGTGAGCGTCTCGAAGCCGCCGAGCTCGAGCCAGTTGCGCCACATCACCGCGCCGGTCTTGGGCGCGCTGCCCGCCGCGGAAGGCCAGTTCTTCCACACGCTGGTGCTCGACTGCGCCCACAGGCCGTTGTACCAGAGCGGGATCACCGGCATGTCGTCGAGGTGGATCTGCTGGAGCTGGGAGATGATCTTCTGCATGCCCGCCGTGTCGTCGGTCTTCACCTGGTCGAGGTCCTGGACCAGCTTCCAGGCCTGCTCGTTCTCGTAGCGGGCGAAGTTGACGGTGTTCTGCTGCTTCTGCACCGGGAGCTGGAACATGTACTCGTAGTAGGTGTACGGCGAGTTCGACAGCTGCCGCTCGTTGTTGATGAGCAGGTCGAAGTCGCCCTTGGCGCGCTGCTCGACCAGCGCGTTGAAGTCGGGGAACTCGGGCGTGATCTGGATGCCGGCGGTCTTGGCGCTGGCGGAGATGGACCTGGCCGACTCCATCCAGTCGGTCCAGCCCGACGGCACGATCAGGGTCAGGCTGATCTTGGAGCCGTCCTTGTTCTCGACGTACCCGTCGCCGTCGGTGTCCTTGTACCCGGCGTCGGACAGCAGCTTCTTGGCCTTGGCGGCGTCGAAGGTGAAGCCGGAGGAGGAGACCACGTTCTGGTCCACGTACTTGTCCCACTGGGGCAGCAGGCCGGTGGGGCTGGCGGCCTTGACGAGGTTGCCGTACACGCTTTCGACGATCTTCTTGACGTCCACGGAGGAGGCCAGCGCCTTGCGGAAGGCCGGGTCGTCCATGGGCTTCTTCGTGGTGTTGGGCACCAGCCACGCGGTGTTGGCCGACAACATGTACGGGGGCTCGTTGTAGTACGTCGTCAGCCCGAAGTTGCCCTTGACCAGGTTGGCCACGCCGGGCAGGAAGTTGTTGCTGAGGTCCAGGCCCTTCTGCAGCAGCATGCCCATCGCGACCTCGTTGCTGGGCGTGGCGATGTCGACGATGTAGCGCGGCTTGGGCTCCATGTTCAGCGCCGTCTTGCCCCACCAGTCGTCGCGCCGCTGCAGGACCACGCGGTCCTGGTCCTTGCTGAGGAACTTGTACGCGCCCGTGCCCACCGGGTTCTCGTTGATCCCGTCGAGCACCTCCTTCTCCGAGCGGCCCTTCCAGATGTGCTCGGGGACGATGGAGCGGCTGTAGAGGTTGAAGTCCCACTGCTGGTAGTTGGCCTTGGAGAAGGTGAACTTCACGGTCTGGTCGTCGACCGCCTCGACGGTCTTCAGCCAGTCCCACAGGTGGTGGTAGGGGATGGTCTCCATCTTGCCGAGCTCGAAGGAGAAGACGACGTCCTTGGCGGTGAAGGGCTGGCCGTCCGACCACTTGATCCCGGGACGCAGCTTGACCTGGTAGGTGGTGTCGTCGGTCCACGAGCCGCTCTCGGCCAGCCAGCCGTTGAGCTTGGCCGCGTTGGGGTCGTAGTGGAAGAGCGTCTCGTACACCAGGCCCTTGGTGCCGACCGCCGAGTCCCACTCCCTGATCGGGTTGAAGTTCGGCGGCGGCCCCCACTGGGTGCCCGTGGTGTAGAGCGTCTCGTTGCGCGGAAGCTGGTCGGGGTTGGCACTGGCCGCGGCACCCTGGCTCTGCGGCTGGGAGGCCGGCGGGGTCGGCGTGGCTCCGCCACCGGAGCAGGCCGCGGCGAGCAGGCCCGCCGCCACGAGCGGAATCATGATCCGAGCCCGGTTACGCATCGTTTCTCTCCTTCCTCCGCGCCTGGCGCGAAGGGTACGTGCACCTGTCAGACCCCCGAATCGACCTTTGGGAGCGCTCCCAGCGCTGACGCAGAAAGCGCCCGCGCATAAAGGCCGGTGACCGATTTCTCTGTTCATCAAGCGCGGGCCCGGAAGGGCCTGCTGAACCGGATAAGTACCGCGAACGTAAATTCCGCATGTCCGTACAGTCAAGAGCCGTGACGCTTTCGAGACGTGTCCCGGAAACGCTCTCCGAACCCGCCGGCCAACCGGTTCGACCTCCGTCACGTGCCAACCAGGCGACGCGCTCCGCCGTCCTACTTCCGTCACATTCGCCACATTCGTGAAGGAACTCAACGGTGAGACTTGCCTCCACGCTCGCGGCGCTGCTCGCCGCGGCTGCGACGCTCGGCGCGACGCTGCCCGCCCAGGCCGCCGCCCCCGCCCTCCGGATCGTGACGATCTCCTACGACTCTCCGGGGGCGGACCGGCGCTCCAACAGCTCGTTGAACGCCGAGTACATCACCCTGCTCAACACCACGAGGAAGGCCATCGACCTCAAGGGGTGGAGCGTGCGGGACAAGACGGGCTACACCTACGAGTTCGGCGCCGACGTGGTGCTGGGGGCCAGGAAGCGGATCACGCTGCGCACCGGGCAGGGGAACGACGGCACCAGCAGCGTGTTCTGGAACCGCAAGCAGTACGTGTGGAACAACGACCAGGACACCGCCTACGTGCGCAACCCCGGCGCCAGGCTCGTCGACTCCTGCTCCTACAAGGCCCGCAGCAACTCCGCCGCCGTGAACTGCTGAACCGCCCGGGATCGAGCGGCGGCGCTCCCGGCGGCCCGGGAGCGCCGCTTCGCGCTATTCGCAGAGCGTGACGGTCTCGGCGTCGCACTTGTCGGCACCGTCACCGCCGTTCGCGCTGTCGGCGCCGTCGCCGCCGATCAGCACGTCGTCGCCCGTCCGGCCCGCGAGCCGGTCGTCGCCGGCCTCGCCGGCCGCCTGGTCCGTGGCCGTCCCGCCGAAGAACAGGTCCGAGCCCGCCCCGAGGACGACCCTCGACCGCAGCGTGGTCCTGTTCGTCAGCGTGTCGTTCCCGGCGCCCATGTCGGCCACGATCGTGGTGACGCCATCGGCGTCGCAGACCGACACGTTCTTGGCGGTCGCCGTGCAGCCGGCGCCGGGGAACAGCAGCCCGCCGTCGTTCCTGACCACCAGCCTGCCGCCCACCTGCGTGATCGTGATCGCGTCGGCGGCGGCGTCCGCGGTGATCTGCAGCAGCGGCGCCGAGACGGTCACGTTGGCGGCGGCGTGAGCCGGTCCGGCGACGGCGAGCAGCGAGGCGGCCGCGGCGGCCGCCACCGTGGCGCCCGCCGTCAGCGCCCGCACCCCGTGCCGGCGCAGGACGGTGGCCCTCGACCGGCTGCCGGTCCCCCGTGTCGTACTCATACATCCCCCTCTGTCGGATGACAGGCCGCCGCGTTCGGCGGCCGAAGATGAGTACAGCCCGGAGGAGGGCCTGGGCTCAGTGCCGGAGCGGACAGGCCTTCTGTGCCGATGTGCCTGGTGTCAGAGCCAGCCCATCTGCTGGGCCGTGCGGATGGCCTCCAGCCGGTTCTGCGCGTTGAGCTTGGTCATCGCGCTGGACAGGTAGTTGCGTACCGTGCCCTCGGTCAGGTGCAGCTCGCCGGCGATCCTGGAGATCGTGGCGCCCTCCGCGGCCAGGCGCAGCGCGTCGCGCTCGCGCTCGGTCAGCGGGCTGTCGCCGGCCGCCATCGCCGCCGCCGCCAGCTCCGCGTCCAGGTAGCGGCCGCCGGACTGGACCTTGCGGATGGCCATCGCCAGTTCCTCGGCCGAGGCGTCCTTGCCGAGGAAGCCGCTGACGCCCGCCGCCATGGCCCTGCGCAGGTAGCCGGGCCGGCCCAGGCTCGTCAGGATGACGATCTTGCACTGGGAGCTGATCTGCTCGGCCGCGCTGAGCCCGTCCATGCCGGGCATCTCGATGTCGAGCACGGCCACGTCGGGACGGTGCTCGGCGACCGCGCCCACCACCTCGTCGCCCCTGCCCACCTGGGCGACGACCTCGATGCCGTCCTCCAGGTCGAGCAGGGCCGCGATGGCGCCGCGGATCAGGTGCTCGTCGTCGGCCAGCAGCACGCGGGTCGTCATGCGGGCACCGCCGCCCGCAGCAGGTACCGGCCTCCGGGCGCGGGCTCGGCCTGCAGGGTGCCGCCCGCCGCGCGCACCCGCTGCGCGAGCCCCGCCAGGCCGATCGGCGCGTGCTCGCCGACCGGTCCGCTGACACCGTCGTTGGACATCTCCAGCACCCCGTTCTCGATCGTGATCGTGCAGCGTTCGGCCTTGCTGTGCTTGAGCACGTTCGTCGCGCCCTCGCGTACGACGGTGGCCAGCAGCGTCCTGGTCTCGGGCGGCAGCGAGCCGATGTCGGCCCGCACCGTGCAGCGCACGTCGGCCGCCTCCAGCACCGCGCGCACGCTGGCCAGCACCTCGTCCAGGTCGATGGCCCGGTAGTTCTGCACGACGGTGCGCACCTCACGCAGCGACCTCCTGGACAGGTCGCGCACCTCGAACATCTCGGCCGCCGCCGCCTCCGGATCGGCGGCCAGGGTCCGTTCGGCGTGCTCGGTCCTGGTCGCCACGTCGGTGAGGCTGCGGCCGAGCAGGTCGTTCAGGTCGCGGGCGAAGCGCAGCCGCTCCTCCGAGACGGCCAGCTTGGCCATCGCCTCCTCCCCCTCGTGCGCCTCCTTGGTGAGCTGCCACAGCTTGAGATTGGCCAGCACCGCGCCGACGGAGATCAACGTGAAGACGGACTGCACCAGGAGCAGCAGGGGGACGAGGAAACCGTCGGCGAAGCTCGCGTACACGTTGAACAGCACGATCGACGTGACGGACACGGCGATGATCGTGCGCTTGCGGACGAACGGCGCCAGCAGCGCCAGCCAGGTGGGCAGCGCGAACACCTGCCCCGCCGCGGCCAGCAGCAGGGCGATCGTCCCGGTGATCGCCAGGATGGCCGTGGGACGTCTCTCCCCGCGCACCGCGATCCTGAACGGCCGGGTGCTCAGCACGTTGAAGACCAGCAGCAGGACGACGCCGAGGGCGATCAGCGGCCACGGCGCGGCCGCCTCCCGCCAGCGGATGTACAGGTCGAAGTAGCCGAAGAGCGGGATCAGGAGCACGAAGTCCGTGCAGTAGACGATCAGCCAGCGGACCTTGGTCAGCTTGGACGCGTGCCGGACGCGGTCGAGGACCTTCACGCGGGCACCACCGCGCGCAGGAGGAACCGCCCGCCCGGCGTGGGCTCGGCGGAGAAGGAACCACCCACGGTGACCAGCCGCTCCGACAGGCCGCGCAGGCCGCTCCCGGGCGCCACCGCCAGCTCCGTGACCCCGTCGTTGAGCATCTCCAGCACCCCCTCGTCGATCTTGATCTCGCACCGCGTGGCCGCGCTGTGCTTGAGAATGTTCGTGGCGCCCTCGCGGACCGCCCAGGCCAGCAGCATCTTGGCCGACGGCGACAGGCTGTCGGTCCTGGCCTCGATCGCACAGCGAACCCCGGCCGCCTCCAGCGCCGCGCGCACTCCGGCCAGCTCCTCCTCCAGGTCGAGTGCCTGGTAGCCGTGCACCGCCTGCTGCACCTCGAACAGCGACTCTCCGGCGAGCGCGCGCACCTCGGCCATCTCGGCCGCGGCCCGTCCGGTGTCCTTGGTCGCCAGCTTGGCGGCCAGCTCGCTCTTCAGCGTGATGACTGACAGGCTGTGCCCGAGCAGGTCGTGCAGGTCGCGGGCGAAGCGCAGCCGCTCCTCCGCCACCGCCAGCCTGGCCACGGCCTCGCGGCTCATGTACGCGTCCCTGATCACCCACCAGAGCCAGCGCCACACGAGCATGGCCCCGATCATCAGCACGGAGTTGATCAGCTGGCCGGCCAGGATGCCCTGCCAGGGCAGGCCGACGACGAGGCCGGCGTGGGCGGTGACCACGATGACGAGCAACGCGGCCAGCACGATCGTCACGCGCGGCTTGAGGTAGAGGGCGGCCAGCGACGCCCACATGGTCATGGTCTGCAGCCACATGGCCGCCGACGCGCCGCCCAGAGGAGACAGCACGAACAGCGCCGCCGAGAGCACCCCCGCGAGCAGTAACTTCAGCGTCGGCTTGGGGCGGTGCTCGAAGGCCTCGTGCAGCAGGAAGGGGCTGAGCCCGAAGAAGGCGGTCACCAGGACGACGTTGACCGCCGCTCTGGCGACGGATAGCTCGCCACGCATCGCGTCCTCGGCGATGAACGCGACGGACATGAACCACACCAGGCCCAGCGCGGCGTCCATCCAGTACAGCAGGATCTTCCTCGCGGTGTCGGGACGCGTCGCCATCACGCCCTCCCCCTGCTGAATGGAACCTCCCCGGTCAGCGAAATCCTATCTTCAGGGCGGAGTCGCCCAAAGAATTCGTGACACGTCCGGCTTCGGGGTTACTCCGCGCAGTGACAACCACGCCAGGCCGTGACGGGCGGCGTAGCCGGTCAGCGTGCGGGCGTCGCGCTCGCTCAGGTCGCCCTCGTCCGCCAGCACGGGGGTCAGCGCGATGCGCCGCCACACCTGGCCGGGGTCGGCCAGCCCGTGGGCCCGCGCGACCTGCTCGGCCGCCGCGCGTACGGACGCCGCCACCAGGCCCAGGCGCGCGCCCCGGGTGGAGCGCGGCTCGACGGGGGCCAGCAGGTTGACGGTCTCGACCTCGGCGCCCGCCTCGCGGGTGGCGCGCAACATCGCGGCGTCGCCGGGGGCCAGGCCGTCCCGCCGCAGCGGCAGCGTGAAGCTGACCCGCAGCCGCCGCTCGCGCTGCATGGCGTGGATGGCGCGCGCGCGGCGCAGCACCGCGGCCCGGTCGGCGCTGTCGCGCACCTCGAAGTCCACGGCGGCGGCGTCGAACGCGCCGACCACCCGGCGGTAGGCCGCGGCCAGCCCGCCCGGTTTGGTGCAGGTGGCGGCCAGCTCGGGCCCGGCGGGCCCGCCGAACACGGGGGCGGCGTCGCCGCCCAGCGCCCTGAGCCGCCCGATCCGGTTGGCCACCGGGTTCCTGCCCGGGTCGAGCAGGCCCGTGCGGTCGGCGGCGAGGGTGCCGTCCGAGTCCACGAGCCCGGTGCGGTCGGCGGCGAGGACGCTGTCCGGATCCACCAGCCCGGTACGACCGGGAGAGGCAGAACCGTCCCCGTCCACCGGCTCCGTACGGCCGGGAGAGGCAGCGCCGTCCCCGTCCGCCGGCCCCGTGCGGCCGGGAGAGGCAGCGCCGTCCCGGTCCAGCAGGCCGCTCCACTTGGGCGAGCAGCCGTCGCCGCCCGCGACCAGGTGGCCGAGCGCGTACCGGCGCACCCCGGTGCGGCGGGCCTGCGCGGGCAGGTCGAACGTGGGCTGGCGGGCGGTGTCCACGAACGCCACGAACGCGGCGGACGCTCGCCCCGCGGGCGACGCCGGAGTGGTGGCGGGCGGGCGCGCGACCGGGGCGCGCGGCGGCGGAGCGGCGTCCGCCGGCAGCAGGCGCACCACCGCGGCGGTGCCGGCGGCGAGCGCGAGCGCCCCGAGAACGGCGAGCGGGCGCGGGAGCAGGCCGGGCTCCCTCTTGTGCCGAGGCATGGGCCACCCCGAGTGTTCGGTCGGCTACGTACAGCTCTGGCGCTCGAACGTTAGCAAGCCCGTACGGCGCGGCGCGGGCCTTTTCCGGTTCGCGTCCGTTGTGTGCGGATAATGTGGACCATGAAGCTGCGGATCTTCACCGAGCCCCAGCAGGGCGCGACCTATGACGACCTGCTCGCCGTCGCCCAGGCCACCGAACGGCTGGGTTTCGACGCTTTCTTCCGGTCCGACCACTACCAGCGCATCGGCCCGGGCGACCAGGGCCCGGGCTCGACCGACGCGTGGATCACGCTTGCCGGTCTGGCCAGGGAGACCTCAGGCATCAGGCTGGGCACGCTGGTGTCGCCGGCCACCTTCCGGCTGCCGGGGCCGCTGGCGATCAGCGTGGCGCAGGTCGACCAGATGAGCGGTGGCCGGGTTGAGCTGGGCTTCGGCACCGGCTGGTTCGACGGCGAGCACTCGGCTTACGGCATCCCGTTCCCGCCGGTGAGCGAGCGCTTCGGCCGGTTCGAGGAGCAGTTGGAGATCGTCACCGGGTTGTGGACCGCGCAGGACACCTATTCCTTCGAGGGCAGCTACTACCGGCTGGCCGACTCCCCCGCGCTGCCCAAGCCGGCCCAGCGGCCGCGCCCGCCGGTGATCATCGGTGGGGTCGGGACCAAGCGCACGCCGCGCCTGGCGGCCACGTACGCGGACGAGTACAACGTGCCGTTCCACACGGTGTCCGACACCGGTGCGGCGTTCGACCGGGTGCGCCAGGCGTGCGAGGCGACCGGGCGTACCGTGCGGCTGTCGGCGGCGCAGACCACCGTGGTCGGCAAGGACCGCGCGGAGGTCGAGCGGCGCGCGACCGCCATCGGCGAGGACCCCGACCGGCTGCGCGAGAGCGGCCTGGCGGGCACCCCGGACGAGATCGTGGCCAAGATCGGGAAGTTCGCCGAGCTCGGGGCCGAGCGGATCTACCTGCAGATCCTCGACCTCGGCGACCTGGACCACCTGGAGCTGATCGCCGCCGAGGTGCTGCCGCACGTGTAGTACGCGGTTCGCGGCCCATGCCCCGTTCGCGGCGTTTCGCCGGTAGTAATCGGTTGGCGGCGCTTTGCTGGATTACGGCAGACTTGGGGCGTGCTGCTGACGATCACGACCACCGCCAGGCCCGCCACCGACCTCGGCTTTCTCCTGCACAAGCATCCCGAGCGCGTGCAGGAGTTCAGCCAGTCGTTCGGCACGGCCACGGTGTTCTATCCCGAGGCGGGCGAGGAGCGCTGCACGGCGGCGCTCATGCTCGAGGTGGATCCGATCGCGCTGGTCAGGTCACGCGGCAAGAACTCCCCCGACTTCAGCCTGTCGCAGTACGTGAACGACCGCCCGTACGCGGCCTCGTCGCTGCTGGCCGTGGCGCTGGCCGACGTGTTCCGCACGGCCCGCGCCGGGCGGTGCAAGGCCAGGCCCGAACTGCCCGGCACGCCGCTGCCGCTGGAGCTGCGGCTGCCCGCGCTGCCCTGCCGGGGCGGGCCCGACCTGGCACGGCGGTTGTTCGAGCCGCTCGGCTGGGAGGTGGACGCGCGGCCCGTGCCGCTGGACGAGAGCTTCCCCGAGTGGGGCGAGTCCCGATATGTCGGGCTCACCCTGCGCGGCACCACCCGCCTGGCCGACGCGCTCAACCACCTGTACGTGCTGCTGCCCGTCCTCGACGACGGCAAGCACTACTGGGTCGCGCCCGACGAGGTGGACAAGCTGATCAGGGCCGGTGAGGGCTGGCTGGGCGGCCATCCCGAGCGGGCCCTGATCACCCGGCGGTACCTGGGGCGGCGCTGGGCCCTCGCCCGTACGGCGCTGGCGCGGCTGGCCGAGCTGGGCGACGAGACGGAGGAGGAGCTGGAGCCCGCGGTCGAGGAGGACGCGCCCGCCGACGTCACGGCCGCCGACGAGGCGGCCGCCGCCGAAGCCGAGGCCGCCGCCGAAGCCGCCGCCGAAGCCGAGACCGCCGCCGAAGCCGAGACCGGGTCCGCCGCTCAGGCCGCCGTCGAAGCCCCAGCCCAAGCCACCGCTGAAACCGGGGCCGAGGCCCAGGCCACCGCTCAGGAGCAGGCGGCGGCCGAGCCCAAGGCCAAGCCGCTGAACCTCATGCGGCGCGAGGCCATCCTGGCCAAGCTGGAGGAGCTCGGCGCGGTCAGCGTGATCGACCTCGGCTGCGGCCAGGGCGAGCTGGTCGGCGCGCTGCTGGCCAGGCCCAGGTTCGCCCGGGTCGGCGGCATGGACGTCTCGCCGATGGCGCTCACCATCGCCGCCCGCAAGCTGCGCCTGGAGCGCATGCCCGACGCCAAGCGCGCCCGGCTCACGCTGTTCCAGGGCGCGCTCACGTACACCGACAAGCGCCTGTCCGGCTACGACGCCGCGGTGCTCATGGAGGTGATCGAGCACGTCGACCCGCCGCGCCTGGCCGCGCTCGAACGCGTGGTGTTCGGCCGCGCCAAGCCCCAGCACGTGCTGGTCACCACCCCCAACATCGAGCACAACGTCCGCTACGAGTTCCTGACCGGGCTGCGCCACCCCGACCACCGCTTCGAGTGGACCCGGGCCGAGTTCGCCGGCTGGGCCACCCGGGTGGCCGCCCAGTACGGCTACCAGGTCGCCTTCGTCCCGGTCGGCGACGACGACCCCGAGGTCGGCCCCCCGACCCAGATGGGAGTGTTCACCCGTGATCAGCGTTCCTGAGCTCTCCCTCGTGGTGCTCGTCGGCGTGTCCGGCAGCGGCAAGTCCACGTTCGCGCGCAGGCACTTCAAGCCCACGCAGGTCATCTCCTCCGACTTCTGCCGCGGCCTGGTCGCCGACGACGAGAACGACCAGGCGGCCACCCCGGCGGCCTTCGACCTGCTGCACCACATCGTCGGCGTGCGCCTGGCCAGGGGCCTGCTCACGGTGGTCGACGCCACCAACGTCCAGTACGCCGCCCGCAAGAGCCTCATCGACCTGGCCAGGCGGCACAACGTGCTGGCCGACGCGATCGTCCTGGACGTGCCGGAGGAGGTGGCGATCGAGCGCAACGCCGCCCGCCCCGACCGCGACTTCGGCCCCGGCGTGGTCATCAGGCAGCGCAAGGACCTGCGGCGCTCGCTCGGCAAGATCTCCGGCGACGGCTTCAGGCGGGTGCACGTGCTGCGCGGCCTGGAGGAGATCGAGGCCGCCACGATCGCGTACGAGAAGGCGTGGTCCGACAAGACGGAGCTGACGGGCCCGTTCGACATCATCGGCGACGTGCACGGCTGCCGTTCGGAGCTGGAGACGCTGCTGCGCGAGCTGGGCTGGCAGGGGCTGCGGCATCCCGAGGGGCGTACGGCGGTGTTCGTCGGCGACCTGGTGGACCGCGGCCCCGACACGCCGGGCGTGCTGCGCCTGGTCATGGACATGGTCGAGGCCGGCACCGCGATCTGCGTGTCCGGCAACCACGAGCAGAAGCTGGTGCGCGCGCTCAACGGCCGCAAGGTCAAGGTCGCGCACGGCCTGCAGGAGTCGCTCGACCAGCTCGCCGCGCAGCCGCCCGAGTTCGTGGCGCGGGCCAGGGCGTTCATGGACGGCCTGCTCAGCCACTACCGGCTGGACGGCGGCCGGCTCGTCGTCGCGCACGCGGGGCTCAAGGAGGAGTACCACGGCCGCGCCTCGGGCCGGGTGCGCGCGTTCGCCCTGTACGGCGACACGACCGGCGAGACCGACGAGTACGGCCTGCCGGTCCGCTACCCGTGGGCCGACGAGTACCGCGGCCGCGCCATGGTCGTCTACGGCCACACCCCCACCCCTCACCCCGAATGGGTCAACAACACGATCTGCCTCGACACGGGTGTCGTGTTCGGCGGTCACCTGACGGCGCTGCGCTACCCCGAGCGCCAGCTCGTCCAGGTCCCGGCGGAGAAGGTCTGGTACGAGCCGGCCAAGCCGCTGTCGGCCGCCGGCGGCCGCGACCCGGGCATGCTGGACATCAACGACGTGATCGGCACCCGGCACGTGGAGACCAGGTTCGGCTCCCGGGTCAAGGTGATGGAGCAGAACGCCGCCGCCGCGCTGGAGGTCATGAGCCGCTTCGCGGTGGACCCGCGCTGGCTGGTGTACCTGCCGCCGACCATGGCGCCGCCGGAGACCTCCCGGCTCGACGGCTACCTGGAGCACCCGCACGAGGCGTTCGAGGAGTTCGCGGCGGCCGGGGTGAGCGAGGTCGTGTGCGAGGAGAAGCACATGGGCTCGCGGGCCGTGGCCGTGCTGTGCCGTACGCCGGAGGTGGCCGCGGCCAGGTTCGGGGTGGACGACGGCAGCGCGGGCGCGCTCTACACCCGTACCGGGCGGCCGTTCTTCAGCGACACCGCGCCGCTGGTGGAGCGGCTGCGCGAGGCGTGCGCGCCGCTGTGGGCCGAGCTGGGCTCCGACTGGGTGGTGCTCGACTGCGAGCTGCTGCCCTGGTCGGCCAAGGCCGGGGAGCTGATCAGGTCGCAGTACGCCTCGGTCGGCGCGGCCGCCGGCGCCGCGCTGCCGGAGGCGGTCGCGGCTCTTGAGGCGGCGGCCGGGCGCGGGCTGGGTGTGAGCGGTCTGCTCGACCGCACCCGCCGCCGCTCCCGCAATGCTGCCCTGTTCCGCGACGCTTATGCCCGTTACTGCTGGCCCGTCGACGGCCTGGAGGGGATCCGGGTGGCGCCGTTCCAGATCCTGGCCTGCGAGGGGCGGACCACGGCGCTGGAGCCGCACGCCTGGCACCTGTCCACGCTGGCCCTGCTCGACTCGCCGCTGATCACCGCGACCCGGCACGTCTTCGTCTCGCTGGACTCGCCCGAGTCCAGGGCCGGGGCGACCGCGTGGTGGGAGTCGATGACGGCGGCCGGAGGCGAGGGCATGGTGGTCAAGCCCGCGGCGTACGTGCCCGGCCGGGTGCAGCCGGGCGTCAAGGTGCGCGGGCGCGAGTACCTGCGCATCATCTACGGCCCCGACTACACCGAGTCGCTGGACGTGCTGCGGCGCCGCTTCCTCGGCAAGAAGCGGTCGCTGGCGCTGCGCGAGTACGTCCTCGGCCTGGAGGCGCTGTCGCGGCTGGCGGAGGGGGAGGCGGGCTGGCGGGTGCACGAGCCGGTCTTCGCCGTGCTCGCCCTGGAGTCGGAGCCTGTAGACCCGCGCCTGTGAGCCCTGACCCGGGAATACGTGGGTGATCGACGGGTAGTTCCCCGACCATTCGGGGGAGGTGCCTGCATGGCAACGCAACACACCCATCATGAGCATCTGGGGCATGTCATCTTCATCACGGCAGCCGCAGCCATCGGTGGGTTCCTGTTCGGGTACGACAGCTCCGTCATCAACGGCGCGGTGGTCGGCATCCAGAAGCACTTCCAGGTGGGCTCGTTCGAGACCGGCTTCGTGGTGGCCATCGCGCTGCTGGGCTCCGCCCTGGGTGCCTGGGTGGGTGGCGGGCTGGCGGACCGGTGGGGGCGTACGCGGTCGATGCAGGTCGCGGCGGTGCTGTTCGCGGTCAGCTCCATCGGGCAGATGTTGCCGTTCGCCATCTGGGACCTGGCGCTGTGGCGGATCGTCGCGGGCTTCGCGATCGGCATGGCGTCGGTGCTCGGCCCCGCCTACATCGCCGAGGTCGCCCCGCCCGCCTACCGAGGCCGGCTGGGCTCGTTCCAGCAGCTCGCCATCGTGCTCGGCATCGCGGTCTCGCAGCTCGTCGACTACGTGATCGCGCGCCTGGCGGGCGGGGACGTCAACAACATCCTGTGGGGGCTGGAGGCGTGGCAGTGGATGCTCGGCGCCTGCGTCGTGCCGGCGCTGCTGTTCCTGCTGTTCGCCTCGACCATCCCCGAGTCGCCCCGCTACCTGGTCATGTCGGGACGGACGCGGCGGGCCCGCGAGGTGCTGTCCGAGATCGAGGGCGACGACGTGGACCTCGACGACCGCATCACGGAGATCCAGCACGTGCTGCGCACCGAACGCGTACCGGGGCTGAAGGATCTGCGCGGCCGGGCGATGGGGCTGCTGCCGATCGTGTGGATCGGCATCGTGCTCTCGACCTTCCAGCAGTTCGTCGGCATCAACGTGATCTTCTACTACTCCTCCGTGTTGTGGCAGTCGGTCGGCATCAACCAGAGCGACTCCCTGCTGATCAGCTTCTCCAGCTCCATCATCAACATCGTGGGCACGTTCATCGCGATCTCCCTGGTGGACAAGATCGGCCGCAGGCCGCTGCTGCTGATCGGCTCGGCCGGCATGGCCATCGCGCTGGCCACGGCGGCGTGGGCGTTCAGCTCCGCCGTGGGCGAGGGCGAGTCCGTCTCGCTGCCCGACCCGCAGGGCGCGATCGCGCTGATCGCGGCCAACGTGTTCGTGCTGTTCTTCGCGCTGTCATGGGGTGTGGTGGTCTGGGTGCTGCTCGGCGAGATGTTCCCCAACCGCATCCGCGCCGCCGCCCTGGGCGTCGCGGCGGCGGCCCAGTGGGTCGCCAACTGGCTGATCACGGTGTCGTTCCCGGCCCTGGCCGAGTGGAACCTGCCGCTCACCTACACCATGTACGCGATCTTCGCGCTGCTGTCCTTCCTCTTTGTGAGCAAGTGGGTCAGGGAGACCAAGGGCCGCAAGCTGGAGGACATGGGCTGATCACGTCCCTGCATCGGCTACCCTCCGGCACGTGCTCGACGACGTTCTCGGCCCCTCCCTCGACGTGCTGTTCTGCGGCATCAACCCCGGCCTCATGTCCGAGGCCACCGGCCACCACTTCGCCCGCCCGGGCAACCGCTTCTGGCCGGCGCTGCACCTGTCCGGCTTCACGCCGCGCCTGCTGGCGCCCGCCGAGCAGCACCTGCTCCCCTCGTACGGGCTGGGCATCACCAACATCGTGCCCCGGGCCAGCGCCAGGGCCGCCGAGCTGACCCGCGACGAGCTGCTGGCAGGCGGCGAGGCGCTGGCCGGGAAGGTCGCTTCGGCCGGCCCGAAGGTGCTGGCCGTGCTCGGCATCTCCGCCTACCGCACCGCCTTCGCCCGCCCCAAGGCGGTCATCGGGCCGCAGCCGGAGACGGTGGGCGGCGCCCGCGTGTGGGTGCTGCCGAACCCGAGCGGCCTCAACGCCCACTGGACGGTGGCCACCATCGCCGGGGAGATGGGCCGCCTGCGCTCGTCCCTCTGAAGGGCCGCCGGTCAGCCCCGGCCCGCGGCCTGGAAGGTGTGGCGGTAGGACTGCGGCGAGACCCCGATCGCGGCGTGCAGGTGCTGCCGGAGCGACGCCGCCGTCCCGAACCCCACCCGCGCCGCGATCACCTCGACCGGCAGGTCGCTGGACTCCAGCAACTCCCGCGCCCGGGCCACCCGCTGCTGGATCAGCCACCGCCCCGGGCTCGTCCCGACCTCGTCGCGGAAGCGCCTGGCGAACGTGCGCAGGCTCATCCGGGCGTGCCTGGCCAGGTCGGTCAGCGTCAGCGGCTGCTCCAGCCGGGTGAGCGCCCACTCCCGCGTGGCCGCCGTCCCCGTCGCGGACGGCTCCGGCACGGGCTGCTCGATGTACTGGGCCTGCCCGCCGTCCCGCCACGGCGGCACCACGCACCGCCGCGCGACGTGGTTGGCCACCTGGCTGCCGTGGTCCTTGCGTACGAGATGCAGGCACACGTCCACCCCGGACGCCGCTCCCGCCGAGGTGAGCACGTCGCCGTCGTCCACGAACAGCACGTTCGCGTCGAGAGCCACCCGGGGGAACAGCTCACGGAAGCGGGGCGCCAGCGCCCAGTGGGTCGTGGCGGGGCGCCCGTCGAGCAGGCCGGCGGCGGCGAGGGTGAAGGCGGCGGTGCAGATGGACACGATGCGCGCACCGGCCGGGATCAGCGCGAGCGCGTCCGCCACCGGGGCGGGCAGCTCCGCCGAGTCGGGGGCCGCCGTGTACGGAGGGATGATCACCGTGTCGGCCGAGGCCAGCGCCTCCGGCCCCCGGTCCGCCATGATCGTGAAGTCGGCGCAGGTGCGCACCGGCCGGCCGTCGACCGTGCAGGTCACCACCTCGTACAGACCGTCGGCGATGCCGAACACCCGCTGCGGGATTCCGAGCTCGAACGGGTACACCCCGTCCAGCGCCAGGACGACGACACGATGCATGGCAGGATTCTATCGATGGATGGCATTCATGCCACTCCCGCCCGGCCGCCGCACCCCGCAGGCTGGGAACCATGAACGACATGCCCACCATGCGCGCGATCAGCCAGGACGTCGTCGGCGGCCCCGACGTGCTCAAGGAGATCCGCCTGCCACGGCCCGCGGCCGGTCTCAGCGAGATCCTCGTCCGGGTGCACGCCGCCGGCCTCAACCCGACCGACTGGAAGCACCGCTCCATCCCCGGGCTCTTCCTCGGCGAGCCGCCCTTCACCCTCGGCTGGGACGTCTCCGGCGTCGTCGAGTCGGCCGGCCCGGGCGTCACCCTGTTCAAGCCGGGCGACGAGGTGTTCGGCATGCTGCCGTACCCGCACGGGGCCGGTTCGCACGCCGAGTACGTCACCGGCCCCGCCCGCGCCTTCGCACTCAAGCCCGCCGCCCTCGACCACGTGCAGGCCGGCGCCCTGCCGCTCGCCGCCCTCACCGCCTGGCAGGCCCTGGTGGACACCGCCCGCCTGGAAGCCGGCCGGCGGGTGCTGATCCACGCGGCGGCCGGCGGCGTCGGACACCTCGCCGTACAGATCGCCAAGGCCCGCGGCGCGTACGTCATCGGCACCGCCAGCGCCCCCAAGCACGGCTTCCTCCGCTCCCTGGGCGCCGACGAGGTCATCGACTACCGCACCACGGACGTCGCCGAGGCCGTCCGCGACGCCGACGTCGTCCTGGACGCCCAGGGCAGCGACCACGCCATCCGCTCCCTGCGCAGCCTGCGTCCCGGCGGCCTCCTGGTCTCGCTCCTGCTCGACGGCGGCATGGCCGCGCTCGCGGAGGAGGCCGCCCGTCTCGGGGTGCGCGCGGAGGTCATGCTGGTGGAGGCGGACCACGCCGGGATGGCCGCCATCGCGGAGCTCGCGTCCGACGGCCGGCTGCGCGCCGAGATCGCCGGCACGTACGAGCTGGCGGACGCGGCGAAGGCGCACGCGCTGGGCGAGACGGGGCACACGACCGGCAAGCTGGTGCTCACCGTGCGCTGATCGCGCGTGCCGCCGCGGAGCATGAACGGGGCCAGGGCTCCGGACGCCTGGAGAGCCCTGGCCCCCGGTCACAGGCGAAACCCGGTCACCTGGCCGCGAAGTCCTGGGTCCAGTAGGGCGTGCCCGAGGAGTCCTTGGCCACGCCGACCCCGATGAGGTTGTACTTGCAGTTCATGATGTTGGCGCGGTGCCCGGAGCTGGTCATCCAGGACTGCATGACCTGGGCGGGGGTGCGCTGCCCCTTGGCGATGTTCTCGGCCCAGCCGGAGCCTCCGGTGAAGCCGGCCGCCTTGATGCGGTCCGTGAAGGAGCGGCCGTCCTTGGAGGTGTGGCTGAAGTAGTCCTTCGCGGCCATGTCGGCCGAGTGCCCGAAGGCGGCCGCGCGCAGCTGCGGGTCGTGCTTGACGGCGGAGCAGCCGCCCTTGGCGCGCTCCTCGTTGACCAGCCGCACGACCTCGTTCTCCTCGGCGGTGCCCACGGTGCCGGAGGGCGGGGCCGAGGAGGTGGGGCTCGGCGCGGGCGAGGTGGGGCTGGGCGAGGTGGGGCTGGGTGAGGTGGGGCTGGGCGCGGGTGAGGTGGGGCTCGGGCTGGGGGCCGGCGTGCCGCTGCCCGGCGTGCAGGTCAGCTTGGCGGCCTTGGACCTGACCGGGCGGCCGCGGTAGTCGGTGGCCGTCGCGTAGTAGGTGCCGGGCTCGCAGGCGAGCGTGAGCGTGAGGCGGCCCTTCCTGGTGGCTCCGCTCTTGACGACCGGGTCCTTGCCGGGAACGGCCCGCAGGATGCGGATGCGCAGCAGCGCGGAATTGAAGCAGCCGCGCCGGGCGGCCGCGGACTGGATCTTCAGCGTGTCGCTGACGTGCGGCTTGGCCACACTCACGCGACACCGCGCCGCTTCCGACGCCGCGGCAGCCTGCGCCGCGCTCACGGGCGTGGCGATCGCTGCCAGGCTGACGGCTGCGGCGAGTACCCCAAGGGGTCTACGCATAGGGGGTTTCCTCCAGTTGCGGTAGACGCTGGATGGCTCCGCATTCTGTCGGGACCGATACCGATTTGTCATCTAAAACGGAATATTTCCCTAAAGCGGGTGTAAACCAAAGTGATCGTTGGGGCGTCTGCGCAGGCCATCGGGACCGTCACCCGGGAGGACCGAAACCCCCATACGGTCACGGATGGGAGGCCGGCCCCGGCCGCCGCACGGGCCTGATACGCTCCGAATCGGACGGCCCTCCGCGGCATCCCGCGCCCCTCACCGAACCGGCGCTCGCAAGGACACCGCACCCCGCCATCCGGCCCATCGCCGTCCTCTCAGCCGAACGACCAACGGATCAGGACGATCCGTCGTCGAACGGCGTCCGGATCCACGACGAGCGAGGAACGATCCGGTGAAGCGCTACATCCTGACCGGCACCCCGGGAGCAGGCAAGACCGCGATCCTGCGGTGGCTGGAGCTCGACGGCTACACCGTCGTCGACGAGGCGGCGACCGACGTCATCGCCCTGCGCCAGGCCCAGGGCGACGACGAGCCGTGGACCAGCCCGTCCTTCGTGGCGGACATCGCCGCCCTGCAGCGGCGCCGCCAGGAGCGGGCCGCCGCCCTGCCCGGCGACGTGCAGTTCTACGACCGCTCCCCCATCTGCACCTACGCCCTGGCGACCTACCTCGGCCACCCCGTCCCACCGGCCCTGACCCGCGAGCTGGAACGGGCCGCGGCGGAACGGATCTACGACAGGACGGTCCTGTTCGTGTGCAGCCCCGGATTCGTCACCCCGACCGCGGCGCGACGGATCACCTACGAGGAGGCCCTCCGGTTCGAGCGCATCCACCGGGACGCCTACACCTCGCTCGGGTACGAGTGCGTCCCGATCCCGCCGGGACCGCTGGCGGACCGGGTGGCGGCGGTGAAGGAACGGCTCGGAACCGCGCTCCCCGGCGGGCGGCCCGCCGGCTGATCGTTCACGCCGCCGTCATCCACTTCTGTCATGATCCACTGGATCTCGCGACAGCGACAGGAGAACAATGACCTCATTAGCGCGCCGTGCAGTGCGTGCCGCCCTGACGATCGGGCTGGCCACCGCAACGATCTGGACGGCGGGGGCGCCGGCGCAGGCCGCCGCCTCCGCCACCGTCTCGGTGGACTTCACCCGGCCGATCCGCACGCTCTCCCCCGCCGACTACGGCATCGGCATCACCGGGTACGGCAGCGGCTCGTACATCACGAACGACGCCCGGCACCGCGAGCTCCTCAGCGACCTCGCACCGGGGCGGATGCGCATAGAGCTGCACTACGAGCGGCCCGGCGACCACACCAGTCCCATCGTCTGCGGCGGCTACAAGTGCGACACGACCATCACCGGTGACGCCTGGATCGCGGCCATCCGCGACCTGGGCGCGGAGCCCGTCGTCATCCTCCAGGTGGACGGCCGCCAGAGCGCCGAGGTGAACCGCGACGACGCCGTCGCCCTCTACCGGCACTTCGCCGCTTGGGGGACGCCGGTGCGGCGCTTCATCCTGGGCAACGAGCTCAACTGCGCCTGCACCCCGGAGAAGCCGGAGATGACGGCCGCCGAGTACAGCAGCCGCTTCAACCTGATCGCCGACGCCCTCGACGCCGAGGACCCCGGGGTGACCGTCGGCGGCCCCGCCACGGCCTGGAACGACCACTCCTACATCAGGACGTTCCTGGAGGGCTCCGGCGACCGGGTCGACTTCCTCGACTACCACGACTACGGCAACGGCAGCGAGACCGTCACCGACCAGGACCTCCTGACCACCGTCGTCCGCGGCTACGAGACGGACCTCAAGGAGGTCGGCGCGCTGGCCGAGTCGGTGCTCGGCCGCGAGATCGACATCCAGATCGGCGAGTTCAACTCCGACTTCGACGACCCCGGCGGCCGACGCACGCTCACCCACTTCAACACCCTGTGGGGCGCCGCCGCGCTCGGCCAGATCCTGCACGCCGGCGCCGCCGCCTACCAGTACGGCGACAAGAACGGCCAGCTCGGCCTGACGAGCACGGACGGCGAGGGCGGCATCCCGCGCAGCGAACCGCTGCCGATCTACCACGGCATCGGCATGTTCACCGGCGAGGGCCTGTTCCGCCCGTTCGGCACCACCATGGTCGCCGCCACCGCGGACAACGCGCTCCTGCACGCGTTCGCCTCCGACGGGGGCAAGAACGTCGTCCTCGTCAACGTCGGCACCGAGCCCCTGGACACCACGCTCGGCTTCACCGGCCTGACGGCGGGCACGGCGGCGCTCTGGCAGAGCACCGAGGCCGCGTGGGCCCCGCACCGGGCCGGCACGGCCGAGGTCGCGGGCGGCAAGGCCACGCTGACGCTGCCCGCCCGCTCGGCCACGACGCTGGTCATCCAGGAGCAGGGCCTGTCCGCGACCTACTTCGACAACGCCGACCTGACCGGCCCGAAGCTCACGCGCGTCGACCCCGGCGTGAACTTCGACTGGGGCGCCGGCACGCCCGACCCGGCCATCGGCCCGGACACCTTCAGCGTGCGATGGACCGGCAAGGTGATCGCCGACCGCGCGGAGACGTACACGTTCATCACGACCAGCGACGACGGCGTGCGCCTGTGGGTGGACGGCACGCTCGTCGTGGACGCCTGGACGGACCACTCCAAGCGCGACGACAGCGGCCAGATCGCGCTGACCGCCGGCGCGCACGACCTCAGGATGGAGTTCTACGACAACGGCTACGACGCCATCGCCCAGCTCCACTGGTCGAGCCCGTCGATCCAGCGCCAGGTCGTCCCGGCGGCGAAGCTGCTGACCGGCTGACCGAACGGCGCCCGCGCGGGCTTCCCGGCCGGCGCGGGCGCCCGGCGGCGAGGCGGGCTCAGTGCTGGGAGAGCAGGTGCGCCAGCTCCTGCTCCACCTCCTGGTTCGCCACGAAGAGCAGCTCGTCGCCCGCCTCCAGCGGGTCGTCGGCCGTCGGGACCAGGACGCGGCCCTCGCGCAGGATCGCCACCAGGGCCGCGTCCACCGGCCACGGGACAGAGCCCGCGCGCTGCCCCACCACCGGCGCGTCCTCCGCCAGCGTCAGCTCCACCAGGTTCGCCTGACCCTGGCGGAACGTCATCAATCGCACCAGGTCGCCGACGCTGACCGCCTCCTCCACCAGGGCGCTCAGCAGGCGCGGCGTGGAGACGGCGACGTCCACGCCCCACGACTCGTTGAACAGCCACTCGTTGTTGGGGTGGTTGATGCGGGCCACCACGCGCGGCACGCCGTACTCGGTCTTGGCCAGCAGCGAGACCACCAGGTTCACCTTGTCGTCGCCGGAGGAGGCGACGACGACGTGGCAGTTGTTGAGGCCGGCCTCGTCGAGCGAGGCGATCTCGCAGGCGTCCGCGAGCAGCCATTCGGCGCGGGGGACGCTGTCGATCTTGATGGCTCGGGGGTCGCTGTCGATGAGCAGGACCTCGTGGCCGTTCTCCAGGAGCTCGGCCGCGATGGAGCGGCCGACGGCGCCCGCTCCGGCGATGGCGACGCGCATCTCACTCGTCCTCTTCCGGTGCCGCGGCGAGCACCTTGTTGATCCGGTCCATGTCGTTCTCCGCGGCGATGACGTGCAGCACGTCGCCCTCCTGCACCACGGTGTCGTCGGAGATCGTGACGGCCTCCCCCATGCGGTTGAGGAAGGCGGCGCGGACGCGGGCGCGGGCCTCGAGATCGACGACGCGGGTGCCGATCCAGGAGGCGTTCACGGTGACCTCGGCCAGGACGACGGTGCCGGTGGGGTCGCGCCAGAGCGGCTCGGCGCCCTCGGGCAGGATGCGGCGCATGATCTGGTCGGCGGTCCAGCGCACGGTGGCCACCGTGGGGATGCCCAGCCGCTGGTAGACCTCGGCCCTGCGGGGGTCGTAGATGCGGGCCACCACGTTGTCGACGCCGAACGTCTCCCGCGCCACCCGGGCGGAGATGATGTTGGAGTTGTCGCCGCTGGAGACCGCCACGAAGGCGGTGGCCGACTCGACGCCGGCCTCGGTGAGCACGTCGCGATCGAAGCCGACGCCGGTCACCCGCCGCCCGCGGAACCCGGCGCGCAGCCGGCGGAACGCCTGCGGGTCGCGGTCGATGATGGCGACGGAATGTCCGCTGTCCTCAAGGATGTGCGCGAGGGTCGATCCCACCCGGCCACATCCCATGATCACTATATGCATTTCCCCCCGCATCGTCAGCGGTCGGCCGGTTGCTCGACACCAGTATGGCCCCAGGGGGGAGCGCCGCGTTTAGGGCCTCGGCATGGGGCTAGCATCTCGTTACGTGGCGAAGGTAACGGATCTTGTCAAACGCTTGCTCGTGGGACGTGCCCTGCGAAGCGGGCAGCTCCACGAGCAACTACTCCGCAAACGGATCGCACTGCCGGTCTTCGCGAGCGACGCGCTCTCGTCCGTCGCTTACGCCCCCCAAGAGATCCTGGTCATCCTCTCCCTGGCCGGCGTCTCCTTCTACTCCTTCAGCCCCTGGGTCGCCATCGCCGTCGTGGTCGTGATGCTCACGGTCGTGGCCTCGTACCGGCAGAACGTGCACGCCTATCCCAGCGGCGGCGGCGACTACGAGGTCGCCACCACCAACCTCGGCAAGAACGCCGGGCTCACCGTGGCCAGCGCGCTCATGGTCGACTACGTGCTGACCGTCGCGGTGTCCGTCGCGAACGGCGTCGACTACGTCGGCGCCACGATCCCGTTCGTGGGGCAGCACAAGCCCGCCGTCGCCATCGTCATCGTCGTCCTGCTCACCGTGGTCAACCTGCGCGGCATCCGCGAGTCCGGCGCCGCCTTCGCCATCCCCACGTACGCGTTCATGATCTCCGTCCTGGGCCTGATCGCCTGGGGCGGGTTCCGGCTGCTGGTGCTGCACGAGGACATCGAGGCGCCGAGCGCGCACTTCACGATCGAGCCCGAGCAGCACAACCTCACCGCCTTCGCCGCGGCGTTCCTGGTGCTGCGCGCGTTCTCGTCGGGCTGTGCCGCGCTGACCGGTGTGGAGGCCATCAGCAACGGCGTGCCCGCGTTCAGGAAGCCCAAGAGCAAGAACGCGGCCACCACGCTGCTGATGATGGGCCTGGTCGCGATCACGATGTTCAGCGGCATCATCGCGCTCGGCCTGGCGTCGGGCGTGAAGGTGGCCGAGCCGTCGGTGGTCGCCCGCGACCTGCTCAAGCCGGACGGCACGCCCGTCGGCCCCGGCTACTACCAGCAGCCGATCATCTCGCAGGTGGCCGACGCGGTGTTCGGCGGCGGTTCCGTGCCGTTCATCGTGATCTCCGCGGTGACGGCGCTGATCCTGTTCCTGGCGGCGAACACCGCCTTCAACGGCTTCCCGGTGCTCGGCTCGATCCTGGCGCAGGACCGTTACCTGCCGCGCCAGCTGCACACCCGGGGCGACCGGCTGGCCTTCTCCAACGGCATCATCATCCTGGCGCTGGGCGCGTGCCTGCTGCTGTGGGGGTTCCAGGCGGACGTCAGCCGCCTGCTGAACCTGTACATCGTCGGCGTCTTCGTCTCCTTCACGCTCAGCCAGACCGGCATGGTCATCCACTGGACCCGCCACCTGAAGACCGAGACCGACCCCAGGATCCGCCACCAGATGCACCGCTCCCGTGTGATCAACTTCTTCGGCGGGGTCATGACGGGGCTGGTGCTGATCGTGGTGCTGCTGACGAAGTTCCTGGTCGGCGCGTGGATCGTGGTGATCGCGATGCCGGTGCTGTTCCTCATGATGAAGGGCATCAGGCGCCACTACGACAAGGTGGCGGCCGAGCTGGAGCTCACCGAGGACTACGAGCCGGCCATGCTGCCCGCCCGCAACCACACGATCGTGCTCGTCTCGAAGCTGCACAAGCCCACCATGCGCGCCCTGGCGTACGCCCGCGCCACCCGTCCGTCCACGCTGGAGGCCATCACGGTCGGCGTGGAGGGCGACGAGGCGCGCAAGCTGCAGGAGGAGTGGGAGCGGCGGGGCATCCCGGTGCCGCTGAAGATGCTCGACTCGCCGTACCGGGAGATCACGCAGCCGATCCTCGACTACGTCAAGACCATCCGCCGGCGCTCGCCGCGCGACGTGGTGACCGTCTTCATCCCCGAGTACGTGGTCGGCCACTGGTGGGAGCACCTGCTGCACAACCAGAGCGCGCTGCGGCTGAAGGCGCGGCTGCTGTTCAAGCCCGGCGTGATGGTGACCAGCGTGCCGTGGCAGCTCCACTCGTCCGACCGGCTCAAGGGCAGGCCGGAGCCGTTCGCGCCGGGGGCGGTGCGGCGGCCGTGGCACCACACGGCCAAGGAGGAGTCGCAGCGGCTAGCCGACAAGCGCCCGTAGCCGCCACGTGTCGTGCGGGCCCCAGCCCGGGGGCGCGGCCACGGCGGCCCAGCCGTCGACGATGTTGGCACCGTACCGGTGGCCGTGGCCCGGCGGCACGTCCAGCGCGCTCGTCATGTCCACCAGCACCTGCCAGAACGTCACCAGCGGGAACCAGTTCATCTCCGGGTTCACTCCCGGCCCGCGCGGGCCCTCCAGCCACGCGGGCCTGCGGTAGATCAGCCGGGGCGACCACCACACGACGGGGTCGGAGGCGTTCTGCAGGTAGACCACGCGCGGGCGCGGCCACGGCGCGGCCGGCCGGTGCAGGTCGGCGGGGTGCTGGGCGAACCTGGCGGTCCTGCCGTCCTGGTAGACGGGCCGCCACACAGGGCTGCCGCGATCGCGGCCGCCGGTGAGGCGCTGCCAGATGGGGTTGGCGTTCGGCGGCCCCACGAACACCGCGCCGTCCGCCCGCGCCACCAGGTCGGCCAGGTCACCGAACGACTGCTCCAGCTCGTAGGAGCCCAGGCTCTCGCCCGACAGCAGCAGCCTCGGCCGCGCCCCGGCCGGCAGCCGCGCCCACCGCTCGCGCACGGCCTCGAACAGCGCCCTGCCCGCCGCCGCCGCCTTCTCCCTGTCGACCAGGAACGACACCCAGCTCGGCAGGTACGAGTACTGCATCGCGACCATCGCGGAGCGGCCGTTGTACATGTACTCCAGGGTGTCGGCGATGTGCGGGTCGACCCAGCCGGTGCCCGTGGTGCCGAGCACGGCCAGCACGGGCCTGCCGAACGCGCCGGTGCGCTCCAGCTCGCGCACGGCCAGCGCCGCCTGGGCGGCCGGCGAGGCCGCGCTGTCAAGGCCGATGTAAACCCTGATCGGTTGCGTGGCCGGCCTTCCCGAGAAGGCCTGCAGCCGCGCGGGCGTCGCCGCCGTGCCGGTGAACCGGCGGCCCTCCCGGCCCAGCGACTCCCAGCTCACCAGCGACCTCGGCCCGCCCGACAGGTACGCCGAGGCCGGCGGGCGCACGCCCGGATGCGTGCCCTCGTTCGCGACGGAGGAGATGTCGCTCATCCTGGTCACGAACCCGTTGAACAGCACGTCGTTGGCGAACACCGCCACCAGCGACCCGATGACCAGCACCCCGACGGCATGACCCACGTACGCGGGGACGTACCGGTCGAGCCAGGCGTTCAGCTTGCGCCCCCCGAGCCGGACGAGCCTGGCGGCCAGCAGTGCCGCGCCGAACAGGACGAGCGTCACGGCCAGGATCACCGGCGGGAACCAGGTGATCCGCGTGTCCATCCCCATCAGCGCCCGCAGGTCGCGCTGCCAGTCGAAGCTGTACCACAGCGCCACCACCGCCAGCACGCCGCACCCGGCCAGCATCACCCGCCAGGCGGCCCGCCGCCCCCGCCCGGGCAACCGGATCACCGTGCGGCACAGCGCGCCGATGGCCGCGCCCACCGCGTACCCGAGTATGCCGGTGACCGCCCCCATCACCCCCTGGTACAGCCACGTGCGGGGCAGCAGCGACGGTGTCAGCGAGGCGCAGGCGAACAGCGTGGCCACCAGCGTCCCCCCGAACCCGAGCCGCCGCCGCACCACCCTTCCCATGGACACTCAGCGTAATGGATCAAGTCCGATAAGTGGTCATCCGGGTAAGGGCACTAAGGTGTCGGATGTGGAACAGGTATCTCTCGAGTTGACGGTAGGTCCGGTCGCCCATGGCGGCTGGTGTGTGGCGCGCCACGAGGGGCGGGTGGTGTTCGTACGGCACGCCTTGCCAGGCGAGCGGGTGATCGCCGACGTCACCGAGGAGACCTCTCGCTTCCTGCGGGCCGACGCCGTCGAGATCCTCGAGGCCTCCCCCGACCGCGTCGTCCCGCCCTGCCCCTACGCGGGCCCGGGCCGCTGCGGCGGCTGCGACTGGCAGCACGCCACGCTGGAGGCCCAGCGCCGCCTCAAGGCCCAGGTCGTCAGCGAGCAGCTGCGCCGCCTGGCGGGCATCGAGCGCGAGGTCGTCGTGGAGGAGGTGCCGGGGGCCAAGGACGGGCTCGGCTGGCGCACCCGGGTGCAGTTCGCCGCCACCTCCACCGGCGAGCTCGGCTTCCGCCGGCACCGCTCGCACGACATCGAGGTCGTGGACGCCTGCCTGATCGCCCACCCCGAGGTGGAGGCGGCCGGCGTCGAGGACCACCTGTGGCCGGGCGCCGCCGGTGTCGAGGTGATCGCCTCCTCGGGCGGCGACCGCGCCGTCGTCGTCGCCCCGCGCGCCCGGCGCAGCGTCACCGTCCCCGACCTGGAGGCGCCCGCCTCGGTCCTGCTCGACCAGGGCAAGGGCCGCACGGTGCCGCGGCGCGGCTCGGGCGTGCTGCACGAGCAGGTCGGCGACCGGGAGTTCCGGGTCGCCGGGAGCGGCTTCTGGCAGGTGCACCCCGGGGCCGCCGAGACCCTGCTGGACGCGGTGCTCGCCTACGCCGCCCCCGAGCCCGGCGAGTGGGCGCTCGACCTCTACTGCGGGGTCGGCCTCTTCGCGGCCGGCCTGGCGGAGGTCGTGGGCCCGGAGGGAGCGGTGTTCGGCCTGGAGTCGGAGGCCGCCGCCGTCCGCGACGCCCGCGCCAACCTCCGCGACCTGCCCCAGGCCCGGGTGGAACGGGGCCGCGTGGAGGAAGCCCTGGACCGCTTCCAGATCGAACGCGCCGACCTCGTCGTGGTGGACCCGCCCCGCGCCGGCCTGGGCCGTGACGTGGTGGAACGCATCGTCTCCCTGGACGCCCTGCGCATCGTCTACGTGTCCTGCGACCCGGCCACGCTGGCCAGGGACCTGGCCTGGCTACGCGACGGCGGCTACACCCTTTCCGACCTGCGCGCCTTCGACGCCTTCCCGATGACCCACCACGTGGAGTGTGTGGCACTGCTGGTCCGGGAGTGAATCATGCCCTCGCCAGCAGTTGGACAACAGAACGCGTTTCATATCGGGTCAGATTGATTCTGGCATTCTCAAAGATCATGACGCATGCGTAGCGCACGATCATGAAAGCGCCCCGCCATCCATCGGATGACGGGGCGCCCGCGCGTCCACACTCCTACTCCTCGTCGTGGGGCGGCTCCGGCCCGACGAACGACCCCAAGTTCGGACGCGTATATAAGGCCGCGCTTCCGAAGGTCGTCGAGCGCCTTAGCGCCGCCAGAAGAACGCCATCGGATGGCACGTGTGGTTGCGCTGTGTTGAACCTGAGGCATCGACGTTGCTGGAGTCCCATCTCAATGACGTCCTTGAACTGCTTCATCGCGATAACGTGACGATCCGCCTCTCCAAGGACGGGCTCGACCACGACAGCGTGGCAATAGCCGTCAACACGAAGAAGCCCTCGCCCCCGGTCCGTAGACCAGAGCGAGGGCTTCTCGTTGCACGGCGACGTGCCTCGTTCAGTTTTGGATCTGCACGCAGTCGGTCGCCCACAAGGATCGTGTGATCGTATTGGTGATCTCCGCCGTCCGGCAGAAGTGGTACGCCGGCGGTGCCGCGATCGTCACGTCAGCACTTCCTGCCCCGCGGCATCCGTTGCCCGAGAAGTCGTAGTGCGCTCCGACAGGCGGGAACGTCTGGCCGCCGAACAGGCACACGTAGTCGTAGTCCTGAGCGTGCGCCGGGACGGCCACCGTGCAGGCCGCCAGCAGCGCCGCGCCCATAATGGTGGCGAAGCGTTTGAGGTACATGCCTCGACCGTAGAAGCGCAGTACAAGGTCGGCCTAGATGCGATTCGTCACCTGACGGCAGGTGTTCCTCACACGCGAAGAAGCCCCGCCCCCGGTCCCGTAGGACGGACACTGAACTTTTTTCATCCTCACGCCGCCTGCGCAACTCGGTGATTCTGCAGGACGGCGATGGCCTTGCGCAGGTGGCCGGCCTTGCTCGGGCTGCAGCGTAGCTGGCGGAGGATTCTCCAGCTCTTCAGCTGGGCGTTCGCGCGGCCGGTCAGGCAGCGATTGTTGCCGGGGTCGTCAAGGAAGGCTTGGCCCAAGACGTACGCCATGCCGCCATCGCGGTGAGCTTCTGCCAGCCCGGCTCGTACATGCGGGCTTCGAGGTCGGCGATGCTCTCTTGGAGATGGGAGACCATCGCCATCGCGGCCCGCTTGTCCCGGACGACCTCCGCCAGTTCGGTACGGCCGGTTGCCCGATACAGAGTCTCTTGGATGCGGGAGGCGATACCCACGAACGGCCTCCCTCGGAGAGCGTGAAGGTGTTTGATGCCCTCAGCCGGTGGCATGAGGGCCCCTAGCAGGGAAAATTGGACATCACCTCGCCGGAGGCCTTCCCATCGGGGAGGCCGCGCCAGAAGCTTCCGCACATTGCTGGAAGCCACCAGATCGGGGGAACCCAATGCGTAAGACGCTTACCGGGCTTGGTCTAGCGTTCATCCTTACGCTCGCCCCAGCCGCAGCAGCAGCGGCTGACTCGCCAGCCGGGCCAGCCGCACAAAGCCAGGTCACACCCGCTCCA
Source organism: Nonomuraea sp. NPDC050202 (assembly GCF_040656115.1). Classification (NCBI taxonomy): domain Bacteria; kingdom Bacillati; phylum Actinomycetota; class Actinomycetes; order Streptosporangiales; family Streptosporangiaceae; genus Nonomuraea; species Nonomuraea sp. NPDC050202. The sequence goes on along the minus strand of NZ_JBFALF010000002.1, from coordinate 537,390 downwards.
CGAGACAACGACAGAGACGACGGCGGCAACGAGGGCCTGTGGGGTCTGCTAGGGCTGCTGGGGCTGGCCGGTCTCGCAGGTTTGCGTAAACGCCGCGAGTACACCGGAACTCGTCAGCACTACGGCGACCAGCCGCGCCCGTAACGTTGGGTCCCCGATGAGGCCCCTTGGCACTTGGCCGGGGGCCTCCCGATCGGGGAACACTCAGTACGGGCTCATGGAGTACGCGGCCAGGTCGTCATCCAGGTCGTCGCCGTCCTCGATGGTCTCCCGGGTATGGCGACGGCCCCGAGCCTGGGGAAGCTCGGGGCCGTCTAGCCTGCGGTGATCCGGCCGCAGGATCCTTGATGATGTTCAGGCCTGGGTGCGTGGCACTCTGTTGTAGTCCTCGCCCGCGATGGGCTCCACCTCGTACGCCTGCATCCAAGACTCTTCCGTCTTGAGGTCGCCCCGGTAGCCAGGTACGTCCAGCGTGTACGCCACCAGCGCTTCCCACTGGCCCGTCGAGGCCTTTCGCTACTGGAGCAGCAGCCCGGCCTTGGCCGGGTGGGAGGGGAGGCGTACCGAGGGAGGGTCCTGCATGGTGGCGACCCTACCCGTCGGGACGAACAGGTATTCGATAAGGTCGCGGTTGGGTCTAAGACGGACTTCACCCACGAGCGCGCCACCTTGGCCGGCATCGCGAGTTCGTCCTGAACCATCTGGATCGCCTGCTTCAGTTGGCGAACGCGACCGACAAGCTCGGTCGCCCTCAGAGCGTCCGTGTACTTGAGGACGCGGCGCTGCCGGATGCTGTGGAAGCCAGCCGAGCACCACGCCGAACATCAGGTAGGCGCCCACTGGCACCAGTGGGTCCGCCCTGACATTGACGCCCCAGAACCGAGGTGCTGCCCCGACTGCGGCATGCTGTGGGGAATCATTCCCGCAACCGGGGACGGAGACTTCCGTGTACGGGGTGCCGTCGTCGACGAACCCAGTGTGGAGGTTGGTCCAGTCGCCGGCTTGTGGGGTCCACTCCGGGAACGCGAGTCTGGCGGCATGGTCGCGGATAGCGGCGACCCACTTGTCCTCCCCCGAGGTGGCCGTACTCCACAGTGCCAGGACAGCAGCCAAGAACAGGCAAACGCCTTAGCAGGTGAGGGACTTGTCCACAGGGTCTGGCACCCGTTGGGCAGCCACGTAAGCGGCGTCGCGTACCTCGTTCAGCCATCCTGCCGGACGTAGATCCGGGATGGGGTGGCGGAGGGGGTTGAACCGCATGTCCGCGTCCCCGATCGGCGGCCCAGACAGTTCGACCTGGCCGAAGAGCTGCCACGGACCCGACGGGGCGGCAACGAGGAGTTCAAGGAGGAGCGGGCCGGATTCGACAGCCTGCGCGACAGCGTCAAGCGCGGCTGGCAGCGGCGTGGGCGTGTGGAGCAGCGCGCCGAGCAGCAGCCGCCGACCGTCTGCCTGGTAGGGGAACAGCGAAGTGTACAGGCCTGTCCACTGGGTTGTGGGGCGGAGCAGCCGCCGTCCGAGCGTGGTGCGGCCGGTGGTGGCCAGCAGCAGGTCGGCGGTGGCGTCGTCGTCCTGCCAGCGGAACGCGAGGCCGAGGATGTCCGGGAGAGGCGCCGGTACGCCTATGGAGCGGGACAGTCGGGCGACGCCGCGCAGGGATATCCGCTGGTCCAGGAAAGCGGCACCCCACCGGTTTGGTGCGCCATGCAGACGCAGATGCGCGTCGAAGATCAGCCCGGACGGATGGAAGGGCCGCCCCCGGCGCAGCCGTGCGGCGGTGCCGAACGTAGCAGCCAGCGCGGACCGTACAGCGGAGGTGTACCACTCCATGGCGTGCCCCCTTTAGCGCGGCGACTGCGTCTTCGGGACGGCTGCTACCCGAGGTGGCGCTGGGGAATCATGTGGCGCTCCGGCCCGGCGATCAGCAACCCGCCGCGGCGAGCATCGTGACGGCGATGGACAGGTCCTCGGTCGTACGGGCGCAGCCCGCGCAGCCTGTCGCAAGGTGGTCAATGGCCACGGGCAGGGGAGACGGCTGGCCGACAGGCCGGCCACCGAAGGGCGGGTGTGCTTCATCTGTCTGTACCAACGAGAGGATACATATAGACCAAGCGCTACGCCTGCTTTAGCATGCCCTCATGACCAGCAGTCCTCACACAGTCACCGAGAGCGACACCGTCTCTCACCCCATGGGCCACGCTCCGCGGCCCCCGCGCACTCGGCAGGCCCCCACGAGGGGAGCTCCCCTGACGGATCTGTACAGCACCGACCTCGACGAGGTGCCGTTCAGCAGGCTCTGCGGTGGCGGCCGGCAGGACGAGGATGGCGAGGGCTGCGTCCTGATCGCCCCGATCCCAGGCATCGAGGACGCCTACGCCCTGCGCGACTCGAAGAACCCGGACGCCGGCACCCTCCGCTTCACCGGCGACGAGCTACGCGCCGCCGGGCTGTCCACGCTCTGAGCACCTCGCGAAGGGCGGCGGATGACCCTGTCAGACCGGCACACCGGGCATCGGCAGCGCCGGGCGCACCCTGCTCGAAGGCCACCTGCACCCGGCTCCCGAACTGCCCGCCCGGGGTGTCGGCGCCCGATGGGCGAATGTCTCCCACGCCACAGCCAGACGGAAGGAGAGTCACGTGACCGATACGCATGACCGCCATCCCAGAGACGCCCCCCGAGCGGAAAGCGCGGGCGCCCAGGACGCCGGCAGCGGCGAACCCCGCACCCCCGTCTTCGAGCCCCCGCATTTCTTCCCGCACCCGGAGCCCCCGCGGCCGGGATACTTCAGGATCGCCTGGGGCCCATCGGTGGGCAGAGGCGTCAGGGCCAGGATCCGCGGCCACACCTGCGAGTGCCTGCCGACGATCTACGAACTGCTCGCCATAGGCGGCCTGGTGCACATCCGCCGAACCGAGAGAACCCCGCGAGGCGAGCGGGTCCGTGAAAGCCCCTGGGTCAGGACGGCGCAGGGACTCGCGCTCTGGGCCGCCCTGCTCGAAGGGCGCGCCCGATAGGCCGCCGAGGCCCGCTCCCCTGGCAGCGGGAGGCCCCTCGCGACCCTTCCTTCCACCGAGGGCCTCCCGCACCGGGCACGGCGGGTCTCAGTTCAGCCCGTACTCGTGGCTGTCGTCGTCCGTGTCCGCGCACTCAGCCGTCGTCGTCTGCACGACCATCGGCGTGCCCATCTTGATGACGTAGGCCACCCCTTCGTCGCACATGACGAGGGACGGCCCGTGGACGTCCAGGTCGTCGCCGGCGAGCGCGGGTACGGCGGCGAGGAGCAGGGCGGCTGCGGTCATGGTGAGGGCGGCCAGGGCGCTTTTGTACATGGTGATCCCCCGATGCGAGGTGAGGTGGTCGTTCGCCTGCCTTCGTACCCGCACATGTGGATCAGGAGGTTCAGGGTTCGATGCGAAGATCTTTACCAGGGTGGATCCCCCACTCCTCCCGCAGCCCCGCCAGCGCCTCGTGGAAGCCGGGGAACGTCTTCTTCACGCATCCGGGGTCGTCCAGCGTGATCCCCGGCGCGCGCAGCCCCGTGACGCTGAACGACATGGCGATCCGGTGGTCACCGTGGCAGGCGATCTCGGCGGCGCGGGGCCGGGCCGGAGTGATCTCGATCCAGTCGCGGCCGAGGCTCACCGGCACACCCAGCCGCCGCAGGTTCTCGGCGCACGCCTCCAGCCGGTCGCACTCCTTGACGCGGGTGTTGTACACGTCCTCGATCCGGACGGGGCCGTCGGCGAACGGAGCGATGGCGGCGAGCGTGGGGACGGTGTCGGAAATGTCGCGCATGTTGACGGTCAGGCCCCGCAAGCGGCCCGTACCGGTGACGGTCATGGAATCAGGTGACATGTCGACCGCAGCGCCCATCCGTTCCAGCACCTCGGCGAAGCGCACGTCCCCTTGCAGCGCCCCGGAGCCCAGCCCGGGGACCGTGATGGTGTTCCCGGTCAGGGCGGCGGCGGCGAGCGGGTAGGCGGCCGTGGAGGCATCGGGCTCGATGGCGTAGTCGGCCGCCTCGTACCCCTGCGGCGGCACGTGGAACGTGGCCCCCTCCCGCCGCACCTCGACCCCGAAGCTGCGCATCATCGCCAGCGTGATCTCCACGTACGGCGCCGACACGAGATCGGTGACGGTGATCTCCAGCCCCTCGGCGGTCAGCGGCCCGACGAGCAACAACGCGGTGAGGAACTGCGAGGACAACCCCGCGTCCAGCGTGATCCGCCCGCCCTTGATGCCGCCGGCCCGCACGGTCAGCGGGTGATGCCCCTCCTGCCCCTCATGTGTCAGGTCCACGCCCAGCTCGCGCAGCGCCCGGGTGAGGGGTCCGAGCGGGCGGCGGCGCATCTGCGGGGAGGCGTCGAAGCGGAACACGCCGTGCCCGGCCGCCGCCAGCGCGGGCAGGAACCGCGCGGTCGTGGCACCGTCGCGGCAGAACACCTCCGCCTCCCCGTACGCGGGCCCCTCCGGCCGGCCCACGATCGTCCACGCCTCCGGCCCCCGCTCCACCCGGTAGCCGAGCGCGGCCAGGCCCTCCGCGAACCCTTCCGTGTCGTCGGAGACCAGCGGGCGCCGCAGCACGGTGGTGCCGCGCGCGGCGGCGGCGAGGAACAGGGCGCGGGCGGTGACGGACTTCGAGCCTGGAACCTGCATGATCGTCATACCGGGAGCCTAGACGCGGAGCCCGGGGTGGGTCGCCGGGCTCAGCTCCCCGCCCCGGCCGCCGGCGAAGGCCTCGATCCGGCGGCCCCGGCGAGCACCTCCGCGACGCCCAGCACGGCCGCCGACAGCGTTCACGCGCCGCTCCCCAGCGTCCCGAGGTCGTGCCGTGAGCGCAGCCGCGCGGTCGCGGTCTCCACGTTGCGCCGCAGTCGCTCGGTCTCGGCCGCCAGCCGTTCCTCCCCGGACGGGGTGAGCCGGTAGTAGCGCCGCGCCCGCCCGTCCACGACCTCCTCCCGCTCGGTCTCGACCAGCCCTTCCCCTTCCAGCCGGTCGAGCGCCGCGTACATGGTGCCGGCACGCAGCCGCACCCGCTCCCTGGAGATAGCGGCAAACGGGACAAAGTTCACCTGTCTTTCACCTGCCCCGCTGGATGCCGGCCTGCCCAGGGGTAGAGAGCGAGCATGCGCTACAACGTGCTGGCCTGCGACTACGACGAGACCCTGGCCAGGGACAGCCAGGTGGACGAGGCGACGATCGAGGCGCTGGAGCGGCTGTCCCGGGCCGGGTTCAAGCTGCTGCTGGTCACCGGGCGCGAGCTGGACGACCTGCTCTCGGTCTTCCCGCACCCGGCCCTGTTCGACCTGATCGTGGCCGAGAACGGCGGCCTCCTGTACGACCCGCGCCAGCGGACCTGCGACGCCCTCGCCGCACCCCCGCCCGCCGAGCTGGCCGAGCGCCTGCGGGTGGAGGGGGTGAGCCCGCTGGGCGTCGGCCAGGTGCTGATCGCCACCCGCGAGCCCCACGACGTGCACGTCCTGGGGCTCATCCGCGAGCTGGGCCTGGAGCTGCAGGTCATCTACAACAAGGGTGCCGTCATGGTGCTGCCTCCCGGCGTGAACAAGGCCACCGGCCTGTGCGCCGCCCTCGACCGCCTGGGCCTGTCACGGCACAGCGTGGTGGCGGTCGGCGACGGTGAGAACGACCACGCGTTCCTGACCGCCGCCGAGTGCGGCGCCGCCGTCGCCAACGCCCTGCCCGCGCTCAAGGACGCCTGCGACCTCTGCCTGGACGAGGCGAACGGGCGCGGCGTGATCGAGCTGGCGGGGCTGCTGCTGACGGGCGACCTCGACGAGCTGGACCTGCCGCGCCACCACGTCCTGCTCGGTCACGCGGGCGAGGAGGAGGTGCGGCTGCCCTCGTACGGGATCGGCCTGCTGGTGGCGGGCCCGTCCGGCAGCGGCAAGTCCACGGTCACCACCGCGCTGCTCGAACGGCTGACCGGCGACGGCTACCAGTGCGCGATCGTGGACCCGGAGGGCGACTACGCGGAGTACCCGGGCCTCACCGTGCTCGGCGACCCCGACCGGGTGCCGGCCGTGGACGAGGTCGCGCACGTCCTGGAGCAGCCCGGCCACAGCGTCGTGATCAACCTGATCGGCCTGCAGCTGCGCGACCGCCCCGCGTACTTCGCCGAGCTGCTGCCCCGCCTGGCCGGCCTGCGCGCCAAGCTGGGCCACCCGCACTGGCTCATCCTGGACGAGGCCCACCACCTGATGCCCGCCGAGGTACGCCACGTGCCCATTCAGGATCCCGGCGACCTGGGCGCGCTCCTGTTGATCACCGTTCATCCCGACGCGCTGAGCCCCGCCGCGCTCCGCCTGGTCACCAGCACGATCGCGGTGGGCAGGGAGCCGGGGAACACGCTGGCCGCCTTCGCCGCCGCCCGCGGCCTCGACGCGCCCACGCTGCGCCCCGCCCCGAAGGGCGATCTCGCGCTCTGGCAGGACGGTGCGGAGTACGCGCGCGAGCTGACCCTGGCCCCCGCCCGAGCCGAGCGCACCCGGCACCGGCGCAAGTACGCGGCCGGCACCATGGCCAAGGACAAGAGCTTCTACTTCATCGGGCCGGAGGAACGGCTCCGGCTGCGGGCCAGGAACCTGCACACGTTCGTCGAGCTGAGCGAGGGCGTGGACGACGACACCTGGCTGCACCACCTGCGGCGCGGCGACTACTCGGCGTGGATCCGCGACAAGCTGGGCGATGCCGAGCTGGCGGAGGAGGTGGCCGCCGTCGAAGGCACGCCGGAAGGCGACCTGTCGCCGCGGGACAGCAGGCAGCGCGTGGCGGACCTCATCGGCGCCCGCTACACCCTGCCCGCCGAGCCCACCGACTTCGACCCGGACCACAGGGGCCGCTGACTTCCCGGCCCCGCCGCGGGCAGGTCAGGCGGGTGCGACGGGTGGCTTGATCGGTGTGCGGCCGCGGCCGAGCACCCACAGCATGGCCGCCAGCGCGGCAACCTGCAGCGGCCACCCCATCACGATCTTGGCGAAGCCGAGCGCCGCCACCGCCTCGTCGCCGCCGCCGAACAGGTACACCGGCCCCTGCACGGCCACCCGGACCGCGCAGGGCAGCATGAGCAGCCACGTCAGCCGCGTGCACAGCCGCACGATGCCGGGATCCTTGTGCCAGGCGGTCGGGTCACCCGTCACCGACCCGATCAGGAAGCCGACGACCGGCCACCGCGTGACGATCGAGATCAGCATCGCCACCGCGTAGCCGGCGTTGTACAGGATGCCGGGCAGGAAGTAGTCCTTCGCGTCGCCCGATCTGCTGGCGAAGAACGCGCCGATCGCGATGCCGATCAAGCTGTTGATCACGAACTGCGGCGTGGACCGCTGAACGACCCGCACCACCAGCAGCACCACCGCCAGCGAGACGCTGATGATGAGCGACAGCTTCAGGTCTTCCGTCGTGATCCAGGACAACGTGAACGCGATCGTCGGGACGGCCGCCTCGATGATGCCGCGCACGCCGCCGAGCGCCTTGGCGAGCTGTGCTCGCACCGCCGCCTCAACGGTGTCGTGGGCGACCTCTTCCGCCTCAGCACTCACCTGATCAACTCCCTGGGCGCAGCTCGTAACGCGGATTGAACATCACCTTGCGCCCGTCCTGCATGCTGACCAGGCCCTCGGCCTTGACCGTGCGGCCCGGCTCGATGCCCGCGATCTTGCGGCGGCCGAGCCAGACCAGGTCGATCACGTCGGACCCGTCGTAGAGCTCGGCCTCGAGAGCAGGGGCGCCACCCCTCGGACGCAGAGTCACCGTACGTAGCGTACCCGCCACACAGAAGCGGCGGCGACCGCCACACGAGACGATCGGGGTGGCGCCGACCTCGTCGGCGTCCTCCCGGAGTTCCTGGGCCTCTATCTCGGACTGGCTGGTGGCCAGCCGACTGAAGAACCCGCGCAATCCCCCACGTTTAGGGGGTTCTGCCGTACTCATGATGCATCAGCCTATGTGATGTCAGCTCTTAGCGAATCTCACTGATTTCAGGTCCTCGCTTGAACGGGTTGAGACCCGGCCGCTGCTCGCTCGTCTCGCCCGACTGCTCGTTCGGACGGCGCAGCGGGATGGGCTCCTCGCGCGCCATCGGCTCGTCGCCGCGGACGACCACGACGTCCTTGATGAAGTCGAGGTACGCCTGCGCGACCGCGTCGTCGACCGCCGCCTTGCCGGAGATCACCGCCAGCAGGAACCAGCGGGGGCCGTCGATGCCGAGGTAGCGGGCCGGGCGGCTGTTGCCCTCGACCTTCATCTCGCCGGCCAGCTCGCTGCCGAACGGCCCCTGCCGCTCCTCCAGGTGCTTGGCCTGGGAAAGGATCTTGGTCCTCACCTCGTCCCACAGGCCGGAGCTGCGCGGCGCGGCCAGGGCCTGGAGCTGCAGCGAGCTCTCGTCGTACAGGACGACCACCCCGACGTGCTGATCCCCGACGGAGGCCAGCCGCACGTCGAAGTCGGGGTTGTGCGGCAGCCGCAGGCCGCCCAGGTCGATCCGCTCGGCCTCCGGGTGCGGCTCGTCGGCGTCCCACGGGCCGGACTCCCGCGATGGCGCGGCAGACTCCTGCTCGATCGCCTGCTCCGGCTGCTCACGACGACGACGTCGGAACACGTTCCTCACTCTCCCTGCTCATCGGGCCGCTGCCGGGCCCGTAGTTCGTCGGGCCCCGCAGGGACCCCTTCCCACGCCACGATCAGCGCCCCGTCGATCCGAAGCCGCCGGCGCCGCGCACGGACTCCGGCAACCGCCCGGCCTCCACGAACGCCACCCGTTCCACCCGCTGGATCACCAGCTGCGCCACCCGGTCACCCCGCCGCAGCCTGAACGGCTCCTTGAGGTCGGTGTTGATCACCGTGACCTTGATCTCGCCCCGGTAACCGGCGTCCACCGTACCCGGCGCGTTGACCAGCGTGACGCCGTGCCTGGCCGCCAGGCCGGAACGCGGATGCACGAACGCGGCATACCCGTCGGGCAGGGCGATCGCCAGCCCGGTGCCGACGACGGCCCGCTCGCCGGGCATCAGCTCCACGTCCTCGGCCGCGTAGAGGTCGGCTCCCGCGTCTCCCGGATGGGCGTACGACGGGATCGGCAGCTCGGGGTCGAGCCGCTGGATGAGGACCTCTGCTCCGCTCAAGGGTTCACCTCGTAGTCCTGATGTTCGGCGGCGATGGCGGCCAGATCACCGTGCTTGGCGAAGTGTTCCATGTTCACCTCGATGAACAGCGCTGCCGCGCGGACGGCGACCGGCCCTTCTGGAGCGCCGATGCGCCCCTCTGCCTCAAGGTACGCCTTTCTGCCGTCGATGCCGTTGCACCAGGCGCGCAGGTGGAGTGTCGTGCCCACGGGAACGGGGAGCAGGTAGTCGGTCTCCAGCCGTCCCGTCACATAGGGCTTGTGGAACAGGTAGACGGACATTCCGATGACTTCGTCCATGGCGGCGGCCAGGACGCCGCCGTGCGCCAGCCGCGGCGCTCCCTGGTGGGCCTCCCCCACCGTGAACTCCGCCTCCACGGTGGCGCCGTCGGGGGTCCTGGCGTTGAGGTGCAGTCCGGTCGGGTGTCCGGTGCCGCAGCCGAAGCACTGGCTGTAGTGGGAGCCCAGCGTGCTGCACGCCGGCGGCGCATCGGGATGCGCGGCGGGCTTCGAGGCGCCGGGCGGCGGGGTGGTGAGGGAGGAACGCGTCACGGGTGACGAGGTTACTCCGTGTCCTCCCCCCGCTTGTCCCCAGCGGCCACCGACACGATCGGGCCTTCCGATCGGGTCGCGGAAGCGTCAGACCGTGTCGCGGGAGCGCCGGGCCGTGTCGCAGGAGTGCCGGGCCGCCGGGTCGCGGGAGCGTCGGGCCCCTCGCCGCGATCGCCGGGACCGCCCTCGCCGCCCCGGAACCCGCCGTCCCCGTCGCCCGGGCCGGGCGGTGGTGATGGCGGTGGTGACCCGCCGGACGAGGCGTCCTCGTGGCCCGGCGGCAACTCCGGTGGCTGATGTCGCAGCTCGGGCAGCGCCCGGTAGATCACCGCCGCCACCGGCACGGCCACGGCGGCCCCCGCGATGCCCGCCAGGATGCCCCCGATGGACAGCACGAGGATGATGGCCAGCGGGTGGAAGTGCAGCGCCCGCCCCACGATCAGCGGCTGCAGCACGTGGTTCTCCAGCTGCTGCTCCACGATGAGGATGCCGAGAAAGATCAAGGCGTACACGAGCCCCTTGGCCCCCAGGGTGACCAGGGTCGCGATCGTCCCGGCGAAGAAGATGCCGACGATCGGGATGAAGCTGGCGAAGAAGATCAGCACGGCCAGCGGTGCCCACAGCGGCACCCCCATCCCGGCCAGCACGATCCCCATGATCAGGCCGTGCACGGCGGCCACCGCCACCGTGCCCTGGACGTAGTGGGAGAGCGTGGCCCACGCGGCCCGCCCCGCCCGGTCGACGCGCGGCGCCACCCCGCCGAACGCCCTCAGGAACCACGTCCAGATCCGGTCGCCGTCCTTGAGCAGGAAGAACGTCACGAACAGCAGCAGCACGATGGACGCGAGCACCTCGACGGCCACCGCGCCGGCCGACAGCACCGTGCCGGTGATGGCCGTGCGCTGCGCGTTGAGCATGGCCGCGATCTCGTCGACGTAGCCGGTGATCTGCGTCTGCTCCAGGTGCAGCGGGCCCTCGATCAGCCAGGCCTGCACGGACCTGGCCGTCTCCTGCACCTGCTCGACCAGGTTGGGGAACTCCTCGCCGGCCCGCGCGCCCACCAGCCAGCCGGTGCCGACGAGCACGGCCAGGGCCACCAGCATGGTGCTCCAGGTGGCGTAGATGGGCCGCATGCCGGCGTTGCGCAGGGCGTTCGTCAGGGGGAAGAGCAGCGCTGTCAGCAGGAGCGCGATCGCCACGGGCAGAGCCACGAACGCCAGGCGGGCGATCGCCTGGACGATGAAGTAGACGACCACGCCGACGAGGATCAGGCACCCACTCCATGCGGCCATCCTGGCCAGCACGGGCGGTACGAGCTTGGTGGGGCGGTCGGTCAGCACGTGTTCAAGACTGGCACGTCCGGGCGCGGGATGCGCGCGGATAAAGGGCCGGCAGCTATGAGCGTAATGGAGCAGCACCTCCGCACCCGGCTCATCGGCGTCGCTTCGCCCGGGCGAGGCGCACACGGAAGAAGGCCAGGTGAAGGAGCTGATGCGCGCAGGTGAAGAGGCGAGGCAGGCCAGGCGCGCGCATGCGAGTGAGGCGGCGCGTGCGTGCGAGGGAGGCGAGCCGCGCCGCGCGAAGGAACAGCGTGGCCCGGTGGTGTTCACGCCCCGGAGATCGGGCCTGTGCAAGGGCGGGGGCGCGTGTCACCGTCATGGCCATGAAGGCTGTGGTGGTCCTCACCGTGCTGGCGTCCCTCGTCGCCGCCCCCGCCCCCGCGTACGCCTCCCGCGCCGCCCTGGCGCTGGAGGTGCTCTCCAGCCGCCCCGACCAGGTGACCGGCGGCGACGCCCTGGTCAGAGTCCGGGACACAGGCGGCGCCCGGCTCAGGGTGCTCCGCAACGGCGAGGACGTCACGGCGGCCTTCAGGCGGACCGGGGACGGCCTCACGGGCCTGGTGAGCGGTCTGGCGGCCGGCGACAACACGCTCACCGCCACCGCCGGGCCGCGCAGGCGCACGCTGAAGGTGCGTAACCACCCCGTCCAGGGCCCGGTCTTCTCCGGCGCGCACCAGTACCCGTTCCTGTGCAAGACCGAACGCAGCGGCCTGGGCCCGCCCGTCGCGGACAACCAGGACGGCCAGGGCATGCGCGTCGCCGGCGGCTGGAGCAGGGACTGCTTCGCCCCCACGGTCACCGACCGCCTCTACCGCTCCACGGACGGCGCCTACAGACCGATGCCCGCGCAGGGCCGCCCCGCCGAGCTGGCCACGACCACGCTGCTGGACGGCCGTACGGTCGACTTCGTGGTCCGGCGGGAACGCGGCGTGATCAACCGCTTCCTCTACTCGATCGCCATGCTGGAGGACGGCTGGAACGGCAGGGCGATGTACCGGTTCGACGGCGGCGTGGGCATCGGCCACGACCAGGGCACCCTCGGCGGCAGCGCCCTCGACCCGTACGGCCTGGGCCAGGGCTACGCGATCCTGCACTCGTCGGGCACCCGCACCTCGACCCACTACAACCTGATCCTGGGCGGCGAGACGGCCCTGATGGTCAAGGAGCGCTTCGTCGAGCAGCACGGCCTGCCGCTCTACACGGTCGGCGTCGGCGGCTCCGGCGGCGCCATCCAGCAGTACATCTACGCCCAGAACCACGGCGACCGGGTGATCGACGCCGCGATCCCGCAGTACTCGTACCCGGACATGGTCACCCAGACCATCCACGTGGGCGACTGCGAGCTGCTCGAACGCTACATGGACGCCCATCCCCGCTGGGCGCGGTGGGACGAGCGCACGGCCCTGATCGGCATGAACGCCAGCGACACGGTCGTCAACCCGACCACCGGCAGGCCGGGCTCCGACGAGTGCGTCAGCGGCTGGCGCGGCCTGACCCCGCTGACCATGAACCCGCTGTGGACGAACAACGACGACCCCGAGTGGCAGCGCATGGACCCGCCGGGCGTCAAGGACACCGTCCAGTGGACGCACTGGGACGACCTGCGCAAGGTGTACGGGGTGGACGAGCACGGCTACGCCCGTTCGACGTGGGACAACGTGGGCGTCCAGTACGGGCTGGAGGCGCTGACCGGCGGCGTGATCACCCCGGAGGAGTTCCTCGACCTGAACGCCGAGGCGGGCTCGTGGAAGGAGGCGGCCGACATGGTGCGGGAGGGCTGCCCGTTCGTGCCGTCCGCCTGCCCGGCCGACTTCGACCCCTGGAGCGCCCGCAACGCGAACCTGAGCGGCGATCCCGCCCCGAGGCGCACCGGCGACCCGGAGGCGATCAGGAACGTGCGGAGCAGCGGCCTGGTGTTCGGCGGCGACGTCGACCTGCCGGTCATCGACTGGCGGCACTACCTGGAGGAGCAGCTCGACATGCACAACGCGCACCAGTCGTTCGCCTCCAGGAAGCGCATGCTGGACCACGACGGCCGGGCCGGGAACCAGGTCATCTGGTTCACCGACGCCCGTCCTGACGGGCCGAGGTCCGACCAGACGCCGGAGGCGCTGCGGGTGATCGACGCCTGGATGGCCAATATCCGGAAATATCCGGCGCGCGGCGTCGCCGGGAACAGGCCGCCCCAGGCCGTGGACCGCTGCTTCGCCACGGACGGCACCGAGCTCGCCGCCGGCCCGCACGTCTGGGACGGCATCCTCGACCGCCGCGCCCCCGGCCCGTGCACCCAGCGCTTCCCGCTCTACGGGACCTCGCGCACGGTGGCGGGCGGCCCGATCGAGGGCGGCGTCCACAAGTGCCGCCTGCAGCCGGTCGAGCGGGCCGTCGCCAGGGGCCTGTACGGCTCGTGGCGCCCGACCTCCGAGGAGCAGGCCAGGCTGAAGCGCATCTTCCCGACGGGTGTCTGCGACTACTGAAAGCCGTCGTCCGCCGGGCCACGGCTGACGCGCCGCCACCCGCCGGGCGGCTACTGACGGTCCTCCAGCACAGGCAGCTCGCGCATCGTCCGCATGGGCGAGCTGAACACCCACAGGAACGCCAGGCAGGCCCCGACGCCGGCGACCACCAGCGTGTTCCTGACGCCGATGACCTCGCCCAGCACGCCGCCGAGCACCCCGCCCAGCGGCATCGTCCCCCACACGAGGAAGCGCATGGTGGCGTTCATCCGGCCGAGCAGCTCCTCAGGCGTGGCGGCCTGGCGGAAGCTGAGCTGGGTGACGTTGTAGACGACCACGCCCGCCCCCGCGAAGAACTCGTACCCGACGACCAGCCCGAGCCGCCAGTCGGCCTGCACCCACGGCAGCAGGAACGTCAGCGGCGCGGGGATCGCGATGGCCAGCCACATCGTCGGCCCCTGCCCCAGCCACCGGGCCAGCCGCGCGTTGAGCACCGCGCCCACGATGCCGCCGAGCCCGCCCGCGGCCATGAGCAGCCCGATCGTGCCCGCGCCCACGTCCAGCTCCCCGGCTAGCAACAGCAGCAGCATGGGGTGGGCGATCGCGGAGAACAGGTTCGCGGTGCCCGTGCAGCCGGCGATGCGGCGCAGCAGCGGGTGCCCGAACACGAACCTGACGCCCTCGCCGATCTCCTTGCCCAGATGCGCGCGGGGCCGCTCCTGGCGCGTCTCCCGCTTGCGGATGGTGCCCAGGCACAGCGCCGACCAGGCGAATCCGGCCACGGTGATGACCAGCGCGAACGGCGCGGTGAGGAACTGGATCAGGTAGCCGCCCACGCTCGGCCCGCCGAGCTGCGCCACCGTTCGCACGATCTCCAGCGTGGAGTTGCCCTCGACCAGCCGCTCGCGCCCGATGAGGTGCGGCAGGTAGCTCTGGTACGCGGCGTCGAAGAACACGGTGAACACGCCGAGCACCAGCGCCACGGCGTAGAGCTGGTAGATCGTCAGCACGTCCAGCCACCAGGCGAGCGGCACGGAGGCCAGCGCCAGCGCCCGCGCCCAGTCGCTGACCACCATCACCATGCGCTTGCGCCGCCGGTCCACGATCGCGCCCGCGGGCAGCCCGATCACCACGAACGCCAGCGTCTCGCACGCGGTCAGCAGCCCCAGCTCGAACGGCGAGACGTGCAGCGCGGTCACCGCCACCAGGGGCAGGGCCAGGAACAGGAGCTGGGTGCCGACCTGGCTGGCGGTGTCCGCCAGGAACAGCCCCCGGAAGTCGTGCTCGCGTAAGAGGCTCACCAGCCGAACCTCTCATAACCGATTGGCGAATTTCAACCGGTTGTAGGGTGACCTGCCATGGGCACCAGACGCCGCCCCGCGACCGAGGCCGAGGCCCGCGCGCTGGCCTCCGCCATCCGGCTGCGCATCCTGCGCCTCTGCCTGGACCAGGCGCTGACGAACAAGGAGATCGCCGACCGGCTCGGCGCGAACCCCGCCACGACCCTGCACCACGTCCGCAAGCTGGTGCACACCGGGTTCCTGGTGGCCGAGCCGAGCAGGCCCGGCCCGCGCGGCTCGACCGAGATCCCCTACCGGGCCACCGGCAAGTCGTGGGAGATGGACGTCCGCGAGAGCGGCGTGGCCGGCGGGAGGGCCGCCATGCTCGACGCCTTCCTGGAAGAGATCAGGCTGGTGGACGTCGAGGAGGGCAGCTTCACCAGGCTCGGGCTCAGGCTCACGCCGCAGGACCATGCCGAGCTGCTCGAACGGCTGCAGGAGGTGTTCGACGACTTCGCGCGACGGCAGCCGCCGCCGGGCGGGGAGGCGTACTCGCTGTTCGTCGCCCTCCACAGAGACGTGTCCAGAGACGCGTGATGCCGGGCGCGCGTGCGCCCGGCATCACGACGGGTCAGCCGAGGTGGACCTCGACCTTGAGCGTGTCACCGTACTCGAGCACGAACTCCTCGACGTTGCCCGCCGCGCACAGGTCGTCCTGCGCCTGCCGCACCAGCTCCACGTCCGGCGCCCACACGGTCAGCCGCGACACCTCGGCCCGCATCGACTGCTTGGCCTCGGACTTGGCCTTGCGCACCTGCCCGAGCACCTCCGAGGCCACGGCCAGCACGGCCGGGTCACCCGCGCCGCGCTCGGCGGCGGGCCAGGAGGCGCGGTGCACGGAGCCGTCGCGCCACCACGACCACACCTCCTCGGTCACGAACGGCAGGAACGGCGCGAACAGCCGCAGCAGCACGTCCAGCGCCTGCCGCAGCGCCGCGTGCGCCGAGGCCGAGGCGGCGCCGGACTCGTACGCCCTGGCCTTGACCAGCTCCACGTAGTCATCGCAGAACGCCCAGAAGAACCGCTCCACGGCCTCGATGGCCCGCGTGTGGTCGAACGCCTCGAACGCCTCCGTGGCCTCGCGCACGGCGTCGGACAGCGCCGCCAGCATGGCCAGGTCGAGCGGCTCGGTCACCTCGGCGGCGGACTCCTCGGCGGCCAGCCCCAGCACGAACTTCGAGGCGTTCAGGATCTTGATGGCCAGCCGCCGCCCGACCTTGAGCTGCCCGGGGTCGAAGGCGGTGTCGACGCCGTAGCGGCCGTTGGCCGCCCAGTAGCGCACCGCGTCGGAGCCGTGCTGCTCCAGCAGGTCGATCGGGGTGACGACGTTGCCCTTGGACTTGGACATCTTCTTGCGGTCGGGGTCGAGGATCCACCCCGAGATCGCCGCGTCGCTCCACGGCAGCGTGCCGAACTCGCAGTGCGACCTGACCACGGTCGAGAACAGCCAGGTACGGATGATCTCGTGGCTCTGCGCCCGCAGGTCGGCGGGGAAGACGCGCCGGAACAGCTCGTCGTCGCTGCCCCACCGGCCGGCGATCTGCGGGGTCAGCGACGAGGTGGCCCAGGTGTCCATGACGTCGGGGTCGGCCATGAACCCGCCGGGCACGCCGCGCTGCTCCTCGGTGTAACCGGGCGGCACGTCGGAGGACGGGTCGACCGGCAGCATGTCCTCGGTGGGCAGGATCGGCGCGTCGTGGACGGGCTGCCCGGTCTCGTCGATCGGGTACCACACCGGGAACGGCACGCCGAAGAAGCGCTGCCGCGAGATCAGCCAGTCGCCGGTGAGCCCCTCGACCCAGTTGTCGTAGCGCACCCGCATGTGCGGCGGGTGCCAGGTGAGCTCCCGCCCGCGCGCCAGCAGCCGCTCCCGCAGCTCTTCGTCGCGCCCGCCGTTGCGGATGTACCACTGGCGGGTGGTGACGATCTCGAGGGGCTTGTCGCCCCTCTCGTAGAACTTCACCGTGCGCTGCACGGGCCGGGGCTCGCCCTCCAGGTCGCCGGACTCGCGCAGCAGCTCCACGATGCGCTCGCGGGCGCTGTGCACGGTCTTGCCGGCCAGCTCCTTGTACGGCTCCGCCTCCACGCCCTCGGGCGGCTCGGGCAGCAGCCGCCCGTCCCAGCCGATGACCGGCCGGGTCGGCAGGTGCAGCTCCCGCCACCAGGTGACGTCGGTGATGTCGCCGAAGGTGCAGATCATCGCGATGCCGGTGCCCTTGTCCGGCTCGGCCAGGCGGTGGGCCAGCACCGGCACCTCGGCCCCGAACAGCGGCGTCAGCACCGAGGTGCCGAACAGCTCCTTGTAGCGCTCGTCGTCGGGGTGCGCGACCAGCGCCACGCAGGCGGGAATCAGCTCGGGCCGGGTCGTCTCGATCCAGACCGGGCCCTTCTCGCCGTAGAAGGAGATCTTGTGGAAGGCGCCGGGCCACTCCCGGTCCTCCAGCTCGGCCTGGGCCACGGCGGTGCGGAAGCTGACGTCCCACAGGGTCGGCGCCTCGGCGAGGTAGGCCTCGCCGCGCAGCAGGTTGCGCAGGAACGCCCGCTGCGAGACCGCCCGCGACTCGTCGCTGATCGTGGTGTAGAGCAGCGACCAGTCCACCGACAGGCCGATGCGCCGCCACATCTCCTCGAACGCCTGCTCGTCGACGGCGGTCAGCTTGTGGCACAGCTCCACGAAGTTACGCCGGGAGATGGAGATCTCCCGCTTGCCCGGCTTGTCCGGCGGCACGAAGTCGGGGTCGTACGGCAGCGACGGGTCGCAGCGCACGCCGTAGACGTTCTGCACGCGGCGCTCGGTCGGCAGGCCGTTGTCGTCCCAGCCGATCGGGTAGAACACCGACTTGCCGAGCATCCGCTGGTAGCGGGCCATGATGTCGGTGTGCGTGTAGGAGAAGGCATGACCGACGTGCAGGGAGCCGGACACGGTGGGCGGCGGCGTGTCGATGGAGTAGACCCGCTCGCGCGGCGCCGACCGGTCGAAGCGGTAGGTGCCCTCTTCCTCCCAGCGAGCTACCCATACCTGCTCCAAGCCGTCAAGGGTCGGCTTTTGGGGCATGGATGGACGGCGTAGTCGCTGTTGAGTCATGCCTCCTTATGGTACGGCTTCGCAGGCCCGGCAGGCGTTAGAGACTAGTGTTCGTTACAAAGGGGAAGGGAGATCGACATGACGGAGGACAAGCCCGATATCGCCTGGCGAGTCGTCGGCGGCCTGGTGGGGTTGGTGACGGCATGGGCGGCCAGGAAGATCCTCGGGTTCGCCTGGAAGAAGGCGACCGGCAAGGAGCCGCCCATCGACACCGACTCGCCCGAGGTCAGCATGGGCGAGGCGATCGGTTACGCCGTCGTCATGGGGGTCGGTATGTCGGTGGCGCAGATCGTGGTCAACCGGACCGCCAAGAAGCGCTACGACGCGTGGAAGTCACTGAAGCAGGTGACTCCAGGGCAGTGAGGAACTCGCTCGCCCAGCGGTCCACGTCGTAGGTGGCGACCCGGCGGCGCATCGTGCGCATCCGCCGGGCCAGCTCGTGCGGCGTGGCCCGCATGGCCGCCAGCATCTGCCGCTTGACGTCCTCCACGTCGTACGGGTTGACCAGGTACGCCTGCCGCAGCTCGTCGGCGGCCCCGGCGAACTCGCTGAGCACGAGGGCCCCGTGCAGGTCGTGGTGGCAGGAGATGTACTCCTTGGCCACCAGGTTCATCCCGTCGCGCAGGGGCGTGACGACCATGACGTCGGCGGCCAGGTAGAGCGCGGCCAGCTCGTCGTGGCCGTACGACTGGTGGAAGTACCACACCGGCTGGTAGCCGAGCTGCGCGTGCTCGCCGTTGATCCGGCCGACCTGCAGCTCGATGTCGTCGCGCAGCTTCCTGTACTCGTCCACCCGCTCCCTGCTCGGCGTGGCGATCTGCACGAACACGGCCTCGCCCGGCTGCAGCCGCCCGTCCTTGAGCAGCTCGCCGAACCCTTCCAGGCGCTGCCCGATGCCCTTGGTGTAGTCGAGCCGGTCCACGCCCAGCAGCACGTGCTCGGGGTCGCCCAGCTCGACCCTGATCTCCTTGGCCCGGTCCACGATGCGCGGCTCGCGGACGAGCGAGTCGAGCTGCGCGAAGTCCACGGAGATCGGGAACGCCTGCGTGGTCACGACGCGGTCGTCGAGGAAGATCTCGTTCCCCTTGTACGGCAGCCCGAGCAGCCGCCGGCACAGCCTGCGGAAGTTCGAGGCCCCGCCCGGGAGCTGGAAGCCCACCAGGTCGGCCCCGAGCAGCCCTTCGACCAGCTCCTTGCGCCACGGCAGCCGCCAGAACAGCTCCGTCGGCGGGAACGGGATGTGCAGGAAGAACCCGATCCGCAGGTCGGGGCGGAGCTTGCGGAGCATCGCGGGCACGAGCTGGAGCTGGTAGTCCTGCACCCACACGACCGCGCCCTCCTCGGCCGCCTCGGCGGCGGCCTCGGCGAAGCGCTGGTTGACGCTGCGGTAGGTCTCCCACATCTCCCTGTCGAACACCGGCGTCGCGACCACGTCGTGGTAGAGCGGCCACAGGGTGGCGTTGGAGAAGCCCTCGTAGTAGAGCTCGACCTCACGGGCGGACAGCGGGATCGGGATGAGGCTCATCCCGTCCTGTTCGAACGGCTCGAGCTTCTCGTCGGGCGCCCCGTGCCAGCCGGCCCAGGCTCCGTGACGGCGCTGCATCACCGGCGCGATCGCGGTGACGAGGCCGCCAGGACTCCTGCGCCACGAAGCCGTTCCGTCAGGCTCGATCGTGCGATCGACCGGCAACCGGTTCGCGACGATCAGAAACGAGCTACGGCCACTCAACGCAGTCCTCCTATGGGGTCATGTGTCAGGAAAGCCGCCAAGCGCACGGCTAACGGCGGCCACCACCGACTCCGGCCCCGCATGGGGGATGATCGCGGCGATGTGGGAATCGGGCCTGATGAGCCATGCCTCATCCGGCCCGGCGCCGAGCCTCTCAGCGAGCGAGCCAGTCCCATCCATCTCCGCGAGCCCGCGTACGGCGAGCGGCGCCGGTATCACCTTGCCCAGGACCTGCACAAACAAACTCGAATCGCACATATCGCCCAGCAGGAGGAGGAATCCATCCCGGGTGTACTCGCGCAGCCTGCCCCCCGGCAGCGGCAGATCGGGCAGGATCACGCCGGGCGCGGGGGTGCACAGCGCCCCCTTCGGCGGCCGGCCCAGGAAGGGCCGGGCCGGCTCCGGCGTGGTCAGCGGCGAGTCCACGTACCAGAACGGCTCGGCGAACCGCCCCGAGTCCACCTCCTCGATCCGCCCGCCCTCCAGCGCCGCGCGCCTGCGCATCCGCTCCTCGACGGTCCTGGGGGCGAGGAAGCGCATGGTGGCGGCGGTGATCTCCAGGTTCTCCAGCGCGGCGGCGTGCCGCTCGGCATGGTAGGACTCCAGCAGCTCGGGCCCCGCCCAGCCGTTGAGCGCGAAGGCCAGCTTCCAGGCCGCGTTCTCGGCGTCCGGCACGCCCGAGTTCAGCCCTCGCGCCCCGAACGGGGCCACCAGATGGGCGCAGTCACCCGCCAGGAGGACCCGCCCGACCCGCATGCGGGAGGCGATGCGCGAGTGGAAGCGGTACGTGCTGTGCCACAGCAGCTCGTACGGCCGATCCCCAATGATTTGCCGGATTTTCCGCGATATTTCGACATCCGTTGGGATGAAGTCCGGCGCGATCTGCCAGTCGATCCGGTACGTGCCCCCGGGGCAGGGATGGATGAGCACCTGGCGGCCCGGGTTCCAGACGGGGTCGAAGTAGAAGCGCCGCTCGCTCTCCCAGCCGGGCAGGTCCGCCTTGATGTCGCAGATCAGGAACTGGTCCTCGAACGTCTCCCCGGAGAACGACACCCCCAGCGACGCCCGGATCCCCTGCGCCCTGGCCCCTGCGCAGACCAGCACGTACGGCGCGCGCAGCAGCCGCTGACCGCAGTGCACCGTCACCCCCGAGGCGTCCTGGCTCAGCCCCGTGACCTCGTGGCCCCAGCGCACCTCGATGAGCGGCTGCCCGGCGATGGCCTCGTCGAGGATCTGCTCGGTGCGGGTCTGCGAGATGTTCACGCACGGCGGCAGCGGCCCCTCGCGCTCGAACGTCCAGGAGAACAGCTCGCGGTCGCGGTAGTAGGTGCGGGCCGTGGTCCAGGCCAGCCCCTCCTCGGCCACCTTGCCCGCCCCCGCGGCGGCCCAGACGTCGAGCACGTCGCGCTGCTGGCAGATGGACTTCGACCCGCCGCGCCCCCGCCCCGGCCGCTGGTCCAGCACCAGCACCTGCACACCCCACCGGGCCAGCAGCAGCGCGGCGCTCTGCCCGACCGGCCCGGCCCCGACCACGATGACCTGCGGCTCGCTCATGACTGGAGCTCGTCCCACACCTGACGGTCGCGCTCGGCGGTCCAGACGCGCGGGCGCTCGACGCCGTGCAGCTCGTCCCAGAGCCTGGAGACGTTGAACGGCAGGCAGTGCTCGAAGATCGGCCAGCGGCCGTAGCGGGGCTCCAGGGCGCGGTGCGCGCGCTCGAACGCCTCCTTCAGCGACCCGGCCCCGCCCACCTCGCGCAGCATCACGGCCAGGAAGTCGCGCGTCTGCCCGATGGCCGACTCGACGCCCGCCTTGCCCCTGGCGACCGCACCCCTGCCGCCGACCAGGGTCTCGGCGCCGAACGAGGCGACCCGGTCGAGGGTGCCCGAGGACCAGTCGCGGTGGAAGGCGTCGCCGGTGTAGAGGGCGGCCTGCGACTCGACGAGGTCGCCGGCGAACAGGATCCGGTGCTTCGGCAACCACGCCACCAGGTCGCCCTCGGTGTGGCCGCGCCCGCAGTACTGCAGCACCAGGTCGCCGCGCCCGCCGCCGAGGTCGATCGTGAAGCGGTCGCCGAACGTGGCCGTCGGCCAGGTCAGGCCGGGGATCGAGCCGGGGTCCTTGAACAGGCGGGGCATCCTGGCGTACTCGCTGGCCCAGTCCTGCTCGCCGCGCTCGGCGATCAGCTCGCGGGTCTTCTCGTGCGTCACGATCACGTCCGCGCCGAACGCCGACGCGCCCAGCACGCGCACCGCGTGGTAGTGCGACAGCACCAGGTACCGGATCGGCTTGGCGGTGTGCTCGCGCAGCCTGGCCAGCCACTCGCGGGCGGCCACCGGGGTGGCCAGTGCCTCGAAGCAGACGAGGAAGTCCTCGCCCTCGATCGCGCCCACGTTCGGGTCGCCCTCGGCGGTGAGCGCGTACACGCCCTCCGCGAGCACCTCCAGTGTCTGTTCCTTCTCGCCGAGATCCGCCGACGAGGCGAACGGTCTGGCCATCGCTTCTCCTCCCGCTCAGACGCCGGAGCCGGCCCGCGGGCGGCTCCGTCACAGGCATACCCCGCGGTGCTGCTCGAACCGGCGGCTCGCCCTCTTGACAGGGAAGTCAGGACGGTGATTTGTTTACCGAACATTCGGTCAGTTGACAAGGGAGATCTGCGTTGGAGAGCGCGCGCCGCATGATGGCCGCCGACACCGCCTCCGCCGCCCTGGGCATCGAGCTGGCTGAGCTGGGCGAGGGCCGGGCGGTGTGCCGCATGACCGTGACCCGCCAGAAGATCAACGGCCACGACCTGTGTCACGGCGGGTACGTGTTCCTGCTGGCCGACACGGCGTTCGCGTGCGCGTGCAACACGGACGGCCCCGTCACGGTGGCGGCGGGCGCGGAGATCGCGTTCGTCTCCCCGGCGCGGGCGGGGGACGTGCTGGAGGCCGAGGCGGCCGAGCGCACCCGCTACGGGCGCAGCGGCATCTACGACGTCACCGTGCGGCGTCCCGACGGTCAGGTGGTCGCGGAGTTCCGCGGCCGGAGCCGGGAGTTGACGTGAGACTTGGCGATCCCCCCGCCGCGCACGAGCTCGACCCGATCGAGCGCGTCTCCCGCGACGAGCTCATGGCGCTCCAGCTCGAACGCCTGCGCCGAACCCTGCGCCGCGCCTACGAGAACGTCCCGCTCTACCGGGACAAGTTCGACCGGGCGGGCGTGCACCCGAGCGACTGTAAGGAGCTCGGCGACCTGGCGAAGTTCCCCTTCACCACCAAGCAGGACCTGCGCGAGTCCTACCCGTTCGGCATGTTCGCGGTGCCGCGCGAGCAGGTCGTGCGCGTCCACGCCTCCAGCGGCACCACCGGGCAGCCCACCGTGGTCGGCTACACCAGGAACGACATCGACGTCTGGGCGGAGGTCGTGGCCCGCTCGATCCGCGCCTCCGGCGGGCGGCCCGGCGACATCGTGCACGTCGCCTACGGCTACGGCCTGTTCACCGGCGGCCTGGGCGCGCACTACGGGGCCGAGCGGCTGGGCTGCACGGTGGTGCCCGTCTCCGGCGGGATGACGCCCCGGCAGGTGCGGCTCATCCACGACCTCCGGCCCGACGTGATCATGGTGACGCCGTCGTACATGCTGGCCCTGCTGGACGAGTTCGCCGCCCAGGGCCTCGACCCGCGCGAGTCGTCGCTGCGCGTCGGCATCTTCGGCGCCGAGCCGTGGACCGAGAAGATGCGCGCGGAGATCGAGGACCGCTTCGACCTGCACGCCGTGGACATCTACGGGCTGTCGGAGGTGATGGGCCCCGGCGTGGCCAACGAGTGCGTCGAGACCAAGGACGGGCTGCACATCTGGGAGGACCACTTCTACCCGGAGACCGTCGATCCGTTCACCGGCGAGCCCGCCCCCGAGGGTGAGCTGGTCTTCACCAGCCTCACCAAGGAGGCCATGCCGGTCATCCGCTACCGCACCCGCGACCTGACCCGGCTGCTGCCCGGCACCGCGAGGCCGGCCTTCCGGCGCATGGAGAAGGTGACCGGGCGTACCGACGACATGATCATCCTGCGGGGCGTGAACGTGTTCCCGACCCAGATCGAGGAGCTGGTGCTGGGCGTCGAGGGCCTGTCGCCGCACTTCCAGCTCCACCTGACCCGCCCGGAGCGGCTCGACGTGATGACGGTCAAGGTCGAGGCGCGCCCGGGCTTCTCGGGCCGGGTGGAGGCGGGCGAGGCGCTGCGCAAGGCGGTCAAGGACACCGTGGGCGTCAGCGTCGAGATCGACGTCGTGGACCCGGAGACGCTGGAGCGGTCGGTCGGCAAGCTCAGGCGCGTCATCGACAGGCGGGGCGGCTGACACCGTGGTCACCCGGAACCCCGCTCGTCCGGGCAGGCGCGGCCACGACCCCGAGTCGGTGCTGTCCATCGCCGTCAGCGTGTTCAACGAGCGCGGCTACGACGGGACCAGCATGGAGGACCTCGCCAGGGCGCTCGGGGTCACCAAGTCGGCCATCTACCACCACGTGCCGGGCAAGGAGCAGCTCCTCGCCCGCGCGCTGGACCGGGCGCTGGACGGGCTGTTCGAGATGGTGACCGACCCGCGCGCCGCCTCGGGGCCCGCGATCGACCGGCTGGAGTGGGTCGTGCGGCAGAGCGTGCGTATCCTCGTCGGCCGGCTGCCGTACGTGACGTTGCTGTTGCGGGTGCGCGGGAACAGCGTGACGGAGCAGGCGGCGCTGGAGCGGCGGCGGGAGTTCGACCGCTTCGTCAGCCACCTGGTCAAGGAGGCGGCGGCGGAAGGCGGCATCCGCGCCGACGTGGACCCGGCCCTGGTGACGCGCCTGCTGTTCGGCACGATCAACTCGATCACGGAGTGGTACCAGCCGTCGCGCGGCGCCTCGGCGGACGACCTGGCGGACACGCTGCTCACCATCACCTTCGACGGCCTGCGCTCGGACGCCTAAGGGCTGAGCTCGTCGCGGCCGGGGTCCTGGGGCAGCGAGGGACGCTTGACCCGCAGATCGTTGCGGATGGCCTCGCCCAGTTTCTTGGTGGCCATGCGATTGAGCGCGCCCCCGGCGACGGCGCCGGTCAGGAACGGCCCGAAGGTGGTCAGATGCCGCCCCAGCGTCCGCATGAGACGGTTACGCAGAGCGGTCTTGGTGGCGGCTCCCAGGGCCAGGGAGACGGACGCGGGCGCGAGGGGGTCGATGCCGCGCTGTTTGGCCCAGGCGGCGGTGAACGCGATGGCACGCTGGGTTCCGGACCCCTGGACGTGTACGCCGTAGACCTCGTGCAGCTCGGCCAGCAGCTTGACCTCGATGGCGGCGACGACGATGGTCTCGGCGACGAGCTGGGCGGGGGCGGAGAGCAGGAGGGGTGGCGCGGCGAACTCGGCCGCTGCCAGTGCTCCGCCGATGGCGCCGACCGTCATCGTGGCCTTCTGCGCGGTGCGCACCAGGTCGTCGGCGAGCTCTTCGCCGGTCAGGCCATGATGATGCTCGGCAAGGGTGTGCAGATCCCTGATCGGGATGCGCGGCGCGATGTTGAGGAAGACGTCGGCCAGCCAGCGGCCCCGGCCCGCGCCGGTCTCTCGTGCCCTTTTGGCTCCGGCGGACAGCGCCCGGGCTAGTCGGCCGAGCAGCCTGCGCCGCTCGGCCGGCTCGAGTTCACCGGGAGCGGTGAGCCTGCCAACGAGCTCGCCGACCTCACGATCGGGGTCGGCGATCTCACTGCCTGGTTGCTGGTCTTTCTCTGGTACGGCCACGCGGTGCCTCCGTGTCTCTTGGTCGCGATCGCCCAGGGTGTGCGGTTCCTGCCCGCCCCGAGCTCCTTCGCTCCAGGAATTAGGCGGCGCACTCCCGGCAGACCTGCTGGCCGTTCTTCTCGGAGGCCAGCTGGCTGCGGTGATGCACCAGGAAGCAGCGCGAGCAGGTGAACTCGTCGGCCTGACGGGGGATCACCCGCAGGGAGAGCTCTTCGTTCGACAGGTCCGCACCGGGCAGCTCAAGAGACTCGGCCAGGTCGGTCTCGTCGATGTCGATGCTGCCAGACGACTTGTCGGTGCGCCGCGCCTGCAGCTCCTGGAGGCTGTCCTCCCCCAGGTCGTCGTCTGTCTTGCGCGGGCTGTCGTAGTCGGTAGCCATTGTGCTTACTCCATCCCCCTCATCACATATGTGTTCGCGCTCATCGCGCGTCTTCTAACGTCCGGGAAGCCCATCTTGTGCCCGTTCCGTCGGGGAGATTTCCCATCGGTACCCCGCGGAAACGGACAACGAACCTCCCAACACGTCAGGGCCTGCTGCCGACGGCAATGGTTAGCCAAATATGGCGAAACCCACAGCCTTGGCGTCATGCACCACCGTGTTCGACGGCACATCCAACCACATGTGCGGCGTGGATGAGACGCCCCCCGTGACTCAACACGCGCACGAACGCGCCACGGCGGCACAGCCGTTCATCGCCTCGGAAGCCGAATGGTCACGACCAGCCCTCCACCATCGCGCGGCACGGCGGCCACATTCCCGCCGTGCGCCTGCACCACCGCACGGACGATGGACAGCCCCAGACCCGATCCCTTGGCCGATTCCACGCGGTCCGCGTGGAGCCTCCTGAACGGCTCGAACAGGCTGTTCACCTCGTACGCCGGCACATGCTGTCCTGTGTTGGCCACCTGAACAACCAAGGCACCGTCCGCCATTCCCGTTCGGATCCAGACTTTTCCGTTTTCGGGAATGTTGTACTTGACGGCGTTCTCCACCAGGTTGCTGACAGAGCGTTCCAGCAGCACGGGATCGCCTGTGGTAGGCGCGCTGACCAGTTCGGTGGAGACGGTTACGCCGTGCTCCTCGGCGAAGGGCGCGAGCTGTTCCACGGCTGTCTGGGCGACTTCCATGACGTCGAGGGGTTTGCGCACGGCGAGTTCGCGTTCGCTCCTGGCGAGCAGCAGCAGCCCTTCGATGAGCTTCTCGTTGCGCGCGTTGACCTCGAGCAGGGTACGGCCGAGCGCCTTGAGGTCCTGCGACGCCTCCGGGTCCGACAGGGCGATCTCCAGGACCGTCCTGTTGATGGTGAGGGGGGTGCGCAGCTCGTGGGAGGCGTTGGCCACGAACCTGCGCTGGGTGTCGAAGGCGACGTTGAGGCGGGTGAGCATGGCGTCGAAGGTGTCGGCCAGCTCCTTCAGCTCGTCGTTGGGGCCTTCCAGGGCGATGCGCTGGTGGGCGAGGGTGCTCTCCGACAGCTTCTTGGCCGTGGCGGTCATCCTGGCCACTGGTCGCATTGCCCGATCGGCCACGAAATAGCCGATGATGAGCGCCAGAATGCCCACGCCGACCAGCGCCATGGCCGCGCTCTGCAGGAGTTGGTCGCGAGCGTTCTGGACGGTCGCTTCCTTGGCCTGCAGCCACTGGTTCTGCGCGATCGCCGCGTCGATGGCGTTGATGCCGCGCGTGTTCAGCTCCGGCCATTCGGTCACGATGGATGCGCCGACGATGGCGTACATCGACAACAGCAGCGCGGCCGCCGCAGCGAAGACCAGCGCGCTGTAGGTGAGCGTCAGCCGCCACCGGATGCTGACCTTGCCCGGAAGCTCCTTCACACGATCCATGGTGGAGCGCGGAGCCATCGTCTGCGCCGGCGGGGGCGGGCCGTCCCAGGCGGGCGGCCCGCTGGGCGGCGGGGCCTCCTGCACGCGCGTCGCCTTCCTCGCGGAGTGCGGGCTGATCATCGGATGCGTCGGCCCCGCCTCACGCTCTGGCCGTTCACTCACAACTTGTACCCAACCCCGGGCACAGTCTCGATCACCTGAGGCTCACCCAGCTTCTTCCGCAGCGTCATCATGGTCACGCGGACCACGTTCGTGAAGGGATCGATGTTCTCGTCCCACGCCTTGTCCAGCAGGTCCTCCTGGCTGACCACGGCGCCTTCGGCCCGCATCAGCTCCTCGAGCACCGCGAACTCCTTCTTGGTCAGCACGACCTCCCTGCCGTCGCGCTCCACCAGCCGCTTGCCGGGGTCGAGCTTGATCCCGGCCCGCTCCAGCACGGGCGGCAGGGCGGGCGCGGAGCGGCGGCCGAGCGCGCGCACCCTGGCGACCAGCTCGATGAACACGAACGGCTTGGCCAGGTAGTCGTCGGCCCCCAGACCGAGCCCCTCCACCTTGTCGTCCACGTCGCCGGAGGCGGTCAGCATGAGGATCCGCGAGGCCGTACGCTGCTCGACCAGCCGCCTGCACACCTCGTCGCCGTGCACCACCGGCAGGTCGCGGTCCAGCACGATCACGTCGTAGTCGATGTAGGAGGTCCGCTCCAGGGCGCCGCCACCGTCGTAGGCGACGTCCACCGCCATGGCCTCGCGCCGCAGCCCCGTCGCGATCGCGTCAGCGAGCACCCGCTCATCCTCTACAACCAGCACGCGCACGCCGGTACACCTCTCTCCGATTCTGGGCACTCATTCTGCCCACAGGCTCGATAAGCGCACGGTAAGGCATGTTCAGGGCTCGGTGACCCCGGCGTGAGGCAGAGCGGCGCGAAATTCATGTTTCGGAGGGCGACAGGCCGGGGTATGCCTGCGGGACACCCCTTGCCCGGTCTTCATCCGGCAACGGGAGACTTCGCCCCCTGCACGAGTCGAACCCCCAGAGAGTAGGTGAGATGGGCGAGTTCACGACCACGATCGAACACCGCCTCGACCAGGCTTACAAGGGCCTTCGGGAGGCCCGTAGCGCCGGCGACGACTACCTCGCCGACACCCTCACCGCCGAGATCGAGGACCTGCGCCGCCTGGCCGACGATCACGGCATCCCGTTGCCCCGCTAGCCCGTGCGAAACGGCCGGAGCCGGCGCTCCGGCCGTTTCGCCCCCGGATCAGGAGTCGCGTGCCGGGTTCAGCGGCGCCAGCAGGTCATGCAGCTCCTCGAACAGCCCCTGAGCCGCGCACAACGCGTAGTCAGGGCTGGCCGGCCGCCCGTTCAGCCCGCCGAACCTGGCGCCGGACTCGGTCGCCACCAGGCCCGCCGCGGCGTAGTCCCACGGGTTGATGCCGCGCTCGTAGTAGGCGTCCACCCGTCCCGCCGCCAGCGAGCACAGGTCGACGGCGCACGATCCGCCCCGCCGGATGTCACGGACGCGGGGCAGCACCTGGGCGACCACCTCGCCCTGCACCGCGCGCCGGGCCTTGGAGTAGCCGAAGCCGGTCGCCACCAGCGCCTGGGCCAGCGGCACCCCCGTGTTGCAGCGCAGCCGCGAACCGCCCAGCCAGGCGCCCTCGCCGCGCGCCGCGGTGAAGACCTCGCCGCGCGACGGCACGTTGACGACGCCTGCCACGACCTCGCCGCGTACCTCGACGGCGATCGACACCGCCCAGTCCGGCAGGCCGTACAGGAAGTTGACGGTGCCGTCGACGGGGTCCACGATCCAGCGCACGTCGGACTCGCCGGGATCCTCGCCGCCCTCCTCGCCGAGGATGCGGTCGCCGGGCCTGGCGGCCAGGATGCGCTCGCGGATGAGCTCCTCCGACTCCTTGTCCAGCGCGGTGACCACGTCGGTGGGGCTGGACTTGGTCTCGATCTCGCCGGACATCGTGGGCCGCTTGGCCAGCAGCATGTCGCCGGCCTCGCGGGCGATGTCCTCGGCGAGCCTCAGGAAGTCCGTCATCACGCCACCGAGTCCGGGCGCTTCCACTCCTGGCCGAGCACGTGCTGGCCGAGAAAGGCCAGGACGGTCTCGTACCAGGCGACGATGTTGCCGGGCTTGAGTATCCAGTGGTTCTCGTCGGGGAAGTACAGGAACTTCGCGTCCACCTCGGTACGCCGCAGGTCCCACCACAGCCGCAGCGCCTCGCCGATCGGCACCCGGTAGTCCTTGTCGCCGTGGATGACGAGCATCGGGGTGGTGATCCGGTCGAGGGCGTTGTGCGGCGAGAGCAGCGAGTAGCGCTCGCCGCCGGGCAGGCCGAACTCGCGCTGCCAGTACATCGCGGCGTCGGTGGTGCCGGCGAACTGGTCGAGGTTCCACAGCGAGGCGTGGGTGACGATGGCCTTGTAGCGGTCGGTGTGGCCGGCGAGCCAGTTGGCCATGTAGCCGCCGAACGAGCCGCCCATCGCGGCGACGCGCTCGCTGTCGATGTCGTCCCTGGCCAGGGTGGCGTCCACGATCGCGTCGAGGTCGGCCTGGGTGCGCGGGCCCCAGTCGCCCCAGCCGCGGTCGATCATCTCCTGGCCGTAGCCGGTGGACATGCAGGGGTCGGGCATGAGCACGGCGTACCCGTGCTGGGCCAGGATCCACGACTGCCAGCGCCACTGCCAGTCGTTCCAGGAGCCGAGCGGGCCGCCGTGGATGAACAGCACGAACGGCGCGGGGCTGGCGGCGGAGGCGCCTTCCGGCAGGGCCAGCCAGCCGCGGATCGTGGTGCCGTCGTCGGCGGTGGCGGTGACCTCGGTGAGCGTGCCGGTCACCTCGGGCCGGGGCGCGGGCGAGAGCAGGTCGGCGATCTCGCCGGTGGCGGCGTCGATCCTGGCCGGGGCGGGGGCGAGGTTGACGGCGCTGCGCAGGGCGTAGATCCAGCGGCCGTCGGGCGACGGGTTGAGGCCGAGGTAGGAGGCGTCGTCCTGGGTGAGCCTGGCCGGCTCGCCGTCCAGCGGGACGCGGAAGACCGGGCGGCGGCCCTGATGGTCGGCCGCGATGTAGACGGCCGAGGAGTCCGGCGCCCAGTCGACGTCCGAGGGCCACAGGTCCGGCGCGTAGGCGCGGCCCTGGCCGGTGGCGAGGTCGGCGATCCACAGCTCGCTGTGGGCCGAGACGTCCAGCCCGGTGAGCCTGTCGCGCGAGCAGGCCAGCTTGGTGCCGTCGGGGGAGATCGCCAGCGGCCCGGTGAAGTCGTAGGCCTCGTCGGACAGCAGCACGCGCCGCTCGCCGGTGGCCACGTCGATGGCGACGAGCTCGGTGCGCGACTCGCCCTTCGGCAGGTACACGCGCCAGGTGCTGATCACGGTGGTGCCGTCGGGGGTCAATTCGAACCCGCCCTCGCGCAGCGCGTCGCCGGCGTCGGGGGTCAGGTCGCGCACGTCCTCCAGGCGGTCGGCGCCGAGCCTGGCCGCGAACAGCCGGGGCCGGCCCGGGCCGAGGTCGTGGTCCCAGTAGCGGACGGGGTAGCCCTCGTGCAGGATCGCGCTGATGCCGGCCTCCTTGCGGGCCTTGCGCTTCTCCTCGTCGGCCGACTCCTCGCCGTCGAGCACGTCGGAGACGAACACCACCACGTCGCCGGCCGTGCGCACGCCGCCGATGCCGCCAGGCCTGGTGGCCACCTGGCGGGCCTCGCCGCCCGCCCGGGGCAGCAGCCACAGCGCGGGCACCTCCTCGCCGGGGTCCTTGACGGTCGGGTCGGGGCGGGCGGAGGTGAACAGCACGTCGCCCGCGTCGGTGAAGACCGCGGCGGACTCGCCCTTGGCCGAGCGCGTCAGCCGGTACGGCTCGCCGTCCAGCGGGACGGCCCAGAGCGCGGTGCCGAACGACTTGCCGTCGGGATTGAGGGACTGAACGGTCGAGATCAACCTGGAGCCATCAGGCGAAAGCCGTAGAGAAAGGACCCGGGGAATGGCCACATAGTCACGAATGTCGTTGAATGCGCTCACTCGATCGAACCTACCTCGCGGGGAGGACCGCCGACACTCCCCCATAGGGTTGTCACGTGGGAATTTACGACGCCTTGCTGGTCCTGTCGTTCGGCGGTCCCGAGGGCCCGGACGACGTGATGCCGTTCCTGGAGAACGTCGTGCGCGGCCGTGGCGTGCCGCGCGAGCGCCTGCTCGAAGTGGCCGAGCACTACCAGAGCTTCGGCGGGGTCAGCCCGATCAACCAGCAGAACCGCGACCTGGTCGAGGCGCTGCGCCCGGTCCTCGACGTGCCGGTCTACTGGGGCAACCGCAACTGGCACCCGTTCGGCGAGGACACCGTGCGCCAGATGCGGGCCGACGGGATCAGGAAGGCCGCCGTCTTCGCCACCTCGGCGTTCGCGGGCTACTCCAGCTGCCGCCAGTACTACGAGGACATCGAGCGGATCTCGATCGAGGGCGGCCCCGAGCTGGTCAAGATGCGCCACTACGGCGAGCACCCCGGCTTCGTGGCGGCGATGGCCGACCACACGCGGGCGGCGCTGGAGCGGCTCGGCCGCGACGACGCCAGGCTCGTCTTCACCGCCCACAGCATCCCCGTCTCCATGGCCGAGACCGCGGGCCCCGAGGGCGGGCTCTACGAGGCGCAGCTACGCAGGAGCGCCGAGCTGGTCAACCAGGCGCTGGGCCGCACCGAGCCGTGGGACCTGGTGTGGCAGTCGCGCAGCGGGCCGCCGCAGGTGCCGTGGCTGGAGCCGGACGTCTGCGACCACCTGCGCAAGATCGAGGCGCCGGCCGTGGTGCTGGTGCCGATCGGGTTCGTCTCCGACCACATGGAGGTCGTCTACGACCTCGACACCGAGGCCAGGGCCGTGGCCGCCGAGCTGGGCCTGCCGCTAGAGCGGGCCGCGACGGCGGGCACGCATCCGCGGTTCGTGGGGATGGTGCGCGAGCTGATGGCGGAGCCGGAGCCGGTGCCGTGCCCGCTCACCTGCTGCCCGGCCCCGAAGCGGCGGCCTCAGGCGTAGGTCTTCGCGTACGCGTCGGCGATCGACATGACCTTGTTCACGTAGTCCCACGAGTGGTTGTAGAACCAGATCGCCTTGCGCAGCCTCTCGCCGCCCTGCCCGGCCTTGTTGGCGCACAGGTAGTTCGCCGCGCCGGGCACGGCGTCGTACGGGCTCCAGATGTCCTTCTTGCCGTCCCCGTCGCCGTCCACGCCGTAGTGCTTCCAGGTGGCGGGCATGAACTGCATGGGCCCCAGCGCGCCCGCGCTCGACGGCCCGTTGTTGCGCCCGTGCCCGCTCTCGACCTGCCCGATCGCGGCCAGCACCGTCCATGACAGCCCGGGACAGCGGGTGGCGGCGGCCTTGTAGAGCTCCAGGTAGCTGCTCGGCCGGCCCACGCTGACCTGCTGCGGCTGCTCGGGCTGCTGGGCGGGCTGCTGCTGCTTCGCGGCGCGCGCGGCGGCGTCGAGCACCACGACCTGGGCGCCCTGGCCGAGCGCCTTGCGCACGCCCGCCTCGCCGATCTTGCCCTCCTTGCCGTGCAGCAGCACCGCGACGCCCTGCGCGAACCCCAGGGATCTGCCGAGGTCGGCGCTGATCAGCCCGTCCACGCCGGTCAGCCCGAGCGAGGCCGAGGCCGCGACGCGGAGCCTGGGCCCGCCGTCCACCTGGTACTCGGCGCCCAGGATCATCCCGAACTTGCGCATCGAGGCCGCCTCGGCGACCAGCTCGCCCCTGGCGAGCGCGCTCCACACGGCGGGCTGGTCGGCGACGGGCTGCGGCGTCCAGGAGCGGAAGCCGGACGGGTCCACGGCCAGCAGGTTCAGCCCGGTGCCCGAGATCTTGACGGCGCCCGCGTCGACGACGGTGACCTTCTGCACGTGCTTCAGCCTCGCCAGCTTGAGCCTGGTCTCCCTGGGCACGGTGCCCGCGGCGATCGCCAGCACGCGGGCCGGCGTCGGGGTGACCCCCGGGCCGCCGGCGCCGAAGTCCTTGACGGGCTCGGCGGTGGGCACGATCTGGTCGAGGCGGGGTGCGGCCGACTGCTGCTGCGGGGTGGCGCGGGGCCGGCTGCGTACGGGTTCCTGAGCGCTGCTGAGCAGGTCACCGTCCAGGAACACCACGACGCCGCCGGCCGCGACGGTGACCGCGAGCACGGCGACGAGCATGAGCATGACCGCGCGGACAGTGGGAAGACCGGACACTCGGGACACGTTAACTCACGCCAGCCCGAAACCACTTGCGATCCAGACATATGTGCGCAATGGTTAGCTGCTTGAGTAAGGGGGAAACAGCGTGGTCGGGCCTTACCGGGGGTTGTTCGAGAGGCCCGGGACGAAGGGGTTCGTGCTGGCGGGGCTCGTCGGCCGGATGCCGATGTCGATGCTCGGCATCGGCGTCATCCTGCTGATCACCGCGCTGACCGACAACTACGCCACCGCCGGCGCCGTCGGAGCCGCCTCCAACCTGGCCTTCGCCGCCGCCGCCCCGCTGTCGGGCCGGCTCGCCGACAGGTTCGGGCAGGGCCGGGTGATCCCCCCGTTCGCCGTCGTCAACGCGCTGGCGCTGGCGGCCCTCATGCTCTCCGCCGGCTCCGGCCTGCCCGAGTGGACGCTGTACGCCTCGGGGCTGGTCATCGGCGCCACCTCGCTGTCGCTCGGCTCCATGGTGCGGGCCCGCTGGTCGGTCATCCACGGCGGCACGGACCGGCTGCACGCCGCCTTCGCGTTCGAGTCGGTGGCCGACGAGGTCGTCTTCGTCACCGGGCCCGCGCTGGTCACGGTGCTGGCAACCACCGTGAACCCCTACGCCGGCCTGATCGTGGCGCTGGTCTGCATGCTGGCAGGCTCCCTGGCGCTGGCCGCGCAGCGGCGCACCCAGCCGCCCGTGCAGCTGGTCAGGTCGTCGGGGGGCACGCCGATCCTGATCCCCGCCGTCGCCCTGCTGGCCGCCGTCTCCCTGGCGCTGGGCGCGATCTTCGGCTCCGTGGACCTGATCACGGTGGCCTTCGCCGAGGAGCAGGGGGTCAAGTGGGCCTCGGGGTTCCTGCTGGCCTCGTTCGCGGGCGGGTCGATGGTGTCGGGGCTCTGGTTCGGCTCCCGGAGCTGGCGGATCTCGCTGCGCGCGCGGTTCGTGCGCGCGCTGGCCCTGTTCGTGGTGGGGCTCCTGCCGATCCTGTTCATCGACACCACGGGCATCATGGCGGCGGCGCTGTTCCTGGCGGGGTTCGCCATCTCGCCGACGCTCATCACCTGCTTCTCCCTCACCGAGCGGCTGGTGCCGCAGTCGCTGCTCACCGAGGGCATGGCGTGGATCTCGACCGCGATCACGCTCGGCGTGGCGCTCGGCTCCTGGGCGGGCGGGCAGCTCACCGAGACGTACGGGGCCTCCGACGCGTACGCGTTCTCCATCGCCGCGGCGGCCGTCGCCGTGATCGTGGGCATCGGAGGTTCGGGTTTGCTGAGACTTCCCGAGGCTCCTTCACCCTCGCGGAGCTGATCCGCTACGGTCGGGACATCCCTCGCAACACCCATCACACTGGAAGCACTAGTTATGTCCCGACAAATCAGTTCACTTCTAGCTATCGCGGCTGTTTGCGTGACCCTTGCTCCGGCGCCGGCCTACGCGCAGGCTCCGAAGAAGGAGCCCGTGGATTGCGAGCAGGTCAAGTGCATCGCGCTGACCTTCGACGACGGGCCGGGCAAGTATGCGGGAACGCTGCTCGACACGCTCAAGAAGTACGACGCGAAGGCGACGTTCTTCCTTGAGGGCCAGTACGTGAAGAGCCGCCCGCAGTACGTCAAGCGCATGGTCGCCGAGGGCCACGAGCTCGGCAACCACAGTTACAGCCACCCCGACTTCACCAAGAGCGAGGCGGGGACGATCCGGAGCGAGATCCAGAAGACCCAGGACGCGGTGAAGAAGGCGGCGGGCGTCGAGCCCAAGCTGCTGCGCCCGCCGTACGGGATGGCCGACCTGCAGGTGTCCGACATCGCCGCGGAGTTCGGCATGCCGATGATCCTGTGGACCGCCGGCTCCCAGGACTGGAGCTCCAAGAACGTCGACGCCATCCAGAAGCAGACCCTCGCCGTGGCCAAGCCGAACTCGATCATCCTCATGCACGACTGGGTGAAGCAGACGGTCGACGGCATGCCCGCGCTCATCAAGACCCTGCAGAACAAGGGCTTCCACCTCGTCACGGTCTCCGACGTGGTCAAGAACGAGGACCTCAAGCCCGGCGACATCTTCCCCGTTCCCGAGGGCTGGGAGAAGTGAGTATCGTTCGCGTTTAGCCGGAACGATGCTCTGGAGGGGTGCCCCGTGGTCTTCGTGAACTGGGCGCGCAACCAGTCGGGCACCCCCGCCGAGGTGCGTGCCCCGTCCGCCGTCGAGGACGTCGTACGCGCCGTGCGCGACGCCGCCGCCTCCGGGCGGCGGGTCCGCATGGTCGGCACGGGGCACTCCTTCACCGGGGTGGCGCTCACCGACGGCATCATGCTGCGGCCCGGCGCGCTGACCGGGATCAGGACCTGGGCGGACGACCGCGTCACCGTCCTGGCCGGCACGCCCCTGCGGGTGCTGAACGAGCTGCTCGCCCGGCGCGGCCTGGCCCTGGCGAACATGGGCGACATCACCGAGCAGACCGTCGCGGGCGCCGTCCAGACCGGCACCCACGGCACCGGCCGTGACAGCGGCGGCCTCGCCGACCAGGTCACCGAGCTGGAGCTGGTGCTGGCCGACGGCACCGTGGCCACCGTCGCCCCGGGCGAGGACCTCTTCGACGCCGCCCGGGTGGGGCTCGGCGCGCTCGGCATCCTGACCGCGGTCACCTTACGCGTGGAGCCCGCGTTCCTGCTGCACAACCGGCGGCGCAGGCTCCCGCTCGGCGACATCCTCGGCACGCTCGACGAGCTGACCACCGCCAACGAGCACCTGGACTTCTTCTGGCTGCCGCACACCGAGGCGTGCCTGGTCAAGACCAACAACCGCAGCCCTGGACCGGCCGACCCGCCCGCCCCGTTCCGCCGCTGGCTGGACACCGTCTTCCTGGAGAACACCCTCTTCGGCGCGGCCTGCGCGCTCGGGGCCCGCGTGCCCACCCTGATCCCGCGGATCAACGAGCTCAGCGCGGCGGCGCTCGGGGACTCCGCGTCGGTGGACGTGTCGTACAGGGCGTTCACCGCGCGGCGGGACGTGCGCTTCCTGGAGATGGAGTACGCCGTGCCGCGCGAGCGCCTGGCCCAGGCGCTGCGCGAGACGCGCGACCTGGTCGAGCGGATGGACTGGAAGATCACCTTCCCGGTGGAGGTGCGGGTGACGCCGCCCAGCGACGCGTGGCTGTCCACCGCTTACGGGCGGCCGTCGGCGTACGTCGCCTGCCACATCTACCGTCCGACGCCGAACCCCGCCTACTTCGAGGGCGTCGAGGAGATCATGACCCGCCTCGACGGCCGCCCCCACTGGGGCAAGCTGCACACCCGCGACGCCGCCTACCTCGCCAAGGTCTACCCGCGCTTCGCGGACTTCGTCGCCCTGCGCGACCGCCTGGACCCCGGCCGCCTGTTCGCCAACGCCTACCTGGACACCGTGCTGGGCGCCTAACCCGCGCCTAACCCGGCGGCGTGCCGTACTCCGGCTCGGCCCGCTCGGTGTCGCGCGACGGCGCCTCCTCCACCACGTCGGGCTCCTCCTGCACGGGCGGCGCGCTGGACGTGGCCTCCTGCGACGGCTCCACCGTGTCCGACGGGGTGGGCGCCGGGGTGGGCGTCGGCTCAGGGGTGGGGCTGACGGTCCTGCTGGGCGTGGGGGTCGGCGTCGGGACGGCCTCCGGCGTGTCCTCCGGAGTGGCCAGGGGATCCGTGTACGCGGGCGGCGCCTGCGTACCGGTCTCCCGCGGGGCCGGCGCGCGCTCCTCCTCCTGCTGCTTCTGCTGCGCCTTCGCCGGAGTCCTGCCCGTGACCTGCTCGTGCACGGTCTGCTGGGCGGCCGCCTGGTAGACCAGGATGCTGCCCATGCTCACCCCGAACACCAGCGCCGCCGCCGCGCCGACCTTCAGCCACGGCAGCCGCCACCTCGGCGGGGCCGGGCGCACGGCGGGCATCACCAGGGTGACGTCCCCGCCCTCCCGGTGCTCCACCCGCTCCTCTGGCTGGTCCTCCGCCCGCTCCTCCTGCGGCTCCTCCCGCCGGACGACCAGCGGTGTGCGCTGCTTGACCCGCTCTCCTGTCTGCTTGAGATAGTGCGTGTAGACGGCCGTGGCCACCGTGCTGGCGACGCTGACCACCGCCGCGCCGATCACCGTGCCGGCCACGCCCAGGTACGACGCCGCCACCGCCGCGGTGACCGCGGCCAGTGCGCTGCCCAGGATCTGCGGCATGCTCAGCTCGAACTTCCGCTGCTCGCCGCTCATCCCCCGGATCAGTCCTTCCTTGCCCCGCGTTCGGTAAAGACCTGTCTCGTGAATAGACGCGAGTGCGTGTCCCGTTGTTCCTGTGACCTGCGTGACAGGCATCCTTGCCGATCGTGCCCCGACGACTCGGCCTGCCCTCCGTGTACCTCGCCGCGGCCGTGGCAACCGCCGCGGCGACCGCCGCCCCTCTCGCCATGACACCCGCCGCGGGACTCTCCCTGCACCCCGACCATCCGGAGCCCGCCCGGCCCTACATCGTCACCGCGCGCGACCGGAAGACCGCCCGCGACCTCGTCGGCGAGGTGCGCTGGCGGGTGCGCCGCTACTACACCTCGGCGCTGCCGGGATTCGCCACCTTCCTCACCGCCTCCGAACTGGACGAGCTGCGCGCCGACCCGCGGGTGCGCACCATCGAGCCGGACCGCCAGCTCCATCCCATGGCCGTGCGCGCCCCGGGACGCCCGCCCTCGGTGCGGGCCGGCGGCGCGGGCACCACCGTGTACGTCCTGGACAGCGGCGTCGCGATCCGCCGCGCCGAGTTCGGCGACCGGGCCTGGCGCGCCTTCGACGCCACCGGCGGCACCGGGCGCGCCTGCGGCCGTCACGGCACGCGCGTCGCCGCCCGCGCCCACGCCGTCGCCCCGAAGGCGGGCATCGCCTCCGTACGGGTGCTCGGCTGCGGCGGTTCCGGCACGCTGGCCGACATGCTGGCGGGGCTCGACTGGATCCACCGGCACGCCCGCGGCCCCTCCGTGGCGCTCCTGCCGACCGACGGCGCCGACTCCCCCGCCCTCGCCAGGTCCGCGCGTTCCCTCGTACGCTCGGGCGTGTTCGTCATCGGCGCCGCCAACGGCGGCGCCTGCCGGCTCACCCCGGACGGCCGGGCGTTCTCCGCCCACGCCCCGCACCTCGCCGGCGCCGCCGCCCGCCACCTCGAACGTCATCCGGACGCCGACCCCGCCACCCTTTCCGCCTGGCTGGACTGCACCACGGCCCGAGGCGCGATTCGCCAGAACCCGTCGAGGCCAAATAACCTCCTGGTACGCAACGGCGGGCTCTAGAGGGATGGATAGCTCAAATGTGACCGGCGTCACATCGCCCCGGGGCTATCCCAGGAAGGCGATGTTCGGACATGCCGGGTACGGTGCTGGCAGGCAACCGGCACACGCGAGAGACTCAAGGGTCCGGGGGAAGAATGGCGACGCTGACGAAGGGACTCGCATGCAGGAGCTCCGACTCGTCGCGGTGAGTGAGGACGGCACCTACCTCGTGCTGGCTACTGCCGGACGAGGTACGCGCTTCACGCTTCCCGTGGACGACCGGCTCCGTGCTGCCGTCCGCGGCAACTTCTCCCGTCTCGGCCAGTACGAGATCGAAGTGGAGAGTCCGTTGCGCCCCAAGGAGATCCAGGCCCGCATCCGAGCCGGAGAAACGGCAGAGGAGATCGCCGCGACCGCCGGGATCCCGGTCGAACGAGTCCGCTGGTTCGAGGGGCCTGTGCTCCAGGAACGGGAGTACGTCGCCCAGCAGGCGCAGCGCGTCGCCGTCCGCATGCCGGGCGAGT
This sequence comes from Nonomuraea sp. NPDC050202, assembly GCF_040656115.1. Taxonomy (NCBI): domain Bacteria; kingdom Bacillati; phylum Actinomycetota; class Actinomycetes; order Streptosporangiales; family Streptosporangiaceae; genus Nonomuraea; species Nonomuraea sp. NPDC050202. The sequence continues at coordinate 498,178 of NZ_JBFALF010000002.1, read as the reverse complement.
CCGCCCCGGGTCCCACGCTCGGCGACCTCGTCGCGGAGCGGCTGACCAGGCGCGGCGTGCCCACCGACGAGATCGACTGGGACAGCGCCAAGCGCGACGACGGCCTGTGGCGGGTCAAGCTCGGCTACGTCTGGAACGGTCACACCCGCCACGCCGAATGGCTCTTCGACCCGCGCAAGCGGCACGTCACCCCGCACGACGACGAGGCCATGCGCCTGTCGGCCGCCGACTTCGACCCCGAGCCCGCCGTGGTGGAGGACACCACGGTTACGCCGTTCGCGCCGCGGGTGGCCAAGCTGCAGCCGGTGCCGCCGCTCCCCTCCTCCGACGCGCTGCCCTTCCCTTCGGTGGTGCGGGGCGAGCCCGAACCCTTCACCTCCTCGGAGACGGCCTACCCGCCCTCGCGCGAGGCGCCCTTCGACCCGCCGGGCAGAGAAGAACCTCCGTCACGCGAGCCCTTCCGGCCCGAACCGCCCGCCCGCGAAACCGGCTACACCCGCCCCGGCGACACCTCGTCCCGCCGTGGCGGGTCTTCGCCATGGCTGCCCGACTTCGGGTCGGGACGGGCGGAGCACGAGTCCATCTACGCCCCGGCCACCCCACCGCCATCCCGCCCGGACTCCCGCCCCGACACCCGCCCGGACTCCCGGCCGGCGGTGCAGCCGGTAGCCGAGGAGCCCGCACCCGCGGCCAGGCCGGTCGCCGCACCCGCCGCCCACACCGGCCCCGCGACAGGGCCGCTCACCGCGCCCGCCGCCCACGCCGGACCCGCCACCGGGCCGCTCACCGCGCCCGCCACGCAGGCCGGCCCCACGGCGGAGCCCGTCGCGCAACCTGCCTCCAGCACCGGTCCGGTCGCCGAGCTTCAGACGCCTCCGGCGCCGGCGGCCCCGGCCAGGCCGGAAGCTCCGCACGCCGAGACGGACACGCCGCAGGCAGGGGCGAGCGCACCGCAGGCAGAGGCGGACGCTCCCCGCGCAGGGGCGGTGCCCGCCGCAGGCACGGCGGCTTCCACCGAGGTGGCCGCCACCGCTGCGGAGGCTGCCGGCGCGCCTGTCGCCGACCTCAACTCGCCCGCCGCCCCGGGCCCCGCCGCCACCGAGCCGGGCCCCGCCGCGCTGTCTTCCGCCCAGCCGGACGCGCCCACGGCCACCGCCGCTTCGCACCAGGCCGCCACGCCGGGCACCGCCGCCGAAGCGTCGTCCCAGACGAGCAGCGCTCCCGAGGCATCCACCCAGGCGAGCACTGCTCCCGAGGCATCGTCCCAGACGAGCAGCGCTCCCGAGGCATCCACCCAAGCGAGCACCGCCGCCGAGGCGACCTCGCAGGCGAGCACCGCCGCCGAGGCGACCGTCGCGGGGGCATCGCCCGCGACGGAAGCAGCGGGCACCGCCGTCACGTCCGACGCCGCGGCCACCGCACAGAGCCCGGCCGCCGCATCGGGTGCCGAAGACACCCAGGTCGCCGCGTCGAGCGCCGCAGACGCCCAGGTCACCGCGCCGCAGGCCGCGGCGCCTCCGTCGCCCGCCGAGGCGGCCCCGGCAGCTTCCGCCGCAGCGGTCGCCGACACGGCAGTCACTGACACGGCCCCGGCCGTCGCAGGCGCGGAAACAGCCAAGGAGCCGGCAGCGGTTGCGGAGCCCGCAGCGGCAACTGCCGCCCCGGCCCAGCCGCAGGCGGCAACCGCCACGTCGAGCCAGCCGCAGGTGGCGGAGGCTCCCGCTGCGCAGGCCGAGGCGCCCAAGGCCCAGCCGGTCTCAAGCCCAGCACCAGCCGCGAGCCCAGCACCGTCGGCAAGCCCCGCACCGGGCGAGAACTCCGCACCGGCAGCCGGCTCCGCGCCGGGTGCCAGTTCCGCGAGCACGCAACCGGCCGCACAGACGGAATCCGTCGAGAAGGCGGAGGCCGTCGCGGGCGGTGACGCCACCACGGCCCAGACCACCACGGCCCAGACCACCACGGCCCCGGCCGCCGAGTCCCAGGCCACCGCCGCGTCTGAGCCCGCATCCACCGCGACCGAGGAAGCCCCGGCAGAGGAGTCCACGACCGAGGAGTCCGCGACCGAGGAGACGACGGCGACCGCCGCCGCGCAACCGGCGGTGGCCGAGCAGGCGACCGCGACCGCCGCCGAGCAGGCCGTGGAGGCCGAGCCGGAGCCGGTCGTCCCCGAGACGCCCGCAGTCCCCGAGCCCGCGCCGGCCGCCGAGAAGCCGGCCGCGCCCGAGAAGAAGGCGACGCAGCCGGAGCCCGTCCAGGAGAGCAAGCCTCCCGCGCCCAAGCCGAAGCCCGCACCCGCGGTGCCGGCGGCGCGGGCGGGCAAGGACGAGGGCAAGGAAGAGCCGCCCGTGCCGGTGCCGTCTCCGCCGCCCGCCCCGGCCGCGCGTCAGGCGCGCAAGGGTTCGAGGGGTCGCCGGGCGTCCGTACCGACCTGGGACGAGATCATGTTCGGCGCCCGCCGCCAGGACTGACCACAGGAGACGACACCACTGAGCACGCCGTAACCCCCGGGCACGCAGCGGCCGCGCGCCGGGAAACCCCTCCATGGCCGCCCCGCGTCCCGCACCCGCCCAAGGGCGACCGGCCGGGGTCCGCCGAAAGCCGTGTCAGGCCGAGCCCGTCAAGACTCGCCGCGCTCCAGGAACGGCGCCAGCCACTCGGGCGTCACCTCCGCGGCGAACTCCACCCCCTGCGCCTCGGCGACGTCGATCGCCGCGTAACCCCCCTTGCCGGCCCCGACCCCGGCGATCAGCGTGAGCACCCCCGCCTGCCGCTGGAACCAGGTCTGCCGCAGCCGCCACCCCACCACGGCCCGGCGTTCGACCACGGCCTGGGCCCGCCGCAGCGACCCCGACCGCACCGCCAGGCGTCCCCCGTCGTAGCCGTGCCCCAGCGAGGCGTACCTGTCGAGCCCCAGCGGCACCCCACCACCGGCCAGGAGCAGCGCCAGCACCAGCAGGACCCACCAGAGGGCGCCCCCGGTGGCCCAGAGGACGGCGGCGCTCGCGGCGGCCAGCACCAGCCAGGGGAAGACGGCCCGGAACAGGCGGCGCCTGCGGGCCACGAGCGGGTGAGGGCGGAGGGCGGCGTCGTAGGGGCCGATCGCGTCGCCGGTCACCTGGAACGCGATCGTCCGCGGCACGTCGGGCAGGAGCTGCCCGCGCGTCTCCGAGTCGCCGAGCCCTGTCACGATGGCCCACACGCGTACGACCCCGGCCCACCGTTCTGCCAGGCCGTCCACGATCTCGTAGCCGCGCACCCGCTTCGACTCCAGCGACACGCTGCGCCGGTTGATCAGCCCGCGCTCGGCCACCAGGTAGCCGTCGCGGCGCTTGAGCACGAAGTCCCAGTTGAAGACCGCGTACATCAGCCCGCCCGCGAACGGCATCGCCAGCACGAGAAGTACCGCCACGGCGATCAGGAGGTAGGGGTGCCCCCAGAGCCACTCCCCCGCGCTCAGGGCGTCGTCCTGGCTGAGCCCCAGGTCGTCCCCCCACTGGAAGGCCAGCCCGATCACACCGCCGACGAAGGCGAAGGGGGTGAGCAGGTACGCGCCGGACAGCGGCCCGTACAGGAGCCATTTGCGCGGCACGCCGATGATCGGCCGCTCGGCGGCGGCGTCGGGGACGTGCGCGTCCTCGGCGGGTTCGGCCGTGCTGCGCAGCAGGAGCGCCTTGAGGCGTTCGGCCTCGTCCAGGGAGACGCCGGCGAGCTTGGCCTCTTCCTCGTCGCCGCTCGCCCCTGTGTCGATCTTGAGGATGGTCAGGCCGAGCAGGCGGTGCATGGGGGGGTTGGAGACGTCGACGCCGCGGATGCGTTCCAGCGGGATGGTACGGACGGAGCGGCTGATCAGCGAGCGCTTGGTCTCCAGACGGTCGCCGACGATCTCGTACGTGAAGGTGGCCCACCTGACTGTCGCGAACACCACGGCGGCGAAGACGCCGACGGCCGCGTAGGCGTACGACCTGGCCGAGAAGCCGCCCACGAACAGGACCCCGACCAGGGGGAGGAGGAGTGAGGGCAGCATCCGCACGGGGTCGATGAGCAGCACTTTCGGGCTGAGCCGCTGGGGCGCCCGCGCCACAGGCGGCGGCCAGGGAAACGGCCCCCCAGGCCCCGGATACGGCCCGCCTGCCCCAGGATGCGGCCCGCCCGAAGGATGCGGCCCTCCCGCCCCAGGATGCGGCCCGCCTGACCCAGGCCCAGGATGCCCCTCGCCTGGCTCAGGATGCCCCCAGCCGGGCCCAGGATGCGGTCCGACCGGCCCAGGCCCGGGGTGGGGTCCGCCGGCTCCGGGACGCGGTCCGCCGGGCCCAGGTGGCGGTGCCCCGTGCGCGGGGAACCCTCCCCCGGGGCCGTGTACCGGGCCTCCTGGCGGCGCGGGCTGCTCGCCGCCGGCCGGAGGAGGGGGCGGCGTGGGCGGGGCCCAGCCGCCGTCCGGCGGGGCCGGTGCGGGGTCGTCGGGGCGGGGTTCGGTCATGTGGCGTCGTCCCTGAGCTCTTCCGCCCGGCGCGCGAGCTGCTCGGCCAGCTCCGCCGCCACCCGGTAGTCGAGCCCCTTGATCGTCGAGGACCCGGCGTGGGAGGCCGTGCGGATGTCCAGCGTGGCCAGCCCGAGCAGCCGCTCGAACCACCCCTGCCCCTTGTCGACGGTCTGGATGCGGCTCACAGGCACGAACACCCACTCCCTGGTCAGGAATCCCGACCTGGCGTAGACGACGTCCCCAGACAGCTCCCAGCGATGTACGAAGTACCGTACGAACGGCTCGGCCACCAGGAACGGCAGCGTCACCGCCATGACCGCGACGGGCAGCAGCCACGCGTCCTCGGCCAGCCACCTCGGCACCCACGACCACTCGCTCCCGTCGAGCCACCGCGACACGAGCAGCGAGCCTCCCAGGAAGAACACGAAGGCGACCAGCGACTCCAGCAGCCACATCCGGATGGCTTTGGGCGAGACGCGGTTCGCCGGATCACGCAGAGCGCCCATTGACGTCACAAGGCCAGCTTATGGCGCGAACCCGGCAGGCGATCTGCCAGCGGGCCGGGAAAGGAGCGGGCCGGCGGATTTCCGCCCGGCGGGGCGGGCAAAGATCCGCGGGCCGTCCCGGCGTGTCTGCCGACTCCCGGGTCGGCCTCGGTGCCATGCTCGATGGCGGCCGGCCGCAGGCTGTCGAGCTTGGCCACGTCGGCGGCGCCACGTACGTGCCAGCCAGGTTCGGCCAGCGCGTCGTGACCGCACCACTGCGCGAGCGCCTCACGCAACGTGGCAGCCGCCGTCCGCATACAGGGGCCCGCGCGGTCGCCTCTTTTACTCGAAACCACGATCTGGCGCACCTGGTTTTTGCGGGTCCGCCGGTCCGAAACCTATGTCCGTTTCGTTGGGGTGGCCGCCCGGGCCCCCGCCCCTGCGTGCCATCGCATAGCAGCAGGCGGGCGACACTTCCCCGGTGGGGGCCGATCCGGGCGCCGGGAGCGCTCGAGCGGACGTCGATGTGGCCAAGCTCACTACACGAATGCCCGCATTCCCGGGCTTTTCGGATCCTTTACCGACCACCGACCATCGAGAAACGGTCTGCGCACCGCCGAGAGCCGCGTAGCATCATCCGGCATGGGGCTGTGTAACGCGGCATCGCGCATGCGACGCTTGGCTGTCAGTGTGACGGCGGCGGCTGTCGCGTTGTCCCTGTTGGGTTGCAGCAGCCTCAGCTTCATCGGCAGATCCCAGGCTCAGGACATCGCCGAGATGAACGTCACGAGTCCTGAGCTGCGCGAGGGCAAGCCGCTGCCCAGCGAGTACTCCTGCGAGAGCGACCAGGGCAGCCCGCCACTGCGCTGGTCCAGCCAGCCACTGCCGGGGGCCAAGTCGATCGCCATCGTGGTCGACAGCCACACGTCCGCCAAGTCGGCGGTGCACTGGGTGCTCTACGACATCCCGGCGACCACGACCGAGCTGGGCCCCAACGCCGCCGCCGACCCTCCAGAGGGCACGGGGCAGGCGAGGGTCACCAGCGGCAGGGTGGGTTACGAGCCTCCTTGCGAGAAGGACGCCAGCTATCGGTTCACGGTGTACACGCTGAACGGCAAGGTAGGTCTCGCGGCGGGCTCCCCGCTACCCGCGGTCCTGAAGAAGATCGCGGAGCAGACCATCGCCCGCGGCCGTCTCACGGCGGTGTACATCCAGTGAGAGGCCGAACACGGCAGGTAGTGCCGGTGTACCAATTATTCACGTAGGGTGTGACAACTCTCATAGTGGTCCGACACAATCAGATCCAATTGTTAGGCACTGGTGATCAAAGGGGGCAGATCGCGTCGATGGCCGCGCGATCTCATCGGTGCCAGAGGGAGGCCATGGCTTTGAGGGTGGTGCAATGATCGCGGTCGTAGTGAGCTTGGTCGCTGTCGTGCTCCTCGTGCTCGTCGTCGTGGCACTGGGCATGCGCTCGATGAACCGCAGGGAGAGCTCGCTTCCTCCAGAACGGCTGAAGGAGATGGCCGAGAAGGAGGAGCAGACACAGACTCGTTCGACGGACCAGTTCGCGGCGCACGAGCCGCGGATGGCCAATTTCAGCCCGGACTTCAGTCCCATCGATGAGGTCAAGCCCAAACCGGTGCGCACCGGTCAGCGCGGCAGGCGTGGCGTCGACGAGTGGGGCAACCCCACCAATGACGACGATGACGAGGAGTTCTGGGCGAACATCCGCAGCGATGCGGAGGAGGGCGAGTTCGGCGCCGGGGGCACCGTGGCCGCCAGGAAGGCCGCCTCCCGCCCGGTCGAGCGCGAGCGCCCCGCCGCCGCCGAGGCCGAGCGTCCCGCTGAGCGCCCCGCCAAACGTTCCGGGCGCGCCGCCAAGCCGCGGCCCGCTACCGCCTCCACCGCCGCCTCCGCCGGCGTCGACCCCAACGCGGCCACCGTCCAGGCCCCCCTGCCGCAGCGCCAGCCCGCCGCCGCGTCGGCCAACCTCGCCGACCTGGTCGAGCCGCAGAAGCGCACCCCCAGCCAGTCCGATCTGGCCGACCAGCGCACCGTGACGTTCGCGGCGCCGACGGCCGACGTGCTGAGCATCCTCGGCGCGGGCGCCCAGCCGGTGCCCGCCCCCACGCGCCCCGAGCCGTCCCCCTCGCCCAGGCCCGCCTCCGTCTCCTCCAACTCCGTCTCCTCCAACTCCGTCTCCTCCAACGCGGTCCCGTCCAACTCGGTCTCGTCCAACAGCGCCTACCCGGCCGCGGCGACCGGCAGCGGCTCCTTCCCCGCGGTGAGCCCGACCTCCAGCGGCAACTTCCCGGCCGCTCCCGCGGCCATCCACGGCGCGCCGACGAGCGACCCGTTCCCCGCGTACAGCGGCGGCGCGGCCGACCCGCTCGAGACCACCTGGACCCAGCAGCCCGCGGGCACCACGTCCGGCTCCTGGGCGGCCTCGGCCGACATCCTCGACGACCCGGCCCCCGCCCCCTCCACGCCTTACGGAGGGGCGAGCTCGTGGCCGGCCTTCGAGCAGCCCGCCGGCCGCTCGTCCTACCCCGCCACGTACGAGGTGCGCGCCGGCTGGGCCGTGGCCGACGACTCCGACCCGCTCACCGGCCCCTCCCCCGCCTCCGGCACGCCGACCGTGCCCGGGCGGGCGGTCTCCAACTACGACGTGCTGTCGGCCCCCACGCCGCCCGTGCCGCCGGCCTCCCCGTTCGCCGCGGGCGCGTACGAGACCGGCGACATCACGACCAGCCCCGCGGCCTGGCCCGAGCCGCCGTCGGCGGCCAACGGCGCGCACGGGACCTGGCCGGGCCAGCCCTCGCAGCCGCCGGCCAACGGCCGCGGCAACCACCGGCGCGGCCCGGAGCAGCAGGACCTTCCGCACGACTACTATCGGTGATCTTCAGCAACCATTAATGCGTAAAACCAGCGCGACGCCCCCTTAAAGCGAGGACGTCGGAGCAATAGGGTTTGCTCCATGTTCCGCGACACGCAGAGTAGCTGGATGAGCACCCTCCGGCATGATGTGCCAGCCTCGCTCGTGGTCTTCCTCATCGCGGTGCCCCTCTCCCTGGGCATCGCGATGGCCTCCGGAGCGCCGCTGGCAGCCGGATTGATCGCCGCCGTGGTGGGCGGCATCGTCGCAGGCGCGCTGGGCGGCTCGGCCGTCCAGGTGAGCGGTCCCGCCGCCGGTCTGTCCCTGGTGGTCGTGGACCTCGTGCACACGTACGGCTGGCGCGCCACATGCATGATCACCCTGCTGGCAGGGGCCGTACAACTCGTGCTGGGGGTGTTCAAGGCCGCCAGGGCGGCGCTGGCGGTCTCGCCGGCCGTGATCCACGGCATGCTGGCGGCCGTCGGCATCATCATCGCCCTCTCCCAGCTCCATGTGGTGCTGGGCGGCAGCTCGCAGAAGTCGGCCATCGCGAACGTGATGGAGCTGCCCGGCCAGATCGCCGACCTCCACGGGCACAAGGTGGCCGTCGGCATCCTCACGATCACCGTCCTGGCGTTGTGGACCCGGCTCCCCAAACGGATCAAGGTGGTCCCGGCGCCGCTGGCGGCGCTGGCCGCGGCGGCGGTCACGGCGTGGGCGTTCGGCTGGGACGTCACGCGGGTGGACCTGTCCGGCAGCTTCACCGAGTGGGCCTTCCCGGTGCTGCCGCAGGGCGACTGGCACCTGGTGGTGTCCTCGGTGCTGCTGGTGGCGCTGCTGGCCGGCTGCGAGTCGCTGCTGTGCTCGGTGGCGATCGACAAGATGCACGGCGGGCGCCGGGCGGACCTCGACCAGGAGCTCACCGGTCAGGGCGTGGCCAACATGGTCACCGGCGCGCTCGGCGGCCTGCCCGTCGCCGGGGTGATCGTGCGCAGCACCGCGAACGTGCAGGCGGGCGCCCGTACCCGCTGGTCGACGATCCTGCACGGGGTGTGGGTGCTGGTGTTCGCGCTCGGTTTCGGCTGGACGATCACGCTGATCCCCCTGGAGGCGCTGGCCGCGCTGCTGGTGCTCATCGGCGTGCAGATGGTGAACCTGGGTCACATCAGGAAGGTGCACGGGCACGGCGAGGTGCCGGTGTACGTGGTGACGATGGCCGCCGTGATCCTGATCGGGCTGGCCGAGGGCGTGCTGGCGGGGCTGGCGCTGGCCGCGCTGCTCGCGCTGCGCCGCCTGACCTGGGTGACGGTGCTCAAGCGGGAGGACCGCGACGGCCGGCTGCACGTGACGATCTCGGGGTCGCTGACGTTCCTGGGCGTGCCGAGGCTGACGCACGAACTGCGGACGATCCCCGCCGGCGCGACCGTGGACCTCGATCTGAACATCGACTTCATGGACAACGGCGCCTTCGAGGCCATCCATTCGTGGCGGCTGGACCACGAGCGGATGGGCGGCACGGTGGTCATCGACGAGCTGCACGACGAGTGGTACGCGCTGGCGGCCAGCGGGGCGCGTATGTTCCCCGCCAAGTCGCCGCCGAAGGCGCCGGACCGCTGGTGGCTGCCGTGGGCGCACCGGCGCCGCGAGGTGGAGCCGGTCACCGTATCGCCCGACGGCGCCTCCGAGTGCCTGCTCACGGCGGGGGCGCGCGAGTACCACCGGCACACCGCGCCGCTCGTCCGGCCCATCTTCACCGAGCTGGCCCGCAAGCAGCAGCCGTCGCACCTGTTCATCACGTGCGCCGACTCCCGGATCATGCCCAGCCTGATCACGGCGAGCGGGCCCGGCGACCTGTTCACCGTGCGCAACATCGGCAACCTGGTGCCGCGCAAGGGCTCGGAGCCGCACGACGACTCGGTGGTGGCGGCGATCGAGTACGCCACGCAGGTGCTGGGCGTGCACACGATCACGGTGTGCGGGCACTCGGGCTGCGGCGCGATGGCCGGGGTGCTGAGCGGCGGGGTGCAGGCGGGCAGCCTGCCGGGGCTGCGCAGGTGGCTGCGGCACGGGGACCACAGCCTGGCCACGTTCATCGAGACCGAGGGCGACCGGCTGCACGCCGGGGCGCTGGACGTGCTGTGCCGGGTCAACGTGCAGCAGCAGCTGGAGAACCTGCGCACGTACCGGAAGGTCGACGAGCAGGTGCGCGCGGGCAAGCTGGAGCTGGTCGGGCTGTACTTCGACATCGGCTCGGCCAGGGTGCACATGGTGCCGCCGCTGCGTCCTACGCTCTCCGTGAAGACGTTCGATCGCAGGATGGTCACGAGCGAGGATTGAGCCCATGAAGGTTCTGGTCATGGGTGGTTCGGGGTTCCTGGGGCGCGCCGTCGTGGAGGCGGCGCTGGCCCGGGGGCATGAGGTGACGACGTTCAACAGGGGCCGCAGCGGGGCCGACGTGCCCGGCGTGGAAGCGGTGCGCGGCGACCGTGAGGTCCGCGCGGACCTGACGCGGCTGGCCGAGGGCCGCTCGTGGGACTTCGTGGTCGACACCTGCGGTTACGTGCCCCGCGTGGTGGGCGAGTCGGTGCGGGTGCTGTCGGGGCGGGCGGCCACGTACGCGTTCGTGTCCAGCGTCTCGGCGGTCGACGGCTTCCCCGCCAAGCCGGCCGCGGAGGAGGCTCCGGGCTGGGCGTGCGCGCCGGACGCGGGGCCTGACGACGGCGACTACGGCGTGCTCAAGGCGGGCTGCGAGCGGGCGGTCGAGCAGGGGTTCGACGGCAACGCGCTGATCGTGCGGCCCGGCGTCATCCTCGGGCCGCACGAGGACGTGGCCAGGCTGCCGTGGTGGCTGACCAGGATCTCCCGGGGCGGCAAGGTGCTGGCGCCCGGCGACCCGTCCGCTCCCCTGCAGCTCGTCGACGCGCGCGACGTGGCGGCCTTCACCCTCGACCAGGCCGCGCTCGGCACGTCCGGCGGCTTCCTGGTGACGGGCCCGGCGGGCGAGACGACGTACGGCTCCTGGCTGGCCGCCTGCGCGTCGGCCACGGGGTCCGGCGCGCGGTTCGTGTGGGTGGACGACGCGTTCCTGGTGGAGCGGGAGGCGGGGGCGTTCGTGGAGCTGCCGCTGTGGAGCCCGCCGTCGGAGGTCAGGGACAACTTCTGGAGTGTCCCGACGGCCAAGGCCGAGGCGGCCGGGCTGCGTACCCGGCCGGTGGCGGAGACGGTGCGCGACACGTGGGCGTGGCTGCGCGAGATCCCGGAGGACAAGCGCAGCTACGGCAAGACCAGCCGGCACGGCATGGACGCGGAGAAGGAGGCGGCCATCCTGGCGGCGTGGGAGTCGCGTTCTGCGTAATCCTCCGCAGAACGGGCGGCGTGGGCGGGGTTAGGGTCGCTTTGCCAGCGAGGTTCTCCACCTGCCCATGGCGCTCCTCGCGACGCCGGTCCTCACTCCCAGGGGCCGGAGGGGCGGAGGTGCCCGCCGGCGAGCCATGGCCCTCTGGACGGGGCCGCCGATGATGGCTCGCCGGCGGGACGCATCACCTCCGCCCCTCACCATGAGTACGGCGGCCCGGTCCGGGCCGCCTCGCCGTCGCCGGTCCTGCCTCAGGTCATCGAGGACGCCGCGCGCCCAGCACGGCTACCTCGGCCGGGCTCTCGACGCCCTCCGCGCCGCCCACCGCACCGTTCACCGCACCGCCCACCGCACCGCCCACCGCGCCGCACTCCGCGCCGTTCACCGTACGGTCAGCGGTTGAAGCCGGTCGAGTGATCGCCCGTGATGATCACGCCACTGTTGTCGCGCCCGATCGCCACCGACCGCTCGCCTGACGCGGTCACGGTGCCCGTGCCGGCCGTCTCGGCCCGCGCCTCGGCGAGCATGGCACGCAGCCGCGCCGCCAGTTCCTCGTCCGCTGCCAGCATCCTGCGGATCTGCACCCGCAACGCCGCCTGAAGATCGGGATCGTCCGGAGCCTGCGCCAGCTCGACGACCGTCTCCGGAACCTCGTCCTCGTCCGGCCGCACGCCGAAGATCTGCTGGAGCATGCGCCGTCCCCACCCCACCGTGACGTCGGCCACCTCCTCATGCGCCCGTGCCAGCACGGCGGCCCCGTACGCACCCACGGCGGCCGTCACGTACGGTGACAGCTCACCGACCAACGTGGCCAGCTCAGCGGCCATCGCTCCACCCCCACATGGCACCCGGCCGCGATCGATGTGACCGCCGCATCCAGCCTCGCGAAAAACCTAGCGTCCCCCTCCGCTTCGGGCTCCGGCTCTCACGAACCCGTCACCCCACGGCTACGCCCTTCCTGCCCTCCAGCCCCGGCTAACACCGTGGAAACACCGGGACAGGAATGCTGCCTGCCATGCATTTCATGGCATGGCGCGACATATCACCTTTCCTGCCTGCTTTCCGCTCTGCGCGCGGGTAGGGCGGCGTGCTACCCACGAAGCTCGGTGCGCGGCTGCCGAGGAGGCTCGGGACGTGGTTGCCCGCGAAGCCCGGGACGTGGCTGCCCGGGAGGCTCAGAGCGCGGTCACCCGCGAAGCCCGGGGCACGGTCACCCGCGAAGCCCTGGGCACGGTCACCCGCGAAGTCCGGGGCGCGATCGCCTGCGAAGCCGGGAGCGTGGATGCGCCGGCGGGTCGCTCTGGCGGGTGCGCTCGCGGCGCTGGCTCTCCTCGCGTCGAGCGGCGTTCCTCAGTCCGCGCCCGTGCCCGTGCCCCCGTCCGTGCCCCTCCCCCTCGCCCCTGCTCCCGCCCCCGTCGCCGTCGCGTCCGCCCCGGAGCCGGCGAAGCAGCCCGCGCCCAAGCGGCCCTCGTACAGGAAGGGGCTGACCCGTTCGCTCGACCGCTACCTCGGCGACCTGCCGGGTGATCTCTCCGTGTCGGTGCGGGAGCTGTCGTCCGGGCTGTCCTACTCCTACAACCGCGGCCTCAGGACGGCCACGGCCAGCATCGTCAAGGTGAACATCGTGGTGGCGCTGCTGCTCCGGGCCCAGCGGGAGCGCCGCAGACCGGCGAGGTGGGAGAAGCGGGCGGCAGCGCAAGCGATCAAGGTCAGCGACAACGACGCCGCGTCCCGGTTGTGGGCGGCGATCGGGGGCGCCTCGGGGCTGGCCGCGGCCAACAAGAAGCTCGGGCTGCGCGACACGCGTCCGGGGCCCGGCGGCTCGTGGGGGTCGACCACGACGAGCGCCGCCGATCAGGTACGGCTGCTGGACGCGCTGGTGTCGGCCGACAGCCCGCTGTCGCCCCGGCACCGTCGCTACGTGCTGGGGCTGATGGGCGACGTGGCGCCGGAGCAGGCATGGGGCGTGAGCGCGGCCGGCAGGGGCGCGGAGGTCAAGAACGGGTGGCTGCCGCGGGAGCGCGACGGGGGGCGGTGGACGGTCAACAGCATCGGACGGGTACGGGAGCGGGGGCGTACGTACCTGATCGCCGTCATCTCGCGCCGGCATCACTCGCTGGGGGCGGGGATCAAGGCGGTCGAGCACGCGAGCAAGCTGGTCGCCAAGGTCATCGGCAAGGCCGCGAAGAAGTGATCGCGTGGTGAGGCATGCTGGAAAGAGCCGTTCTGAGGGGATTCGATGACGCGACAGGCCGATTTCCAGCATCCGCGCTTCGCCCAGGCGTACGCCCGGGTGGCCGAGCTCGTGGACCGGCGGGGCGCCTACGAGCACCGGCGGCGGCTGCTGGCCGGGGCCGAGGGGCGGGTGATCGAGGTCGGGGCCGGCAACGGCCGCAACTTCGCCCACTACCCGCCGGCGGTCACGCAGGTCGTGGCCGTGGAGCCGGAGGACACGCTGCGCGAGCTGGCCGGGGCGCAGGCCGCGTCGGCGCCGGTGCCGGTGTCGGTGGTGTCCGGGCACGCCGAGGAGCTGCCCGCCGACGACGGTGCCTTCGATGTCGTGGTGGTGTCGCTGGTGCTGTGCTCGGTGCCGTCGCAGGCGCGGGCCCTGGCGGAGGCCGCCCGGGTGCTCAGGCCCGGGGGGCAGTTGCGGTTCTACGAGCACGTACGGCCGGCCAACCCGGCGTTCGGCCTGCTGGCGGACGTCGTGACGCCGGTGTGGCGGCGGGTCGCGGGCGGCTGCCGCCCGAACCGGGACACGCTCCGGGCGATCCGGCGGGCCGGGTTCGAGGTCGTCGAGGCCGACACGTTCGGATTCGCGCCCCAGCCGGGGGTGCCGCGATTGAGGCACGTCCTGGGGTATGCCCGGAAATAGCGCACCGCTCCGGCAACACGTCGTGGTGAACGATCTCTCCGTCCGTTGCGCGTCACGCGCCCGGCGCTCGTCCTCGACCTGGCGGAACCGTTCCCGAGCCCAGCTTGACGGCGTGTCCGCCACCGGCAAGGCCGCTTTTATCAAGACACGCTGGCACCAACGTCAATAACCACGATCACCCTGGTCAGGGGCCGTAAACTGACAACGTACCGGTCAGTAGCAGCGCACGCTATTCACACCCGCTCGCCCTCACACCCGTTGCGCGGGCCGAGCATGCTTCGCAGACACGCCACTAGAAACGGCGTGCTCCCCAACGGAGGTAGGCGGGATGGACAGTCGCTGGCATGTGACGCTCGCCCTCGGCGTAGCGGCCATCGTGGCCTTGTTCGTGGCGATCCTGGTTCTCGTGGACACCAAGGCCGAGTTGATGGCCGCGGGAACAGCGGCCGGAGCCTCCTTCGTGGGGGTGGCCGGGCTGGCGCTCACGATCGTCGGCCTCAGCCACAGGAAGCCTTAGCCCGCGCGAGCCGGATGCGGCCGGCCGGCAGCGGGAGAGATCGGCTGCGGTCCGCCTGATCATCCGGCGGCTGTTTCCCCAGGTAGGCACCAGGGATGGGTGACGAGTCGGCCTGTAGGCCGGGCTCAGACGCCGCCCCTCTGTGACCTTGAACTTCTCCCCCACATCCCGTTTACGCTGGCTTTTTGCCTTTCGTCGTTTCGCGTCGTTCTGCCGCCTTTCTGGTGCTCCGGCGGAACAGAGACGGAACAGGAAGGCGGAGAGCCGGCAACCCTTCCTGGAGGCCGCTCCGCCATCCAGCCGGTCGCCGTGCTGGAGGCAGTGCCATGCCCAGATAGTTCGATAACACTCAACCGCGCGCCTCAACCGAGTTTCCGCGGTCCCTGCCGCAAGTAAGTAGCAAGCGGCCGGGGCCCGGGGACTCCAACACCGAACCCCGGCCTGTGACCCAGCAACCTGACTACACCAGGAGCCAGGCCATGAGCCCCCACCCTTCCACACTCACTATCACCGAGAGCGCGAATCCCACCGACGAAGTCCTGCCGAAGCGCATCGGACGCTTCTTCCCCAACCCCTTCCGTCGCCGCCGCCGGCGTGCTGTGCCGGTCACTGAACGCCCCGTGGGGACTGGCGCGGGCCGACTCGGGGATCGGGTCATCCTCGGCTTCGCGGTGGCCGTCCTGCTGGCCGTTGCCGCCGCTGCGGCCTATGTCTCGTACCACCACTTCTACGGCCTGGCCATCGCCCTCGGGGAGCGGCATGACATGGCCATCCTGTACCCGGCGATGTCGGACGGCGTGATCGTCATGGCGTCGCTAGTGATGGTCTACTGCTCGCGCCGCCGGATCGGTGTGCCAGTCCTGGCGTGGGTCGCGCTCGCCCTGGGCGGGGCGGTCACTCTGGCGGCGAACGTGGCTCACGGCTGGTCCGGCGGGCTCGGGTCGCGCCTGGTCAGCGCCCTGGCGCCGCTGGCGTTCGCGGGTGCGTACGAACTGCTGATGTGGATCGTCCGCAACACCCGCCGGCCGTCAGTCGAAAACCCGGCCAAGGAGCACGTGTGCCAGCCGATCGAGACCGTCGTCGAGGTGGAGCGCGAGGTGCAGGTCCTGCCCACCGACCGGTACGAGGCGGCGCGGCTGGCCTACCTCGACAGCCTCAGCGAAGGCAAGCAGCGCATCGGCCGCCGCCCTCTCATGAACCGGTGGGGGCTGGAGCAGCGCGAGGCCGAGGACATCATCGCCGAGGTGGACAAGGAGCGGGCGCAGGCTGCCGAAGCCAAGGCAGCCGAGGTACCCGGCTCCGAGGCTGCTCCGCCATCGCTGAGCGGCGTGCAGCCGACCGGCACGAGCCAGGCGGAGGCGGCGTGATGACGAGCTTCCTGATTCCCGCCATGGGCGTGTTCGTGTTCCTGCTGTGCGCCACCCGGGAGGCGGACGCGGACGCCCGGACCGCCGGGCAGATGTGGGCGGCCATGCGGCGCGCCGGATGGGCCCGTACGTCCTTCACAGTGGCGCGCGTCGCGGTGGTGGTCGTGCTCCTCGTTCTGGCCGAGGTCTGCCGTCTGGTCGGGCACGCGGTCGCTGGGACGCGGCTCGTCGTCGAGGCGCTCGCCGTGCACGCCGAGATCCTCGGCTCGCTGGTCACCCGGACGGAGGTGCGGGCATGACTGCCACGGAGGAGATGCGCGAGGGCATGGTGATCGCTCTCCAGGCCGAGGACGTGCGCGTCGCCGTCGAGTCCACGACGGAGCAGGCTGGCCAGGAGGCCGGAGAGGAGGGCGACGGCGTCCTTGAGGGGACCGTGGTTCTCGTCGATCAGGCGCACCGGCCGGAACCGACGGACCTGCTCGCCGAGCTGGCCGCGCGCCGCCGGGAGCGGCAGCCGCTGGTGCCGCTGTGGCTGAGGTCGCGGGCGGATGCCTTGCAGGTGCTCAAGTGGCAGGCCGAACACACCGGCTACGTGCTGGCCTACCACGCGCTGCGCACCCCGAAGTACGCCGCCAAGCTCACGGGCCGCTCCCCGGCCGGCGCCTGGCGGCTGCTGGTGGCGCTGGTGCGGTGGCTGTTCGACCTGGAAGGCCGCCCGGTGCGGCGTGCGGCGGCCACCAAGGAGGAAGCGGCGGAGTACCTGGCCCTGTCGCGGCAGCGTGACGACCGGGTCAAGGCGCGCTTTTGGACGCTCCTTGTCGGCGCGATCACGGCGGTCCTGGTCGGTATCTTCGTCGCCGTGGCCGCGCCGACCTGGGTGCAGTGGGCGATCCTCGGCGTGCTCATCGCCGGGGCTGGCATTCTCGGGACACCCGCCGATCAGCCGCTGCTGGACCGGGCGGTCGTTCCCACCCGGGTGCGCAAGCTGACCAGTGACCAGGTGCTGGACGCGCTCGGCTCGCTCGGCATCTCGGCCATCAACCAGGCGCTCGGCAAGAACGGGCGTGGCATAACCTTCCCGGCCCCGATCATGCGGGACGGGCCGGGTTGGCGGGCCGAGGTGGATCTTCCGCTCGGAGTGACGGTGGCGGAGGTGCTGGAGAAGCGCGACAAGCTCGCCTCCGGCCTGCGCCGCGCCCTTGGGTGCGTGTGGCCCGAACCGGTCTCGGAGGAGCACCCTGGCCGGCTGGTGCTGTGGGTGGGTGATCAGGAGATGCGTAAGGCTCGGCAGCCGGCCTGGCCGCTGGCCAAGTCGGGGCAGGTCAGCCTGTTCGACCCGGTCCCGTACGGCAACGACCAGCGCGGCCGGCCGATCTCTATCCTGCTCATGTTCGCCAACGTGCTCATCGGCTCGATGCCGCGCTACGGCAAGACGTTCGCGCTGCGGGTGCTGTTGTTGGCCTGCGCGCTGGACCCGCTGGCTGAGCTGCGGCTGTTCGAGCTGAAGGGCACCGGGGACCTGTCGGCGCTGGAGAAGGTGGCCCATCACTACGCCAAGGGCGCCACCGACTCGGCCAAGGCCGCCTGCGTCGCCTCGCTGGCCGAGGTGTACGCCGAGTTGGACCGGCGCGCTGAGGTGATCGACGGCCTGCCGCGTCACCAGGCGCCCGAGTTCAAGGTGACACCCGAGCTGGCCGCGCGGCGTGACCTCGGCCTGCATCCGATGGTGGTGGCGATCGACGAGTGCCAGGAGTTGTTCGCCGACGATGAGTACGGCGAGGAGGCCGCCAAGTACGCCACCGCCATCATCAAGCGCGGCCCCGCCCTCGGCATCATCCTCATCCTGGCCACTCAGCGGCCGGACAAGGACAGCCTGCCCAAGGCCATCTCGGCGAACGCGGGCATCCGGATCTGCCTGCGGGTGATGGGCTGGCAGGAGAACGACATGATCCTCGGCACCGGCATGCACCAGGCCGGCGTCAAGGCCACCATGTTCACCCTCAACGACAAGGGCATCTCCTGGGCCGTCGGCATCGCCGAAGACCCGCTCATCGTCCGCTCCGCCTACCTCGACGGCCCCACCTCCGAACTGATCGCCGAACGCGCCCACCAGCTCCGCAAGGCGGCCGGAACGCTGTCCGGGCAGGCGATCGGCCAGGAAGGGCCGCAGCGGGTCTCCTATGACCTGCTGGCCGACATCCTGACCGTGACCACGGCCAAGGACGAGAAGGTCTGGAACAGCACGGTGGTGGACCGGCTGGCCGAGTTCCGGCCGGACGCCTACGGCCAGTGGGCGAACCTGGAGGACGACGCCAAGACCGCCACACTGACCGCCCGCTTGAAGGAGTACGGCGTCCGGACGGAGGACACCTGGGGCCGCGACGCCACCGGTAAGGGCCGCAATCGCAAGGGCTTCAACCGGTCCGACATCGCCGACGCGTACGGCAAGCGGAAGGCCCAGCCCTAGCACCCGGGCCACCTCACCGAACGCCCCTGGAGTCGCTTCCAGGGGCGTTCGCGTGGGGCCGCTAGAGCGCTAGGCCGCAGGTCACGACCGGGTTTCTCCGCTAGCTGAGCCGCTAGGCTTCGCGGCTGCATCCGCTAGGACTACGAGATGAGGAACGTCGACAAGCGGCGAGGTGGCGTCGTCGCCGAGTGGCAGGACCGACGTCGAAGCCACCTACGGCGAAGCCGGGCAGGCCAAGACGGCGGACGCCGCTAGGGGGCACCCCATCCGGGAGAAGGCGGCCTGCAATGCCTGGGCCGTCCAGCAGGTATGACCCCCGCCCCGAGCAGAGCGAGACCGACGCCGCCGGGACGCTCGAACGTGCCGAGCAGGTGACCGTACGCGAACGGGAGACTAGTTTGGGTGAGTTTCGAAACTCGGCCAAAACTCGGGCTCGTGACGAGTCGCGGCACACACCATGCAGCGCCATGGGGATGGCTGAAGTGGAGTCCTCAGGGTTCGCGACCAAGCCCTTGACGTGCAGGCATGTGATTCGGAGGCGGCAAGAGCCTCTGTGGGACTTTCTCTCTCAGTATCGGGGTGAGTATTGAAACTTGGCCAAAACTGAGCCCTGACTGGCAGCAGCCGCGGCTACGATGCAGAGAGCATGGTGAGGTCGCTTCCTCACTGTCAAGTAGGCGCCCCCGCCTTGGTTAGCGGCCGTCGACGGGGGTCACCCATTCGCGGGATCAGGTAACCGACTTGGTTACCTGATCCTGTTGACCACCAGGTCTACGATGATGAGCACGGTCCGCACTGCGAGCTGTGCCCACTCCATCCACCTGGATGGGTCTGTTTTTTGCTTCCGTTTGCGCACGGTGTCCCTTCTTTCTGGTTGATGGTGTGCCAGGGTCGGCGCCATCGAGCAGCTGACCCCCCGATGGACTGCTGCTGGGGACCGCGTGCGAAGCGGACAGGCAAGAGCTTAGACGTGCGAGCTTGCGGCTGGGAGACATTGGCGATTTATAGAGATCGCCCCCGGCGTTGGCTGTGTTGGCTGTGTTGGCTGGGTGCGGACGAGCGCGGAACCTCGCGGATCGGATCAGGGGTTTTCCGCAGACCACCCTCGCCCAATGTGATTTGCGACACAGCTCACCATCGGCAGCTCGTACGCGTCACTCTGGCCAAGACACCCCGCCACGCTGCTCGGCCACGGCGCCTCACGCGGGATGGCAACCAGGGGTCAGCTGCCGTGGCCTGCCCCCTGGCCGGACCCGTCAGGTGATCGCCGGTCGCTGCTGGCCAAGAGCACCTTCGTCGAGCTGGTGGCTGCTTCCAAAGGAGCGGCAGCGGGTCCTGGGGGACCTAGCGGGCGGCCGGCTACGTCAGGATGCTTTCCTGATCGCACCGGACGTGAACCACTGCACCAGCGTCACCGCCGCGTGGAGCACGGTCTGCGCAGACTCCAGCGTGACCGGGGCCGTGTTCGGGCCAGCGTGCCGGTCACGCTGCCCATGCCACACGAGCGCCAGCATCGCGATCAGCACGTCTGCTGATGCTGGCGTACGGGACTGGTCGACCGCGACCGTCCACTTCGCCGCGGTCTGCTTGATGTGCGCAAGCGCCTTTCCGAGCGTCCCCTGCCGGTCGTTGGGGATGGCCGCGGGAATCACAACGGCCTCCACCGCCTTGACCGCCTCGCTGTACGCCTTCGACGCGTCCGGGTTCATGCCGTAGGCGGCGTTCCACGCCCGCTTGAGGTGATCAGCTGCATCGGTGGGGGCCGCCTGCATCGTCATCCAGGCAGCCTGGGCGACGGTCTCGTCGACGCGACGAGCCAGCCCGTTCAAGTCGTCATTCAGCTTCCACGCCGACCCGCCTGTGTCCAGAATCAACTGCAGTTTGAGCAGCATGGCACCCCACCACTGGTGCTCGAAGACGTCGTTGCCGTCCACTCCTGCATAGGAGCCACAGACGTTCAGCGTGGCATCAATCGCCTCCAGCAGACTGTCACCGTCGAGCACCACGAACACGCCATCAGTATCACGATGCCGAGGGACGACATCAGTGTCACGCAACCGCAACTGCAAGAGCATCGCCAGATCGTACTGGCCATCGAAATCCGTAACGGCCTCGTTCAACCAGTCCCGAAGCGGCTGGACCAGGTACAGCGGCGTCCCCTCGACCAGGGCACGCTCGCCGGTCTGGCCAGCCAGGCGCTCGCGTAGGGGACGCCAAGAGGGGTCAGCGGCGGTTGACATGAAACAAGCGTAGGGCGGGCGAAGGGCCCGCCGCGCGGGGATTTACCGGCTTTCTGGCCTTCGGCCTGCATCTCCTCGCCCCTCTTCTCCAGCCACGACTCCACGGTCCGCTCTGAAGGCAGGGACACGTTGCGGTTGGGGAACATGGCGCTGTGGTGGGCTCCCCAGGTTGTTACCCATGGGACGAAGCTGGACGGCGCGGGCAGCCTGAGTGTTACCGTGGACCGGTCTGCCCGCGCCGTGGCTTCTGGCGCCGTCAGACGGCCTCCGCCGCGATGGGGGAAGGGCTTCGGCTGGAGGCCATCCAGTCGAGCTGCGCGGCCATGCCAGTGACCAAGTCGGTGGTCGGGGCCCAGCCGAGCAGCCGACGCGCTGAGGTCACGTCGGCGCAGGTGACAGAGACATCCCCGCTCCGTGCGCGGGTGGACCGGACGTTGATGGGCTGGCCGGTGAGCCGGTGGGCTCGTTCTACGACGTCGTTGAGACTGATGGTGCGGCCGGCTCCGACGTTGATCACGCTGTTGGACAGGTAGACGGTGCCTGCCGCGATGGTCGCGTTGATGGCGTCGTCGACGTAGGTGAAGTCGCGGCGCTGCTTGCCGTCCCCGTAGATCTGGAGGGTCAGACCGGTTGAGGCTGCGTCCAGGAGGCGCTGGACGAACATGTCCTCCCTCTGGCGCGGGCCGTAGACGGTGAAGTACCGCAAGGCCACCACGGTGGTGTCGCAGTCAGATCGGGCTGCGTGGGCGAGGCAGAGCTGTTCCTCCGCGAGCTTGGTCACCGCGTACGGGGAGGCGGGGCGCGGGTGATCAGTTTCGGTGCTGGGGCGGTCGCCGTCGGGGGCGCCGTAGATGCTGGAGGAGGAGGCAACGACGAGGCGCGGGATGCGCAGCCTCGTCACCGCGTGCATGAGCCGCTGGGTAGCCGAGATGTTGGAGGCGACGTAGTCGTCGAAGTCGGCTCCCCATGAGGGCTGGACGCCTGGGACGCCGGCCAGGTGGAAAACGACGTCGGCGTCGAGCAGCAGGGGTTCGATGGCACAGGTGCGCAGGTCGCCGGTGGCGAAAACGAAGTTTGGGTGGGTACGGATGTCGGCCAAGTTGTGGGCGGCGCTGAGGTGCTTGCTGGGATCGCGGCGGTCCACACCGATCACGGTCACGCCTCGCGCGAGCAATGCCTGGCACAGGTGGGAGCCGATGAAACCGGCGGCGCCGGTGACGACGGCTCGCCGGGGAAGTGACTCACGGAGTCCATGGGCGGTGGCTGACATGGGCATAGGGGTCCTCTGAGGTGGTTGGTGGATGCTGGCGATGAGTGTCCGGCCGTGGGCCAGGAGTTCCGCGTTGTCCGCTTCGTGGCCTCGTACCAGTGCGGTCACCGCCTCCAGGAGGCGAAAGCGTTCCAGGAGCTGGTGTTCGCTGGAATCGAGTGGGCGGCCGTAGCCGTCGAAGAAGGCCGTGCGGAGGTGCTGCGCCCGACGCCAATAGCGGTGTTCGAGGCGGGCGAAGTCGCGGATGCGGGCGTCGAGGCGGGTGTGCTCGAAATCGACGACGCCGACCTGCCCCGCGTCTCTGACGATCCAGTTGCGTGGTTGGTAGTCCAGGTGGCACACCGTGGTCTCGAGTGTCTCTGCGGCCATCTCGTCCGCCCAGGAGTGCAGGAGGCGAAGGTCGGAGGAGGTGATGAGGGCCGCCAGGTGCGCGCGGGCGGCCCACCAGCGCATGCGCTCAGCGAGGTAGGCAGGTACGTCGGTCGCGGTGTGCGGGCCGGGCGAAGCTTGGTGGAGGAGACGCAGGACGTGGCCCGCGTCGCGGTGTGCCCGACGTTCGGCGAGGGAGTCCTCGGGGAGCTGCGTGGCGCGTTGCCCGGGGATGGCGGTCAGTAGCAGGGAGAGGGTGTCGGGGTCGGCGTGGATGAGGGCTGGAGCGTGTTCCTTCAGGGCTGGGACCCAGGTGGAGTAGGCGCGGAATTCGGCATGGAACCGATCGGGCGCCTGGTGGTGCTTGAGGATGTAGCGCTGCCCGTTCTTCGTGGTGAGGACCTGGAGGTGTGAGGGCAGGTCGAGGCGCGGAAGCGGCGTGACGGGTCCCAGGTGCCAGCGGGCCATGGCCAACAGCTCGGGGTCGGAACCGCTCACGAGATGGCCAGCGTGGTCAGGTGGGCGGTGTCGTTGTGGCGCAGCAGCATCCACCGCTCGTCGCCGAACCGGTTGCGGTGGAGTTGCCAGTGGGTGATCGAGGCGTGGTCGAGGGTGAAACTGGTCATCAGGCCGGGACGGAGGTCGAGCAGGAGGGTGTGTGCGGCGAGCACGGTTTCGCCGTGTGCGACGAACAGGACGCGATCGCCTTCGTGGTGACGGATGAGGTCGGCGATGACCGCGCCGGCGAGCTTGAGGTAGCCGTTCCAGGTGTCGGAGCCCGGTGCCCAGGGTTGATCGGGATGAGCGTGCGGGCCGCCGCGGAAGGCGGTCTTGACCTCGTGCCAAGGCTTGCCGTCGGCCTCGCCGTGGACGGGGCCGTCCAGGGAGTTGCTGATGAGCAGCGGTAGGCCGAGGGCGTCGGCCAGGATACGGCCGCTTTCGCGGAGCCGCAGGCGGGGTCCGGCGTACACGTGGGTGAATGGTTCGGCGTCATGTTGGATGAGGAGGCGGGCAGCGGTCAGGGTCATCTGCCGTCGGCCGAGGTCGGTCAGTCCGGTGCAGGTACGCGGGCCGCCGACGACGCCGTCCACATTGCATTGCGCCTCGCCGTGGCGGGTGAAGATGAGTTCGGTGGAGATCACGTCAGGTCCTCCGGTCGGGGGCGGACGGTCGGCCACGGATGCCGGTAACCGCTCTTGCCGAGATAGGGCAGGGTGAGCAGGTGGTGCAGCTCGGCGTGACCGAGGAACCGGCCGATGGTGACGGGGGGTAGGCCCGCGCCGAGGAGCGGCTGGTTGTAGCAGGCCAGGGACGTCGTGAAGGTCGCGGGTGGAAGAGGCCCGTACGTCATGGCCAAGGTGACCAGCAGCTTGGCGAGGTCGTAGCCGAACGGCGCCAGGGTGAGGTCGCCGAGATCCACCATGACGGGCCCATCAGCGGTGATGAGGACATTGCGCAAGTTGGTGTCCTTATAGAAGGCGACCGGGGTGGCCGGGCTGGCGGCGAGGAGCGATTGGGCGGCGGTCATCTGGTGGGCGTTTACCAATCCGGCGGCGCGGTGCCTGCGCAGAGCTGCGATGCGGGGCGAGACGAAGTCGGGCAACTCATGGCCATGGGCCAGAGGGTGTGCGGTGGTGAGGAGCGCACGGTGCAGATCGCCCTTCCACGCGGCGGCGTGGGCACGGCCGAGGACGGTGGCCACAGCCGGGGCATCAGTGAAGCGGGCGTGGCGGCCTTCGATCGAGGCGAAGTCGATGCCGTCCGCGCGAACGGTCCTGATGGCGGGGAGCCGGAGCGAACCTGCATGTTCGTTGAGCCATGCGTGGTGGGCGATGGTCTGTTCGAGGGCTTCCCGGGTGGCGTACGGCTTGCTGAAGGTCATGGTGCGTCACCCCGCTTGGCGATCAGGTAAGTGACGGTGGAGGCGGCCACGACCCGGGCGTCGATCACGCGGGAGCGCAGTGCCGTGGCGATCGCGTCCGGGTCGGTGGCCATGGCGGACGGCAGTTCGTACTTGGGCGTGGTGGCGAGGTAGGCTGCGACGTGGTCCAGCCCCGTGAAGGCGAATCGGTGTTCCTCGTGTTCCACGTGCACTATCGGGAGGATCGGCGCTGTGAGCGCCTCCAGGTTGCCGCTGTGGGCGGTCCCGTACAGGCTCGGCCGTCGGGTTGCGCCGGCGTCGATGCCTGCGGCGGCGACCAGGTGGTCGAGGGTCCGGTAGCTGTCGGCCGATTTGGTGACCATGATGGCGATGCCGCCCTCGACGAGAACGCGGGCGATCTCGGCGATGACGGGGGTCGGGTCGGGGGCGTGGTAGAGGCAGAACGCGGCCACCACCACCGCGCAGGTGGCGTCCCCGAGGGGTAGGCGGTGAAAGTCAGCGCGGAGGCAGGTGACCCTCGTCGGAGCGCCCTCGACCCGGGAGCGCGCGGCGGTGAGCATCGCCTGCGAGGTGTCGATGGCCAGCAGGTGGCGCGGCCGGAGGCGCTCGGCCAGGATTCGGCTACTGGTACCGCGGCCACAGCCCAGGTCCGCGACGATCGCCTGCCGGGGCTCGGCCAGGTGATCGGTGGCCAGGTCGGCGATGACCTCGGCGACTGCCCTTCCCTGAATCTTCGCCTGGTGCAAGGCCGAGGTACGGGCCGCCAGGCGTGACTCCTCCTGGTACAGGCGCGATGCGGTGGTCGGATGCGTGAAGGCGTTTTCGGGCGACGTCATGGGCGCCACCCGTCTACGCCGCCGCCACGGCGGGTCAGCGGCCGGCGGCCACCTGTTCCAGCCAGCGGCGCGTCTTGGCACGGCTGGTCAGGAACACCACCTGCTTGCCTGCGGCGAGGTGGTGGATCTTCGCCAGCACCTTGGGTCGCATGCGCCGCCGGTAGGTGGCCACGTAGGTGATCACGCCCCAGTGGATGCGGTTGTAGACGCCGGAGGTGTGCTGGCCGGCGCCGTGCCGGAGCTGGCGGGAGACGATCCCCCACAAGGCGGCCCAGGTGGGCACGTCCATCATCACCACGGTGTCGCACGCTTCCAGCCGGACGTGCAGCGAGGAGTTGTAGTTGCCGTCGATCACCCAGCGCGGTGCCGCAACCAGCTCCCGCTGAGCCGCCTCGAACTTCTCCGGCGGCAGCGGGTTCCACTCGTCGTCGTAGTAGACCGCGTCGAGATGCGTGACCGGCGCATCGAGCAGACGGCCGAGTTCGCGCGCCACGTAGGATTTGCCGCTTCCGCCGGACCCGACGATGGCCACCCGGTTCATCTGCATGGTGCTCCACGATAGTAGAAACGGGCCTGGTCAGAGCGGCAATGGCGAGATGGCGGACCGCGCTCATCGACACCTCCAGGCGGTGTGAGGGCGCCGGACGTCGAAGGCGGCCAAGATGTCCTCCACCATCCGGAGTTGGTGGCTGAGCCGGAACGCGTCGAGCTTGGCCAGACACGCTGAGATCAGGTCGGCGTGAGCGGCGGTGCCGGCGATGGACAGCAGCCGATGCACCGCGGCGAGCACCTCATGACCGTCGTTGACGATCAGTTCGTCCGGCATGAATCGGTGGACGCAGGCGATGTTGGACGGTGCCAGGGGCAGGCACCCGGCCAGAACTGCCTCGAAGATCCGCTGCGTCATCTGACCCACGGCCGCGTACCGCTCCGGGAGCAGCAGGACCGTCGCCAGGCTCTCGCCGTACATCCGGCCCACTTCGTTAAAGGGGACCCTCCCGAGGAAGGTCACCTTGGGCCAGCGGCCGATGGTGGGCCACTTCCCGGCCACCTGGTGGGGCAGGCGGGCGGCGGCCGGGGCGAAGTAGTGGTCGAACGCCTGGTCGCGGTCGTACTGGTTGCCGATGTAGGTCAACGGGATGGGGCGCGACTGTGCGGCGAGCACCGGCGGGTCGGCCTCGTCCAGGAGGACGTCGTCCAGAGGGAACAGCAGCGGGCGAGACCCGAGGGAGGGGAGCAGCGCAGCCTCACAGACCACCACGCCGTGGCGGCGGCGCAGGGGGTGGTCCAGCGGGATCTTCCGGTCCTTGTCCCAGACGATCGTGGGGGTGCCGCGAGTGTACGTGTAGTGGTCGAGCAGGTCCGCCTGTCGATGAAGATCGCAGGTGTGCCCAGGAACGTCGCATGCGGTCGTGTTGCGGCCGGGAATGGGCCAGCGCCACTCGGCGAAGAGAACGTCGATCTCAGGAAGACCGGCGTCGAACGCGTACCGATCGGCGATGTGGTCCCCGGCCTCGGCCAGGTCACGGTTCCGTTGGAGGAAGACCACCTCGTGGCCGGCGGCGCGGATGGCGTCGATGAAGGGGCGTCGATGGCTCCGCCCGCCGTCCGGGGTGTCGGTGATGCCGGGCCCCAGGAAACCCCAGAAGCTGTAGCCGATCCTCATCGGGTGATCCACCTGTCTTCCAGGAGCAGGGCGTCCAAGCCGGTGCCCGCCAGGCACTTGAGCGCCATGACCGGTGTGCCGCAGATGGGCTTGCCCTTGACGTTCAGTGAGGTGTTGATCAGGACGGGAATGCCGGTACGGCCGGCGAAGGCGGTCAGTACGGCGTGCATGAAGGGGTTGCCGTCCTCGGTGATGGTTTGGACGCGAGCGGTGCCGTTGACATGCACGACTGCGGGAATACGCTGGCGCGCCAGCTCGGTCACGCCCGAGGCCATCGACATGAACGGCGACTCCTGGCCGAGGGTGAAGTAATCGGCCGCGTGCTCGGCCGCGACCATGGGCGCGAACGGGCGGAAGGGCTCGCGGAACTTCACGGTGTCGTTCAGCCGCGCGACCACGTCCGGGATCAGCGGCGAGGCCAGAATCGACCGGTTCCCGAGCGCGCGAGGCCCCACCTCGACCCGCCCCCGGAACAGGCCAACGATCTGACCGCCGGCCAGCCGCTCCGCCAAGAACGCGGCGACGTCGCCGTCGATCCGGTGCTCCGTGAACCCTGTGACCTCTGGCATCTGGCCGGGAAAGGCGGGGCCGAGGTAGCACGTGCCCGCGACGCCGGCCAGGGGGCTTGTCCCGCTCTCCAGGTGGACTGCGGCGGCTGCGCCGATCGCCGTGCCAGCGTCGCCCGGAGCCGGAGGCACGAACACCTCCGCGAAGAGACCCGACTCCACGATCTTGCCGACGGACACGCAGTTGGTGGCGACACCACCGCCGAGGCACAACCGCTTCATCCCGGTACGTGCCCTGGCCAGGCCGGCTAGATGCAGCATCACCTGCTCGGTCCGCTCCTGGAGCGCGGCGGCCAAGTCCCGATGGACTTGGCCGATCGGGGCGTCCCCGGCGCGGCGTGAACAGGTCTCGGCAGCGAAGCGGGGAGTCAGCCGGGCGAAGGACGACGACAGCACCCGGGGCGCGAAATAGGCCGGGTGCAGGGAGAAACCGGTCGGCGTGATGGGGATGGCGGCGGCGAAGAGGGCGCGGAAGCGGGCCGGATCGCCCAGTGCGGCCAGCGCCATCACGGTCCCCTCCTCGTCGCCCCGGCGCCAGCCCAGGTGCTCGGTGACGGCGCCGTAGGCGTATCCGAGCGAGGCCGGGTCGGTCAGCTCGTAGAGGGATCGCAAGGCCGGTCGGCCGGGCTGGAGCTGACGTCCGAGCGCGATGGTGGTGGTCTCGGCCTCGCCGAGGCTGTCCACGACCAGGACGGCCGCGCTCTCCCAGCCCGAGGCGGCAAAGGCGTACATCTGGTGGGTGCGGTGGTGGAGGAGCGGGTGGATGCGAGCGTGGGGGAAGCGGCGCCTCAACCCGTGGACGCGGCGGACAGTGCGGAATCCCACCTTGGTGAAGCTGGCCGCGCGCCTTCCCGCGAATTTACGAGTGGCAGGGTTCAGAGCCAGGCCAAGGGTAGTGGGAACCACTTTCAAGTAGTGGAGGCCGTGGAAGTTGTACGCGACGGCGTTCACCTCCTCGGGGCTGATGCCCGCCTTGGACAACAGCCAGGCGACCGCCCGCTCGGGGTAGGCGCGGGTGTGCTTGGCCCCGGACAGGCGTTCCTCCTCGACGAATCCGATCAGCTCACCATCGACGAGCAGGGCTGCGGCCGAGTCGTGCGTGAAGGAGCACAAGCCGAGGACGACATGGGGAGGCATCGAGATCACCGACTCTTCAGAACGGCGTACCAGGCGCACAGGCCCTCTCCGAGGAGGCCGCCGACGTCCTCCGCGCTGCGTACGGCGGCGTCGCGGTCGCCGCGTTTCCACTGCTGGTAACTGGCCAGCACGGCGGCCATGATGTCCCAGCCGGGATGATCGACCATCCGGCCGGACCGGACATCGGCTAGTAGGGCGTCGAACCCCTCCCACGACGTCTCCAGGGAGGGCAGCTTGCCGGGCGTGGAGACCGCCGTATCGAGGACGGCGACCGCCTTGTCCAGGTCGCGTTCGTACACGTGAAGCGAGTCCACGTGGTGGTGGTACTCGCCCAGCTCGGCACCCAGCCAGCCGGCCATCAGCTCGTGCAAGGTGGTGGCCGCGAAGATGTCGTAGGGCAGGCCGGTCCACAGGTCCTGGCTGCGCATGGTGGTCGCCATGTGCAGGCGACCACGACGGAGGTGGAAACGGTAGCCCAGGGTGCAGGGCACGTCCCGATGCCCGCCGGCGTCACGGGCCGGGTCGTAGAGCTGGATGACGGCCCGTCTCGAATCCGGGTCGCCCTGGAGGGTGGACAGCGCCAGGGCGAGCTGATCGACCGAGCCGTCCCAGCAGCGCATGCGCGGCCCGTAGGCGCCGCGCAGGATGCCGTCGTCCTCGGCGTACCGCCGGAGCTGGCCGTTGAACTCATAGATCCACGGCGCATCGGACCCCGACAGGATCCAGACGGCCTCGGCGACGGCGAACGCGGTGTTCAGCACGCGACCAGGCGGAGCGTGCAGCAGCCGCGCGCGAGGCTCTTCGAGCAGCAGGCGCACGTCCAGCAGCTCGCGGGTGTCCATGCCCCGGGGGCTGACCTTGTCACCGTCGATGGTCAGCCGCACCGCGCTGGCGAACAGCTCGTTGAGCGTGCCGCCGGTAATGGTCGTCACTGGTGTCACCTTCCTGGCCTGCCTCGGCGGGCAGGCGTCGGGCGATCGTTCTGTCCTCGGATGGCGCGGTCTGCCCGGAACCGGACTCCGGTGCCGGACAGGCACAGAACCATCACAGCCTGGTGGGACACCCGGGCGGCAGGGGAGACTAGGGGAAGCATGAGGAAGGCTTTCCGCCCCCTTCCCTCCCTCTCTGCGGCGAGGTGCATACGGATGGACGATCAAGCGCTGCCCGAGTGGGCGATGAGGCTCCGCCAGGCCAGGCTGGAGCGGTTGCTCAGCCTCAAGGGCCTTGCCCGGCTGATGCGCCAGGCCGCCGGGGATGACTTGCCGCTGCCCAAGACCGCGAGCTTGTGCCGGAACATCCGCTTCTGGGAAAAGGGTGCCTACCAGCCCAACGCCCTCTACAGGGTGCTGCTCTGCAAGGCCCTCGACCTGACTGAGGCCGAGCTGTTCGGAGGCGAAGCCCCGAAGCCGGCCACGTCGCTCCGGCGCCGTGCACTGGTCTCGACACCTGGCAGAGAGCAGTACGGCGACGTACTCGACCACCTGCGCGAGCAGTGGCATCTACTCGTCCAACGCGACAACCTGCTCGGCCCTCGCCATACCGTTCCGGCCGTCTGCGAGCAGATCACCGTCCTGGAGGATCTGCTGGTGCCTGCTCGTGGACACGATCGCGTCCAGGTCCTCAACCTCGCGGCCCGCTACGCCGAGTCGGCGGCGTGGCTGTACGAGGACGCCGGAGACGTCGAGCAGGCCGAGCGCTGGACCGACCGCGCGTCCATGTGGGCCTATGAGATCGGCGACGGCGAGATGATCGCGTGGACCATGTTCCGCGGCAGTCAGCAGGCCATGAGTAGACGCCGGGCCGGTGACGTGCTCGGCCTGGCCGCCTCCGCGCTTCGGCAGTCCGGCCACCTGCCGGCACCGATGCGCGCGGCGATCGTGCAGCAGCAGGCCCAAGGCCACGCCCTCGACAGCGAGGAACGGGCCTGCCACCGGCTACTGGACCAGGCCCGCGAACTTGCGTCGCCGGTCAACGACGATGGAGACGCCCGAAGCGGACACGGGTCGTTCTGCACGCCCGCCTACGTCGAGATGCAGCGCGCCCGCTGCTGGCTGGAGCTCAAGAAGCCGCAGCGCGCGGTCGCCACCTTCGAGCACGCGCTGCCCGCCCTCCCGTCGGTCTACCGCCGGGACCGTGGCATGGCCCTGGCGGGATTGGCCTCTGCCTACGTCGGGCAAGGAGACCCCGAACGGGCGGCCATGACGGCCGCCGAGGCGCTTGGCATCGCCCGCGCCGCCGGCTCGGTGCGCATCATCAACGTACTGACCTCCGTCGAGCGCTCGCTGACCGTCCATCGACGCCTCCCCGCTGTGGCCGCCTTCCGGCTGGCCCTGGCCGAGGCGGTGGCCAACTGATGGCCTCCAACCTCGAACTTCAGGCCATGCGGCGCGCCATCGCGCTGTCAGCCCACGGACTCGCTTCCACCAGCCCCAACCCGCCAGTCGGCTGCGTGATTCTGGACGCCGCCGGCCAACCTGTCGGCCAGGGCTATCACGCCCGCAAGGGTGAAGCGCACGCCGAGGGGAACGCTCTGCTGGCCGCCGGGGCGGCGGCGAAGGGCGGAACAGCCGTGGTCACCCTGGAGCCCTGCAACCACGTGGGTCACGCGCCGGCCTGCCGCCAACTCCTCATCGACGCCGGGATCGCCCGCGTGGTCATCGCCGTCATCGACCCCACCTCCCGCGGCGAAGGCGGGGTGGCCGAGCTGTGCAAGGCGGGCGTGAGCGTGGAGACCGGCGTGCTCGCCGAGGAGGCGCTGCTCGTTCTCGGCGGATGGCGCACCGCCCTCACACTCAACCGCCCCATCGTCACTTGGGTCTATGCCGAGACCGACGAAGGGAGGACGAGCGCCTTCAACCGCATCCCGTCTTCTCGCGATCTGCTACTTTCCGCCGATGCCGTCCTGTACGCCGATGGACACCTTGAAGAAGCGATGCCCCGCAGCCACGGTCCCGGCATGATCCACCTGCCGGAAGGTCCCATACGACCCGACCACCGCGACCTGCTGAAGGCGCTCCACACGGGGGGAGTCCGCCGCCTCCTCCTCGACGGCGGCCCCGATTTGGCCGCGCCCTTCCTGGCCGCTGCACTCGTGGACCACGTCGTCGCCTACCTCCCCGACCGCGGCCCATCGGCTCCCCCTGGGATCAACGAGCAAGGACTGATACCAGACGGCTTCTACCTCACGGGCATCGACCGCGTTCCCCGCTACGTCAAGGTGAGCGCGGCCAGGAACGACGGAGAGCGACAAGATCACCTCTCCCCATCCTCGTAGCCTGGTCGATCACGGGGTGCCGGTAAGAAGCGTGTCATGAGCCCCAAACAGCGTTGATCTTGCTGTAACTTGTCTGCTCAATGCTGGGCGGTCATGAAACACCCCCGATGCACATCAACGAGCTGGTCGAGCACTGGACGATCCCGGACGAAGAGCGTGACCTCATCGCCGGGAAGCGGGACGCCACGCGACTCGGGTTCGCGATCTTGCTGAAGTTTTATACGCAGCATGGCCGATTCCCGCGCGGCCGCTCGGAGCTGCCGGACGACGTGGTTGAACACGTGGCCAAGCAAGTCCGGGTTCCTGTTTCGGAGCTGGGCTTCTATGAGTGGTCTGGCTCCACAATCGAGTACCATCGCCATCAGATCCGCACGCACCTGGGCTTTCGCACGTGCACGACGGCGGACGCGACGAAGCTGGCGGTGTGGCTGGCTGAGAAGGGCGCGCACGCCGAGCGGCGCCCTGACCGGGTACGGGAGGAACTGCTCAAGCATCTGCGCGAGGAGCGGATCGAGCCGCCGACGCCTGGGCGGATCTCCCGGATCGTGGCCTCGGCTCTGCACAACGCGGAGGTCGCCTGGTCGGTGCGGATCGCCTCCCGGCTCAGTCCCGGTGATCGCCAGGCCGGCTTCAGCGGTCTCGCTCAGGCAGACACACCCACAGATCCGGCGGCCCGATGATGGCCCGGGCGTCGGGCAGTCGCAGCCCTGCCTTGGCGCACACATATGCCACGGCCTCGCCCTGGTAGAGGTATTCGGCCAGAATCTCGTCGGCCGTCAGGTGTCCGCCCGCGTCGCCGCCGCCGGGAAGTGTGTCGGAGTCCTCGATCACTCCATCGCGGCTGACAAGTCCTTGGTCGCCGCTCTTGGGGTTGGCGAACAGGCTGTAGCAGACCGTTCCCTCGGACAACGGCAAGGTCACTTCGGGAGTGGAGGGGATGTACCCCCAGGGTTGGGTGACGACGCATCCACCGGGGACGTCGGTGATTCCGACGATTCCCAGATGGGCGTCGGGATCGGCCCAAGGATCTTCCAGGACCGGCTCCATAGTGGTGTCGTCCACCGGCCGGGCTTCCAGACGCCGCGCAGCCTCAGTCGTGGTGAGATCCGCCACGCAGGCCACACCCATGTAGTCGTCGATGTCGGCCAGCGTGGCGATCAGCCGGTGCGCCTCCGCGGCCGTCGCGGCCTCGTCGGGGGTCAGGCCGGGATGCCCGGCGGGGACCAGGAACAGGTCCGGGGTCGGACCGGCGAGGGCGAGCCGTCCAGGAGACCATCCGGCCATCATGGGCCGCCAGGGGTCCGCACCGGCGGCGACCAGGGTGCGGACGTTGTCGAGTCGATGGGCGAACACCGCCGTCCACAGGGCGGTCCGGTCGTCGAACTCGGCATCGACGTCGTCGACGCGACGGGCCAGCTCGGCCACCGTCTCAGGAGTCCCCCATTCGGCCGCTAAGTGCAGGGGCCTTCCCTCGTAACCGCCGAAGGCGTAGACGCCCGAGTTGGGGTCGGCGCCCGCTTCCAGCCTGGCGCGGATCGCTGCGAGGTCAGCCCATCCATGCCCATCGATTCCGGACCATCCCGCCGGTAGAGGCTCGGTCATGACGCTCCCTCGGATTGGCATGTCATGGACGGGGACGATTATTCCGTATCAGAACGGGTGGCTGAACCGCCTCGGCCCTCTGCCGAGTGACAGAGGGCCGAGGTCGGGTTCAGCTTCTGGTTCTCACCAAGAAGGGGTCCTTGTCGGCGAGTCTATTTCTCGAGTAGAAGGTTCTGAGCCAGGTCCATCCATGGTTCCTGTTCTGCAGGCCATTGATGGGTCTGACGGAGTAGTCGTTCCCCACTTTTCCCTGGTACGTGCTGGCGAAGGGGAACTCATCGCACTGCAGACCGGCCTGGGTGTAGTGCTGTACCCACTTCAGGCTCGGGTTCAGCTCCCAGTAGTACAGGTCGCATTCGCCCTTCGTCAGATGGCCGTTCACCTGCCTTTCCCAGTTGAACTTCTTCCGATTCTCATCCGCGTTCTTCTTGCCCAGGAGACGGGTCAGTGGATTCGATCCCGGGACGTCGGCGTTGCCCGGGATGGTCTTGACCTGGCGCACGTTGTTCACCAGTTTGTAGGGCCAGGTGTTCTTGTTGTCCGGTGTCTTCAGGGCGTCGGCGATATGGTCGATGACCGCGTCCATGGGTTTCCCGGCCGCTGTCGCCGCGCTTTTCGACATCGTGAAGACGGGGGTGATGGTGAAGATGCAGGCGCCGGTGTGCACGCCATAGGTGTTGTTCGCCGCCGCTCTCACCGTACTCGGGGGGTCCTCGTCCTCCTGCCCGAGGGTGAGTTCGTCACAACGGGTGGTCGGGGCGTAGGCGTAGCTGGGGCCACCGCAGACGCGTGTGGTTCCGATGACCTTGCCCGCGTCCAAGCCCTTGTCGTCAAAGCAGCCGGTGTTCCACAGCGGGATCGCCTGCTTGTCCCAGGTTTCGTCGACCTCGCCGTCGTCGTCCCACTCGTCCAGTGTGTTGTACAGCCGGGGACGAAGCGTGCAGGTGCTGACACGGTCGCTGTCGGGGTCGGAGTAGAAGCGGAAGAAGGTGTCACCGCTGGCCTTGAACTTGGCGATGCTGTCCCGGAACGTGTAGATGCCGTCCCCGTACTCCTGCCAGCCCTTGGCCTTCATCTGGCTGAGGACGGCGGGAGTGAGGTTACACGTGGAGCCGCTTTCGCCCTTCGAGCTGATCACCAGGCCGATCCGGTACTCGTCGAGTTTGTCGGCCGGGATCTCCTTGCCGTCGAGGTACGCCACGATGTTGCCCAGCCGGGTCCACATCGAGATCGTCTGCGGAGTCAGGCCTGTTCCGCCGATCACCCCCGCGCCGTCGGCGGTCCCTAGGTAGGTGTGATAGACGGTCGTGGCCTCCACGAGATAGCCGTCCTCCACTTGCGGGCGGACGTACTCTCCCTTCTTGATGTAGTCGCCGACGCCGATGAGCTTGCTCCAGCAGGCGTTGTAGCGGGAGGACTTCTGCCAGCCGAAGCTGGCATTCGGCTGCGGCGCGTTCCGGCGGCCCTCCGAGCACATTTCAAGGCTCATGTGCTCATAGTCGAAATCGGCGTTCTGTACGGCGGTGGCCTCCGCCTTCTTCGGAGTGCTTGCCTGGCCGGAGTCACCGAGATCGATCTTGACCGACTGCCATTCCGTCCACGAGGACACCGCGGCGGCCGATGTGGCGCGGGCACGCCATCGCACCTGCCACCCGTCCTTCAGCTTCCCGTCGGGCACCCGAGCGATTCCCACAGATCCAGCGGCGATCTCTGCGCTTCCGGACCAGATTCTGCCCTTGCCCTGCGACCGGGCGCCGGGGTCGTGCTCGACCTCGACTTCCACGGTGGAGTGCCGCGTCAACCGGCCGGACACCTTGACCATGAGCTCCGGAGCCGTGGTCGGTACGACGGCCTCCTCAGCCTTCGAGGAGCGGGTCCACAACCTGTCGATGGACAACGGGGCCTTGGCCGTAGCACGTAGTTGCCGCGGTTCCGCCGAGCCGGCCAGGAAAGTCCACCCGTAGGGCTCCTCGATGGCGTTGCCCGCGGTGTCCGAGGCCGCGGTGATCTCAGCCCAGTAGTAGAAGTCCAGCGGTTCGTCCGGCGTGAACGTCAACACCGTGTTACGGGCGCTCATCGTGACGCTGCCGGGCACCTCCTCCTCAGTGAAGATGTCGGTCAGGACGAAGTTCACGTTGGTCACCGGCTCGCTGAAGGTGACCTTCACCGTGGCGTCGGCCGGCACGTTCTCGGCTCCGTCGGCCGGTTCCACCGCGAGGATCGTCGGCGGTGTCGTGTCCGAACCGGGGGGAGGTGTCGTGGGAGTCGGGCTGGGACCGGCGTTGTCGGTGTAGGTCACCTTCAACGTCGGCGGATGGGCCTCGGCCTCCTCGGTTTCCGACGCGTGGAAGCCGCGGTCGTACTGGGGGGCGCTGGTGGATTCGTCAATCCCGCGCACCATCAGGCCATGGTTGTCCTGGCCCGATGCCCAGCGCCGCACGATGTCGGTTACCGGCCAGGTCCACACGACATCGCTCGGCGGCGAATCGCCGATGCATCCGCCGGGGTCCTTGGCAAGCGCCTCGCCGTTGGTGGTGGTCTGCGGCTGATTGCGCCAACTCAGGGTTTCAGCACTCCACGCCCCGGTGACCTGCTGCGCCTTGAGACCCGAGTCGGCGGCGCCACAACCGAAGGAAGCCGAATTCCACAGCTCCAGCTTGGCCTCGGTGATCGCCTTACCCGCCAGCGCCGAGGTGTCGAACTTCAGGTAGGTCCGCTCGATGGCCCTCGGAGCGCTACTGCCGTACGCACCCGCCCACACAGTGGGGCCATTGGGGCCGACCGCCCCTTGGTTATCGAGCCAGGTGTCGGTCTGCACCGGCAACGTGATCGTCTTCGGAGCCGATGGCGCCTGTACCGTCGTGAAGGACCAGACATGCGGGGTGGCCATGATGTTGCCCGCGGTGTCTTTGGCTTTGCTCGCTTCGGCGGTGTAGGCGGCGCTGTGGGCCAGGGGTTGTTGTGGGGTGAAGGTCAGGATCTTGTTGGTGCTGTCCATCGCCGCGGTGCCGGTGATGGCGGTGCCCTGCGCGTCCTTGAGGATGATCTCCGCTTCGGACACCGGCTCGCTGAAGGTGGCCCGCACTGGTGTGGCGACCGGTACGTCGGTGGCGTCCTTGGCCGGGTCAGTCCCGCTCACCGTCGGCGCGGTCGTGTCAGGCGCCGCCGTGGTGAAGGACCAGACATGCGGGGTGGCCATGATGTTGCCCGCGGTGTCTTTGGCTTTGCTCGCTTCGGCGGTGTAGGCGGCGCTGTGGGCCAGGGGTTGTTGTGGGGTGAAGGTCAGGATCTTGTTGGTGCTGTCCATCGCCGCGGTGCCGGTGATGGCGGTGCCCTGCGCGTCCTTGAGGATGATCTCCGCTTCGGACACCGGCTCGCTGAAGGTGGCCCGCACTGGTGTGGCGACCGGTACGTCGGTGGCGTCCTTGGCCGGGTCAGTCCCGCTCACCGTCGGCGCGGTCGTGTCAGGTCCCGTCGTGGTGAAGGACCAGGAATGCGGAGACATGACGTTGTCCCACAGGTCCGTCGCGCCGCTGACGGTCGCGGTGTAAACGGTGCCGGACTTCAGCGGCTGACCGGGTGTGAAGGTGACGGTGGCGTTGCCGTACTCACCGGTTTCGCCCGTCGTGGTGGCCACGACGCCGCCGTCGGCGTCCTTCAGAACGAGGTCGGCGCCGCGTACGTCCTCACTGAAGGTGACGGTGACGCCGGTGTCGGTCGGTACGTCGCTCGCGCCATCAGCCGGCGTCGTTTCGATGACGGACGGCGGAGCCGAGTCACCGACGTCAGGATTGGTGGGAGACTCGTCACTCTCCCCCTCCAGCGGCTGCAGCTCGGGGATGGTGCTTTCGGTTTCCGCGTAACGCTGGGTCTCGATCGCCCTGATCTGTTCGGTGCTGA
The DNA here is from genome assembly GCF_040656115.1 of Nonomuraea sp. NPDC050202. NCBI lineage: Bacteria > Bacillati > Actinomycetota > Actinomycetes > Streptosporangiales > Streptosporangiaceae > Nonomuraea > Nonomuraea sp. NPDC050202. The sequence goes on along the minus strand of NZ_JBFALF010000002.1, from coordinate 461,012 downwards.
GGACGCTGGTGTCGGGGGTGGCGAGCAGGACCTCCTCCATCGCCAGAGCCTCGCCGTAGGTGGGGAAGGACGTCAGATCCCCGCTGGAGTTGAACACCACCCTGACGCGGTCCGCAGGCGTGTAGTCGATGAACAGCACCGGGCCGCGTCCGTCCGCGCCGGAGTACTGGTCGGAGCGGTATTGGCGCCAGTTGGCTCCGGCGGCGCCCTCGGTGGCGGCGCGGATCATCAGCCCATAGTCCGACGTCCCGTCGGCCCACTGCTGCACGATGTCCTGGATCGAGTAGTACAGCTCGCCGCTACCCGAGCAGCCTGCCAGCGTGGCGCTGTAGCCGCCGGTGTTGACCACCGCGTTGGTGCCGGTGCTGCGGGGCTGGTTGGCCCACGTCAAGGTGGAGTAGTCATACGCCTCGGTGAGCTGGCGCGCGACGATCCCGACGCCTACACTGGTGCCGCACCCGTTGGCGTGGTAGTTCCACAACCGCAGGTCGGCGTCGTGGATGGTGGCGAAGTCCAGGTGGGTGCCATTGATCACGTAACGCAGGTAGGTGCGCCACAGCTCCCCGTCAGCCGACTTTCCTGCCCGGAGCCAGGTGGACAGGGTCGCCGAGTTGGGGTACTGCACGCTGGAGACGAAGGTGTCGGAGGAGTCTCCCGCGCCGATCCAATCACCGCTCATTGGCACGATCACCGGGTAGGTCACTGAGGGATCCGCCAGGAAGGCCGGGTCAGGGGTCAGCACCAGCGATGGCTTGCCGGAGGCATCGGTGGTCACCGAAGTGTCCACCTTGCCGACCTTGCCCTGGTCGGGCGCCTCGGCTGCCCTGGCGTCAACCGCCTGCGCCGCCAGTGGCCTGCTCTCCGCCGCGCCCTGCGCCGACATGAGCTGGGGCTTGCCGTCACGGGTGCCGTACGTCTTGCCCTCGGGCAGGGTGACGGACAGGGGGATCTTTATCAGGCTCTTCGGACGCGTACGCAGCACGACGTCCTGAGCGAACCCGTTCGGGAGGGCGGTGAGCACCAGGTCGGCGCCCTCTGCCACCACATCCCGATAAGTGATCTTGTTTCCGTCCACGGTCGGCTTGGGCAGCTTGTTGTTCCAGCCGATGGCGACGGTTCCGTCCTTGTCCTTGGCGGTAACCAGGGTCTTGTCCCCCTCGCCGCCGAAGGTCAGCGGAGTCTTGACCAGCTTGGCCGCCAGCGCGCCGTCGGACTTGGTCACGATCGAGGTGTCGACCGGCTGCCAGGACTTCTTGCCGTCCTTGCTGGACACTTTGAGCTGCACCGGTTCGGTGCTCAGCTCAGCGTGCAGCGTCTTGCCGTCGGTGTTGGCCCACACCTTCATGGTCTCGGTGTAGTGCGAGGGTAAGGCGACCCGTTTGCCGGTCTTGACGGCTTTCGCCTTGGCCGCCACCACCTTCTCGTCCACCACGGGACTGCCGCCCTGCGGCTTCGAAGGCGCCGAACTCGGCGCGGGTGCCGGCTCAGTGTGCTGCTCCGCCCAGGACGGAGCTGAGGCCAAGCTCAGGGCCATCGTCGCAGCCACGGCAGCGGCGGCGGCCCTCGCCAGGCGTCTGCTTCGATGCCTGGGACCGGGTAAGTGCGGTGCTGTCTCCCCGTTTCGCACCAGCAGTGTCACGTAACACTCCTCTGCACACAGCAGAGTGGCCATGTCGCCATGGCCACTCGAACGGATGTTCCAGGCACAGAGGTATCATCAAGATCAACGCAAATCCAGTCTTTGATCAAGCTGTCTTTCGTGATAGCCCTCATGGGCAGTGTCGAAGACGAGGTTGCGTCCACGGATTTGCCGGGGCCGCGATCCGACGGCGTGCGCGGCCTCGATGACCTCGCCGTCGACCTGGCGGATGCCGACCTCGGTGAGCCGTACTGCGGGCGGGATCGCGAAGACGACGCCATGAGGGTGGGGATCGTGATCTGAGCCGAGCCGCTCGTTTGTGGCCCATGACACGTTTCTTACCGACACCCCATCACCTGCGGCGCTCCTGGGCGGTCTCAGGGCCCATGCCGCCCATCGGCTTGTCCCCGCCACTCGTAGGCCGCCCGGATATGCCCGTGGCTCACCGGTAACTTCTCCGATCAGTGGCTGTGTCGGGCGACGGCGATCTCGGCCCGGCCGCTCACACATCGGTCAGTTGTTGGTCTCGCGCGCGTGCGCGTAAGTGGCTCCCGAAAGTCCCGATACGCCCGGCCCACCGGTGTAGACGAGCATGTCGAATCCGGGCCCTGTTCGCCTCGCACGCGTGCGCGTATATGCCTCGCGAAATTCCCGGCAGGCCCTTCGCCGATCGGTCGAGCGGTGCCGGTAGCGTGTTCGGGCATCCGCAACGCTGACCGTCTCAGAGCCCCACCCCGCGCATGGGATTGTCTCGCCATTTGTCGGCCGCCCGGATGTAGCCGTGCACCACCGGTGACTTCTCCGACCAGCGACCGTGCCGAGCGATGGCCGACACCGAGGCCCCCGCCTTGGCCGCGGCTGTCGCCCCACCAGCCCGCAGCGAGTGGGCTGTAAAGGCGTGGGCGTCCTTGAGTCCCGCTCGCTCCGCCGCGCGCCGCACGATCTTGTTGAGCCCGTCGCCGGACATCCGACCGGTGCCGCGCATGGTCGCCCCCGACGTGCCGGACAGCCGCCCATGCCGGTCAATGGCTCGCAGCAGCGGCCCCTCCCTCACTCCGCGCTCCTCCAGCGTGGCCAGCCACGCCTGCACGACCCGCACCGGGCAGGTCGCCGGGTGCGAGCCGTACGGCAGAGGCACGATCTCACCGATCGCGTCCTGGTCGGTCTTGGACCGGCGGATCGCCACCTCCAGCCCATCGGCGCTGAACGACAGGTCGGCGAGGTCCAGCGCCGCCAGTTCGGAGCGGCGGCCCATGAGAGCGAAGCCGAGCACCAGGACCACGCGGTCACGCAGGCCGGTCAGGATGGCCGGATCGGTGGTGTCGATCAAGGCGTGCAGCACGGTCAGCTCGGCGGGCGGGGCCTTGCGGGTGCGCTGCCCGGCCGTGGCGCGCTCCTTGCGGTAGTCACGCAAGGCGAGGCGGGCGAACTCGGCGTTGAGTCGGAGCCCGGCCTTCTTGTGCCGGGACTGGATGCAGGCCAGTGCGCGCTCGATGGTGGAGGGCGCCGGGAGGGTGCCCTTGCGGGTGGGGGTGGCGGCCAGGTGGGTGACATACTCGGTGACCGTCTCGGGAGTAGCGGGCAGCGGGCTGCGGCCGAGAGCGGCGCACCAGGCGGTGAAGGTCTCCCAGTCCCGCTGGTAGGCCCGGCTGGTGTTGGCGGCGAACCCCCCGGCGACCCGCGCCCGCGCCGCCTTGGTCAGCTCCCGGTCGGCCGCGCCCTCCGGGGTCGGCAGCGAGGCGGTCGGGGCGTCATCCAGCCGTGCCAGCTCGGTCACCGGCGTCTCCCGTCTTCAGATGATCAAGATTCTGGGTCGCGATAAGGCATGTTATCGCGACCCAAGAGGATCGACATGGACCCACACCGACCGACTGGAGGCGTGCGCACCCTCATACCGCCACAACATGCCGACGACGGCTCTTGGGGGTGCAAACGATCAGGGATGGGGCCCACCTTCGTCGCTTGCGAGGCGTTTCGCGTCGCCCTTTCCGAAAGATCAACGATCTTGTCAGCCCCGTAGAATTCGGCGAATCTGACTCGGAGAACGCTTTCTGGAAGCCATGCAGAGCGCGTTGCACAATCGTTACATTGCTCTAAAAGCCCGATTCTACGGACGATTGGCCATCGGGCCGTCGATCACCGTTGACCTTGGACCGTCAGCCCGCCGAATGGCCGGGGCCAACGATCTACCATAGTCACAGCAAGAGAGCCCGACCCCCGTTGCCGCGGGGATCGGGCTCACAAGGTACTAGCCGGGCCCGAAACCTCGAACTCGTACCGACACAACACTGCCAGTGTAACGAGATCCAGGAGATTCTCATCGTTCGGGCTCGGCTCCACAACTGAAGGAGCCTGCATGCTCAAGATTCAGCTGTCCCTGCCTCTCTCCATCCCGGGCAAGTGGAGCGTCGGCGTCATCGCGGTGATCGTGATCGTGGTCGTTCTACTGCTCACAGGCACGCCGCTCCAGCTCATGATCGGCGCCCTCTAGCGAGAGGTGGGAGGGTGGCCGCTGGCGCCAAGGCGGCCACCTTCCCCCGTGTATGGCCTCCTCGCGTCCCCGTCGGAACCAACCAGCCAGATCGGGCCACCTTCCGGCTGCAACCGGGAACCTCGACGATCAAGGCTGTCAGGGCGGTGTCCGCGGCCTGAAGCTCGCCGCTGGTCCAGGCTGCGGCTTCTTGGATCAGTAACAGCTCGCGGACACCTTAACGTTCAGCGCCGGATGCAATCCCGTAAGCGCCCTCCGCCCGAACGGAGGTGGAAAGGGCTTGCTCCTCTCTCCGAGCCTTGACCGCGGCAATCCTGCTAATGATGTTCTCGATGACAGCCTGATTCGGGGAGAGAGGCACCGGCCCTCCCTGTGGGCCAGATACCTCGACGGCCTTCACCGGCCGCCACTCGTCGGGGAACATCCGCGCGAGCAGATCCAGGGCAATGCGCCCGTTCGGCTGGCTCCAGGCCCGCTCGCACGTGCCGTCCGGCCGCTCCGCTTCACGCACAAGCACGCCGCCCACCGCATCCGCGAACGCGGCGGCCACGAGGACGTCGGCAGCCTTCGCGCGCGCACGCGTAACCGCCTCCCGAAACGCTCGAAACTCCGCGAGAGCATCATCCTCCTCCCCCTGGGCCATCCACCGACGGACTGTGGAGTCACCGACCCCACATAGCGCCGCGGCTGCGCCCAAGAAGTGACCGGCCTCCAGGTGCCGGCAAAGCTGGTCCTGGAGTTCGAGGGTGAGCTTGGTTGGGCGTCCCATCACCGATCCCCTTCGATTCGAGCTGCGAGCCGACGCCAGGCTTGCTCGACACCTACCTGGGCGGTTCTCGCGTCTCGGGCGATCCCCCGTCGAACGACACGGCTGGCAACACTGGCGTCCCTCTGGCCGGGGCTGGCCACACCCCATTCAGCCAGGACAACGGCCACGGTGCCCTCGGCCGCCGTCATGGTGGCGTCGTCCTGCCTGTTGGTCACTTTGCGACCTCTTCTGGGGCGTTGGAGAGGCCGAGCATCCCGGCGAGCTTGGCCGTGGGGATCAGGATCTTCCGGCCAATGCGTAGGGACGGGAGGTCGCCACGACGTACCGCATCGTAGGCGGCGTCACGGTGCAGACCCAGGAGCGCAGCGGCCTCGGCAACGGTCATTGTGGGGCGCTGGAAGAGTTGCGTGTTGGTCACGGCCGAATGCCTAGCAGCTTCGTCGGCTTGCGTCGCGGCAGGTCAGCTTTCGTCGGCCTGCGTCCCTCGGCCAGGGATTACGAAAGAAGAAGAAAGAAGTCGCCGCGTGGCGAGAGACGGCCGCGGTGAGACAAGGCCGGCGGGGTGCCGACGTGCACCGGGTCTTGAGCGCCATCCGGGAAGCCCGCTTGCCGCGCTTGGCCCTTCCTTCGTAGCGGACGAAGAAAGGGCCCCGGGCTCATGCGCCAATGCCCAGGTCTCACGCTAGGTGGCGGACCACGAAGGGAGTTGTTTCTTCTTTATTCGTCAGGCATGGTCCCCAACGCCTCAACACGTCGGTACCGAACCGCCGGACGCCCCCCGGTCGATGTACTGGTCTTGGCGTACTGACCGCTGGCGATGAGGCTGGCGAGCATCTCGTCCAGGGCATGCTTGGGGACGTTTCGGGAGAACAGCGCCGAGATTTCCGATCGCGTCAGTCCAGTGTCCCCGGCCTGATCGAGGTGGCGACGGAGGCGGTCGAGCTTGGGGTCTCGCATGCTCTTGTCGAGGACGAACACCGCCGAGGCGATGGAGTACCGGATCAGGGCAGCAGCCGCGGTCAAGTGGTCCGCGCTCATGTGGTCTCGCCCTTCCAGGGCGGCGTACAACCCAGCGATGCGCAGGCAGTACGGTGCCGAGCGGCGGGTGAACTCGGTCCAGGCGAAGTCTTCGTCGTCGGCCGCCGTGAACTCGTCGTACAGCCTGTCCGCCCAGAGGGCTTGGGCGCCCTGGTCGAACGCGATACGACGGACCTTGCCAGCCGCGAGGATACCCTTGCGGAGCTTCCCTGCGATCTCGGCCACCGTGTCGGGGTTCACTCCGTCCGGGATCGGCAGGCGCTTGGATCGTTCGACGTAGACGGGCAGGAAGCGGTTGTAGGAGCCTCCGGCCATGTCGCTCTCGGCCAGCCGCAGCCGAAATTCCTTCGGGGTGATGTGGCCGATGATGGCCGCGTGCGGGTTGGTCGCCCGATATGCCGCCCGCGTGAGTACGGCGAGGGTGCGGCCGTCCCACGCCTGCCGCAAAACGGTTCCGAGGGAGGACCCCTCGCGCTTGGCACGGGCCATCACCGTGGCGAACTCCGGCTCGACGACCACCAGCCGCTTGTCCATCGTTCCGCCCGTGTCCTCCGGCGAGTCCGGGTCACGGATGCGATCGATCAGCCCTTCGCCCGAGGACAAGCCCGTGACGCAGATGTCCCCGTAACCCATTCCGGTCTCTTTCATGAAGATCTCGGCCGTGTCGGTCGCCTGCCCCTTGCGGCCCGAGCCCGTCCGGCCGAACAGCAGCGGCCAGATCAGTAACGGGTGATGGGTGTTGCCCACTTGGGCATACGGATTGGTGCCGATGAGAGCGCCGCATGCAGCGAGCGCGGAGGCGAGCACGCCCACCGGATCGGCCTCGGTGCTCGGGTCGGCGACGGCCACCAACTCGCCGAGCAGGCCGTAGAACATGGCGCTATCGGCAACGGGCGGCGGCGTCGCGAGTGCGCCGTTCGCCCCCTCGGCCCGCTCTTGGTGGAATGCCTCGACTCGGGCCTCGGCGTCGTGCTCCCCCAGCAGGCTGACGGCGTCGTGTCGCCGTGTCATACGTCCCTCCGGCGTGGTTGGCGGGCTCCGGCTTCCAGGCCGGAGCGGATGGTGGAGGCCGCTTCACGGGGCGGCAGGCCGATTTCGTACGCGGCGGCGTGCAGCGTCTCCTCGACCAGCCGAGGCGGCAACAGCCCCGTCGCCACGAGCTGACCAAGGGCGAAGGCCGCAGAGTTCACCGCGTGGTTGCGCGTGCCCGGGACGGCGTCAAGCACGCTCTGGATCTCCTCGCGCAGAGCAGCTTTCGCATAGCCCGCAGCACGCCCATCGAGCGTGGCCAAGATCCGGCGTGCCGAGAGGTGGTCCGGCTTCGACTCGGCAGTGGCCGTGGTCAGCCGTTCGCCGAGCCAGCCAGGCAACTCCGCGACAGGTTCATCGTTGATGACCTCGTACGAACCGACTCCGTCCGGGAGATCCACGAAACTGCCCGGCCCGACGACATAACCGCCCTGTGCCCGGGTGTCGATCAGCCAGCCGAGCCGCCCGGCGGTGTTTCCGAGGGGCAGATCGGCAGGCGCGGTGAAGTACAGGTGCGTGCCCCCGCGTCGGGTGAGAACGGTGAACGTGTCGAACGGCAGAGGCTGCCCTGCTTCCATGCAGGCCAGCGCCAGCACGTCCGCCCCCTCGTTGACCCCGGGCTGATCCCAGGGCGTAGGCGGCCGTTCGTCCGTCTTGGGCGTGTCGAGGTCCACCACGACCAAACCCGACGGGCCGCAGGCGATGCCGATGTTGTACGACGCCCGTGACCAGCACCGGCGGATCAGCTCGGGATCGGTCGTGGACTCCCGCTCCCAGTTCGTGAACCCTTTGAGCGGACGCTTCTCGCCGGGTGTCAACGGGAAGACGTGCCAGCCGCGCTTGGCGGCGGCCAGGGCATACCGGAGTTGACTGCCCGTGCCCTGCGTCGGGTCTGCCTGTAGCCTGTTGGGGCTCGTGCCATTGGTCGGTGCTGAGCTTCCGGGCGGGTCCGTTGCGAGCGGGCCCGCCCCGCCCTTCTCAAGCTGTGCGGTCGAGCGCATCACGCCGACTCCGCGAACCGGCTGTCTTCCCAGGCCACGACGTCCGAGAGCCGGTAGCGGACGTACTTCCCAGCCCTGTAGTAGCGCGGACCGTCTCCTCGGGAGTTCCAGGCGTAAACGGTGGCGAGCGGGACCTTCTCCCGGTCGGCCAGTTCCTGCGGAGTCAACACGTCGTTGCCCATGACTTCCTCCAGATGCTCGTGGCGCTGATGCCACGGGCACCATAGATCACGGATGATGCTCGTTGCAAATCCGCCACAAGCACCGTAATCTCTGCCGCATGAACGACAACCAAGAGGGGGGTCCGCCAACCGTTGCGCAGCTTGTCGGGCTCAACATCCGCCGGCTCAGGGAGGCGAAGGGCAAGGTCTTGCGGGATGTTGCCGAAGCAGCCCGCACGTTCGGGGTGAAGTGGGACGCCTCCGCCGTATCTCGTATCGAGACCGGTCGGCGGGATCTCACCGTCGAGGAGTTGCTCGCATTGCCGCACGTGCTCACGTTGGCTCTCGATGAGCCGGTGACGCTGCGGGATCTCCTGCCCGACGGGGAGCCGATGCAGGTGACCAGCTTCGACCGGAAGATCCCCGCGTCCCGCCTACAGCAGCTCCTTGCCGAACCCGGCCTTGCCTGGTTCAACGTGCGTGGGCACGAGCGGGTGACCGAGGGCGTGAAGGAATGGCTCACGGAGGACAAGCGGAAGGCCCAACTCCAGCGCGGCGGCGTGGCCGGCACCGAGTCGTACGAGGAACTCCAGGCACTGGCCGACGAGCTGGGCGTGGGGAACGGAAACCTGCTCCTCGCCTACCGGGATCTCTGGGGGGAGTTCACGGGCAGCATGGCGCAGGAGCGGGAGCGGCGGCTGCTCGAATCCGGCGCGGACCTGAGCCAGCCGACCAAGGTTCGGACCCTCCGCGGCCACATCACCCGGCAGCTCATGGCCGAACTGCGCGACTACTTCGACCAGCAGAAAGGAAGCGATGGCCCGCGTTAGAGATCTCTGGACCAAGACCGTCATCGGCCCCGACGGAGAGAAGAGGAGGGAGCCCACCAGCCGTCACGGCAACGGCAAGCGCTGGCTGGCTGTCTGGATCGGCCCGGACGGCAGGGACCAGACCAGGGCGTTCGCCAAGAAGAGCGACGCCGAGAAGCACGCCACAACCATGGAGGCCGACCAGCTCAGGGGTGTCTACATCGACCCCAAGCGCGGACAGGCCAAGCTGCGCCAGTACGCCGAGGACACCTGGTTACCGACCCTCGTCCACCTGCGCGTCAATTCCCTGGAGACATACCGATCTCACCTCAACACCCACATCTACCCGGCGTTCGGCGACCGGCGGATCGGCTCGCTCACCCGTACCGACATGAAGAGCTTCGTCGCCACCCTGAAAGGCTCCCTCGCTGCCTCCACGGTCGGCACGGTCTTCGCCGTCTTGCGCGCGCTCATGCAAGCGGCGGTGGACGATGGGGTCGTACCCGCCAATCCCTGCCTGCGGGTGCCACTCCCCCGGGTTGAAGCCCGTGTCGTCGAGCCCCTGCCGACTCAGTCCGTCCTGGCGCTCGCTGATGCCATCACGCCGAGGTACCGCCTGGCGGTGTGGCTCGGGTTCGGCCTCGGTCTGCGGGAAGGTGAGGCGCTCGGCATCACCGAGGCCAGGGTGGAGTTCCTCAAACGGCGTATCCGCATCGAGCAGCAGGCGCAGAAGGGAGCCTTGGTCGAGCTGAAGACGAAAGCATCGCGGCGAACTCTGCCCGTTGATGACGGCGTCCTGGAGGAGATCACCAGGCACATGCAGCTCTACCCCCGCGGTCCCGAAGGAGTACTGATCACCAACCGCATCCGCAAGATCCCCCGGCGCTCGTCATTCGGAGACTGCTGGCGCGAGGCCGTCGAGAAGGCCGGCCTCCCTAAGGGGACGCGGTTCCACGACCTCCGCCACTACTACGCCTCGACCCTGATCGCGGCGAACCTCAACCCCAAGAGCATCCAGCGCCGCCTCGGCCACGCGACCATCAGCGAGACGTTCGACACCTACGGGCACCTGTTCCCGGACGACGAGGACCTCGGGCGCGGCGCCATCGACGCTAAGATCGAGAAAGACCTGGCGGAACAGAGCCGGAACAAGAAGGAAGCATGAACCCCAACCCCCTGGTCAGAGGGGTGTGTGTGACGAGTCGGCCTGTAGGCCGGGTTCTGTCCTTCGTACGAAGGGGCGACCATCCATCTAGGACCGCCGTTGCCGGCGGTCTCGAGCGGTCTACCCGCGCGGCTCGGGCGGGCAGCCCTCGAACGTCGCGCGCGGAACGCTCCGAAGAGCGTCCCTTCTTGACCTTGCTCCGGGTGGGGTTTACCTAGCCGCCCACGTCACCGTGGGCGCTGGTGGTCTCTTACACCACCCTTTCACCCTTACCTCCCGGCCAGGCCGGGAGGCGGTCTGCTTTCTGTGGCACTGTCCCGCGGGTCACCCCGGGTCGGCGTTACCGACCACCCTGCCCTGTGGAGCCCGGACCTTCCTCGGCGGGCCTGATGAGGCCCGACGCGGTCGCCCGGCCGACTCGTCTGGTGGACTGTATCAAATCTCAAGCCGTTCCCAACCCAACGACAAGATCGATTCGCTGGAATGGCGGAGTCATCGCCTGAGGGGGGCGGTGGCGACGCGGCGGTCGTGCCGGGTGCGTCACTGGTGGCGCCCGGCACGGCTCCGCTCAGCGCAGGTGCGAGGTGTCGTTGAAGGACTTCACCACGGCCGGCCCGTCGGCGTAGTACTCGATCAGCGACAGGCATGCCAGGTCGAGATGCATGCGGTAGAGGGACTGCAGCGGCGCCAGCAGGGCGTCCCTGAGGAGCAGCTTGATCGGCGTCACGTGCGAGACGGCCAGGACCGTCTTGCCTTCGTACCGCTCCACCAGCCGCTCCCTGGCCGCCTGCACGCGGCGTGCGGTCTCGGCGAAGCTCTCGCCGCCCGGCGGGGCCACCTCGGGGTCCGCCAGCCAGGCCGCCAGCTCGGCGGGCCAGCGGCGCTGGACCTCCGTGAACGTGTGCCCCTCCCAGGCGCCGAAGTCCGCCTCCATGAGCTCTTCGAGCACCTCGACCTCGGCACCCGCCTGCTCGGCGACCGCCTGCGCGGTCTGCCTGGCGCGTTTGAGCGGGGAGGTGACGACCACGTCCAGCCGGTACGGCTCGCGCGACAGCCGTGCGGCCGCCGCCGCGGCCTGGGCCAGGCCGTTCGCGGTGAGCTCGGCGTCGCCGCGCCCGGAGAACCTGCGTTCGAGCGACAGCTCGGTCTCGCCGTGCCTGAGGAGGAGCAGGGAGGTGGCGACGCGGGTGGGCGGGGCCCAGCCGGTGCCCTTGGCCGTGCCCGTGGCCCTGGCCTGGGCGGTGGCCACGGAGGCGGTGGGGGCGGACAGTTCGGAGATGTCGCCCGCGTCGAGGAGGTCCGTCTGCCGGCCGGCCGTCGGTGCGGGGCGGGCGGCTCCGGTCCTGGAGGGCCGCGCGCCGGGCGCGCCCGTACCGGCAGGCCCCGGCCCGTCGGCGCCGCCCGTACTGGTAAGTCCCGGCGCGTCGGCGCCACCCGTACCGGTCGTGCCGCCCGCCTTCCAGGTCAGCCCCTTGGCGGCGGCGTCCATGGCCTCGTTGGCGAGGCGGTCGGCGTGGGAGTTGCGTTCACGGGGGATCCAGGTCCACTCCGTCACCCGCAGCCGCCTGACGAGGGTCCCGGCCTCGGCCGCCAGCGGGCGCAGGCCCTCGTTCTTGATCTTCCAGCGACCCGCCATCTGCTCGACGACCAGCTTCGAGTCCATCCGTACGGCCACCCGCGCCCCGTCGCCGCCCAGGTCGAGCACGGCCCGCAGGCCGGCGATCAGGCCGCGGTACTCGGCGACGTTGTTGGTCGTGACGCCGATCGCCTCGGCCGCCTCCGCCAGCACCTGGCCGTCGGAGGCGTCCTTGACGACCGCGCCGTAACCGGCCGGACCCGGGTTGCCGCGCGAGCCGCCGTCCGCCTCGATGACGTACGAGGTCACAGGCCGGACTCTGCGGTGCGGACGAGGATGCGGCGGCACTCCTCGCACCGGAGCACCTCGTCGTGCGGGGCGGCCTTGATGCGGTTCATCTCGGCGATGGACAGGGCCACCTTGCAGCCCTGGCACCGGCCGCCGTGGAGCATGGCGGCGCCCACGCCGTACTGCTCCCTGAGCTTGTCGTAGAGCTTGAGCAGGTCGGCGGGGATGTCTCCGACGACGCCCGCGCGGCGGCCCTGCACCTCGCCCGCCTCCTTGTCGATCTCGTTCAGCGCGGCGTCGCGGCGGTCCTCCGCCGCCGAGAGCGCGGCGCGCTCCTCGTCGCGCTTGGCCGCCAGGTCGGTGACCTTGGTGTCGGCGGCCTCCCTGCGCTCCATGATCTCCAGCACGACCTCCTCCAGGTCGCCCTGCCGCCTGTGCAGCGAGGCGATCTCGGACTGCAGGCTCGCCAGGTCGCGCGGCGAGGTCACGGCTCCGGAGTCGAGGCGCTTCTGGTCGCGGTCGGCGCGGGTGCGCACGGCGTCGACGTCGCTCTCGGCCTTGGCCTGCTCGCGGGCGAGGTCGCCGGCCTCGGTCTCGGCCTCGATCACCTGGGTGGCGAGCTTGGCGAGCGTCTTGGAGCGCCCGTCGATCTCGGCCAGCTCGGGCAGGGTGCGGCGGCGGTGCGCCAGCCGATCGATCTTGGAGTCGAGCTCTGCCAGGTCGAGCAGTCGCTTCTGTGCCTCAGGGGCTGCTTTCATGATCAATATCCTCTTGTCCAAGCATCGGTGACCGTGGCGGAGACACGTGTTTCAACGGTAACGCCACTCTCGCGCAGGATGGACGCCGCGCTGTCCAGCCAGGGCCACTCGGTCGCCCAGTGCGCGGCGTCGATCAGCGCGGGCCCGCCCGACTCCACGAACTCGCTGGCAGGATGATGCCGCAGGTCCGCCGTGAGGAACACGTCGACGCCCGCGGCGGCGGCCGTGCCGAGGAGCGAGTCGCCCGCGCCGCCGCTGACGGCCACGCGCAGGACCGGGCGGGACAGATCGCCCGCCACGCGGATCCCCCACGACGTGCGCGGCAACCCCTCGGCCGCCCGCCGCGCGAACTCCCCCAGCGTCGTCTTCTCCGGCAGCTCCCCGATGCGGCCCAGCCCGCGCCACGGGTCGTCGGGGAACGGCCGCAGCGGGACCAGGTCGCCGGCCAGCCCGACGGCCCTGGCCAGGGCGTCGGACACGCCCGGGTTCGCGACGTCGGCGTTGGTGTGGGCGGTGTAGAGGGCGATGTCGTTCTTGATCAGGGTGTGCACGAGCCTGCCCTTGGGCGTGGTCGTGGCCACGGAGGTGGTGCCGCGCAGGAAGAGGGGGTGGTGGGTGACGATCAGGTCGGCCCCCCAGTCGAGCGCCTCCTCGGCCACGGCGGCGACCGGGTCGACCGCGAGCAGCACCCGGCGTACCTGCTGGGCCGGGTCGCCGCTGACCAGCCCCACTGCGTCCCACGACTCGGCCCGGGCGGGCGGGTAGGCCGCCTCGAGCACCTCGATCACGTCAGTCAACGTCACAGCAGCCACCTGCGCAGACTACCGGCCCGCGGAGCGCCTCGCGGCGGGCGCGGCGAGGGGTGTCTTCAGAACAGGGTTCGGCGTAATGTAAGTGAATCCTGACTTGCGTTCGGAGGGCGGCATGGCACCAAGCGTCGCGATCGTCGGAGCGGGTTTCGGCGGGCTGTGCATGGCGATCCAGCTCGAACGGGCAGGGATTCGCTCGTACACGGTCTTCGAGAAGGCCGGCGATCTCGGCGGCACCTGGCGGGACAACAGCTATCCCGGGGCGGGGTGCGACATTCCCTCGCATCTGTACTCGTACTCCTTCGAGAAGTATGCGAGCTGGACCCGCCGCTACCCGGAACAGCCCGAAATTCTCGAGTATCTCGAACATTGCGCCGACAAATACCACGTCAGGGAAAAGATCCGCTTCGACACGGAGGTGCGGCGGGCCGTTTTCGACGGCGCGCAGTGGCAGGTCACGACGCCGGGCGGCACGGAGGCGTTCGACGTGCTCGTCATGGGGGTGGGGCAGCTCAACCGTCCCCGTCTGCCGGACATCCCCGGCATGGCGGAGTTCGAAGGGGTCTCGTTCCATTCCGCCCGCTGGGACCACGGGCACGACCTCACCGGCCGGCGCGTCGCCGTGATCGGGAACGGGTCCTCCGCGGCCCAGCTCATCCCCCGGGTCGCGGAGCGCGCCGAGCATCTGCACGTCTTCCAGCGCACGCCCAACTGGGTGATCCCGAAGCCCGACGCCACGTTCGGCCCGCTGACCCGGCTCGCCTTCCGCTTCGTCCCCGGGCTGCAGCGGGCCTACCGGGAGTGGATCTACCGGTACGCCGAAGGCACCCTCTACCCCGCGCTCTCCCAGGGGTGGAGCGCGGGGCTGCTCAAGCAGCGGGCGCTGCGGCACCTGCGCGACCAGGTGCCCGACCCCGGCCTGCGGGCCAGGCTGACGCCCGACTACCCGCCGGGCTGCAAGCGGGTCGTCATCGACAGCAGCTTCTATCCGGCGCTGACCAGGCCGAACGTGTCGCTGGTCACCGACAAGATCGTACGGGTCACGCCCAAGGGCATCGAGACCACCGAGGGGCCGTACGAGGTGGACACGATCGTGTACGCCACCGGCTTCAAGAGCACCGAGTTCCTGGTGCCGATGGAGGTGGTGGGGCGCGAGGGGCGGTCGCTGGAGGAGCGGTGGGCGGATGGGGCCGAGGCTTACCTGGGGATCTCGGTGCCCGGGTTCCCGAACATGTTCGTGCTGTACGGGCCGAACACGAACCTGGGGCACAACTCGATCGTCTTCATGATCGAATGCCAGGTGGAGCATGTCATGGCCTGCCTGCCGTACCTGGCGGGGAGCGGCCCCATCGAGGTGCGGGCCGAGGTGATGGCGGCCTGGCGCAGGCAGCTCGACGCGGCGATGGCCAGGATGGTGTGGGGGGCGGGGTGCCAGAGCTGGTACAAGACCGCGTCCGGGCGCGTCACGAACAACTGGCCGGGGACCACGACGCTGTACCGCAGGCTCACGGCCCGTCCCCCGCAGCCGGCCTACCGGGCGGCCGGTTCGGGCAAAGCCTCGTAGGCGGCCGGTCCGAGTGGGCGACCGGTCCGAGTGGGCGACCGGTCCGAGTGGGCGACCGGTCCGAGTGGGCGACCGGTCCGAGTGGGCGACCGGTCCGAGTGGGCGGGCAACCCATCAAACCCAGGTCGTACAAGTGATCCAAAAGATCGGACCTGAGACGCATTGGAGCAGGTCCCAGGGTCGCGATACCGTCCTGCCATGACGCTTCCCCTGCACCAGCGCGCTGTCGTGGCCGACACTCACAACGACCTGCTGATGGCGGTCTCCGCCAGGCCGCCGCACCAGTGGGCCTCGTTCTTCCGGGAGAGATGGCTGCCGCAGCTCCTCGACGGGGGCGTCAATCTGCAGGTGCTGCCCGTCTTCATCGACGACCAGTATCTCCCGGAGGGCGCGCTGCGGCAGACCCTGCGCATGATCGAGTGCGCTCACGTGCTGGCGGAGGGCAACCCCGACCACGTACGCCTCTGCCTCGACGCCTCCGACATCGACCGGGCGCTCGACGACGGCAAGATCGCCCTGGTGCTCGCGATGGAGAGCATGCCCGGCCTCGACGCCAGCGTCGAGCTGATCCCGACCATGCACCGCCTGGGCGTCCGGGTGGCCTCCATCGCCCACTTCGGCCGCACGCCGCTGGCCGACGGCAGCGGTGAGGACGCGACGGGCAGCGGCCTGACCTCCGCCGGCGTCGCGGCCCTGCGGGAGATGGAGCGCCTGGGCATCGTCTTCGACGTCTCCCACCTGGGCGCCTCGGGCGTCGCCCACGTGCTGGAGCTGGCCACCCGACCGGTCATCGCCACCCACTCCTCCGCCCGCGCCCTGCGCGACCACCACCGCAACCTCACCGACGACCAGCTCAGGGCCGTGGCCGCCACCGGCGGCGTCATCTGCGTCAACTTCTTCGCCCCGTTCCTCGCCGAGCGCGAGGAGGACATGACGCTCGACCGCCTGCTCGACCACATCGAGCACATCGTGTCCGTCGCCGGCATCGACCACGTGGGCCTCGGCCCCGACTTCATCCGCGAGGTGATGGACGACCTCACCCCGCCCTGCTGCGAAGACCTGCACACCAGAGGGGTGGACCCGAAGCAGGCGGTCCCGGGCCTGGAGGGGCCGCGCGGGCTGCCCATGGTCACGGAGGGCCTGCTCGCGCGCGGGTTGCCGGAGAAGGACGTCATGCAGATCATCGGCGGCAACGTGCACCGCCTCTTCGGCGAGCTCCTCTCATGACGTCACCGGTCCCGGTCACCCTCCCACCACCAGGCCCTGGCGCCCTACCGCCACGGAGCCGGGACGCCCTATCGCCGCGGAGCCGGGACGCCCTTCCACCGCGGAGCCGGGACGCCCTTCCGCCGCGGAGCCGGGACGCCCTTCCGCCGCTGGGTCGTCCTGGCGCCCTTCCGCCGCAGGGCTCGAACACCAGGCCGACGACTCTTCTCGGGGGACGACCATCATGAGCATGACCGACAACGCTTCCCAGCAGGCCGCCGGCATGGTCGAAGACCTGGAGGAGCTGGTCCTGTGCGAGTCCTTCTCCAGTGATCTGGAAGCCGTGGCCCGCAGCGCGAAGGTGGTGGCCGCGATGGGGACCCGCCACCTGGGCACCGGCCCGGAATTCCTGGTGATCGACGGCGTCACGCACCTGCGCTGGTCGTTCGGCACGCCCAGGGTCCTGCTGCTCGGCCACCACGACACCGTCTGGCCGATCGGCACCCTCACCACCCACCCATGGTCCGTGGTGGACGGGGTGGCGCGAGGGCCGGGGGTGTTCGACATGAAGGCGGGGCTGGTGCAGACGTTCCACGCGCTGGCCGGGCTCGACTCGCTCGACGGCGTCACGTTGCTGATCACCGGCGACGAGGAGGTCGGCTCGCTCACCTCCTCGCCCCTGATCCAGGAGACCGCCCGCGGGCTGGCCGCCACCTTCGTCATGGAGGCCAGCGCCGACGGCGGGGCCCTGAAGACCGCCCGCAAGGGCACCTCCAACTACACCGTCAACGTGCACGGCAAGGCCGCGCACGCCGGGCTCGAGCCGGAGAAGGGCGCCAACGCGGGCATCGAGCTCGCCCACCAGATCCTGGCCGTCGCCGCCATGGGCGCGGGGGCGACCACGGTCACGCCGACAGTGCTGTCGGGCGGCACGTCCTTCAACACGGTGCCGGCCGCCGCCTCGGTGGGCGTGGACGTACGGGTCGCGGAGGTGGCGGAGCAGGCTCGGGTGGACGCGGCGATGCACGCGCTGCGGCCCGTGGTGCAGGGCACCCGTCTGGAGGTCCTCGGCGGCCCCAACCGGCCGCCCCTGGAGGGCTCGATGTCGGCCGGTCTCTTCGCGCTGGCCCAGGAGCTGGCGGCGGGGCTGGGGCTGGGAACGCTGGCGTCGGCCTCGGTGGGCGGCGCCTCCGACGGCAACTTCACGGCCGGAGTGGGCTGCCCGACCCTCGACGGGCTGGGCGCCGTAGGCGGCGGAGCCCACGCGGATCACGAACACGTCATCGTCGCTGAGATGCCGGCACGCGTGACCCTGCTCCGAGCACTCATCGAAGCGGTCCGGTAGGGGCGAGCGTCAACGCGCGGCGGTGTGAAGGCCCTGGATGGGCCCGAGTGGTGGGTGAGGGTGAGGGCGTGGCGATGTGAAGGTCCTAGATGGGCCGGGTGGTGGGCGAGGGTGAGGGCGTGGCGCCACCCGCGTGCCGGGGTGTGGTCGGCGAGCGGTGTCGTGGACGTGGCGCGCCGCTCAGGGGGCGACCAGGTCTGCGCCATCCTCACGGGCTTCGGGCGTCGAACCCCGGACATCCAGGCCTGGGAGTGCGCCTGAACCAGGTGGGTGACGGGGATGCCGAGCCGGTCGGCCAGCACGGTCTTGCCGCTGCCGCCGCAGCCGAGCACCGCGATCCTGCGCGGGCTCCGGCCCGCCCGCCACGTCATGTCCGCATCACCGTCCGCCTGGCCCGCCACATCATGCCTGCGTCACCATCCACCCGTCCCACCGGGCGCGTCAGCCCCGCGTCCACCGTCCACCCGGCCGCCCGCCATGTCATGCCTGCGTCACCGGCCACCGATGCCGTCTCCTGCCGTGCCGGCCCTGGTGAAGCGGGCTCCCCAGCTGCGGATCTGGTCGAGCAGCTCGGGTGGCTCGAGAACGTGGAAGTCCGCGTCGAGCACGCCCAAGGCCATGATCGGCCATTCCAGGGAGTCGACCACCATCCGTACCCGGCACTGCCTCGCGTCGATCTCCTCGACCGTGCACCACCTGCCGATCCGCTCCCGCACCGCCGCCGCAGGGGCGTGCACCAGGACCTCCACCTGGTGGGAGCGGGGCAGGCCGTCCAGTCTGGCGCGGACGAACTCGGCGGCGTCGGCGGTGGGCAGCGTACGGGGCCGGAAGCGGGCGCCGGTGCCCTGCGCCGCGGACAGCCGGTCGACCCGGAAGCTGCGCCAGTCGTGCCGCTCCAGGTCGTAGGCGACCAGGTACCAGCGGCGGCCGAGTGACACCAGCCGGTGCGGCTCGGTGTGCCGCTCGGTGTGCCGGCCGTCGGCGGCGGTGTAGGAGAAGCGGAGCCGTTCGTTGTCCCGGCAGGTCAGCGCGATCGTGGTGAGGACGCCCGGGTCGAGGCCCGCCCTGGCCTGGCCGGCCCAGCCGGCGGAGACCGTCATCGCGCGCAGCGCGTCGATGCGCCGCCGCAGCCGGACCGGCATCACCTGCACCACCTTGGCCAGCACCCGGATCGAGGACTCCGCGATGCCCTCCACCGGGTCCTGCGCCGCGGCCTGCATGCCCACGGCCAGGGCTACCGCCTCCTCGTCGTCGATCACCAGCGGCGGCAGCGCGGCGCCCGCGGCGAGCTGGTAGCCGCCGTCCACGCCGCGCTGTGCCTGCACGGGATAGCCCAGCTCGCGCAGCCGGTCGACGTCCCTGCGCAGGGTACGGGCGGAGACGCCGAGCCGTTCGGCCAGCTCGGCGCCCGGCCAGTAGCGGTGGGTCTGGAGCAGGGACAGCAGCCGCAGCGTCCGGGTGCTGGTGTTCGCCATGTTTCCGATTCTTCCGTCATTCAGGTCAGAAAGTGACCGCTATGGTCGGCAGTCTGTTCTTGAGCGACAGGAACACCTCACCGTTCTCGAGCGGCAGAACATCCCCACGGAAGGCAGTGATCATGACCGTCAACACGCCGAACCCCCACAGCACCAGCGACGTGACCGGAGAGCGCGCCGACCTGCTGGCGGCGCTGGCGCAGAGCCGTCACTTCCTGCGCTTCACCACCCGCGACCTCACCGACGAGCAGGCCGGGATGCGGACGACCGCCAGCGAGCTGTGCCTGGGCGGCCTGATCAAGCACGTGGCGCAGATGGAGCGGAGCTGGGTGGACTTCATCCTGCAAGGCACGTCGGCCATGAAGGACTTCACCGCGATGACCGAGGCCGACCTGGCCGAGTTCACGGACGGGTTCCGGATGCTGCCCGGCGAGACGCTGGCCGGGGTGCTGGCCGAGTACGACGAGGTGGCCCGGAGGACCGATGAGGTGGTCGCCACCCTGCCCGACTTGGACGTCGACCATCCGCTGCCGGCCGCGCCGTGGTTCCAGCCCGGCGAGCGCCGGTCGGCCCGTCGGGTGCTGCTGCAGATCATCGCCGAGACGTCCCAGCACGCCGGGCACGCCGACATCATCCGCGAGTCGCTGGACGGCGCGAAGAGCATGGGCTGAGCGGAAGCAGGGGCTGCGCGGAAGCAGGGGCTGCGCGGAAGCAGGGGCTGCGCGGAAGCAGGGGCTGCGCGGAAGCAGGGGCTGAGCGGAAGCAGGGGCTGAGCCGACGACCGCGCGAAGAGTACGGGCCGAGGAGCGGACGACCGCGCCAAGGGCACGAGGTGAGCAGCCGACGACCGCGCGACGACCGCGCGAAAAGGCACGAGGTGAGCAGCAGGGCAACGCCTGCCCGCGAGGCAGGCGTTGCCCTCACGTCTCGACCGGCTAGCTAGCCGGCGACCGGGCCGAGCTTCCGTTCCAGCGCGCACCGGTTCGGGAACTCCTCGTAGTACGACTCAGGCCGGCCGTACCAGTGCCCCTGTGCCTCGACCTCCACCGGATCCCAGATCAGCGGACACGGCCCCGGATCGACCTCCAGGTCGTGCAGGTACCCGTCCACCGAGCGGAGCGCGTCGCAGGCCGCCCCCGGGTACGGGTGCAGACCCCCGTCCGGGCCGCAGGTGAGGCGCATCGAGTACGCGCCGCCATCGCGCGGGGTGACGGTGATGTAGAGGTTCGCCCCGGCGGCGGCGTCGGCGGGGAGCGTCGTGAACGGGCCGGCGAGTGCCGCGGTGGCGCACAGTCCGAGCGCGGCCAGCCTGCGGGCGGCGGTCAGCACGAGCGACATGATGTCCTCCCTGGTCAACGGGCGTCCCGGCATGGGACGGCGCACCCACCATGACTACAGTGAGTGAGGTCGCGGGGACCAGCAGCAACGCGGACATCAGTCCGTGATGGATCGGATACGTACAGCTATCCCGACAGCTCATAGGCAGCGCACCGGTGCCCGCGTGCGTAAATGGAGGGATGGAGCATGAGGAGGCGGCGGCCAGGGCCGGCGTGGTGATCAGGGAGTTGCGGGAGATCGGCGAGTTCGAGCAGGTCTACCGGCTCTTCGACGAGATCTGGCATCCGGAGCCGGCGAACGTGCCGGTGACCGTGGAGCTGATGGCCGGGTTCGCGCACACGGGCAACTACGTCGCCGGGGCGTTCGCGGGTGACGACCTGGTGGGGGCGTCCGTGGGGTTCCTGGCGTCGGGCGAGGCGCTGCACTCGCACGTCACGGGGGCCGTCATCGGCAAGGGCGTCGGGTACGCGCTGAAGCTGCACCAGCGCGCCTGGTGCCGCGAGCGGGGGCTGGGGCGGATCACGTGGACGTTCGACCCGCTCGTCCGGCGCAACGCCCACTTCAACCTGGTCAAGCTGGGCGCGCGGCCGGAGGCGTACCTGACGGAGTTCTACGGGGCGATGGCGGACGCGATCAACGAGGGGGACGCCTCGGACCGGCTGCTCGCGGTGTGGCGCATCACCGGCGAGCAGGAGCAGAAGGCGGGCCTCGACGAGGCGTACCCGCTGGTGCGGGAGGCGGACGACGGCCGCCCCCTGATCGGGGACCCGGGCGGGCACCGGGTGTTGCTCGTGGGGACGCCGCGCGATGTCGAGCGGCTGCGGCGGCAGGACGCCGGGAAGGCGATGGCGTGGCGGATGGCGGTGCGGGAGGCGCTCGGCGGCGCCATGGCGGCTGGGGCGCGGGTGGCGGGATTCACGGAACGGGGCGAATACGTGGTGGTAATTAACTAGGTATTCCACGGATGTTTCGGGTCTCTGTAATGTGGCGGACAAGCAAGCTGAGCAAGGAGATCCGCATGGCGGAATTCACCCCCACCGTTCCAGCGCGAGTCCTACCCGCCGTCGCCGTGCGCGACCTTCCGGAGCCGCCCAGATCGACGTGGCGTGTCATCGGCCCCGGCCTGGTCGGCGCCGGTGTCGGGCTGGCGTCGGGCGAGTTCATCCTCTGGCCGTACATCGCCTCGCAAGTCGGCCTCGTCTTCATCTGGGGAGCCGCGATCGGCATCATCACCCAGTGGTTCCTGAACATGGAGATCGAGCGTTACACCCTGGCCACCGGCGAGACCGCGCTGACCGGTTTCAGCCGCATGTGGAAACACTGGGGCCTGGTCTTCGTGATCATGACGCTCTGCTCGAACCTCTGGCCGGGCTGGGTGACCACGTCCGCGACCATGGTCACGTACCTGACCGGCTCGGGCGAGGGCTCCGTGCGGTGGATCGCGATCGGCATGCTGCTGCTGATCGCGATCAGCCTGACCATGGCGCCCGTGATCTACATCCTGCTCGAACGGGTCATCTTCGTGAAGATCGCGCTGGTGGCGACGCTGATCGTGGTGGCGATCCTGTTCGCGATCAACGCGGACAGCTGGCTGGCGCTGGGCCAGGGCCTGACGGTCGGGGCCAGGTTCCCGGTGCCGCCGCTGGAGTTCGCGGTGCTGATGGGCGCCATCGCGTACGCCGGAGCGGGCGGCGGCCAGAACCTGTGCCAGAGCAACTGGATCCGCGACAAGGGCTTCGGCATGGGAGTGTACGTCCCGCGCCTGGTCAGCCCCGTCACGGGTCACGAGGAGGCGGTCTCCTCGACCGGTTACCAGTTCGCGCCGACGAAGGAGAACCTGGCGCGGTGGAAGCAGTGGTGGCGCTTCGCCAACATCGAGCAGGCGTGGACGTTCGCCATGGTGTCGTTCGTGACGATCGCGCTCATGTCGATGCTGGCCCACTCCACGGTGTTCGGCCGGCCGGGGCTGGAGAACAGCATCGGTTTCCTTCAGGTCGAGGGCCAGGTGCTGCAGAGCACGGTCGGCACGTGGTTCGGCCTGCTGTTCTGGGTGATCGGGGCGCTGGCCCTGTTCGCCTCGGCCATGGGCATCGTCGACTACACCTCGCGGCTGGCCTCCGACACCATCAAGACGGTCTACCTGCGTGACAAGTCCGTCACGGTGAACCGGGTCTACTTCTACACGGTGTGGGCGATGGCGCTGATCGGCACCGTCATCCTGCTGGCGGGCCTGGACCAGCCGCTGATCCTGCTGGTGTTCTCGGCGTGCTTCGCGGCCGTGATGATGTTCGTGTACTCGTTCCTCCTGATCATCCTCAACCGGCGGGCGCTGCCCGAGGCCATCAAGGTGCGGTCGTACCGGCTGGGGGCGCTGATCTGGTCGGTGGCGTTCTTCGGCACGCTGACCGTGATCGTGGTCACCCAGCAGGCTCAGCGGCTCATGGGAGGTTGACCTCAACCGAACTTGAGGTACCACACTCGGCGGCATGAAGATTGTCGAGGTGACGAGGTTCGGCGGTCCCGAGGTGCTCGTGGCCGGGCGGGCGCCCGACCCGGAGGCGGGGCCGGGGCAGGTCGTGATCGGCGTGTCGGTGGTGGACGTGATGTCCATCGACGCGCAGCTGCGTGCCGGGTGGGGGCGTGACTGGTTCCCCGCCCGGCCGCCGTTCGTGCCGGGCACCGGCGTGGCCGGGCGGGTGGTCTCGGTCGGCGACGGCGTCGAGCCCGGGTGGGCGGGGCGGCGGGTGGCCGCGCTGCTCCCCGGCGGCGGAGCGTACGCCGAGCGCGCCGTGGCGGGAGTGGAGACGGTCGTCGCGGTGCCCGACGAGGTGCCGCTGTGGCAGGCCGCGGCGCTCGTCCAGGTCGGGCCCGCGGCGCTGAGCCTGGTGGCGGCGGCGGAGCTGCGGCCCGGTGCGCGGGTGCTGGTCACGGGGGCCGGTGGTGCGCTGGGGCTGTCGCTGGTCCGGCTCGCGAGCGCGGCGGGCGCCCGGGTGACGGCGGCGGCGCACGGCCCGGCCAAACGCACGGCGGCCCTGGCGGCGGGGGCGGCGCAGGCCGTGGACTACCTCCAGCTCGCGGGGCCGTTCGACGTGGTGTTCGACGGGGTCGGAGGCGAGGTCGGCGCGGCGGCGTTCGAGCTGGCCGCGCCGGGCGGGAGGTTCTTCGCGTACGGGGTGCCCAGCGGATCGACGGCGCCCGTCGATCCGGCGGAGGCCGAGCGGCGCGGCGTCCGGGTGATCGGCATGGAGCAGGTCCAGTTCGCGCCCGACGAGTTCACGCGGCTGGCCGAGCAGGCGCTGAAGGAGGCGGCGGCGGGCCTGCTGGCGACCGACGTGGGCCTGGTCGTGCCGCTGGAGCGGGCGGCCGAGGCGCACGCCGCGCTGGAGGCCCGCGAGCTGGTCGGCAAGGCCCTGCTGGTGGCCGGCGCGCAGGCCGTCCAGTACAGCAGGCACGGCGGCCCCGAGGTGCTGGAGCTCGCGGAGATCCCGCTGCCCGAGCCGGGCCCCGGCCAGGTACGGGTGGCGGTCAGGGCGGCGGGCGTGAACCCCATCGACTGGAAGCTGCGCCGAGGCATGCGCGGCGGCTCGCCCGACGGGCCGCAGGGCGTCGGCATGGAGCTGGCGGGCACGGTCGACGCGCTCGGCCCCGGGGTGACCGGGCTGCGGCTCGGCGACCCGGTGTACGGGCAGGTGGCGCCGGGCGCCGTGGCCACGCACGCGATCGCCGAGGCGGACGCGCTGGCGTACAAGCCGGACGATCTCACCTACGAGGAGGCCGCCGCGCTGCCCGTGGCCGTCGAGACGGCCCGCCGCGCGCTGCGCGACCTCGCGCTGCAGGAGGGCGAGACGCTGCTGATCCACGCGGTCGCGGGCGGCGTCGGCCTGGCCGCCGCGCAGCTCGCCCTCGCCCGGGGCGCCACGGTCATCGGCACGGCGAGCGAGCGGCACCACGCGTTCCTGCGCGGGCTCGGCGTCCGGCCCGTGAGCTACGGCGAAGGGCTGGAGCGGCGCCTGCCGCCGTCCGTCGATCGGGTGCTGGACGCCTCGGGCAGGGGCGAGCTGGACCTGTCGGTCGAGCTCACCGGCGATCCGGACAGGGTGATCACGATCGCCGACCGGGCGGGTGCGGAACGGCTCGGGGTGCGCTTCTCGACCGGCGACGGGGCCGCGGCAGCGGCGCGGGCGCTGCGCGAGTCGCCGCACGTACGGCTGCCGGTGGCCGAGGTGTTCCCCCTGGAGCGGGCGGCGGAAGCCCACCGCCGCAGCGAGGAGGGCCACTTCCTCGGCAAGCTGGTCATCAACACGGAAGCGTCCTTGCCGCGTTAGCGGGCACACTGGTGCCCATGCTGGAAACCTCGGCCCGCCTGCTCAAGCTCCTCTCCCTGCTCCAGGCGCACCGCGACTGGTCGGGACCCGAGCTGTCAGCCAGGCTCGGCGTCTCGACCAGGACGATCCGCAACGACGTGGAGCGCCTGCGCTCGCTCGGCTATCCGGTGCACGCGACGCCGGGCGTGGCGGGCGGCTACCGGCTGGGGGCGGGGGCGGCGCTGCCGCCGCTGCTGCTGGACGACGAGGAGGCCGTGGCGGTGGCGGTCGGGCTGGGCCGGGCGGCCGGGGGCGGCGTGGAAGGCATCGAGGAGACCTCGGTCCGCGCCCTGGCCAAGCTGGAGCAGGTGCTCCCGTCCCGGCTGCGGCGGCGGGTGAGCGCGCTCAACGCCTACACGGTGCAGATCCCGGGCAACACGCCGTCCGTGCCGCCGGAGGTGCTGACCACGATCGCGAACGCGGCCCGCGACCACGAGGGCCTGCGCTTCGACTACACCGGCCACGAGGGCGAGGCGAGCGTGCGGAACGTCGAGCCGCACCGCCTGGTGCACCGGCGTGGCCGGTGGTACCTCGTGGGCTACGACGTCGACCGCGACGCCTGGCGCACGTTCAGGGTCGACAGGGTGCGCCTGCGCACCCCGTCGGGCCCCCGCTTCACCCCGCGCGAGCTGCCGGGCGACGGCGACGTGGCGGCGTACGTGGAGAAGGGGCTCAACACCGCGATGTGGCGCTACCGCGCGACGGTGCTGCTGCACGCCCCCGCCGAGCGCATGCGGGAGCTGCCCCTGGGCCTGGAGGTCGAGCCGGTGGACGAGGGCACCTGCCTGCTCAAGCTGGGCGGCGACGACGTCAACGGGATAGCGGTGTGGATCGGGTTCATCGGGGTGGACTTCGAGGTGCTCGATCCGCCGGAGCTGGCCGAGCACGTGCTGCGGCTGTCAGAGCGTTACCGGCGGGCGGTCAGCGGCCGGTAAGGCAGCGGTCAGCGGGCTCGGCGAGGCTGCCGTACATGCAGAACATGACCCAGGTAGCGGGCAGCAAGGACGACTTCCAGCTCGTCACGCACCTGACGCTCACCGGCAGCCAGTACGAGATCGGCAAGGCGCTCACCGAGGAGGCCCGCCGGCTCGGCTGGTCCCCCGCGCCGATCGACCCGGTCGTGGGCCGGGCGCGCAGGACGTGGTTCGAGCACCACTGGCCGCAGCACCACGCCCGCATGGACGGCGCGGCGGCGGTGCTCGGCCTCGACCCGGAGCAGGACGAGCTGGTCCTGGACGACCAGGGGTACGTGCCGGAGGGCTACGGCTGCTCGGCCCTGTGGATCCCGCCGTCGGCCGCGACGGACGGCCACGGCAGGGTGGGCCGCAACTACGACTTCTTCCCCACGACCACCAGCGAGCTCATGGGTGGCGAGCCCCGGCCGGGCGAGCTTCCCATGGCCTCCCGCCCCTACGTGATCACCACGATCCCGGACGAGGGACTCTCCTCCACGGTGATCACGATGTCGGCGCTCGACGGCTGCATGGACGGCATCAACTCGGCGGGCCTGGCGATCATGCTGCTGGTGGCCGACTTCGAGACCGCCGAGCCGCCGGAGGCCTTCGCACCGCAGGTCGGGGTCAACAGCGTGCAGCTGCCCCGCTTCCTGCTCGACACCTGCGAGAACGTGGACCAGGCCAAGCAGGCGCTGCTGGGCGCCAAGCAGTACGACCACGGCATGCCCCTGCACTACCTGATCGCCGACGCGCACGGGCAGGCGTTCGTGTGGGAGCACGGCAAGGACGGCAGCGAGCACATCGTGGAGTTCGGCGACGGCCCGCTCTGCGTCACCAACCACCTGCTGCACCGCCACCCCGACCCGATGAACCTGCCGGAGGACACCGGGTCGAGCTTCGCCTCCTACAGCCGGCTGCGCACGCTGTACGAGCGCAGCAAGGGCGTCACCATGTCGGCCGGCGACCTGCGCGAGAGCCTGCGCGCCGTCGCGCAGCCCGAGGAGGCCGCCGTGCCGTTCCGCACGCTCTGGAGCACGGTCTTCGACACCGCCGACCGTACCCTGTCCACCCGCTTCTACCTGGGCGAAGGCGGGCGTTACAGCGAGGAGCTGGTGTTCCCGGCGAGGTAGTCGGCGCGTACCTTCGAGCGCGACAGCTTGCCGGTGGGGGTACGCGGGAGCACCTCGCGATACTCGATCACCTTCGGGTGCTTGAACCTGGCGATGCGCGGCCCGCAGTGCTCCATCAGCTCGGCCGTCAGCTCGGGGCCCGGCTCGATCCCCTCGGCCGGCTGCACGAGGGCGACCACGTTGTGGCCCCACTCCTCGTCGGGCACCCCGATGACGGCCACGTCGGCCACCGCGGGGTGCTCCAGCAGGGCGGCCTCGATCTCGGCGGGGTAGATGTTCACCCCGCCGGAGACGATGAGGTCGGTGCGCCGGTCGCACAGGAACAGGTAGCCGTCCTCATCGAGGTAGCCGATGTCGCCGGGCGCGTACCACTCCCCTCGCTTGCTGGCGGCCGTCTTGGCCGGGTCCTTGCGGTACTCGAACGAGCCCATGCTGGACTTGACGTAGATCATGCCGGGCTCGCCCGGCGGCAGCTCCGCGCCGCTGTCGTCGAAGATCTTGGCCTCGAACGTGGGGGCGGGGCGGCCCACGGTGCCGGGCCTGGCCAGCCAGTCGTGCGGCTTGACGGAGAAGGCGATCGTGGACTCGGTGGAGCCGTAGTACTCGTACAGCACCGGCCCCCACCAGTCCATGATCTGCTGCTTGACGGAGACCGGGCAGGCGGCGGCGGTGTGGATGACCTGGCGCAGGCTCGACACGTCGTACTTGGCCCGCACGTCCGCGGGCAGCTGCAACATCCGGTGGAACATGGTCGGCACCATCATCGCGTTGGACACCCGGTGCCGCTCGATGAGCTCCAGGATGTGCACCGGGTCGAACCGGGGCGTGATCACCACGGTGTGCCCGAGGTGCAGCGCGAACTGGGCGTGCGCGCAGGGCGCGGAGTGGTACATCGGCGAGGTCACCAGGTGGACCTCGGCGCCCGGCCTCAGGTCCACCACCTCGCCGAAGAACCAGGTGTACAGGGGCACGATCGCCTCGGGCTCGGCGCCCGGCAGGCCGCGCTGCACGCCCTTGGGGAAGCCGGTGGTGCCGGAGGTGTACCACATGACGGCGCCGGCGGTCCGGCCGGCGGGCGCGTCCGCGGGCTGCCCTTCGGCCAGCCCGGCCGTCCCGGTCTCCGCGCCGGGCACGGCCTGGCCGGGGCCGGTGACGACGACCTTGGCGTCGCAGTCGCCCAGGATGTACGCGATCTCGGCGTCGGTCAGGTGCCAGTTGATGGGCACGTAGTAGAGGCCGATCTGCCCGGTCGCCATGACCATGACCAGCGCGTCCACGCCGTTGGGCAGCACGCCCGCCACCACGTCGCCAGTGGCGAGCCCGCGGGCGCGCAGGCCGTGCGAGACCTGGTTGACCCGGGCGAGCAGGTCACCGTAGGTGACGCGGGTGTCGTCGGTGTCGATCACCGCGAGGCGGCCGGGGTCGGCGGCGGCGATGGCGTAGAAGCCCGGTAGCTCGCTGACGTCCATTACAGCTCCAGCAGTTGTCCGAGACGGGCGCGGTGGATCCGTGGCGGGCCCAGCAGCACCTCGTCCGCCTTGGCCCGCTTGTAGAACAGGTGGGCGTCGTGCTCCCAGGTGTAGCCGATGCCGCCGTGCAGGAGCAGGTGGTCGCGGGCCACCTCGAAGCAGGCGCGGCCGACGTAGGCCTGGGCGAGCGCGGCGGCCTCGGGCAGCTCGGCAGGCGACTCGTCGGCGGCCCAGGCGGCGTACCTGACGATGGACTCGGCCTGTTCGAGCTTGCAGTGCATGTCGGCGAGCTTGTGCTTGACCCCCTGGTAGGAGCCGATGTAGCGGCCGAAGGCCACGCGGATCTTGGCGTAGGCGACGATGGCGTCGAGCGCCGCCCGCATCACGCCGAGCTGCTCGGCGGCCAGGGCCACGCACAGCCTGTCGAAGACGCCGGTCTGCGGCGCCGGGCCGAGCACGCGCGCGGGCGCGCCGTCGAGCACGATCCTCGCCTGGCCGCGGGTGAGGTCGAGCGTCTCCAGCGCGGTTCTGGTCACGCCGGGACCCGCCAGCTCGACGGCCACCATGACCAGGGCGTCGCCGTCGCGGGCCGGCGCGACGAGCACGTCGGCTTCGCCGCCCGAGAGCACCTGCGCCGGCGCGCCGCTCGCCGTGCCGCCGTCGCAGGAGAGCTCGGTGTGGTCGAACGTGGCCGCGATCCGGCCTTCGGCGATGCCGGTCTGCAGCTCCTTGTCGGGCACCTGGCTCAGCGCGAGCGCCGCGAACGCGGTGGCCAGGAACGGTCCCGGCAGCAGCGCGGCGCCCGTCTCCTCCAGCGCGACGGCCAGCTCGGACATGCCGGCGCCGGCGCCGCCGTACTCCTCGGGGACGATCAGCCCGGACAGGCCCAGCTCGCCGTTGAGGCGCGCGTACACCTGCGGGTCGTAGCCCTCGCGGACCTTGGGCAGCGGCGAGGCGGTGCGCAGGAAGTCGCGTACGGCCGCGCGCAGCTCCTGCTGTTCCTGGCTGAGTACGAGCTTCACGCCTGCGTCCCCACCTTCAGGTCCTTGAACGGCACATTCTTGTCCACCCGCGGCTCCGGCGGGAGGCCCAGCACACGGTCGCCGACGATGTTGCGCATGATCTCGTTGGTGCCGCCGCCCAGCGCCATGCCCGGAGCCATCGAGATCGCGCGGGCGAGCGGGTGGTCGGCCAGCGCGGCCTCGGGGCCGACCAGCCGCGTGGCCAGGTCGGCCTGGTAGAGGGTCAGCTCGGCCAGCAGCAGCTTGGCCGCGCTGCCCCGCGCGCCGGGGAAGATGCCGGCCCTGGTCTCCTGGGCCAGCCGCTGGTTGAACAGCGCCAGCGCGCGGCTGCGGATGTGCAGCTCGACGAGCTCGTCGTGGACCAGCGGGTCGCTGGTGTCGAGGGTCCGGCGCAGCGCCTCCAGCGAGGCCGGGTGGTCCTTCTGCCCGCCCATGCCGACGCCCGCCGAGATCGACAGCCGCTCGTGCAGCAGCGTCGTGACGGCCACGCTCCAGCCGTCGTTGACCTCGCCGACGCGGTGCTCGTCGGGGATGGGGACGTTGTCGAAGAAGATCTCGTTGAAGTTGGCCCTGCCGGACATGTCCTTCAACGGCCTGACGGTCACGCCCGGGTGGTGCATGTCGATCACGAACATGGTCAGGCCCTTGTGCTTGGGCACGTCCACGTCCGTACGGGCGAGCAGCAGCCCCCAGTCGGCGTGGTGGGCGACGGAGGTCCACACCTTCTGGCCGTTGACGATCCAGTGGTCACCGTCGCGTACGGCCCTGGTCTGCAGGCTGGCCACGTCGCTGCCGGCGCCGGGCTCGGAGAAGAGCTGGCACCAGATCTCCTCGCCGCGCAGCAGCGGCCGGACGAACCGCTCGCGCTGGGCGTCGGTGCCCCGGTCGACGATCGTGGGCCCGGTCATGCCCAGGCCGATCGAGAAGATGTAGGTGGGCAGGGTGTAGTCGCGGGCCTCCTCGGCGAACACCCGCTCCTCCGCCTGGGTCAGTCCCTGGCCGCCCCACTGTTTCGGCCAGGTGATGCCGGAATAGCCGGCGTCGTAGAGCTTGGCCATGAACTCCTTGGCCCGGGTGATCCCGTCGGCCTCCGGGTAGTCGTCGGTCGGAGCGTTCTCCCGCAGCCAGTCGCCGGCCGCACGCCGATACTCAGCAAGGTTCACATCGACTCCTCGGCATCAGTGCTCACTTACTCTAGTCAGCGCATCCGAGGACGTACAGAGCATTGCTCTGGACGCGCCGCGCCCGTTTCATCACGGAGAGGCCGGTAAGGGATCACTGAGGCGGATTTGGGGGACCCCGATAGAAGCACGTTCGAGTAAACGCGGTTACCATGATCAACGTGACTGTCGGTGAACGGGGAATCCGTACCGTACCCGGGTTCTTCATACCAGAACAGATCACGCCCGGTTTGTCCTATAAATACTAGTGATCAGAAGTTAGAGTTACTCGCTGTGACAACAGGTTTCAGCCGATTACGGCGCGAGGATTTGCTGAAAACGGCCTGCGAGGTGATCGCGGAGCAGGGATTCGGGCACACCAGGACCCTGGACATCGCCAGGGCCGCGGGAGTCAGCCAGGCCCTGCTCTTCTACCACTTCGAGACCAAGGAGCGGCTGTTCGCGATGGCGTTCAGTTACGCCGCCCGTCAGCATCTCAACGCGCTGACCGACGTCGAGCAGTCGGCGGGCACGCCGATCGACCGCCTGCGCTCCCTGCTGCGGCTCTGCTCCCCCGCGATCCCCACCGAGGGCTGGCGGCTGTGGATCGACGCCTGGTCCGAGGCGATGCGCAGCGCGGAGCTGGAGGAGACCTCGCGGCGGATCGACGCCAGGGGCCGCACGCTGATGCGCGGCATCATCGAGGCCGGCGTGGCCTGCGGCGAGTTCGAGTGCCCCGATCCCGACGCGACGACGTGGCGGCTGTTCGCGCTCATCGACGGGCTGGCGGTCCAGACGCACGCGCATCCCAAGGTGTTGTCACGGCGCCGGGTCAACGTGCTGATCCGCTCGGCGGCGGCGAATGAGCTGGGGGTGCCCGCGGAGAAGCTGTGAATGCCGCGCTCCTCACCCTTCCCAGTCTTATTGGATTCTCCGTACAATTACTGGGCGAGGAGAGGAGTGCATGCGATGACATCCGCACCGAGCTCTACCGCCGCCAGGGAACGCGACGAACGGGTCGCGAGCCGCAGCGCGTACCGCGCGGTCATCGACCGCCTCTCGAAGGCGTCGGTGGACAAGCACTGGGAGCCGTACCGCGACATCCCATGGGACGACCCGGAGTTCCACGTGGACCAGACCGATCCGCGCTGGGAGCTGCCCGGGGTGGACCGCCTCGGCGGGCACCCCTGGTACCTCAGCCGCTCCCCCGAGGTACGCGCGCGGATCGGCCTGTGGCGGGTGGCCACCGCCATGAAGATCGGGCTGCAGTTCGAGAACCTGCTCAAGCGCGGGCTGCTCAACTACGCCTACCGGCTGCCGAACGGGTCCCCGGAATTCCGGTACGTCTACCACGAGACCACCGAAGAGGCGCATCACGGGATGATGTTCCAGGAGTTCGTGAACCGTACCGGGCTGCCCATCCGCGGCATGCCCGGGCCGCTCTCGGCGGTCGCCCAGGTGGCGCCCTGGATCCCGCTCATCTCGACCGAGCTGTTCTTCATCTTCGTGCTGGGCGGCGAGGACCCGATCGACCACGTGCAGCGCAGGCTGCTCAAGGACGGCCGGGTGCACCACCCGCTGGAAGAGACGATCATGCGCATCCACATCGCGGAGGAGGCCAGGCACATCTCCTTCGCCCGGCACTACCTGCGCAACCGGGTGCCGCGGATGCCCGCCTACCGCAGGCTCCTGCTGGGGATCGCCTCACCGATCGTCCTCGGCATCATGGCCCGGATCATGCTGGCGCCGCCCGGGCCGATGATCCGGCGCTTCAGGATCCCCGCGAGCGTGGTGGCCGAGGTCTACCTGCGCAACCCCGCCGCCCGGCAGGAGATCCGCGACTCGGTGGGCAAGACGCGCGAGCTGTGCGCCGAGATCGGGCTGATCAACCCGCTCACCCGGCGCATCTGGCAGGTCATGGGGATCTGGGAGGCCGCCGCGCCGTCAGCACCTCGGTGACCGTCTCCAGCTCCCAGCGGCCCGACGGGTTCGCCGCCAGCAACTGCCGCCTGGCCTCCTCCTTGAAGGCCGCCAGCCGAGCGCCGAGGCGGGCGGGGGCCGAGTAGGAGTACGACAGCTGCAGGCCGATCACGGCGTCGAGGTCGTACACCTGGCGCTCCACGTAGTGGGCGCGGTCGAGGACGCTGAACGGCGAGGTGGCCAGCACGTCGTCGTGGTGCTCGCCGGTGGCCTGGAAGGAGCTGGACGCGCTGAAGGTGTTGACGCCGAACTCGTCGCGTACCCGGCGGGTGACCGGCTCCCAGGGCTCTTCGCGCGGCTCGCGGGTCGGCCCGACGAGGGCCACGACGCCGTGCCCGGGCAGCAGCGCGTCCAGCTCCGCCAGCACCGCACGGCGGTCCATCCAGTGGAACGACCTGCCCATGACGACGTGGTCGAACGCGGGCAGCTCGCGCAACCTCGTCGAGTCGGCCTCGATCCAGCGGATGTTCCGCTCCCGCGGGGCCAGGCGCCTGCCCTCGGCGAGCATCTCCTCGTCGGGATCGACCGCGAGGACCTCACGGACCCGCCCGCTCAGCGGGATGGCGATGGTGCCGGGGCCGCAGCCCAGATCCAGGACGACGCTGTCGTCGCCGAACGTCATGGCCAGGTGCTCGATCGCCGGAACGCCCGGTCTCGTGCGGTACTTCGCGTAATAAGGTGCCGCGCCGCCGAACAGGTCTTCCATGGATGGGACCATATACGGGTCCGCAACGTGTTTTATGGAAGGTTCTGATCTGTGAGGCGGCTACTCACGGTCCTGCTGCTCGCGTTCGCCGCCGTGGGAGTGACGTACTCCCCGGCCCAGGCGCACAACGTGCTGATCGGCAGCGACCCGGAGGACGGGGCCACGCTGACGGCCTCGCCCTCGCAGGTGACGCTGGTGTTCGACCAGGCGGTGCGTCAGGGGTACGCGCAGGTGGGCGTGACGGGCGCGGACGGGTCGGCGTGGGCCGACGGGAGTGCCGTGGTCGCGGCCGAGCGCGTTTCGGTGAAGGTCAAGCCGCTGCCGGCCGGAGGGTCGTACGTGGTGGGTTACCGGATCCTGTCGGCCGACGGGCATCCGGTCACCGGGAAGATCAGCTTCAAGCTGGCCGCTGCCGCCACCCCGGGCGCGGCAGGGGCGGCGGCGGCCGGGGTCGCGGCGGGCGGCTCCAGCGCCGACGCAGCCGAGGCGGCGGCCAACGGCGGGGCCGGGATGGCCGTGGTGTGGATCGTGGGGGCGCTGCTGGTGCTCGCGGCCGGGACGGCGGTCGCCCTGCGCCGCGCCACCCCGGCCGGGCGCGCCGCTCCGGCTCCGGCGCCGGGCGCGGCGAGTGCCGATGCTGCGGGCGCGGCGAGTGCCGAAGCCGCGGGCGTGCCGAGGACCGAGGCCGCGGGCGCGGCGAGTCGTGGTGAGGGGAGCGGCGCGTGACCGCCGTCGCCCCTGTGCTGCCCCCGCAGCAGCGCGTCGGCGGGCGGCTGGTGGCCGGCGCGTTCGGCGTGTGCGCGGTCGTCGCGGCCGTGGCGGCCAGCTCGTTCACCGCTCAGGAGTCCGTGCCCGGCATCCCCATGCCCGGCCCCGTCGTGTCGGTCGGGCTGCCGGTCGTGCGGGTGCTGCTCGACGTGGCCGCCGTGGCCGTGGTCGGGCTCAGCCTGCTGCCCAAGCTGCTCGGCTTCAGCATGCCGGAGCGTACGGAGCCGGTGATGCTCAGGGTGCGGCCGCTGGCCGTGATGGCCGCCTGGGCCTGGGCGATCTGCGCGCTGCTCACGATCGTCTTCCAGACCGCCGAGCTGAACCCCGGCGCCGTGCCGACGTTCGGGTTGATCGCTGGATATGTCGGAAGTGTCGGCACGGGTCAAGGGCTGCTGTTCAGCGCGGCATGCGCGCTGGCGGCGGCCGGGATCGGGCTGATGGCGGTGCGGTTCGGCGAGAAGGTCCCGGCGGAGCTGCGGATCATCGTGGCGCTGTTCGGGCTGCTGCCCATCCCCGTCACCGGGCACGCGGTGAACTCCGTCTGGCACGACCCCATCATGATCTCGATGGAGATCCACGTCATGGGGGCGGCCGCCTGGACGGGCGGGCTGGTGGCCACGGCCGTGTTCGTGGCGCCGCACCGCGGCCTGCTGGCCGTGGTGCTGCCCAAGTTCTCCAGGATGGCCACCGTGTGCCTGCTGCTGGTGGCGCTGTCCGGGCTCGTCACCGGGCTGGGCACGATGGCGCTCACGCCCGGCGTGACACTGCCGGACGCCATCGTGACCAGCCACTACGGGGTGCTGGTCGTGGTCAAGACGGCGCTGGTGGCGCTGCTGGTGCCGCTGGCGGCGCACATCCGCTTCCGGCTGCTGCCGGTCATCCGCCGCGGCGGGGCCACCGCCCTGGTGGGGTGGGCGGCGGCCGAGGTCGGGGTGATGGGGCTGGCGTACGGGGTGGCGGTGGCCATCACCCGCGCCTCCATCGCCTGAGACTCCTGCGTACGGACGGCTGAACCGCTCACGGGCGGGGCGGCTGCGGGCGGGGCGGCGGAACGGCTGCCGCCCCCGCGGGCCCGCTACGGCGTCGCGGGCGCGACCACCGGGCGCGGCGTGGCCCCGATCGGCTGGGGCCTGCGCCTGCCCGCGACCCACTCGATGGCCAGCCAGGTGGCGAGCAGGCCCAGCCCGGCCCACACCGCCGACGGCGTGGCCAGCGGGGGCGCTCCCAGCAGGCCCTCCTGGCCCTTGACCGCGCCGTACACCGGGCCCATGACCGCGCTCTGCACCACCAGCGCGCCGTACGTGACCGCCGTCACCCCGGCCGCCCCGAGCACCGCGCGCACGACCGGCATCCGCACCAGGAACGCCAGGTCCACCAGCAGCCCGGCGGCGACCATGAAGAACGGCACCGCCGACGGCGGGAACCCGGTGAAGGTCAGCAGCGGCCAGATCAGCGTCCTGAACAGCACGTAACTGCCCGCGACGAGCGTGGCCGCGCCGAACCTGCCGACCATCAGCCTGGCCACGACCAGCACCGACAGCACCCCCACCACGGCGTAGACCGGGTACAGGTAGTCGGGCACGGGCAGCGTGAACCCGGCCATCATCGTGCGATCGATCGGCCGCCCCATCTGGTCGGCGGCGAACTCCAGCAGGATCGGCTCGGCGTAGGTCGCGTTGTTGTCCCACGCGCCGAGCGACAGGATGCCGTACTCCTGGTGCTGCTCGGGGAAGTGCATGTTCTCCAGGAAGAACGCGAGGAAGGCGCCGAGCACGACCACGCGCTCGCGCCCCTGCCGCGCCCTCATGGACCAGCCGCGGATCACGCCCGCGATCATGAAGAACGTTCCAACGTAGAGCAGGATGTGCGACGGGCTCCACGAGGTGATGTCGAGGCCGTTGACGCGGTGGTTGATCAGGTCGAGCGGCACCGCGACGAGGAAGATCCCCGTGCCCCACTGGATGAGCCTGAGCGCGAGCTTGTCGACGCCGTAACCGGTGTAGCCGTGGATCACGGTGAGGGCGACGGCGATGACCGTGCCGACGGAGTTGAGCAGGTGCGGCGGGGCGAGGTCGTCACGCAGCCACTTGAAGTGCCACGAGACGTCCCAGGCCGAGCCGAGCACCTTGAGCGTGAACGCCGCCAGCCAGCCGAAATAGAGCACCCTGAACAGGTCTTGCGGAGTTTCGCGGCCCGCCTCGCCGCGAGTCCAGTAGGGCAGGGCCCAGGCGGCGGCCCTCTTGAACGATGCTGGAGACTTCACGGCAGAGAATCTTACGGTCATCTGCCTCGTACGGTCCGATCGCGGGGGCTCTACCTCGACGAGGCCCGCAGAGAGTACATGAGCGGAATCCTGGGGGCGCCGGCGGGCCGGCGGTAGGCGCCGTCCGCCTCCACCAGGTCGGCGAAGCGGCGGAAGAGCGTGTGATCATGCTCGTGCAGGAAGTCGATGCGCAGGCCGGCCGCCGCGACCGCGGTGACGACGTCGCCCATGCCGTGGTCGAACTGCACGGAGGTCTG
This sequence comes from Nonomuraea sp. NPDC050202, assembly GCF_040656115.1. Lineage (NCBI taxonomy): Bacteria > Bacillati > Actinomycetota > Actinomycetes > Streptosporangiales > Streptosporangiaceae > Nonomuraea > Nonomuraea sp. NPDC050202. Next base: position 424,476 of record NZ_JBFALF010000002.1, on the reverse strand, counting down.
GTGTTCGAGGATGTCGCTGCCGGTGTAGGTGTGCGGGTACTCCCAGACCTGGGGCGTGCGGTCGAAGTAGTCGCGGGTGATGTGGGTGCCGGTGTCGTCGTCCAGCATGTTGGTGAACGGGTGGAACTCCGCGAGGTACAGGAAGCCGCCGGGGTTCAGCAGGGCGGCGACCGTCTCGGCCCAGCGGGTGAGGTCGGGCAGCCACACCAGGGCGCCGATGCCGGTGTAGACGATGTCGTACGTCTCGCCGAGCGCCCGGGGCGCGTCGTGGACGTCGGCCGTCACGAACCTGGCCGGGATGCCGCACTCGGCGGCGATGCTTCTGGCCTGCTGGACGGCGGCGTCGGAGAAGTCGAGGCCGGTCACCTCGGCACCGAGCCTGGCCCAGGAGAGGGTGTCGAGGCCGAGGTGACACTGCAGATGCGCCAGGCGGCGGCCGGCCACGTCGCCCACCTCCGCGAGCTCGAACGGCCGCAGCGCGCTGCCGCCCGCCTTGAAGCCGGCCACGTCGTAGTAGTCGCTGGCGAGGTGGATCGGGACGCGCGCGTTCCAGTTGGCCTGGTTGATCTGCAGGTAGTCCTCCATGCCGGTGATCCTAGGCAGGAGGCGCCTCCCCGTTCCAGGCATTTCGGCCGCGGCGGCGCAGGCGTACCGGCAGGTGCTTGAGCCCGTTCTGGAAGTTGGAGGTGAGCCGGCGCGGGCTGCCGGCGAGCTCGACGTCCCAGGCCGGCAGCTCCCGGAAGACGGAGCGGAACTGGGCGCGGGCCAGGTGGGCGCCCAGGCAGAAGTGCGGGCCGAAACCGAAGGTGACGTGGTCGTTCGGGGTGCGGCCCACGTCGAAACGGTCGGGGTCGGGGAAGACGGAGGGGTCGCGGTTGGCGGAGGCGTGGTAGACCACGACCTTGTCACCTGCGCGGATGGCCTGGCCGGCGAGGGTGAGGTCGCGCGTCGCCGTACGCCTGAAGTGCATGACGGGGGGCCAGAAGCGCAGCATCTCCTCGATCGCGGAGTCCAGGAGGGAGGGGTCGGCGCGCAGGCGGGCCAGCTCGGCGGGGTGCTGGAGCAGGGTGAGCAGGCCGCCGGGGATGCCGTTGCGCAGGGTCTCGTTGCCGGCGACGGCGAAGAGGAAGAACATGTTCTCGAACTCCGCCTCCGTCAGGCCTGCCTTGCGCATGGCGGCCATGACGGACTCGCCGTCCACGGGTGTCCGCGCGAGGGCGTGGGCGTAGGCGAACATGTCGGCCAGCGCGGCCCTCGAACGCGGGTTGACGCCGGGCCCGAGCTGGGGCTTGGCCGCGAGCGCCAGGCGGCCCATGGGAGTGAGGGACTCGGCGTCCGCCGTGGACAGGCCCGCGTAGTCGTCGTCCTGGTAGCCGATCACGCGTGACGCCCAGTCGTACAGCAGCCGCCTGTCCTGGGCGGGGACGCCCATGACGTGGGCCAGCGTCCACACGGGCAGGTCGGCGGCCACCTCCACGAAGTCGCACTCCCCCGCCTCGAACAGCGCCGCCGCCCGTTCGGCGATCGTGCGCTCCAGCGCCCGTACGGCGCGCGGGGTGAACGCCGCCGCCACGATCCTGCGCAGCCTGGAGTGGTCCGGCGGGTCCATGTTCAGCATCTGGTCCTGGACGAAGCGCAGGTCGGCGGGGGTGTCGGGGTCGCGGATCTGGGTGGCGCCGAGGTGGGAGGAGAAGTCCTCCGGGGCGCGGAGCACGTGCTTGACGTCGGCGTGCCTGAACACCGCCCAGAAGCCGGGGCCTTCACGCCATGGGCCGATGGGGGGCTCGGGGATCCAGCGGACGGGAGATTCCGCTCTGAGGCGGGCGAACAGGTCGTACGGGACGGCCGTGTCGTAGGTGGACGGGGTGAAGATCTCGACCGCGGACCGGCCCGCTGGGTGACCGTCGTCCATCGCCGGCATACCGTCTCCCCTCCCCCGTCCTTCGGACCGGTTCTCCACAGCCGGATACGGGCCGCGGCGAGTTGTCCACAGGCTCCTGGCCGGGCCTCTCACCCGCCCCGTCCAGCGTGCATGATGAGCCCGTGACTCCAGAAGACGCTGAGGCGATTCTCCAGGAATACTTCGCCCCCTGGATCAGGCAGCTCGGCCTGCGGGTGGAGGAGGTGGGCGACCGCCACGCGATCGTGCGGCTGCCCTGGTCCGACGAGCTGGCCAGGGAGGGCGGCGGGCTGTGCGGGCAGGCCATGATGGCGGCGGCCGACACGGCCACGGTGCTGGCCATCTCTTCGGCGCGGGGCGGGTTCGTGCCGATGACCACGGTGCAGCAGTCCACGACGTTCCAGCGGCCGGTGGTGGGCAAGGATGTCCTGCTCGACGTGCGCATCACGAAGCTGGGGCGCACGCTGGCCTTCTCAGAGGTCACCCTCACGGCCGAGGGCAGCGCGGAGACGGCCGCCCACGCCACCACCGTCTACGCGATCCTGGGCTGACCGCGTCCGGATAGCCGTCCCCCTTATCTCACAGGTAATCGCCAAGCCACACCCATCAGAGGAGACTGACGAGTGCACGCACCGCCATAACGGACATGGAGGATGGATCATGACGACTTCGGACACTGTGCAGGAGTTGCTTCGGCGGCTCGGTGAGGGTGACGCCGAACGGGCCGCCGAGTTGTTCGCCGAGGAGTGCGACTGGCTCTACAACTGGCCTGCCGAGGGGCATCCGTCGGTGCCGTGGATCCGTCCCCGTTCGAGCCGCAGTGACGCGGCGGATCTGTTCCGCGCGCTGCGGACCTATCACGTGCCCGAGCTCAACAGCACCACCGTCACGCGGATCCTGGTCGACGGGGACGACGCGGTCGTGCTCGGCGAGTTCACGCAGACCGTCGCGGCCACGGGCCGGCCCTACACGTCCGCGTTCGCCCTGCGTCTCACGGTCACCGACGGCCTGATCACCCGCTACCACATCTACGAGGACAGCCTCACCGTGGCCCGGGCGCACTCGGAGACCACCGCCCCGGATCGCCAGGCCTCGTGACGGACATCCTCCGCAGGCTCCGTGATCCACCGGTCCACCTCGGCGAGCACCTTTCGGCAGGTCCCGGCGTGAGTGCCGTCTCAGCGATCTCTCAGGTGCGGAAAGTAGGCTCGCCGCATGAAGCGTGTGGCCGCCCTGGTTGCGGCACTCGCCCTCATCGGGGTGACGACGTGGCTCGTGTGGCCGTCGGCTCCGGAGGTGCGGGCCCAGGACCAGCGAATAACCGTCGTCGACGGACCAGCCGACGACCAACGGGTCGAGCTCGATACGACGTTCTTCCCACCCCCTGATGGGGGGAAGGCGCCTGCCGTGATGCTCGCCCACGGTTTCGGCGGCAGCAAGCAGAGCATGCGTGACCAGGCGGTCCGCCTCGCCCAGCAGGGCTATGCCGTGCTGACCTGGTCGGCTCGCGGCTTCGGCCGCTCGACCGGGCAGATCGCGCTCAACTCGCCCGACTACGAGGTCAAGGACGTCAAGCAGCTCATCGACTGGCTCGCCAAGCGGCCGGAGGTGCGGCTCGACGCCTCGGGCGACCCGCGCGTGGGCATCGCGGGCGGCTCGTACGGCGGGGCCATCGCCTTGATGGCGGCGGCCCACGACCAGCGAGTCGACGCGATCGTCCCGCAGATCACCTGGTCCGACCTGGCCGACGCCCTCTTCCCCAACGCCGCCACGAGCACGGCCGCAGGCACGGGCACGAACGCCGGCACAGGCACGAACGCCGGCACAGGCACGAACGCCGGCACAGGCACGAACGCCGCCACTGAGACCGGCACGAGCACGGACGCAGGTACGGGCGCCGGGGCGGGCACGGGTGCCGGGGTGGGTGGCGCCGCCACGAGCGGGGTCTTCAAGCGCATGTGGGCCGGGATCTTCTTCGGTCAGGGCGTTTCGCTGGACGCCACGTCGCTGCTGGGGCGCAGGGAGGCGGCGGCGGGGCCGGTGACGGAGGAGCAGGCGCGGTGCGGCAGGTTCCTGCCCGCGATCTGCGACATCTACCAGCAGGTCGCCGAGGACGGCCGGGCCACGCCGGAGGCCGTCGCGTTGCTGCGCAGGTCCAGCCCGATCACCGTGGCCAGGCAGATCAAGGCTCCGACCCTGCTCATCCAGGGCCAGCGCGACTCGCTGTTCCCCCTCAGCCACGCCGACGCCAACGCCAAGGCCATCGCCGCGGCAGGCACGCCGGTGAGCCTGGCCTGGTTCGACGGCGGGCACGACGGCGGCAACGGCGAGGCCGACTGGCTCTTCGACCAGTCGGCGGCCTGGTTCGCGCGTTATCTCAAGGGCGAGGGTTCCGGGCAGGCCGCGCCGCCGGTGAGCGCGTTCACGGTGACGCGTGACGGCGGGCGCGACCCCGGCACCCGCCAGCGCATCCGGCTCCACCCCGAGGCCGCCTCCTACCCCGGCCTCGCGGGCACCGGCACCACCACCGTCGCGCTGAACGGCCCCGAGCAGAACATCGTCAACCCGCCCGGCGGCGCCCCGGCCTCGATCTCGACCGTGCCGGGCATCGGCGGGCTGCTGGGCGGCCAGAACACCGGTGGTGTCTCGATCGACATGCCGGGCCAGAGCGCCGCGTTCGAGTCCGGCCCGCTCGCCGCCCCGCTGCAGCTCACCGGCAGCCCCACCGTCAAGATCAAGGTGACGGGCAAGGGCGAGGCGACGCTGTTCGCGAAGCTGTACGACGTGGCGGACGACACCCAGTTGCCCACGTTGCCCGCGGGGCTGGTGGCACCCGTCCGGGTGACGATCCCGGAGGGCGCGGGCAGCGCGGAGGCCACGGTCAGCCTGCCCGCGGTGGACCACCGCTTCGCCGTGGGGCACCGGCTCCGGCTGGTCGTGACCACGACCGACATGGGCTTCGCCACGCCCGCGCAGCCTGCCGCGTTCAAGGTCTCGCTCGTCTCCCCCGCCGTCAGCGTCCCCACGGTGGGCACGCTGGCCGCCGCTCCGACCGGGGTGGCGTGGTGGGTGTGGGCGATGCCGCTGTCCGCCGTGGTGATCGCCGCGATCCTCCTGGCCACGGGCCGCACCACGTCCCGCTCCGGCCGTCGGCCGGCCGGCCGCGGTCAGAGCCTGCCGCAGGCCACGACGGACGCTCCACTCCTCACGCCCTCCGCCAACGGCACGACGCACGTAGTGACCGCCGATGGCACGGCTCACGCCGCCTCCGCCGACGGCACGGCGCACATAGTGACCACCGATGGCACGGCGCACGCCGCCTCCGCCGACGGCGCCGCTGACGATGCCTCCACGGTGGCCACAGCGAACGGCGCACCTGGCGCCGCCGCCGCCAACGGGACGGGCGATGGCGGCGCCGGCGACGGCAACGAGACGGGCAACGGCAGGAGCACCGTTGACGGCGAGAGTGGCGTCGCCCGCTCCAACGGCGACGGCGCGTCCTCGAACGGCTGCGGCGGGGCCGAGGTGCCGCTGGAGATCAGTGGCCTGACGAAGGCGTACCGGAACGGCGAGCTGGCCGTCAACGACCTGTCGTTCCGGGTGGAGCGGGGCCAGGTGCTGGGCCTGCTCGGCCCCAACGGCGCGGGCAAGACGACGACGATGCGCATGATGATGGGCCTCATCCGGCCGGACTCCGGCGAGATCCGCATCTTCGGGGAGCAGGTGACCCCGGGCGCGCCCGTGCTGTCCAGGCTGGGGTCGTTCGTCGAGGGGCCGGGCTTCCTGCCGCACCTGTCGGGGCGCGACAACATCGAGCTGTACTGGGCCGCCACCGGCCGCCCCAGGGCCGACGCGCACTTCGAGGAGGCGCTGGCGATCGCGAACCTGGGCAAGGCGCTCGACCGGGCCACGCGCACGTACTCGCAGGGCATGCGGCAGCGGCTGGCCATCGCGCAGGCCATGCTCGGCCTCCCGGACCTGCTCGTGCTGGACGAGCCCACGAACGGGCTCGACCCGCCCCAGATCCGGGAGATGCGGGAGGTGCTCAAGCGGTACGCGCGCGACGGCCGTACCGTGATCGTGTCCAGCCACATGCTGGCCGAGGTGGAGCAGACCTGCAGCCATGTGGTGGTCATGCAGCGCGGGCGGCTGGTCTCGGCCGGCCCCGTGTCGCGGCTGCTGAGCTCGGCCGCCACCGTCGCCAACGGGCACGGGCCGCGCCTGGAAGACGTGTTCCTCGACCTCATCGGAGACAAGCCATGACCGCCGCGACCGGCTACGCGCCGAACCGCACGCTGCCGTTGCGGGTGGAGATCGTCAGGCAGTTCAAGCGGCGGCGCACGCTGGGCATGTTCGCGCTGCTGCTGGCCCTGCCGTGGATCCTCGTCATCGCGTTCCAGATCGGGCCGCAGTCGAGCTCGCAGGGGCAGTCGGCGCTGCGCATGTCGGACCTGGCGACGCAGAGCGGGCTCAACTTCGCCGCGTTCGTGCTGTCGGTGTCGGCGAGTTTCCTGCTCGTGGTGGCGGTCGCGCTGTTCTGCGGCGACACCGTGGCGAGCGAGGCCAACTGGTCGTCGCTGCGGTATCTGCTGGCGGCGCCGATCCCGCGCGACCGGCTGCTGCGGCAGAAGCTGATCGTGGCGCTCGGCTACTCGGCGGCGGCGGTGATCTGCCTGCCGCTGATGGGGCTGCTCGCCGGCACGCTGGCGTTCGGCTGGGACGACATCACGGTGCCCGGCACGGGCGAGACCATCCCGGCGCTCGACGTGCTGCCGCGCTTCGGGATCGTGATCGGGTACGCCCTGGTCAGCCAGCTCGTGGTGGCGGCCCTGGCCTTCCTCATCTCCACCATGACCGACTCCCCGCTCGGCGCCGTGGGCGGGGCGGTCGGGCTGTGGATCGTCTCCACCATCCTGCAGGCGGTCGAGGCGCTGGGGGTGCTGCGCGAGTTCCTGCCGACGTTCTGGAACACCGCCTGGACCGATGCCCTGATGCCCGAGCTGGACTGGAGCGGGATGGTGAAGGGCGCCTCCGTGTCGGTCACGTACGCGGCGATCCTGATCGCGGTGGCGTTCCGGCGCTTCCGCCGCAAGGACGTGGTCAGCTAGCGAGCCACCACCTCATGAGATGGCCGGCCATCTCATGAGGTCAGCCGGTGGTCCAGTCGAAGGCCTTGGTGACGGCCTTCTTCCAGCCCGCGTACGCCTTCTCGCGCCGCTCCTCGTTCCAGGTCGGGTTCCAGCGGCGCGACTCCGCCCAGTGCGCGCGCAGCTCGGCGGTGTCCTTCCAGTAGCCGACGGCCAGGCCGGCGGCGTACGCGGCGCCGAGCGCCGTGGTCTCGGCGACGACGGGGCGGCTGACCGGCACGCCGAGGATGTCGGACTGGAGCTGCATGCACAGGTCGTTGGCGGTGACGCCGCCGTCCACCTTGAGCACGTCGAGCACGACCCCCGAGTCCCGCTGCATGGCCTCGACGACGTCGCGGCTCTGGTAGCAGATGGACTCCAGCGTGGCGCGGGCGAGGTGGGCGTCGGTGTTGTAGCGGGACAGGCCGACGATGGCGCCGCGGGCGTCGGCGCGCCAGTACGGGGCGAACAGGCCGGAGAAGGCGGGCACGAAGTACATTCCTCCGGAGTCGGCCACCTGGCGGGCCAGCGTCTCGCTCTGGCCCGCGGAGGTGATGACGTGGAGCTGGTCGCGCAGCCACTGCACGGCCGAGCCGGTGACCGCGATGGATCCCTCCAGGGCGAACACGGCGGGCTGGTCGCCGAACTTGTAGGCCACGGTGGTGAGCAGGCCGCTCTGGGAGCGTACGCGTTCGGTGCCGGTGTTGAGCAGCAGGAAGTTGCCGGTGCCGTAGGTGTTCTTGGCCTCGCCGGGCGAGAAGCAGACCTGCCCGACGGTGGCGGCCTGCTGGTCGCCGAGGATGGCGGTGATCGGCACCTCCCCGCCGAAGGAGCCGTACCGGAAGGTGGCGCCGTAGCCGGCGGGGTCGGCGGAGGGGCGGATCTCGGGGAGCATGGCGCGGGGGATGCCGAAGTAGGACAGCAGCTCGTCGTCCCAGTCGAGGGTGTCGAGGTCCATCAGCATGGTGCGGCTGGCGTTGGTGACGTCGGTGACGTGCACGCCGCCGTTGACGCCGCCGGTGAGGTTCCACACGGTCCAGGTGTCGGTGTTGCCGAAGACGGCCTCGCCGCGGTCGACGGCCTCGCGGACGCCGGACACGTTCTCGAGGATCCACTGGATCTTGCCGCCGGAGAAGTAGGCGTCGGGCCGCAGGCCGGTCCTGTCGCGGATGACCTGGCCGCGCTCGTCCTGTTCGAGGGCGGCGGCGATGCGGTCGGTGCGGGTGTCCTGCCACACGATGGCGTTGTAGTACGGGCGTCCGGTGCGCGGGTTCCACACGACGGTGGTCTCGCGCTGGTTGGTGACGCCGAGGGCGGCCAGGTCGCTGTCGTGCAGGCCGGCGCGTTGCAGCGTGGTCTGGATGACGGCGGCGGTCCTGGTCCAGATCTCGATCGGGTTGTGCTCGACCCAGCCGGCCCTGGGCAGGATCTGCTCGTGTTCGAGCTGGAACTTGGCGACCTCGGCGCCATCGTGATCGAAGATCATGAAGCGGGTGCTGGTGGTGCCCTGGTCGACGGCGCCGACGAAGTCCGGCATGGTGCTCTGCTCTCTCCTCGAGGTCCTCAGTCGGACGGCTTCACGGTGTCGCGGTCCTCTCCCTGCGGGAGGAAGCGGGAGATGCACACCTGGTACAGCCCGGCCCCGAGGACGCCGCCGACCAGCGGGCCGACGATCGGGACCCAGAAGTACAGGTCCCCGTACTGGTCCCGCCACGCACCTCCGTAGCCGGTGAGGAAGCTGGCCAGGCGCGGCCCGAAGTCGCGCGCCGGGTTGATGGCGTAGCCGGCGTCGGTGCCGAAGGACATGCCGATGCCGACGACGAGCAGGCCGATGACGAACGGCCCCAGGTTCGCGCTCGGCGCCATGTTGGCCGTGTCGGACAGGGCGAAGATGACGAAGAGCAGGATCGCGGTGCCGATGACCTGGTCGCGCAGGGCGCCCCACAGGTCCACCGGCAGGGTGCCGTTGCCGGGCAGGGTGGAGAAGACGATCTGCGTCTTGAGCGTGTGACCGGGGTCGGCCATGGCCAGCACCTCGGAGTAGTTCCAGCGCACGATGAGGGCGGCGAGGAACGCTCCGGCGGTCTGCGCGACGGCGTACGGGAGCACCTTGGGCCAGGGGAAGCCCCTGAAGATGGCGAACCCCACCGTGACGGCGGGGTTGAGGTGCGCGCCCGTGGTGCGGCCGGCGACGTAGACGCCGAGCATCACGCCGATCCCCCACGCCCAGGCGATGCTGTCGTGGTCGCCGAGCTGGGCGGCGACGACCTGCGCGACGACGCCGGCGCCGAACAGGATGAGCACCATCGTCCCCGCGAACTCGGCGACGAGCTCCCCCGTCAGCCCTCTCCGGGCGGGACGTCCGGCCACCGGTCACCTCCTTGAAGCGGCCCTGTGTGCATTCCCTGATCCGGAGAACGAACACACTTCGTGCTCAAAACATTGCGAAGAGTGACGAAAGCGCTTGGGTTCGACCGGCACGCTCGACGCCGGGAACCGGCAGGCCGAGGGGCGGTGAGGCCCGCGGCCTAGAGAGGACGGCTGAAGGTGACCAGGCTCGTGCCGGGCCCGTGGTAGCCGGGGACCGGCTCGCTCGCCGCGAACCCCATGCGGCGGTGGAAGGCGATGGAGGCGCCGTTGACCGGCGCGGTGATGGCCTTGACGACGCGGCGGCCGTCGCCGCGGGCCAGCTCGAAGAAGCGCTCGTACATGGTGCGGGCCAGCCCGCCCTTGCGGGCGCCGGGTGCGACGCCGACGAAGTGGATGTACGCCTCGTCCGGCAGCGAGGGCGACAGGAACCCGATCAGGAAGCCCGCCAGCTCGCCCCCGGGCCCCTCGGCGACCAGGCTCGTACGGTGGAAGTGGTCGAGGAAGAGCCTGGGCAGGGCGGCCGCGACCGGGCGGCCCCACCAGTCGTCGAGCACGGCGGCGATGGCGTCGTAGTCGGCGGGGGTGGCGGGGCGCAGGGCGTACACGGAAGGGATGCTAGTCCCAGTGGGGCGGCCGGTTCTCCAGGTAGAAGGAGTCGCTGTCGGTCTCGCGCCAGTCACCCCAGCCGAGGTCGGTGTCGTCGGCGGTCTGCTCAGGTAGAAAATCCTCCACGACAGACATGCTACCCAGGCGTACAAACCGGCACCGGGCGTGTCCGCGGGTCCAAGGACAGGCCGCGAACACGGCGGTACGATGCGAAGGCAGGTGTCGCCTACCCCCCGTGAGGCTGCTCATGGCCACCCCTACAGGCTGGCGGCGTGAAGGCAATCTGCCGGCGGAGCTCACGACCTTCGTCGGCCGCACTCGTCTGCTCGCCAACCTCAAACGGCACCTCGGCGAGTCGCGGCTGGTGACCGTCACCGGCATCGGCGGGGTGGGCAAGTCGCGCACCGTGCTGCGGCTGGCGCACCAGGTGCGCTCCCACTACCCCGACGGCGTCTGGTTCGCCGACCTCGCCCGGCTGCAGGACGCGGGCATGGTCAAGCACACCATCGCCTCCGCGCTCGGCATCGCCGACCAGTCGTCGCGGGCGGAGTCGGAATCGCTGTCGGAGTGGGTGGGCGAGCGCGACATGCTGCTCATCATCGACACCTGCGAGCACCTCGTGCAGGGCTGTGCCGAGCTGGTGCACGAGCTGCTGGAGGCGGCGCCCAACCTGAAGGTGCTGGCCACCAGCCGCCAGTCGCTGCACCTGCCGTACGAGCACGTGGTACCGGTGCCGCCGCTGCAGGTGCCCGGCGACGACCCGGCCGAGAGCCTGTTCACCAACGAGTCCGTGCAGCTCTTCGCGGCCAGGGCCGGGGCCAGCGTGCCCGACTTCGTGCTCGACGAGGACAACATCGCCCCGGTGGCGGAGCTGTGCCGCAGGCTCGACGGCATCCCCCTCGCCATCGAGCTGGCCGCGGTGCGGCTGCGGGCGCTGTCGGTGGAGCAGATCCTGGGGCTGCTGGCCGACCGGTTCAGCCTGCTGGCCGGCGCGAGCCGTACGGCGCTGCCCCGCCACCAGACGCTGCGGGCGGCCATCGGCTGGAGCCACGAGCTGTGCGAGCCGGCCGAACGGCTGCTGTGGGCGCGGCTGTCGGTGTTCGCGGGCGACTTCGAGCTCGACGCGGCCCGGTTCGTCTGCTCCGACGGGCGGCTGCCGTCGGAGGACATCACCGACCTCGTCACCGGGCTGGTGGAGAAGTCGATCCTGCTGATCAGGAGCAACCACGCGGGCGTGCGGTACAAGCTGATCGACACCCTGGCCGAGTACGGCGAGGAGTGGCTCGACAAGCTCGGCCAGAAGGAGCAGATGGCCCAGCGGCACCTGGAGTACTACCTGAGCCTGGCCCAGCGCAGCGAGGACGCCTGGTCGGGGCCGCGGCAGATCTACTGGTTCGTCCGCATGCGGCAGGAGCACGACAACGTCCGCGTGGCGCTGGAGCACGCGCTCAAGTCGCCCGGCAAGTCGGCGCTCGCGCTGACCCTGCTGTCGTCGCTGTGGTTCATGTGGGTGTGCTGCGGGTTCGCCCGCGAGGGGCGCCTGTACTTGGAGCGGGCGCTGGAGGCCAACCCCACGGTCAGCAAGGAGCGCTGCAAGGCGCTGTGGGTGCTGTCGTACGTCAAGAGCGCGCAGGGCGACAGCGCGGGAGCGCTGGCGGCGGCCGAGACGTGCAGCACCGAGGCCGTCCGGGTGGGCGACTCGCGGGCGGTGATCCTGGCCTCCAAGATGCAGGGCACGGCGGCGCTGCTCCAGGGCGACCTGCAGAAGGCCAGCGCGCTGCTCGGCGTGGCGATCGAGTTCAACACCGAGAACAGGGAGCTCAACCCCGGCCTGCTGCCCGCCATCGTCGAGCTGTCGATCGTGCTGACCACGCAGGGCGAGCTGTACGAGGCGGAGTCGCTGCTGCAGGACTGCCTGCAGGTGTGCAAGGAGCGCGGCGAGCTGTGGGTCAGCTCCCACGCGCAGTGGGCGCTGGCGAGCACCCGCATCGCGACCGGCAGGATCCAGGACGCGCTGCAGAACGCCAGGGAGGCGCTGCGGATCAAGCGGCACTTCCACGACACGCTCGGCACCCTGATGGCGCTGGAGACGGCGGCGCGCATCTTCGTGCTGTCCGACAGGCTCACGCTGGCCGCCCAGCTGCTCGGCGCGCTCCAGCAGAACTGGAAGAGCGCCGGGCTGCCGCAGCTCGGCGCGCCCTGGATGACCGGCGAGCACAACGCGTGCATGCGTGACTGCCGGCAGCGGCTGGGCGAGCTGGCCTACAAGAACGCCTTCGAGGAGGGCGCCCGGCTCGATCTCGACGAGGCGTCCGCGCTCGCGCTGGACGACCCGGACGCCTCCGACGAGAGGTAGGGTTCGCCGACCGTCAGACGGCCTGCGGCCACTGGGTGCCGTCAGGCCAGGCGTGCACGTAACGCGCGCTGCCGAGGGAGAACTCTATGTGGCCTCGCACCCAGTGTTCGAGGCCGCGTACGTACTTGCGGACCGGGAGCGGGGCCCAGCGCTCCAGCGCCGTGCGGCGGTCGAGGAACGCGGCGATGGCTTCGTTGTGCATCTGGGAGACCTCGCTCAGCGCGTCCTGCAGGCTGAGGGACTTGTGCGTGGCCAGCACCGTGACCAGGTTGTGCCGGGCCTTGTCGGTGCCGCGTTCCTTCGCGTACGACAGGAGGTCGTTGTCCCAGCCGATGAGGTCGCACGCCAGGTCGGACAGCGCGCGCACGTCGGGGTGGTGCCACTCCTCCGCTTCCAGGCGGTAGCCGCCGCCTGCGTCGATGAGGGCGAAGCAGGTGTAGGTGGCTCCGGTGATGCGGCGCATCAGGACGTAGTCGTCGGGTGTGGGGATGAGGTCGACCTCGCGATTGGCTGCCTCCCAGATCTGGGCGAACAGGTATTCCTTGACCGTGATGCGCCACCGGTCCACCTGCGCGGGGGTGGCGTACTCCGAGATGCGGCGCAGCAGCTCGTTGAGTGCGAGGCCGAACGGGTCGTCGGTGTCGGGTTCCCGCCGCCCGTCGAGGATCTCCAGGAGCGGGGGCAGGGCGCGGGCCAGTGCGGAGGCCCGATGCCCCATCAGCTCGCCCTCGCAGAACGCGTCGTCGAAGGCGAAGAGCCAGTTGTACCAGTCGTTGATCAGCCGGAGGCTGTCGCGCGGCACCGTGGGGTTGGTCCGTGCCGCGAGCATGCCGATCTTCGAGCGCCGGAAGTGCTCGATGGTCTCGGCGCCGTTGAGCATCTTTGAGGCGGCCAGCCATGCGTGACTCTCCGCGTCGACCTCCGAGGCATGAACGTTGATCTCGTTCGGGAACGGACATGGCAGCGGAGGGATGTGGAGCGGTCGCCTACTGAAGGAGTGCGCAGAAGTAGCCACGCCCCCCAGCATGACTATGGAGTGTTCGAAAGGCCACACTCGGCAACTTCAAGCTCTTTATTGCTTATTTCATACTATGAATCGCTTTGCGCGAACCATTGGATAAACTGGTCATTTGCGAACATTTGCGCGGTCTCCATCGCGGACGGCCGCCCCGCGTACGGGTCGGCCCCGGCGTCCAGCAACGCTCTGACCACGCCAGACTCCTTCTTGAAGACCGCGCCGGCGAGCGGCGTCTGCCCCCGGTCGTTGGCGCGGTTCGGATCGGCGCCGCTTGTTACAAGCATGCGTACCGTCTCAGCGTGACCGTAATAAGCCGCCAGCATCAGCAAAGTGTCACCTTTGCCGTTGGTCAGGTCGACCGGCACCCCGGCCTCCACGTACGCGCGCAGCGCCTCGGTGTCGCCCGCCCTGGCCAGGCCGAACAGCTTGGTGGCGAACTCCTCGATCTCAGGATCCCCGTCCATGGGGCCCATTGTGCCTCGATAGGGTGCCGTGCACGGAATCGATCCGATGCGCCGTAGGTTCTGGTGAAGAGTACCTAGGGAAAGGCTGTTCAACCGTGTTCGACCCGAAGGATCTCTACGAGCTCGCAGACGACGCCCCCGAGCTTGCCGATCCGGTGTTGCTGTACCACTTCGACGGCTTCGTCGACGCGGGCTCGGCCGGACGGCTCGCGCTGGGCCACCTGCTGGCCGAGCTGGAGCACCGGGTCGTGGCGACGTTCGACGTGGACCGGCTGCTCGACTACCGGTCACGGCGACCCATCATGACGTTCGACACCGACCGGTGGGTGGAGTGTGAGAGCCCGGAGCTGGCCGTCCATGTCGCCGAGGACGCGACGGGAACGCAGTTCCTGGTGATGAGCGGGCCCGAGCCCGACCGGGAGTGGGAGCTGTTCACCAAGGCCGTGGCGGCCCTGGTGGAGCGGCTGAAGGTGAGCAAGCTGGTGACACTGCACGGCATCCCGATGGCCGTGCCGCACACCCGGCCGCTCGGCATCACGATGCACGCCAGCAGGCCCGAGTTGATCAATAATGCGCAAAGCAGTGTGTTCGGGCGTGTCCAGGTGCCAGGCAGCGTCGCGGCGCTGCTGGAGCTACGGCTCGGGGCGCAGGGCCACGACGCGCTGGGGTACGCGGTGCACGTGCCGCACTACCTCTCGCAGGCCGAGTACCCGACCGCCGCGGTGAGCGGGCTGGAGGCGGTGACGCGGGGGACGGGGCTGGTGTTCCCGATGGACGCGCTGCGCGAGGCCGCTCGCCGTACGACGACGGAGATCGAGGAGCAGATCCGCGCCTCCAGCGAGCTGTCCACCGCGATCACCGGGCTGGAGCAGCAGTACGACGCGTTCGCGGCGGGCGCCGAGCGCGAGAACCTGATGGCCGAGACCACACCCATGCCCACCGGGGACGAGCTCGCCGCCCAGTTCGAGCGCTTCCTCGCCGAGCGTGACGACGAATAGGAGCGCACCCCGGATACGCTGGCTCGATGACTGAGATCCGCGTCGGCCTCGTCGGTTACGGCACCGCCGGGGCGTACTTCCACGCCCCGCTGATCCACGCCACCCCCGGCCTGACCCTGGCGGCCGTCGTCACCAGGAATCCCGATCGCCAGGCCGAGGTGGCCGGCAGGTACGGCGCGGCGGGGGTGAGCGACGTACGGGAGCTGTGGCACCGCTGCGATCTCGTCGTGGTCGCCTCGCCCAACCGGACGCACGTGGCCACGGCGGCCGCCGCCCTCGCCCAGGGCCTGCCCGTCGTCGTGGACAAGCCGCTGGCCAGGACGGCCGAGGAGGGCCGCGAGCTGGTGCGGCTGGCCAAGGAGCGCGGGGTCATGCTCACCGTGTTCCAGAACCGGCGCTGGGACGGCGACTTCCGCACCGTGCGGCGGCTGGCCGGCGAGGGGCGGCTGGGCGAGGTGCTGCGGTTCGAGTCGCGGTTCGAGCGCTGGCGGCCGGTGCCGAAGGGCGGCTGGCGGGAGGCCGGCGGCCCCGAGGAGGTCGGCGGGCTGCTGTACGACCTGGGCAGCCACCTCGTCGACCAGGCCGTGCAGCTTCTCGGGCCGGTACGCGAGGTCTACTGCGAGAGCGACGTCAGGCGCGAAGGGGTCTCGGCCGACGACGACACGTTCGTCGCCCTCACCCATGCCGGCGGCGCCCGGTCCCACCTGTGGGCCAGCTCGATGGCCGCGCGCCTCGGCCCCCGCTTCCGCGTGCTGGGCTCGGCCGCCGGCTTCGTGAAGTACGGGATGGACGTGCAGGAGGAGCGGCTGCGGGCGGGGATGACGCCCGATTCGCCGGGGTTCGGCGACGACGAGGAGGACCGCTGGGGCCTGCTCGGCACCGAGGGCGAGCGGCAGATCGTCCGGACCGAGCCGGGGGCGTACCTCGACTTCTACCGGGGTGTGGCGGCGGCGCTGCGCGAGGGCGCGGCGCCGCCGGTGGACCCGGACAGCGCGGTGGACGTGCTGGCGATCATCGAGGCGGCCCGCCTCTCGGCGACCCAGCGGATCGTCGTCCACCTGAGCTGACGAACGGTGCCGGCGCACAGCGCCGGTGGGCGGTGCCGGTGGGCGGTGCCGGTGGGCGGTGCCGGTGGGCGGTGCCGGTGGGCGGTGCCGGTGGGCGGTGCCGGTGGGCGGTGCTGTCAGTCGCGCAGGCGGGCGCGCATCACGGCGGTGTCCTCGTCGGTCCAGCCGTTCCGGGCCAGCCAGCCCAGCGGCCCGCCGAAGCGGTCGTCGAGGACGCCGAGGAACTGCTCGATGTAGCGGGCCCTGGGCAGGTGGTCGTCGGCCGGGCGCGAGTCGAGGTCGCCCCGGTAGGTCTCGCTGGCCCGCAGCCGCTTGAGGATCAGCTCCAGCCGCTCCCCCGTGGCCACGTAGTCCTCGACGATCGCCTCCCGGGTCACCCCGGCGATCTCCAGGGCCAGCGCCGACAGCACCCCGGTACGGTCCTTGCCCGCCGCGCAGTGCACCAGCGAGGCCCCGTCGCGCAGCGCCATCGCCCGCAGGGCCGCCACCACCGCGTCCGGCCGGTCGCGCAGGTAGCCGAAGTAGAAGCCGGTCACCCGCAGCTCCTCGTCCACCACCCGCTCCGCCCACGGCAGCACCCGCTCACCGTCGATCGTGTCGGCTTCCACGTCGGTGTGCCGGCCGCCCTCGGCGAACAGCGTCAGGTGGTGGTGCCGCACCTCGGGCACCAGGGTCAGCGGCCCCGGCCCCTCCAGCGCCACCTCGGCGTTCGAGCGCAGGTCCACCACGTGCCGCAGCCTCAGCTCGCCCACCAGCAGCTCCACGTCCGCCGGGGTGAGGCCCTGAAGGTTGTCGGCGCGGAAGATCTGCCCGCGACGGGTGCGGCCACCGTCACGAGTTGGCAGTCCGCCCAGGTCACGCGCGTTGACCGCGCCTTCCAGATCGATCCACCTCGTCATCTCACTCATTATTACGACCCTATATGTCCGCCAAACATGAGCGAATTCGAGGTTCATAACGCAGCATGAACGTATGGATCCACGAGCTCTGCCTCCACGGCTGGTGATCGATCCATCGCTGCACCCGGAGATCTCGGTCGAGCTGCGGTCGAGTCCGCACATTCTCCGCCAGGCTCGGTCGGGCGCGCGCATGGACACCACACGCAATCCTGCCCTGCTCTTCGCCCTGCCCGCCTTCCTCATGCTGGTGTACATGCTGACGGGCTGGGCCGGTCTGTGGGTCGTCGGCATGGGAGTCGGCCTGATCGTCCTGATCCGGTGGATGGCGATGGACAGCACATATCGATCCACCAAGCGAAGACTCCGGCTGGCGCGCGAGCACGCCAACCAGTACATCCTGCCCGAGGATCTCGACTATCCCTGCCAGCAGCTCCTGCGCCGGGCGCAGAACGCCGTCGAGGCGATCATGGCCTCGGCGGTGCACAAGGCGGGCCTCATCGACAGCATCGAGAACCAGGTGTCGCTGCCGGAGGAGATCTGGCAGATCGCCACCCGGCTGCGGAAGCTGTCGTCGATGCACGCCGAGCACGGGAAGATCATCCCGCGTGAGCTGCCGCCGGGCATGGAGGACGCGTTCAAGCCGTACACCAGCGCCCTCGACGCCGCCTGGACGTCGCTGTCCCAGCGCGTACGCCACCTGGAGAAGTACGCCAAGCAGGTGCTCAAGGCGGACAAGGTCTACCACGCCCACACCCGGCTGGAGAAGCTGGCGGCCAAGACGCCGGAGTACCAGCAGCTCATCGCCGAGACCGTGCGGGACGAGCTGGCCCACGAGCGCATCAGGGAGCTGTCGGACCAGGCCGCGCACGTCCGCAAGCTGTTCGAGGAGAGCATCCTGCAGGCCAGGCAGGCGGCGGGCGAGCTGCTGCGTTCGCCGCTCACGTAGAGGGTCACCGCTCACGTAGAGGGGGCCGCGCGCCGCAGGAGCTCCAGCGTCCTGCGCATGCCGGCCTCGTTCCCGAGGCTGCGGTAGATCTCCCTGGCCTGCTCCAGCGGCTCCACCGCGGCCCCGCGCCCGCCGGCGTCCAGGTGCGCCTCGCCGAGGTAGCGCAGGCTCCTGGCCATCCACCACCGGTCCTCCAGCTCGGCGAACTCCCGCACCGCCCGCCGCAGCTCCTGCTCGGACTCCTCGATGCGCCCGAGCCTGGCCAGCGCCCGCCCGGCCGACACCGCGGTCCTGGCCACCCCCCACGAATCGCCCAGCGCGGCCAGGATGTCCTCGGCGCGCCGGACGTGGTCCAGCTCGCGCAGCCCGTTGTCCGGGTCGCCCACCTCGCCGGCGGCGCGCAGGCAGCGGGCCTCCTCCCACAGCTCCCCGCGCTGCTTGAACATCTCGCCGGCCCGGTCGAGGCTGAAGCCGGCCCTGGTGAACAGGTTGGCGGCCAGCCGGCGGTCGCCGTGGCGGTACTCGCCGCGGGCCTGGGCCGCCAGCACCTCGCCGTAGACGCGCAGGGTCTGCGCCTCGGAGTAGCGGTTGCCCTCCCGCTTGAAGATCGCCAGGGCGTCCTCCAGCAGCTCCCTGGCCTCCTCCGGGCGCCGCTCCGCCATCCGCATCTCGGCCAGGTTGCGCTGGGTGCGGGCCATCCACCACACGTCGTCCTCGCCCTTGAACGCGGTGATGGCCCCGATCAGGAAGTCCTGCGCCCGGTCCAGGTTGCCGTCGCTGAACAGCGTCATGCCGATCGTGCGCATGGCCCTGGCCGCCCACCAGGTCTCGCCCAGCTCGTTGAAGATCGCCAGTGCCCGCTCGGACTCCTCCAGCCCCCGCTCGCGCAGCCCCAGCCCGCCGTGCACGGCCGCGGCGTCCAGCAGCGCGATGGCCAGCGAGCGGCGGTCACCGGCCTTCTCCGCCGCCTGGCAGCCCAGCTCGGCCACGGCCACCCAGTCGGCCCAGTACGCGCGCAGCGAGTGGCACAGCGAGCAGAACGCCCTGGCGAGCCCCCACGTCAGCTCCCAGAGCCGGAGCTGCTGAGCCAGGTGGATCATGGCGATGAGCGAGAGCCGCTCGGCGTTGAGCCAGTCGCCGGCCCCGAGCTGCCCGTCGGCGCTGGCGCGCCGGCCGCCCCTGCTCCAGTCCTGCGGCCAGCGGTTCTGGGCGGCCTCCTCGGCGCGGCGGCGGTAGCCGTAGAGCACGCGCTCGAGGGCGGCGCCGCGCCGCTCGTCCTCGTCGCGATCGGCCAGCTCGGCGGCGAACACCCGGACCAGGTCGTGCAGGCGGTAGCGCATCGTGCCGGTCTGGTCGGTGCCCGAGCACTCGGCGAGCTGGGCGTCCATGAGCGCCTCGAGCTGGTCGGCGCCTTCCAGCACGGAGATGTCGAGCAGCTCGCCGGCCACCCAGCCGGGCACGTCGGGCGAGGTCAGCGCGCTGAGCAGGCGCAGCAGGCGGCGCTGCATGCCGGTGCAGTCGTCGTAGCTGAGCTGTACGGAGGCGCGCACGCTCTTGTCCACCGTGGGCGCCACTTCCAGCATGTCGAGGATGCGCCGCGTGTCCACCAGCCGGTTGGCCATCTCGCGCATCGTCCACTGCTCGCGGGTGGCCAGCCGGCCGCCGCAGATGTTGATCGCCAGCGGGAGGTAGTCGCACAGCCGCACGACCTCCTTGGTGGCCTCCAGGTCGTCCACGACCCTGGCCCCGCCGGCCAGCCTGGCCAGCAGCTCCACCCCGTGCGCCTCGCTGAACTCGCCGAGCCGCCTGTCGTGCGTGCCGTTCAGGAACAGCGGGGCGCGCGAGGTGACCAGCACCGCGCAGCCGGGCTCGGCCGGGATGAGCGGTTTGACCTGCTCGGCGTCGTGCGCGTTGTCCAGGCCGATGAGGATCCTGCGGCCCTTGGTCCAGGTCAGCCAGAGCTTGCGCAGCTCCTCCAGCCCGCCGGGGTCGGTGGTCAGCCGCACGTCCAGCGCCCGCAGGAAGCCGATCAGCACCTCCTCGGGCCGTACCGGGGCGTCCACGCCGCCGCGCAGGTCGGCGTAGAGCCGGCCGTCGGGGAACCACCCGGCGACCTCCTGCCCGAACCTGGTCATGAGTGCCGACTTGCCGACGCCGCCGCGCCCGTACACGGAGACGACCAGCGGCGGCGAGAGGCCGGCGGACCTGCGCCGGGCGGCGAACACCTCGCGCAGCTCGGACAGCGTCTCGGCGCGTCCGGTGAAGTGCTCGGGCACGGGCGGCCACTGGTCGGGGGCCATCGAGCCGGGCTCTGATCGGGGCCGGCCCTTGGCGCCGCCGCGCGACTCGGTGGTGGCCCAGGTGGTCAGGCCGACGAGCAGGGCCGCGGTCAGGGTGACGCCGATCTTGGCGGCGGGCGGGATCTCCCACTCCAGGGACGCGGCCAGCACGCTCGCGGCGCCGGCGGCCAGCCCGGCGGAGACGGGAGCCGCCCAGGGCACCCTTTTGCGTCGCTGCTTTTCCGGAAGGTTGTCCCCTGTCAACGAACACCCCCTTTGGGGGTGATTCAAACCGATGGGGTACGGCTTGCGCCAGCCGTACCCCATCGTTCACTCAGATTCCGATCACATGACAGGTGGCCGTCATGGTCTTGCTCGGGTCGCTCTCCGAGGTGGCGGTGAGCTTGACCCTGGCCAGCCGGTCGCCGCCCGCCTCGCGCACGGCGTTGACGCTCACGAGCGACTGCTTGCCGAACGCGACGGACGCCAGGGCGTTGGGGAGCTGGGCGGTCCAGCCCTTGCCCTGGACCTCGGCCTTGAGGCGGTAGAGGTCGGACTTCAGGTAGCCGCTGACGTCCTCCGGGTGCTGCCCCTGCGCCGGGGCCGCCTTGCCGGTGTTGAACAGCGGGAACTTGCAGGTGGAGATGTTCCTGGCGGTGGGGATGCCGGCCGCCGGGAGCAGCTTGAGCCCTCGCCGCTGCGGGCCCGCGCCGTCGAGCGAGCGGATCGCGACGGTGTAGGAGAGCTCACCCTCGCGGTTGCGGTGCACGTCGGTGATGTAGAAGTGCAGGCGGTTGGCCTCGTCGACGTACTCGTACTCGCTGCCGGAGTCGGTGCCGGCGTGGAAGAGCGCGTCGGAGAGCTGCCGGTAGTCGCCGATCGTGATCGGCACCTTGGTCCCGTCGGGCAGCACGTAGTCGGTCATGCCGATGTCCTGCGGGTTGGCGTCGATCACCCACTCGAACGCGGGGAGTTTCCAGCCGGGCCCGCGGTCCTCGTTCTTGGTCTTGGCCAGCAGCACGCCCGAGTCGGGGGTGAAGGAGTCGCTGCCCATGCGGTCCACGACCTCGACGGTGTAGTTCTCCCAGCCGCCGCCGTCGCACAGCGGATCGGTGGTGACGTCGCAGGCGGGGCTCTTGTCACCGGTGTCGAAGGAGATGTTGACGCCCGACAGCCCGCTCTCGCCCGGCTGCACCGAACGGGCCGTGACCCGGGCCGTGACCAGGCCCGACTCGTCCAGGGCCTCGCGCGAGAGCCGCAGCACGTTCCGCTCGTCCACCATGCCCAGCTTGATCTTGTTGCGCAGCATGTGGTGGGCGCCCATGGACGCGCCGCCGGTGGGCGGGATCAGCCAGCGGGAGTGCGGGCCGCCGGGGCCGTTGAAGCTGCCGCGGCTGAGCATCTCCCAGATGCCGGTGTAGGCCCTGTTCACCGGGGTGGCGTAGGGGTTGTTGTAGTTGTCGGCGATGCCCATGATGTGGCTCAGCTCGTGGGCGTAGACCGCCATGCCGGAGCTCTCGGCCTGCACCGAGTCGACGCCGAAGCGGGCGTTGGGCCAGAACGTGGAGCCGGCCTGCCAGGAGGTCCACTCGACGTAGCGGGTCGGGGACCAGTTGGGCAGGGCGGGATCGGGCGGGCCCCACTCGTCGGTCACGTCCTCCCTGGTGGGGAACTTCATCATGCCGAACTCCTGCCAGGTGGACGATTCGTCCTGGCCGGCGCTCAGGTAGAAGACGAAGTCGAACTGGGCGGCCACCTCGGGGCCGACGGCGGCGAGCCAGGCGGTGTTGCCGTCGGTACGCAGGTTCCTGGTGCAGGTGTCGCCCGCGGGGCAGGCGCCGCGCTGGTACTCCATGGCGTACTCGTGGTCCTTGCCGGGCATCGTGTAGGGACCGAACCCGGTCAGCTCCACGCCGATCCGCCCGCCGGAGTCCTCCATCCAGTACTCGTGGATGGTGTGGCCCTTGTTCAGCTCGTTCGGGGTGTTGAGGAAGTCCTGGTAGAACTTCGCCACCTGGTCACGCGGGACGTCGTGGGCCTCGGCGCTCGGGTTGCCGAAGACCGTCGAGCCCTTGGGCTGGGTCACCACGAACGGCTGGTTGGCGTAGTCGAGCAGCACGAGCGCGCCCTTGAAGGTGCGCTGCGATCCCTTGACCGAGGGGTCGTTCCAGTTGGTGCCGGGCGGCTTCTTGTAGTCCGCCCACGTCATGTTGTCGGGGTTCTCCCAGTTCTGCGGGTCGATGGGCTTGATGCCGCCCGGTGACGGGCGGGTGCGCAGGGCCGGGGCGTCGTCGAGGGGGGTGTCCGACTGCCAGGGCTGCGTTCGCGGCCAGTGGTCCAGCCGCCACGGGTGCTCAGGATCTTCGGGGGGTGCTGCGGAAGCAGGGGTCGCCATCAGGCTCACCGGGATCAGCACGAGGGCCGCCAGCAAACCCTTCAGCAGCTTCTTCGGGGCGTTCACGGATTGACGGTATAGACGTTATTGACGGAGATCACCGAGCAGTTGTAGGGAAGACTCGTAGTCGCGTTTCCGTCAATTGACGAAAAGTCCACGTAGAGGTGGGATTGTGGCGGATCTCCAGCGGGCCGTTGACGAGCTCGCCGCCCGGCTCGACCGCCCCCTCCTGCTGGAGGACCGCGTCCAGCGCGTCGTGGCGTACAGCGAGCAGAGCGGCGCCATGGACGACGTGCGGCGCGACTCGATCCTGCGCCGGCACACCGTGCCCGAGGTGCGGCAGTGGTTGCGGGCCGCGGGCATCCACGAGGCCACCGGGCCCCTGCGCACGCCCGGGGCCCCGCATCTGGGGCTGCTGCCGCGCGTCTGCGTGCCGATCAGGCACGCGGACGACCTGCTCGGGTTCCTGTGGCTCATCGACGCCGAGCCGCCCATGACGGACGCCGGCGTCGCCGAGGCGGCGGCCGCCGCACCGGGGCTGGCCCTGGCGCTGTTCCACGAGAGCCTGGCCAGCGGGCTCGCCTCGCACCGGGAGCTGGAGGCGGTCAACGGGCTGCTGCTCGGCGACGGGGAGGCCGCCAAGGACGCCGCCGAGCAGCTCATCGAGGCCGGCGCGTTCCCTCAGGCGCAGCCGGTGAGCGTCCAGGTGGCCAGGCCGCGCACGGCCGAGCCGGACGACGCGCTCAGGCTGGCGCTGGAGCAGGGGCTGCTGGCGCTGCGGCGGCGGCTGAGCGGGCACCATCCGCTGCACCTGGTGCGCTACGACCACGCCGTGCTGCTCACCGCCGGGCCGCCGGTCCCGGCCGACGACCTGCACGCGGCCATGCCGGTGCCGGTGGTGGTGGGGATCGGCCGGCCCAGGCCGGCGCTGGCGCAGGCGGCGGGGTCGTACCGGGAGGCCAGGCACGCGGCCGAGGTGGTCGCGCGGGTGCCGGGGCTGGGGCGGACCGCGGAGTGGGCGCGGCTGGGGGTGTACCGGATGCTCACCCAGCTGCCCGACCAGGAGCTGCATCCCGGGCTCGAAGGGCTGCTCGCCGACGCGCAGTACCTGCCGCTGCTGGAGACGCTGGAGACGTACCTGGACCTGGCGGGCAGCGCGGTGGCGACCTCGCGGGCGCTGCGGCTGCACCGCACGTCGCTGTACTACCGGCTGCAGCGGGTGGAGGAGCTGGCGCGGACCGATCTGAAGGACGGCGGCGAGCGGCTGGCCCTGCACCTCAGCCTCAAGCTCGCGCGACTGTCGGGGCGCTACTTACCTAGGGATTCACATAGTTCGTCCTGATTGCGGTGATGTCACGGATTCACGTTTAATGCCCTGAGGGCTAATTCTTGACGGGGAGTGGGGATGCCGTCCGCGAAGCGTGCCAGGCCGATGCTGGGCAGGCGCGCGCCCGCGCCCGTCGTGATCAACTCCGCGCCGCTCGTCCTGCCCATGTGCGCCGATCCGGTGCGCGACGGCGCGGTGGCGACGCGCGGCGAGCGGGTGCTCGCCGTGGGCCCGCGGGCGGAGCTGCTGTCGTCCTACCCGGCCGCCGAGGAGGTGCGCTGGCGGGGCATGATCGTGGCGGGCCTGGTGGACGCGTGCTCGGCCGTCCCGTCCGCCGCGCCCGGGGTGACCGCGCGCGCCCGCGTGGTGTCCGACCTGGCCGACCCCGCAGGCTTCCCCGGCATCTCGTACGTCGCGGTGACCAGCGAGAGCGAGCAGGAGTGGGAGGACAGCGAGCGGGACGCCGTCATCACCGCCATCCGAGAGATCGACCGGCCCTGCGCGGTCGGGATCGCGGTGCACACCCCCGACCCCCTGGTGCTGGAGGACGTCTCCGTGCTGGCCAGGACGTTCGGGCTGCGCCTGCTGGTCGACCTGGACCGGCACTCCCCCACGGCGCTGGACGAGGCCGGGGTGCTGGGGCCGCTGTGCCACGTGGTGTGCGCCAGGCCGCTCGACCCGGGCGAGCGCAAGCTGCTGCGGCTGCGCAGGACCGTGGTGGCCCTGTGCCCGGCCGCCGAGGACGCGCTGGCCCTGCTGGAGGAGGGCAACGTCGTCGCCTTCTGCGACACCGGCCCGTCAGGGCCGCTCGGCGTGGCGGCGGCGGTGCGGCGGCACGTGCGCGGGCTCGGCCTGCGGCCGCGCGGGCTGGACCGGAGGCTGGTGGAGGCCGCCACGCTGGGCGGGGCCAGAGCGCTGGGCCTGGACCGCGGCAGGGGCCGGATCGGGGTGCTGGCCCCCGGCGCCCGCGCCGACTTCGCGGTCTACGACGCGCGCGGGCGGTATCCGTACTCCGCGCTGCTGGCAGAGCCGCCGTGCCTGGGCACGGTCGTCGGCGGCACGCTCGCCCGGCCCGCCTGAGTTCCGGACACGGCCGTCGGCGGCACGCCCTCCCGCCTGAGTTCCCGGACGACCGTGGGCGGCGCGCTCGCCGCACCGGCCTGATCACCCGAACTGGGAGTCCACCAGCATCAGCAGCTCGCCGAGTTGCTCGCGCTGCTCCTGCGACAGCACCACGAACAGCTCCTCCCCCGCCTGCCTGCGCGCGTCGCGGGCCCGCTCCGACATCTGCCGGCCTTCCGAGGTGAGCACGAGCAGCGTCGAGCGGCGGTTGGCCGGATCGACCTCCCTGCGCACCAGCCCGGCCTCCTCCAGCGCGTCCACGACCGGCGTGAGCGAGCGGGGCACGATCCGCAGCTCGTCGGCGAGCCTGACCATGCGCATGGGCCGCTCGGCGGACGCGAGCGCGCGCAGTGCCCGCGCCTGGCCGGGGTTGAGCCCGAGCGGCACCAGCCGATGCAGGTAGCCGTGCCGCAGCCGCCTGCCGACCAGGAACAAGAGCTCGGCGAGCTCCTTCTCTGCCATGCGGATCAGTTTAGCGGAACAATTATGAGTTAACCTCTGTTTGAGTGGACATCAGAAAGGAGGCCCGCGTGACGGAGGAACCGCGTGCGCCGCTCGGGCGCATCGTCAAGCTGTTCGGCGCCTACCGCGGCCGCCTGGGCGTGGTGGCCTCGCTCATCCTGCTGTCCTCCCTGGTCTCGCTGGCCTCGCCCTTCCTGCTGCGCGAAGTGCTGGACGTGGCGATCCCCACCGGCGACGCCACGCTGCTCGCGTTGCTGGCGCTGGGGATGATCCTCGTGGCGGTCACGACGAGCGTGTTCGACGTGCTGCAGACGCTGGTGTCGACCACCGTGGGCCAGCGGGTGATGCACGACCTGCGCATCGCCGTCTACAGCCACCTCCAGCGTATGTCGCTGGCCTTCTTCACCAGGACACGGACCGGCGAGGTGCAGTCGCGCATCGCCAACGACATCGGCGGCATGCAGGCGGTCGTCACCTCGACCGCCGCCTCCCTCGTCTCCAACCTGACCACCGTGATCGCCACGATCGTCGCCATGGTCGTGCTCGACTGGCGGCTGACCCTGATCTCGCTCGTGCTGCTGCCCGTGTTCGTGTGGATCAGCCGCAAGGTCGGCGCCGAGCGCAAGCGCATCACCTCCGAGCGGCAGCGCAAGCTGGCCGGCATCGCCTCCATGGTGCAGGAGTCGCTGTCGATCAGCGGCATCCTGCTGGGCCGCACGATGGGCCGCGCCACCGAGCTGACCGAGCGCTTCGGCAAGGCCTCCCACGAGCTGGCCGAGCTCGGCGTGCAGACCAGCATGGCCGGGCGGTGGCGGCAGTCGTCCATCCAGATCGTGATGGCGGCCATGCCCGCGGCGATCTACTGGGCCGTCGGCCACACCGGGTCGATCTCGGTGGGCACGCTGGTGGCCTTCACCACGCTGCAGACGAGCCTGTTCAGACCGGCGGTCTCGCTGCTGCGGCTCGGGGTCGAGGTGCAGACCTCGCTGGCGCTGTTCGGGCGTATCTTCGAGTATCTGGACCTGCCCGTGGACATCCGTCCCGGCACGCGGCGGCTGGAGGCCGTACGCGGCGAGGTCCGCTTCGAGCACGTCGACTTCTCCTACGGCGAGGACGCCCCCACGCTGACCGACGTGGACATCACGGTCCCCGCCGGCACGAGCCTGGCGATCGTCGGCGAGACGGGCTCGGGCAAGACCACGCTGAGCTACCTGCTCCCCCGCCTGTACGACGTCACCGGCGGCCGCGTCACGATCGACGGGGTGGACGTGCGGGAGCTGACCTTCGAGACGCTGAGCGACGCCGTCGGCGTGGTGTCGCAGGAGACGTACCTGTTCCACGCCTCGATCGCCGACAACCTGCGCTTCGCCCGCCCCTCGGCGACCGGTGAGGAGCTGGAGGCGGCGGCGCGGGCGGCGCGCATCCACGACCACATCGCCTCGCTGCCCGACGGCTACGACACGCTGGTGGGCGAGCGCGGCTACCGCTTCTCCGGAGGGGAGAAGCAGCGCCTGGCCATCGCCCGCACGCTGCTGCGCGACCCGCCGGTGCTGATCCTCGACGAGGCCACCAGCTCGCTGGACACGCAGACGGAGCTGGCCGTCCAGCAGGCGCTCGACGCGCTGGCGCGGGGCCGTACGACGATCACCATCGCCCACCGCCTGTCCACGATCCGCGACGCGGACCAGATCGTGGTGCTGGACCACGGGCGCGTCGTGGAACGCGGCACCCACGACGAGCTGATGGCCAGGGGCGGCCACTACGCGGCGCTGGTGAGCCGCGATCAACCCGTAGAACTCGTCTAAATCTGTTTTAAACGTGTCTTGCCTCACATTCCGGCCAGACCGGAATCCGCCCGCCAGAACGGTGCGTTTGTTCCCGCGGTGCATCTCCAAGGCAAGGACCCGTTTTGTCTCCCACATCCTCCACGTTCAGAGCCCTGCGTCATCACAATTACCGGCTCTGGGCGGGAGCTGACATCGTCTCCGTCACCGGCACCTGGATGCAGGTGCTGGGCGTCAACTGGCTCGTCCTCACGCTGACCGGCTCGGCGACCAGCGTCGGGCTGAGCCTCGTCATGCAGGCGCTGCCGACGCTGCTGTTCGGCATGTGGGGCGGCGCGCTGGCCGACCGGCTGCCCAGCAGGCCGGTCGTGGTCGCCGCGCAGCTCGCGCAGGCCGGTCTCGCCGTCGTGCTGGCGGTGATCGCGTTCGCGGACGTGCGCTCCGTGCTGCCCATCTACGCCGTGGCGCTGGCCGGCGGCCTGGTCTCCGCGCTCGGCGGGCCCGCGCTCGGCCGGTTCGGCGCCGAGGTGGTGCCGCCCGCCGACCTGCCGAACGCGATGGCGCTCGGCTCGATCCTGAACTCCGCCGGGCGCATCCTGGGCATGAGCCTGGCGGGCGTGCTGCTGCCGGTCACCGGCATGGGCGGTCTCTTCGTCATCAACGCCGCCAGCTTCTTCGTGGTGATCGCGGCCATGGCGGCCATGCGGCGCGCGGAGTTCCACGTGCTGGCCTCCGCCGAGCGGCAGCCGGGCGCCGTGGCCGAGGGCCTGCGGTACGTGCTGCGCACGCCCTGGCTGCTGGTGGTCCTGGCGCTCTGGTTCGTCTCGGGCAGCGTCGGGCGCAACTACCAGGTCACCATGGCGGCCATGAGCGCCGGCCCCCTGGAGTCGGGCGCCGGCGGGTACGGCCTGCTGTCCACGGTCTTCGCCGCCGGGACCGTGCTGGGCGGCTTCCTGGCCGCCACCAGGCCACACCTGACCCTCAGGCTGCTGCTGATCACGGCGTTCGTGGCGGGCGTGGCGCAGGCACTGAGCGGGCTGATGCCGTCGCTGTGGACGTTCGCGGCCATGATGCTGCCGATCGCGGCCGGCGCGGTGGCGCTCGACACCACCGTCAGCGCCCGGGCGCAGCTCGACAGCCCCGAGGAGATGCGCGGCCGGGTCATCGCGGCCCTGTCCATCGTCAGCGCGGGTGCGGGCGCGGTCGGCGGGCCGCTGCTCGGCTGGCTCAGCGACACGCTCGGCCCGCGGGTGGCGCTGGAGATCGGCGGCGTGTCCTGCGTGGCGGCGGCTCTGCTGACGGCCGTCGCGCTGGCCAGGCTGTCCGGGCGTACGATCCGGCAGGCCGTCAGGGTACGGCCGAGCCTCGAGAACGCCTGACCCCGCGGGGAATTCTTCCTTACTCCTCTTGGTTTGACATCAGCGTGCAGGTAACCTACAACTGAAGTTAGAGGTTAGCTGCAACCGAGCATCCAGCGAGGAGGATGGACATGTTGTTGACCTCGATCGACCCGTTCTTCCAGGAGTTCGAGCGGCAGTTCAACCGCCTGACCCGCCAGAGCTTCGACAGCACCGGCAACGCCGTGATGCCGATGGACGGGCTGCGCCGCGCGGACGACGTGCTCCTGCGGTTCGACCTGCCCGGCATCGACCCCGACTCCATCGAGGTGACGGTGGACCGCGGCGTCCTCAGCGTCAGCGCCCGGCGCGAGGAGGAGATCGCCGAGGACGAGCGGCTGTTCGTCCGCGAGCGCACCATGGGCACGTTCACTCGGCGGGTCTACCTGTCGGAGCACCTCGACAGCGACAAGATCGACGCTGGGTACGCCAACGGCGTGCTCACCGTCCGCATCCCGGTCCTGGAGCGGGCCAAGCCGCGCAAGGTGGCGATCCAGCGCGGGGAGACCAAGGCCATCAAGGCCTGATGCGCGCGGTCCGGGGGCGGGCGTTCCGCCCGCCCCCGCGCCACGAGGAGAATGGACGAATGCCGGACCTGCCGTTCGACGACGAACACGCGCCTCTCTACTCGCTCGGGCAGGTGGCGGAGATGCTCCAGGTCCAGCAGGCGTTCCTGCGGCGGCTCGACCAGCACGACGTCATCAGGCCGAGCCGGTCGAGCGGCGGCCAGCGGCGTTACTCGCGCCGCGACATCATCATCGTGCAGCACGTGACCCGCATGACCCAGGAAGGCATGACGCTCATCGCCATCCGCCGCATCCTGGAGCTGGAGCGCGAGGTCGCCGTGCTCCGCCAGCAGCTCAAGGAGGCCCGCGCCCGGCTGCGCGATCAGGAGTGAGCGCACGGCCCGTGACGGGCGCCGTCCCTCGCGGCGGACGCGGACGCCAGCCTGCCTCGCGGCGGGCGCGTACCCCCGTGACAGGCACCTGCCCTGGCGGCGGGCGCGTACCCTCGTCACGTGCACAACACCAGATACGCACCCTCCGGCATGGTGTGCAGCGTCGACCACCTGGCCTCGGCGGCCGGGCTGACGATGCTGGAGCGTGGCGGATCGGCCGCGGACGCGGCCATCGCCACCAACGCCGTGCTCGCCGTCGTCGCCCCGCACATGTGCGGTCTCGGCGGCGACCTGTTCGCCCTGGTCCACGAGCCGGCTCGGGGAGGCGGGGCGAGCGCGCTCAACGCCTCCGGACGGGCGGGATCCGGCGCGGATGCCGCCCGCCTGCGTGCCGAGGGTCACACGCGCATGCCGCACCTGCACGACATCAGGTCCGTGCCGGTGCCCGGCTGCGTGGACGGCTGGGCGGCGCTGCACGCCCGGCACGGCCGCCTGCCCCTGGCGGAGCTGCTCGCGCCGGCGATCAGGCTGGCCGATCACGGGTTCCCCGCCTCGCCGCTGATGCTGGCGGGCGCCGTGGCCGCGGCCCGCCGGCCCGGCGGCGCCGACTTCGCCGCCGTACGCGCCGCGGGCGACCGCGTCACCAGGCCGGGTGTCGCGCGGGCGCTGCGCGCGGTGGCCGAGCGCGGCAGGGACGGCTTCTACCTGGGCGAGTTCGGGCAGGGCCTGGTCGAGCTGGGCGCCGGCGAGTACACCGAGGCCGACCTGGCCGCGCCGGGCGCCGACTGGGTCGAGCCGCTGAAGGTACGCGTGTTCGGCCACGACGTCTGGTCGATGCCGCCCAACTCCCAGGGGTACCTGCTGCTGCGCGCGCTGGCCATCGCCGAGGGGCTCGACCTGCCCGCCTCGCCCCGCCATCCCGCCTGGGCGCACCTGCTGGCCGAGTCCGCCAGGGTCGCCGGGCACGACCGGCTCGACGTGCTGCACGAGGCCGCCAAGGATCTGCTCGAACCGGCCGAGATCGCCAGACGGCGGGCGCTCGTCGATCCGGGCTCCCGGCTGCGGCTGCGCGCCCCGGCCGAGCCGGGCGACACGACGTACCTGTGCGCGGTCGACGCCGACGGCATGGGCGTCTCGCTGATCCAGTCGAACGCGGCCGGGTTCGGCAGCATGCTCTTCGAGCCCCGTACCGGGATCAACCTCCACAACCGCGGCATCGGCTTCTCCCTCAAGCCCGGCCACCCCGCCGAGTACGGGCCCGGCAGGCGCCCGCCCCACACGCTCGCGCCCGCGCTGATCACCCGCCGCGACGGCACGCTCAGATCCGTGGCCGGCACGATGGGCGGCGACGCGCAGCCCCAGATCCTGCTGCAGGTCATCACCCGCCTGCTGCTGCACGGCGAGGAGCCCGGGCAGGCGATCTCGGCGCCGCGCTGGCGGCTGGGCACCGGCGGCACCGGGTTCGACACCTGGGACTCCCCCGACGACGCCGTGCTCGACCTGGAGGAGGGCGCGAGCTGGGCCGACGGCCTGGCGGCGGTCGGGCACCGGGTGGCGGCGCTGCCGTACGGGAGCTCGTTCGGCCACGCCCACCTCATCGACGTGCGGGCCGACGGGATGCTGGCCGGCGCCGCCGACCCCCGCTCGCTCGTCGGCTCCGCGATTGGACGCTGACCGTCCGGGTAGCGAGCCACACCATGGCTACGGACGTCATCACTCTCATCACGCAGGACCACAGGGTCGTAGAAGGCATCTTCGACAAGCTCAAGAAGCGGCAGGGCGACCAGAAGGCCCTGGTCGCCGAGCTGCACGCCCTCCTGATCGCGCACGCGCGCGCCGAGGAGGACCGCGTCTACCCGGGCATCGACGCCCACCACAGCGTCGAGGAGCACAAGGAGGCGGAGGTCCTCCTCGACTCGCTCGTCCGCGCGCAGCCCGGCACGGCGGAGTTCGCCAAGGCGCTCGACGATCTCATCGAGTCCGTCAACCACCACGTCGAGGAGGAGGAGACCAAGCTCCTGCCCTCGCTGAAGAAGGCGGCGGACGCCAAGGAGCTGGAGCGGCTCGGCAAGGCGTTCCAGGAGCGCAGGGCCGAGGAGCTGAAGGCGCTGGGCGGCCCAGGATCCGGCTCAGGGTCCGGCTCGGGGTCCGGCTCGGGGTCCGGCTCGGGCGGCGAGGCCACCAAGGCCGAGCTGTACGAGCAGGCGCAGCAGGCGGACATCCCCGGCCGCTCCCGGATGGGCAAAGAAGAGTTGGCACGGGCGCTACGGGACGCCAAGTCCTAGGATTCCGGCCCGCTCCTTGGGTAGGGGGCGCATATGACCGAAACACCTCCGAACCGGCACGGCATGGCAGACGAGCAGGAGATCGAGGTCACCGAGTGGACCGATGATCTCGGCCTCCACCACGAGGTCGTCGAGGACGACCCGCAACGCAGGGACACCCTGGACGAACGGCTGCGGCGGGAGGCTCCCGAGCGTCTGCACGAGCCCCGCCCCAAGCACCGGCTGACCCAGCCGGACGAGGGGCTGGAGCCCGACCGGGAGGACGAGGAGATCGGCGTGGACTACCTCGACGACAACGACGACATGTCGGCCGAGGAGCGGGCCGTCCGCATCGATCCCGACGAGAACCTCACGTGAGCCGTTCCAGGACGGGCACAAGCGCATGCAGGTCGTCGACGATCACGTCGGCGGCCTGCGCTTCCTGGCGCTCGGCATGCAGGTAGCCCCACGGGCCGCGGCGCAGCAGCGCCGTCCGCATGCCCGCGGCGGCGGCGGGCAGCACGTCGTTGTCGAGCCGGTCCCCCACGTAGAGGATCTCGGCCGGCTCGCGGCCCGCGACGGCGGCCACCTTGGCGAAGAAGCCCGCCTCGGGCTTGGACACGCCCCATCCCTCGGAGGTGTGCACGGAGTCGGCGGGCAGGTCCATGGCGACCAGCGCGTCGTAGGCCCGTCGCGGCTGGTTGCCTGCGATGATCACCTGGTGTCCGGCCGCGCGGATGGCGGACAGGGCCGCGCGCACGTCGGGGTAGAGGTCGTCGGCGTCGAAGTGGTTGCGCAGGCCGCCGGGGTCGTCCCGCTCCCAGGCGGCCTCCTCGGTCTCGAGGTCGAAGCCCGGCCGGATGAGCCGGAAGGCGTCACCGTGGGGGCGGTCCAGCGCGGCCATCCCGCCCAGCGCGCCCATCAGCACGAAGTGGCTCACGCCCAGCCGCTCGGCCCAGCGCGACCAGATGCGCGTCTCGTCGATCAGCGTCTCCCCGACGTCGAACACCACGGCTTTGATCATCGATCCCCCCACCCTGTTTCACCTCATACGTCTGGGCACTAGCACACACCGGACGAAATATCTGTAAGGGGGATCTTTTCATGCAACCGGAGCGTGACGCGAAGGACCGCCAGCTCGACGAGCACCGCGTACCTCTCGACGACCTCAACATGACCACCGACCAGGGCATCCGGGTCGACGACACGGACAACTCCCTCAAGGCGGGCACCCGCGGGCCGACCCTCATGGAGGACTTCCACTTCCGCGAGAAGATCACCCGCTTCGACCACGAGCGCATCCCCGAGCGGGTGGTGCACGCCAGGGGCTCGGGCGCGTACGGGGTCTTCGAGCTGTACGAGCCGCTCGGCGAGTACACCTCGGCCGCGTTCCTGAACGACACCTCGGTCAGGACGCCCACCTTCGTCCGCTTCTCGACCGTGGCGGGCTTCCGCGGCTCGGCCGACACCGTACGCGACGTGCGCGGCTTCGCCACGAAGTTCTACACCACCCAGGGCAACTTCGACCTGGTCGCCAACAACTTCCCCGTCTTCTTCATCCAGGACGGCATCAAGTTCCCCGACTTCGTGCACGCCGTCAAGCCGGAGCCGCACAACGAGATCCCGCAGGCGCAGTCGGCGCACGACACGTTCTGGGACTTCATCCAGCTCCAGCCCGAGTCGCTGCACATGGTCATGTGGCTGATGTCCGACCGGGCGATCCCGCGCAGCTACCGGATGATGCAGGGGTTCGGGGTGCACACGTTCCGGCTGGTGAACGCCCAGGGGCAGGGCACGTTCGTCAAGTGGCACTGGCGGCCGAAGCTGGGGACGTACTCGCTGGTGTGGGACGAGGTGCTGCGCATCCAGGGCAACGACCCCGACTTCAACCGCCGCGACCTGTGGGAGGCGATCGAGCGGGGCGCCTATCCCGAGTACGAGCTGTGCGTGCAGCTCGTGCCCGAGTCGCGCGAGCACGACTTCGACTTCGACCTGCTCGACCCCACGAAGATCATCCCCGAGGAGCAGGTGCCGCTGCGGCCCATCGGCAAGATGACGCTCAACCGCAACCCGCAGAACTTCCACGCCGAGACCGAGCAGGTGGCCTTCCACACGGCCAACCTCGTGCCCGGCATCGACTTCACCAACGACCCCCTGCTCCAGGCCAGGAACTTCTCCTACCTCGACACCCAGCTCCTGCGCCTCGGCGGCCCCAACTTCGCGCAGATCCCCATCAACCGGCCGATCTCCCCCGTACGCAACGACCAGCGCGACGGCTTCCACCAGCACCTGATCCACGAGTCGCGCACCAGCTACGCCCCCAACTCCATCAGCGGCGGCTGCCCGGCGGCCATGGACGGCTACCGGCACTACCAGGAGAAGGTGGAAGGCTCCAAGATCCGCATGCGCAGCCCCAGCTTCGAGGACCACTACAGCCAGGCCACGCTGTTCTGGAACAGCATGGCCGACTGGGAGAAGCGGCACATCGTGGCCGCGTTCCTGTTCGAGCTGGGGCACGTGGAGCGCAAGCACATCAAGCAGGCCATGGTCGTCCACTGCGGCAAGATCCACCCGGATCTGGGCGCGGCGGTCGCGCAGGGCCTCGGCCTGCCCGCGCCGGGCGGCGGCCAGGTGCACGCCAACACCTCACCCGCGCTCAGCATGACGAACCAGCCCCGCAGCGTGGCCACCCGCAAGATCGCCATCCTGATGGCCGACGGGACGGACGCCGCCGCCGTCACCGCCTTCCGCCAGGCCCTCGAAGGCCAGGGGGCGATCTGCGAGATCGTGGCGCCGCGCGAGGGCGAGATCGGCGGCCTGCCCGTGGACCGGCAGCTCAGCGCGGCCAACTCGGTCATCTACGACGCCGTGGTGGCGGCGGACGGGGCCGCGCTGGCCGCCTCGGCACGGGCCGTCTTCTTCGTGTTGGAGGCGTTCCGGCACGGCAAGGCGGTGGGGGCCGTGGGGTCGGGGCGGCAGCTCGTGGAGGCCGCACGGCTGCCCAACGACGTGGGGGTGATCGTGGGGGACGACATCGCCTCCGCCTTCGCCGAGGCGGTGGCCGGGCACCGGTTCTACGACCGGGACGTGTCCGGCGTGCCCGCCTGACAACGGCTCATCCCCGGCCGGCCGCCTCCGCTCCGGGCGGAGGCGGCCGCTTTCACGGTGTGAGTTTCTCCATCGCCTTGGCGATCCGCTTCTCCGACACAGGCGTGGGGGTCCCCAGCGTCTGAGCGAAGAAGCTCACCCTCAGCTCCTCGATCATCCACCGGATCTCCACCACGTCCGGATCCCGGCGCCGCGCCGGATGCAGCCGCTCCAGCACGTCGTGGTAGTCGTCCTCGACCTTGTGCACCCGATCCATCCACTCCTGGTCCCGCCAGGGCTCCTCGGGCAGCTTGGCGAGGCGGCGATCGATGGCCCGGATGTAGCGCAGGATGTCGGACAGCCGGCGATGGCCTGTGGCCGTCACGAAGCCCGCGTACACCAGCCTGCCGAGCTGATCCCGGACGTCCTCCGTCGCCGCGCTCGCCCGCAGCGCGTCCAGGCGCACGTTCGACTCGTGCCAGACGCTGAGGATCTGCTCCACCTTCGCCAGCACCTCCCGCGCCGTGTCGTACAGGTGGGCGCGCACGTGCTGGTAGAGGCGGTCGAAGCCGACCGGGTCCCAGGCGGGGCCGCCGGCGTCGAGCATGAGCTTGTCCACGGCGGCGTTGACCACGTCGTCGAACAGGGCCACCGCTCCGCCGTGGGGGCTGCGTGACAGGGCCAGCTTGGCCTGGTTGGACAGGCCGCCGAGCAGCGACTTGGCCGGGTTGGTGACGTTGAGCAGGAGCAGGCGGCGGACGCCGGGCCAGTGGGAGCGGCGCTGCTCGGCCTGCGTCTCGAAGATCTTGATGGAGACCGAGTCGCCCGCGTCCACCAGGGCCGGGTAGCCCTTCATGCGGCCCTGCTCGAAGACCTTGGGCAGGGTGCCGAAGCTCCAGGTGTGCAGGCCGGTCTGCTCCAGGTCGTCGCCCGCCTGTGAGAGCGTCTGGCGCAGGCGGGGCGCCAGGCGGCGCTTGAGCGCGTCGAGGTCCTTGTCCTCGGCCACCGTGCGCCTGCGCTCGTCGATCACCCGGTAGGTGATGCGCAGGTGGTCGGGCACCTGGTCGAGCTGCCAGGCCTCGCGCGGCACGCGGATGCCCGTCAGGCGCAGCAGCTCGCGTTCGACGGCCTCCAGCAGCGGCTCGCCGCCCTGCTTGACACCGGCGAGCACCTGCTTGGCGTAGTTGGGAGCGGGCACGAAGTTGCGGCGCAGGTTCTTCGGCAGGGAGCGGATCAGCGCGGTGATCAGCTCCTCGCGCAGGCCGGGGATCTGCCAGTCGAAGCCGTCGGAGTTGACCTGGTTGAGCACCTGGAGCGGCACGTGCACGGTGACACCGTCGGCGTCGGCCCCCGGCTCGAACTGGTAGGTCAGCTTCATCCGCTGGCCGAGCTGTTTCCAGGTGTCGGGGTAGTCGCGGGCGCTGATGTCGGCGCCCTCGTTGACCAGCATCTCCGGCGAGAACGTGAGCAGGTCCGGCTGCTCCTGCCTGGCCTTCTTCCACCAGGAGTCGAAGTGACGGGCCGAGACCACCTCGGCCGGCACCCGCTGGTCGTAGAAGTCGAACAGGGCCTCGTCGTCCACCATGATGTCGCGGCGGCGGGCGCGGTTCTCCAGCTCCTCGACCTCGCCGAGCAGCCGGCGGTTGTCCTTGAGGAACTGGTGGTGGGTGTCCCAGTCGCCCTCGACCAGCGCGTGCCTGATGAACAGCTCTCGCGACAGGTCGGGGTCGATGCGGCCGTAGTTGACCTTGCGGCCGGTCACCAGCGGCACGCCGTACAGGGTGACCTTCTCCAGGGCGATCACGGCGCCCTGGTTCTTCTCCCAGTGCGGCTCGGAGTAGGTGCGCTTGACGAGGTGCTGCGCGAGCGGCTCCACCCAGTCGGGCTCGATCTTGGCGTTGACCCGGGCCCACAGGCGGGAGGTCTCGACGAGCTCGGCCGACATGACCCACTGCGGCTGCTTCTTGGCCAGCGCCGAGCCGGGGAAGATGGCGAAGCGGGCGTTGCGGGCGCCGAGGTACTCCTGGATGGGCCTGCGGCCGTCGGCGCCGCGTTTCTCCATCACGTCCTTGACGCCGATGTGCGACAGCAGGCCGACAAGCAGCGACGCGTGCACGTGGTACGGGTCGGCCGGGCTGCTGTTGGGCTGGGCGCCGAGCGACTGGCGTACCTGGCTGTAGATGTCCTGCCACTCGCGTACGCGCAGGTAGTTGAGGAACTCGGCCTTGCACAACCGCCGGAACGCGCTGGACGACAGCTCCTGCTGCTTCTCGCGCAGGTAGTTCCACAGGTTGAGGTAGGCCATGAAGTCGGACTCGGGGTCGGCGAAGCGGCGGTGCTTCTCGTCGGCCTGCTGCTGCTTGTCGGCGGGGCGCTCGCGCGGGTCCTGGATGGACAGGGCGGCGGCGATCACCATGACCTCGCGCAGGCAGCCGTTCTTCTCGGCCTCCAGGACCATGCGGCCCAGGCGCGGGTCCACGGGCAGCTGCGCGAGCTTGCGGCCGACGCCGGTGAGCTTGTTCTGGGCGTCGAACGCGCCGAGCTCGTGCAGCAGGTTGACGCCGTCCTTGACCTGGCGGCGGTCCGGCGGCTCGACGAACGGGAACGCCTCGATGTCGCCCAGCCCGATCGAGGTCATCTGGAGGATGACGGAGGCCAGGTTCGTGCGCAGGATCTCGGGGTCGGTGAACTCCGGCCGGCTGAGGAAGTCCTCCTCCTCGTACAGCCGGATGCAGATGCCGTCGGAGGTACGCCCGGAGCGGCCCTTGCGCTGGTTGGCGCTGGCCTGCGAGATGGGCTCGATCGGCAGGCGCTGCACCTTGGTGCGGTGGCTGTAGCGGGAGATGCGGGCGAAGCCGGGGTCGACGACGTACTTGATGCCGGGGACGGTGAGCGAGGTCTCGGCGACGTTGGTGGCCAGCACGATGCGGCGGCCGGTGTGGCGCTGGAAGACGCGGTGCTGCTCGGCGGCGCTGAGCCGGGCGTAGAGCGGGAGGATCTCGGTGTTGCGGAACTCCGCCTTGGCCAGGGCGTCGGCGGCGTCGCGGATCTCCCGCTCGCCCGACAGGAACACCAGGATGTCGCCGGGCCCCTCGCCGATCAGCTCCCGGCAGGCGTCCACGATGCCCTGCGTCTGGTCGTCGTCCTCCTCCAGCGGCCGGTAGCGCACCTCGACCGGGTACGTGCGGCCGGAGACCTCGATGATCGGCGCGTCGTCGAAGTGGCGGGAGAAGCGCTCGGGGTCGATCGTGGCGCTGGTGATGATCACCTTGAGGTCGGGGCGCTTGGGGAGGAGCTGCTTGAGGTAGCCGAGGATGAAGTCGATGTTGAGGCTGCGCTCGTGGGCCTCGTCGATGATCAGCGTGTCGTACTGGTCGAGCAGGCGGTCGTTCTGCAGCTCGGCCAGCAGGATGCCGTCGGTCATGAGCTTGACCAGGGTGCGGTCGCTCGCCTGGTCGGTGAAGCGCACCTTGTAGCCGACCACCTCGCCGAGGCCGGTGCCGAGCTCCTCGGCGATGCGCTCGGCGACCGTGCGGGCGGCGATGCGGCGAGGCTGGGTGTGGCCGATCAGCCCGCGGACGCCCCGCCCCAGCTCCAGGCAGATCTTGGGGATCTGGGTGGTCTTGCCGGAGCCCGTCTCGCCCGCGATGATCACAACCTGGTGGTCGCGGACGGCCTCCAGGATGTCGTCCTTGCGCTGCGACACAGGCAGGTTTTCCGGATACTTCACTACCGGTACGGCCGCGCGGCGCCGTACCAGTCGCTGCTCCGCCCGCTCCAGGTCGGCCAGGATCTCCGCGACGATCTTGTCGCGCGTGTCGCGGGAGCGCACGCGGCGCATGCCGTCGAGCCTGCGCCGCAACCGCCGCTGGTCACGCGGCATCAGGTCGGGCAGGCGGGACTGGAGCTCGGCGAGTGGAGAGGACAACGAAGGCGTTCCCATACTGCTTTCAGGATATTTGAGCCGGGCATCCCCGGAGCCAACCGCCCATGGTGCCTGACGCGCCCGCCTCGCGCATCCCAATATCGCCGTGTCCCCCGGTGATCGTGAAACGCGATCACCCTAACGGTCGTGGATCGTGATCACGTAGCCGTCGGGGTCGGCGAAGCTGAACGTCCGCCCGAAGGGGCCGTCCACCGGCGGGGTCACGATCGGCACGCCCGCCGCCTGGAGCTCGTCGTGCAGCCGCTGGGCGTCGCCGGCCTTGAGCCAGAGCGCCACGCCGGCCCCCGGCCGCTCGGGCAGGTCCAGGCCCGGGAGCGGCTCGCGTACGGCGAAGGCGATGGGCTCGGTGGCGAACACGATCGCGTGCGGCGGCCCAGGGGCGCGCTTGAGGCCGAGCCGCGTCTGGTAGAACTCGGCGGCCCTTTCGAGATCGCGAACCTGCAGCGCGACGAAGTCGATCCCGGTGACGGTCATGATGCCCTCCTTCGGATGTCAGGGTTTTGACACAGGGGAGCGTATGTCAAACTATTGACATGATGCAAGACGATGCCACCCGCACTGTCGGCTATCAGCTCAAGCGGGTCCAGGCCGCCCTGCGGGCCGCCATGGACGGCGCGTTGCGCGCGCACGGGCTCACCACGCCGCAGTACGTGTGCCTGGAGCTGCTCGGGCGGCAGCCCAGGCTGTCGAACGCGGAGCTGGCCCGCGGGGCGTTCGTGACCCGCCAGTCGATGAACGTGGTGCTGCGCAACCTGGAGGACGCGGGGCTGGTGTCACGGCCCTCGACGGCGCCGTCGGGGCGCGCGCTGCCCACGCGGCTGTCGGCGGCGGGGGAACGGGTCCTGGAGGCGGCCAGGGCCGACGTGCTGGCGATCGAGCGCCGGATGACGGCCGGCCTGGACCGGGCTCAGACGGAGACGCTGCTGAGGCAGCTCGACGACATGGCCGACGCCCTCTCCGGCCAGGGCTGACCGCCGCGGGGCACGTTCCACCCGGCCCGCGGCGGCCGCCCGGGTGTCAGCGGA
Source organism: Nonomuraea sp. NPDC050202 (assembly GCF_040656115.1). Taxonomy (NCBI): domain Bacteria; kingdom Bacillati; phylum Actinomycetota; class Actinomycetes; order Streptosporangiales; family Streptosporangiaceae; genus Nonomuraea; species Nonomuraea sp. NPDC050202. The sequence continues at coordinate 384,740 of NZ_JBFALF010000002.1, read as the reverse complement.
CGGTCTCGACGCGGCCCGCGGCCGCCAGGGCGACGCCGATGATGCCCGCCTGGTTCTGGAGGGCGGCAGGCACCACGGGCGTGTCGAGGTGCACGTGCGGCAGGAACTTCTGCGCCTTCTTGCTGGCGCCCCCGCCGATCACGATCAGCGACGGCGAGAACAACATCTCGACGTGGCGCAGGTACTCCTCCACCCGCTCCGCCCACTTCTCCCAGCTCAGGTCGTGCTTCTCACGGGCCCGGTCCGAGGCGTGGTGCTCGGCCTCCCTGCCGTTCAGCTCCAGGTGCCCCAGCTCGGTGTTGGGCACCAGCACCCCGTCCACGAACAGGGCGCTGCCGATCCCGGTGCCGAACGTCAGCACCAGGACGGTCCCCCGCCGCCCCCGCCCCTCGCCGAGGCTCACCTCGGCCAGACCGGCGGCGTCGGCGTCGTTGAGCACCGTGGCCCCGCCGAACAGCCGCGCCGCGTCGACGCCGACCCAGGAGCGGTCCACGTTGGCGGCCGTCTTGATCACGCCGTCCACGACGACTCCGGGGAAGGTGACCCCGACCGGACCGGTCCAACCGAAATGCCCGGTGATGGTGCGCACCACCTCGGCCACCGCGTCCGGCGACGACGGCTCGGGGGTGGGGATGCGCAGCCGCTCTTCCAGCAGCTCACCGGCCTCTGTGTCGACCGGCGCGCCCTTGATGCCCGAGCCGCCGATGTCGATGCCCAGCACGTTCATGATCCTCTATCTACCCCGCAGGCGCGAAAAACTCTAATTCTGGACCCGGCTGAACCCCGCCTCCTCCCTCCGCGTATCTCGCGTCACAAGCGCTAACTAGGAGGCAACGGATGCGGCCACGCATCATCACACTCTGCGCTGTTGCGGTCGTCTTGGGAGCGACTCTCACCTCTCCCGCACACGCCACCACCAGGACGCGATTCGACGTCATCAACCTTGTGTCGGACGTTCAGGGCAAAGCCCCGGTCACCGACCCCAAGGTCGTCAACCCGTGGGGCCTGGCCATGGGCAAGACTCTGTGGGTCTCGAACACCGGCACCGGTAGCGCCACCGTCTACTCCGGCACGGGCAAGAAGGAGAAGACGGAGGTCGCCATCCCTGGCGGAGCCCCGACCGGCCAGGTGTTCAACCCCGGTGAGGGCTTCACCGTCAAGGGCAAGCCCGCCACCTTCATCTTCTCCAGCCCGAGCGGCGCCATCAGCGGCTGGAACGCGGAGGTCGACCCGGCCAACGCGATCATCGCGGCGTTCACCCGCGGCGCCGACTACAAGGGGCTGGAGCTCGTCCAGACCGAGGACGAGGCGTTCCTGCTGGCCGCGGACTTCGCCAGCGGGCGCATCCACGCCTTCGACGAGGACTTCAGGCGCATCCCGCTGGGCCGGTCGCAGTTCAGGGACCGGGCGCTGCCGAGGGGCTACAACGCCTACAACGTGGCGGTGGCCAACGGCAACATCTGGGTCGCCTACGCCCTGCGCGACCCGAGCACCGGCAAGCCCGTCTTCGGCAACGGCAAGGGCTTCGTCAGCCGCTTCAACGCCAGCGGGCGCCTGACCGGCCGCATCTCCCGCGTCGGGCTGAACGCCCCCTGGGGGATCACCGCCGCGCCCGAGGGCTGGAACCGGAGCGAGTACCGGAACGCGCTGCTGGTCGGCAACTTCGGCGACGGCACCGTCCACGCCTACCGCAGCGGCCGGCACCTGGGCTCGCTGCGCACGTCCGACGGCAAGCCGATCGTGCTGCCCGGCCTCTGGGACCTCGAGCCGGGCACCGCCGCCACCGGCGGCGAGAGCTCGCTGTGGTTCTCCGCCGGCATCGACGGCACCAAGCACGGCCTGATCGGGGTCATCGCCCCGCAGGGCACGAAGGTGAGCTCCAACGGTGCGGCGAGCACGCCGTCGAGCAGCCCGACGCACCCCTCGGGCCACCGGTCGAGCGCCCCGAATACCCAGCCGCCCTCCCAGAATCCCTACGGCGGGTACTGACAGGCGCTCTGTCGCCGCCGCCCCCTGGCCTGGCGAGAAGCGCAGCTCGCCCAGCACGGCGAGGGGGCGGCGGTCCATCCAGCGAGACAGCCTCCGGAGTCCTCTAGAGTCCGGGATCATGAGTGAGCAGACGTTCAGCGAGTGGCTGAGGCAGCAGTGCGAGCCCGAGTGGACGGCGGTGGTGACGCACCCGTTCGCGACGGCCATCTGCGAGGGAACGGCGGCCGGCGATGAGATGCGGCGCTACCTGGAGCAGGACTTCCAGTTCGTGGACTCCTTCACGGCACTGCTCGGCGCGGCCGTGGCCGCCGCCGACACGTTCGAGGCGCGGGTGCCGTACGGCACGTTCCTCGGGCAGGTGGCGACCACCGAGGAGAAGACGTACTTCCACCGGGCGCTGGCCGAGCTGGGCGGGCGGACCGAGGTGCCGCTGGAGCCGGTGACGGCGGCGTTCAGGCGGCTCATGGACGAGGTGCGGGTGTCGCAGGACTACCTGCTGATCGCCACCGTGCTGTGCGTGGCCGAGTGGTGTTACCTCGGCTGGGCCTCGCGGGCGGCCGAGCCGCTGCCGGAGAGCTTCGTGCACCGCGAGTGGATCGAGCTGCACGAGGGCGCGGAGTTCCGCGCCTGGGTGGCCTTCCTGCGCGGCGAGCTCGACCGGCTGGGCGAAGGGCTGGGCGAGGAGCGGCGCCGGGAGGTGCTGGACGTCTTCCGCCGGGCCGTGGAGCTGGAGCGGGCCTTCTTCGACATGGCCGCCGGCTAGCCCAGGACGTCGGCGAGATCCTGAAACGTCCGGTAGTGGATGCCGGTCATGCCCAGAGCCCTGGCAGCCTCCACGTTCGGCAGCCGGTCGTCGACGAACAGGCAGCGCCCGGGCTCGGCCCCGGCCCGCTCCGCCGCGATCCGGTAGATGCGCGGGTCGGGCTTGGCCACGCCGACCCTGGCGCTGCTGACCACGTCGTCGGCGAAGTACGTCAGCCCGAGCCGGTCGATGTGCTCCTCCAGCGTGTCCATGGCGTTGGTCACGATGATCACCGGCACCCGCTCCTGCGCCCTGGCCAGCAGCCCCTTGACCTGCTCGTCCACCCAGAAGCCGATCTCGATGAACTCGGCCACGGCCTGCCGCGCGCGCTGGTCACCGCCGAGCGCCGCCACGATCGACTCCGCCCACTGCGCCTCGGTGACGTGCCCGAGCGTCGGGGGCAGGATCAGCTCGGGGTCGAAGGCGGTCTTCATCAGGGGCAGGCCGTAGCGGGCCTCGATGTCGGCCTGGGCGGCGTGGTCGAAGTGGCGCAGCACGCCGTCGAAGTCGGTGAGAACCGCGTCGAAGGGGAACACGGAACAGCATTCTGCCTCACACCCGCACCCCGGGGTCCCCGCCACAGGCATCGGGACGACCCGCGGCACTACCATCTCCGAGACAGGATTCGGTATCGGAACGGTAGGGCATGAGCGATCATCGGCTGCCACGCGAGCTGGGCCCCCTGTTCGCCGACGGCGGCAGGGGGCGCAGGCTGCCCGTGGCCTTGCCTCCCGGTGACGTGGTCTGGCCGGATCCCGGCTACACCGGGCAGGGGGTGCCGGCGCGGCCGGCGTTCTGGATGAGCGACGAGCCGGTGACCGGCGCGGACTGGACGCTGCTGCGCGAGTGGCATGCGCACAGCGGCCTGTGGCCGCTGCTGCTGGACGAGTCGGCGCAGCCCTGGAGCGTCGGGCAGGTCGTGCCGGACGACCCCCGCCAGATCGACCACTTCACCGCCGAGGGGTTCATGGCGGAGGTGTGGCAGGAGTGGGTGGCGCAGATGCCGCCCGACGCGCTGGAGGAGCTGGACCCGTACGGCGCGCTCTGCCCGGGCCTGGCGGCGCCCGGCGTGCTGAAAGCCGAGCCGGAGGCGGTCGCCGACTGGCTGGCGGGCGAGCTGGCGGCCAGGGGCATGCCGCTCGGCCTGGTCGCGGCGGGCCGGGGCGCGGACGCGCTGGCGGTGATGGGCTGGCAGGGGGCGCTGCACCACAACGAGTGGATGGTGCCGATGGCGGCGGTGGTGCGGAGCTGGGAGGACAGGTTCGGGGCGCGGGTGGTGAGCGTCGGGTTCAACACGCTGGAGCTGAGCGTGGCGGCGCCGCCGGTCGATCCCGAGCACGCGCTGCACGTGGCGGCCGAGCACTGGACGTTCTGCCCGGACAACGTGGTGCAGGGGCCGGGCGATCTGCAGGGGTACGCCGACCAGATCGCCGGCCGTCACGTGTGGTCGTTCTGGTGGGACTGAAAGTGGAGGTTTTACGCTACCTTTAGCTTCCGTGCCATGGGGAGATCTGACGCCGGAGTTACTGCACTCCTCCGTCTGGGCCGACGGGCTGGTGGAGTCGGCGGGCATCCCCATCTTTGACATACCGCTGGTCTCGGTGGGCGGCGGCCTGGGCTCGTTCACGCTGCTCGACGTGCTGCGCGTCCGCGGCGTGGCCACCTCCGCCATGCGGGTGCTCTCGACCAGCGACTCCCCCTGGCAGACCTGGGAGTACCTGACGCGGGTCTCGCAGCTCCCGGCGCACGAGCGCATCCGCTCCGACTCGGGCGCGCGGCCCGACAACATCTGGGGCTTCCCCTCGTACGCGGTGCAGGAGGCCTGGCAGGAGCGCTCCGTCGGGCCGCTGTTCCAGGTGCTCACCGAGCCGATCGGCAGCGACTTCTACAGCCCGCGGGCCGCGCTCGTCATGCGGAGCGTGCAGCGCGAGGCCGACCGCATCGGCTACTGGGAGATGCTGGCCAAGGGTCAGGTCCGCATGGTCAGGAAGCGGCTGGGCGGCGGCTACTTCACCGTGCTGACGCCGCCGGCGGGCAGCGGGCCGACCAAGCGGGTAGCGCTGCGCTCGCGGTACGTGCATCTGGCCGTGGGGTATCCGGGGCTGAAGTTCCTCGACGACCTGCAGGAGTTCCGGCAGCGGCGGGGCGAGCGCTATCGCGTGGTGAACGCGTACGAGCCGCACGAGCACGTCTACGACCAGCTCAGCAAGCGTCCCGGCGTGGTGGTCGTGCGCGGGGCGGGGATCGTGGCCTCGCGGGTGCTGCAGCGCCTCATGGACGACAGGGAGCGGTACGGCCTGCAGACGCAGATCGTGCACCTCTTCCGCACGTTCGTGACGGGCGCGCACGGGCCGCACGCGTTCATGCGGCGCAAGGGCGGCGACGGGTGGGCGTACCAGGCGTTCACGATGCCCAAGTCGGCGTTCGGCGGCCAGCTCAAGGCGCAGTTCCGCAAGGCGTCGCCGGAGCGGCGGGCCCGGCTGGCCGCGCTGGTGGCCGGCACCACCACGCCGAAGCTGGCCCGCTGGCAGGCGCAGATGCGCCGGGCCAGGCAGGGAAGCTGGTACCACCCGGTGCACGCCGAGGTGGAGCGCATCGACCAGGCGCCCGACGGCCGGCTGGTCACCCACACCCGCAGCGTGAGCTCGGCGCCCATGCAGTACGTCTCCGACTTCATCATCGACTGCACCGGCCTGGAGGCCGACATGCCGGAGCACCGGGTGCTGGCCGACCTGCTGCAGCACGGCGGCGCCCGCCCCAACAAGGCGGGCAGGCTGCAGGTGGGCCCGAGCTTCGAGGTGCTGGGCACGGAGAACGGCGACGGCAAGCTGTACGCCTCGGGCGCGGCCACCGCGGGCAACCACTTCCTGGCCGTGGACAGCTTCCTCGGCATGCAGACCGCGGCCCTCGACATCGCCGACGACCTGGCCAGGCGGGGGTTCTGCAAGGGGCTGGGGCCGATCAGGTCGGTGTCGCAGTGGATGAAGTGGGCGGCGAACAGGAGACCGGCTTGATCCCGACGCTCGCCGGGCGGGTGCAGACCCGGCTGTTCGTGCTGGCCACGGTGGGGGCGGTGCTGACGGCGCTTCTCGGGGCCGTGCTGCCGATGTCGCTGCGCGACGCGTTCGTGATGCTGCTGGCCGTGGCCGTGGTCGGCGTCGGCTGGGAGCTGCTGTACCACCTGCTGATGCAGTTCCGCTGGGACAAGGACTGGCCGACGCTGTTCGGGCTGGTCACGGTGGTGCCGGAGGGGCTGCTCCTGTGGGTCCTGCTCGATCTGAACCTGGTGCCGGGGGTCGAGGGGCCGGTGTCGTTCTGGGCGTTCGCCGTCATGTTCGGGGTCGTGTGGATCGGCCAGTGGCTGTTCGTGAACGGGCCCATGCGGGTGCTGTTCGTGCGGTGGCGGCTGCGGGGCGGCCGTCTGTTGTGAGAGGGGCCGGCTCCGAGATCTACCCGACCCGGGTGCGCTCGCGCGGCTCCGGGCCGTCGGCGGGCGTCGGCACGTTCGGCGGCGTGACCCCGGGCGGTCAGGGGATCCGGGCCACGGCGCCGTAGTTGCCGGACGCGCTGGGCTGATCGGTACAGGTGGTGTCGTGGTCGTCGGGCCGCCATTCCGGGACCCACACCAGCCCCGGCTCTACCAGCACCAGACCTTCGAGCAACGCCTCGACCTCCTCCCGGGTGCGAATCGCGTGGCCCGGCAGCGTCATGGCCAGCAGGTCGTGAATGGCCGGCAACAACTCCGCCGGAATGGCGTCGAACGTGGTCTGCATGACCGACAGGTAACTCCGCTCCGGGACCACCTGCCGAATCCGTTTGATCACGTAATGGAAGTACTCGTCGTCGTTCAGGCTGTGGGTGGACAGCAGCAACACGGCCATCGGCCGGTCCCAGTCGAGGAATGTCTGCAGCACCCGGTCGTCGAGGACGTCGTCGATCTCGCGCACGTCGCCCTCCACGACGCGGACGAGGTCGGTGACGGGCTCGATGGTCGCCCTCGCTTCGGCCAGCACCATGGGGTCGTTCTCCACGTAGACCACGCGCGGCACCGAGGCGCTCAGGGCGTCGCGGGCCACGTCGTGCAACTGCCTGCCCGGTGGCAGGCCGCTCGGGACGCCGCTTCCGACGATCACGAACTGGTCCACACCCTCGCTCGCCAGATGGCGGACCACACGGCGTAAATATTCGAGCACGGCCCTGGCGGCCGTCGTCGTGATGGGTGCGGCCTGATCATAACGGCGGATGACATCCCGGTCCGCCACGAAGTTGTTCTTCCCGCCCGCGGCGGCGTCGAGAATACGAGTGACACGCGCTTGGGTCATCTCCAGCATCGCCAAGTTTCGGATGGCACGCTGACGCATTGAGTGTTACCCCTTTCCCCTCGCCCACTATCTCGGGAAAAGCTGATCCTTTCGGACCCCACTCGATGACCCAGACCATATGATCCTCGCCCCACGGCGGATGACAACCGCGAAAGCCATTGATTATGGATATACCTACGTAACCATTCGTTGGTACAAACCGGCGAAGAGATCAAATACCCAGAGAACGCGAAAGCTTTTCGCGATGGTGATTGAGCATCTCGAAGGTCTCGTCGCGGGTGGTCGTCGTCACCGACAGCTTGGTGAACGCCTGGTGGAAGGCCTCCACGGCGGCCGCGTCGGTGATCAGCACGTCGGACTCGATGCCGTGGGCGCAGGCGATGTCGGGCTCGAAGGCCTCGGAGAAGCGCCACAGCGTGAACGGGCCGGTGCGCGGCACGTACGCCGGATCCTCCATCGGCACCACGTGCAGCGAGACGTTGGGCCGCTTGGCGTGCTCGATCAGCACGTCGAGCTGGCGGAGCTGGACGTGCTGCCCGACGATCGAGCGCGTCAGCACGCTCTCGTCGATCACGGCCCACAACACCACGCCGTTGTCGCGGGGCACCGCCTCCTGGCGGGCCAGCACGAGCGCGAGCGCCTCCTCCACCGTCTGCTGCCCGAGCGTGGCGGGCCCGGCCACGGTGATGGCGGCCCTGGCGTACTCCTCGGTCTGCAGCAGCGGCGGGACGAACTGGTTGTGGTAGGTGCGGATCACCGTGGCGCGCCCCTCCAGGGCGTAGCCGGTGGCCAGCCAGACGGGCACCGACTGCGCGTCGTACCAGGCGGCCTGGCGCTCGCCCCTGGCCAGCGAGAGCACGTACTCGCGGATGGGGGGCACGCAGACGCCGTAGACGGTCAGCAGGCGCTCGACGGTGATGGGCGCCGGCGCGATGCGGCCCTCCTCGATGGCGGGGATCGCGGCCGCGCCCCTGCCGATGGCGGTCTCGACCTGCTCGACGGAGAGCTGCGCGGACAGGCGCAGGCCGTGCAGCCGCTTGCCCAGCGCCCGGCGCTGCGGGCCGCTCAGCGGCGCGACCGCCTCGGGGATGTCGGCCGTCTGCTCGGGCTCCTCGGGCAACCCCTCGGCCTTGCGGGCCAGCTCGATCACGCCGCGTAGCACGGACAGCGAGCTCTCCGACAGCCCCGAGGCGGACAGGCCGGTCGTGGCCGCGCGCAGCTGCAGGTCCTCCACCGAGCCGGACTCGAGGTAGTCGTCGCCGACCAGCCAGCCGACGCTCACCTGCAGGCATGACGCCAGCGCCCTGAGCACCTGGAGCGTCGGGTTGGTCTGCTTGCCGGTGCGCAACTGGCTGACGTAGGCACGGGTGATCGGGATGCCGGCCTCCGTCAGGGCGGAGGCGACCTGCGCGCCGGTGAAGCCGCGCTTGGTCAGCGCGAGATCGAGCCGCTCGGCGAAGTTCGCCACGGCACACCTCCTTGCCGCCCGTGAACATTGTCCAGCGTAAGGGACGCGGGCCCCACTGTCCCCTGCCATGCGGGCAAGCTCTGCCACGCAGGCAGGTATCAACTTATGCGCAAACTGTCAGTTGACATAGCCCCCCTCATAAGCGGACTATCGGTTCACGTGGTAACTGTGACTTAACAGTCTCAGGGTTCTGGAGAGATCCCCCTGCGAGGAGGTGGCCGGACGTGACCATGGATTCGACCTTCCTGGACGGCCCGGCCGTCCCTGGTCAGGAGCGGGTGGTCCAGCGCATCTGCGCCCGCGTGGCGGGACCCGTGGCGGGAGCCGGCGTGCACGTCGCCGGCCTGCCTCTGGGCGGGGTCCAGGTCTGGCTGGACGACCCCGGCCACCGCTGGCGCTTCTACCACCGGATGGCCCGCGAGCTGCGGCTGGCGGGCTGGCACACCGAGACGGGCCCCGATCGGCTGCTGTTGCTCGGGTGGAGTGCGGTCTGCCTGAGCCACCGCGTCAGGATGCTCGGCGCGGCCCTCGCGGGCCGGCTGGCGGACTTCGACAAGACGGCGTTCACCGCCGTCATGGTCGCCACCCGGCTGCGTCACGAGGGCTTCCCCGCCGTGGAGCTGCCCGTCGAGGTCGAGGCCCACTGCGCCGAGGAACTGCGCTGGCCGGCCAGGCTGGCCGACCTCGACGGTCTCGAACGGCGCTCGTCGCTGGAGCCCCTGCGGCTGAGGCTGGCCCAGGTGGCCGGCCTGGAGGCCAAGGTGGGCCGGCGCTGCGGCGAGCATCTCGCGCTCGCCTCCAAGGTCGCGCGCATGGTGGCCGGCGGTGCGGGACCGGCCCGTACGCGCGCGGCAGGACCCAGAGCCGGGCTGACGGAGCGCATGGTCTGCGTCAGCGTTCCGAACGTGGCCGAGAGCGCGGTGACGGCTCGATGAATCTCCCGGCCCCCATCTGCCTGGGCGCGACGGCGGTCATCCCGTCCGCGTCCCGGCACCCGCTGCCACCCCGCGGCGCACGGCCGCCGGCCTCTCCCGGCCGGCGCGGCCCGTACGCGGCCCGCGTGGCAGCCCTCCCAGCGCCGGCCCCGGCGCTTCCCCACCCCCACGGCACCGTGCGGCACGTGCCCGACATAGTCGGCGCGGTGCTGACGGCCAGCGCGGTAGCGGCTGGCGTGCTGGCCGTCTCGAGGGGTGGCGACTGGGGCCGGCTTTCTCACCGCCCGCAGGGTCGCGTACGCGCGTACGCCGTCCTGCCGCTGATCTCGTGGCGGCGGCGTGCCCGCGACCCGCGGCGGTTTCGCGGCTCCCCAGGAGCCGCCACGAAGGCGGCGGCGCCTCCGGCCATGCCGGTCGTCCGCCGCGTCGGGCTCGGCAGGGTCGTCCACGGCGGTGCATCCGGCCTGGACGGCACCATCGGCACGACAGCGAAGCCGGGCGGGCCGATCGCCGTGACGGGCGCCACGGTGCCGATCGGCCGGCCACCCCTGCGGGGGCCGGTGCCCGGGCACGCCCGCGTGCTCATGGCCGTCCTGCCGGCCACCGTTCTGCTCGCCGCCACGGCGCTGGTGCGGGTCGCCGGGGCGTCGGAACGTCAGAACGGACCTCGATCCCGACGCGCGGCCGAAGAGGGGCCGGCGATGCCCCGCCGGCTCCTCGCCGAGCCGCGCGCACGTCTCGACCGGGCCGGGACCCGACCGGCCCGCCCCGGAGATCCACCCCGAGTAACCCACCCGCTGTAAATAGGAGCCAGACCATGCTCACCGACGAGTTGCGCAGGCAACCGCACGAAGTCCACGCGCGGGGCGTACGGCCCGGCGCGCCGCCACCGTCCTGGGGCGGGGAACCGCGAGGCGAGGAACAGGCGGCGGGATCGGCGCGCACCGTGCACCGGCTGCGCCGCATCCGGCAGGTGTCCGTCGAAGCCATCACCGAGATCGACGAAGCGCTACGGCACCGAGCCCACTGACCCTCTCTCTCGCCTTCCCGCACAGGAGGACAAGACCATGCGCACCGTCCGGGGCACACGATGAGCCGCCGCAGGGTCGGCGTGCTCGTGGCACCCGCGAACCCGTCCGCGGAGCCCGAGCTCACCCGGCTGCTCGGCTCGCGGGCCGACATGCACGTCGCCCGCCTCCCCGTACGGCTGGGGCCGTCCCTGGCCGACCGGCTGGAGAGCTACAACGCCGCCATGCCCGCCATGATCGGTGCGTTCGACGGCCTGCGGCTGGACGCGATGGTCATGGCCTGCAGCCAGCCCCGCTACCTGCTCGGGCCCGACGAGGACCGCGAGCAGTGCGCCGAGCTGACGGCCGCGACCGGGGTGCCGTTCGCCACCGCCACGCTGGCCACCCGCGAGGCGCTGGAGCACGTCATGGCGAGCGACATCGTGCTGGTCTCGCCGTACCAGCCGTGGGTGACGGACCTGGCGGAGCGGTTCTGGAAGACGGCCGGGCTGAACGTCACCCAGGTCGTCCAGGTACGCGCGCCGGACGGCTACTCGCCTTACGGGCACACGCCCGCCTCGCTGGTCAGCCAGGTCGAGCTGGCGGAGCCGCCCGGTGACGCCGTGCTGCTCTTCACCGGCACCGGGCTGCCCACGCTGCCCGTGCTCAGGCCGCTGACCAGCGGCAACGACCGGACCTTGCTCACCTCGAACCTCTGCGTGGCCTGGTGGGCCCTGTCCAAGGCCGTCGGCCGGCACGTGACGCTCAGCCGCGTGCCGTACCGCCGCCACCACATGGCGGCCGCGGCGCGGATGGGAGGCAGGCCATGAACGGCGTCATCGTGGTCGGCGCGGGACCCGCCGGCCTGACCGCCGCTCTCTCCCTGGCCAGGGCCGGGATCCCGGTCACCGTGCTGGAGCGCGAGAACGAGCTGCCCCGGCAGGCGCGCGCCTGCACGTTCCACCCCGCCACGCTCGACCTGCTGGACGACCTCGGCGTGGCGGCCAGGCTGGTGACCGCCGGCCGGGTGGTGGACCGGGTGCAGTGGCGCGACCGGTCGGGGATCGTGCTGGCCGAGATGGGCATGAACCGGCTCGACGGCCTGACCAAGCATCCGTTCAGGATCCACGCCGACCAGGCCTCCCTGACCCCGCTGCTGCTCGCCGCCCTGAACGTCTACCCGGACGTGGACGTGCGGTTCGGCACCCGCGTGGACGGTGTGGCGGAGGGCGGCACAGGGATCCGGGTCCGCGTCGGCCACACCTGGACGCGGGCCCGGTACATGATCGCCGCCGACGGCGCGCACAGCACCGTGCGTAGCTCGCTGGGCCTGCCGTTCCCCAGGTCCGCCTACCCGGCGCAGGCGCTGCGCGTGTTCACCGACTCGCCGCTCGACCGGCTGCTGCCGAGCCTGGCGCCGCTGACGTACGTGCGGGACGTGCAGCAGTCGTGCACGCTGCTCGGGCTGCCCGACCACTGGCGGATCATCTTCAAGATCCCCTGTGACACGCACGAGCCGCTGTCCCCGTCGAACCTGTCCCTGCTGGTCCGCAGGGCCCTGCCCGGCGCGGGCGAGCCGATCCGGATCACCGGCGCCGACCGGTTCGGGCTGTCCAGGGGGGTGCTGACCTCGTACCGGTGCGGGCGGGTGCTGTTCGTGGGCGACGCCGCGCACCTGACCTCCACCGTCGGCGGGCTCAACATGAACGCGGGCATCCACGACGCCGCCGAGGCCGGCCAGGTGATCGCGGCCGTGCTCGGCGGCTACGCCCGGCCCGCCGCGCTGGAGGCGTGGGCCTGGCGGCGCCGCTCGGTGCTGCTGCAACGGGTGATCCCGCGCGGCGAGACCCGGCTGGCGGGCGTGCGCGAGCGCGACAGCGCCCGGCTCGCGGCGGCCATGGCCGGGCTGCGGGCCATCGCCGGGGACCCGGACGCCACGCGCGCCTACCTGGCGCAGGCGTCGCTGCTCGACACGCCGAGCTCCGCATCCGCCGATTCGGCCGGGAGGACCTGACCCCGGGACCCGTGGCCGCGTACCGAATGGAGGAGGTGACACCGGATGTGGCGAACCCTGTCAGACGACGCACGCCAGGCCATTCGTGACCTGTGCGACAAGCACGGAGCACGCCTCTACGACTACTGCCGCACCGAGCTGGCCGCGGGCGACGCCGAGCAGGCGGTCGCCGGGGCCGCGATGACGGTGCACCTGTACGCGGACCGCGTGGTGGATCCGGCCCTGCGCCGGCCCTGGTTGTACGCGGTGGCCAGAGCCCATCGGGCGGTCGTCGCCAAGCCCGCGAGCATCGGCTCGTGGTCGCGGCCCGGCCGCATGTCGGAGCTGCTGCCCGAGGCGCTGCTGTCCCTGGAGCGCCCGCAGCGCGAGCTGCTCGACCTGTCCGTACGGCACGGCCTGGCCGACAGGGAGCTCGCCGCGATCTTCGAGCTGCCCGAGCCCGAGGTACGCGCCATCGTCATGCGGGCCGCGGCGGCCCTGGAGGAATGGTTCGCCGCGATCGTCGCCGCCCGCTCCCGCGACGGGTGCCCCGAGCTGACGGCACGCATGGCCGAATGGGTCGCGGCCCCGGGACGGCGGGCCAGGGCCAGGATCGGCCGGCACATCCAGTCCTGCGCGAGCTGCCGGGCCGCGCCCAGGACCATGACGGCGGGGGCGCTGCTGCGCCGCCTGCCGATCGCGGCACTGCCCGGCACTCTTCCCAACCGGCTGGCGTTGGCGCAGCCGTTGCCCGGCGAGGGGCCACTCTGGCGGGCCGACGGCTTTCCTGTGCAGGCCCGCACACTGGTCGAGACCGGCTCCTCGGCGCCGGCTCCACCGCTCGCCGACGCCACGCCGCCCGCCCCGGTCGCCGGCCCCACGACGGCGACCCCGGGAAAGCCCTGGTCGGCGGCGGGCGCGGCTGCCGCCGACCAGGAGCACCCCGGCGCCGAACGGGAACGGCGCGGCCCCGACCCCGAACGCCCGGCCGCTGCCGCTCCCGGGCATCCGGGCGCCGACCTGGAAGGCCCTGGCGGTGGTCTGGGGCATCCCGGCGCGCCGGCCGTGCGCGGGCGGCATCCGTTCACGCCGCCGAGCCGTACGCGGCCCTTCCGCGGCGGCGTGTACGGCGACAAGCTCGTCTACACCACCGCCATCAAGGGCGAGAGCAACGGCACCCACCACAACGGCGCGATCGTCCGCTACGGCGGCATCACCCTGTCCGCCCTGGAACAGTCGCCGGACGGGGGCGGCGCGCAGTGGCAGGAGTTCTGGCAGCCACCCGCGGACGACGACGATCCCGAGCCCGGCACCCCGATCAGGGCCGTGGCCAGGCTCGGGCTGATCCTGGGCGTGGGCCTGCTGGCGGCGGGCCTCATCTGGGCCGTGCTGAACGCCCAGGCCCACCCGGCCACGCTCACCAAGGCCGCCGCGCAGACGAGCGTGCCGCCGGAGGAGCCCTCGAGCTGGGTCGCCGAGGCCACCACCGACAGCGCTGCGGGGTCGGCGCTGAAGTCCGTGCCCAGGAAGTCCACCCTGCCGCGGCCCGCGCCGCCGGTGGCCCGGCTGTCGCCGTCGTCGTTGTGGCTGGGGCCGGAGCGCGGCGGGAGGTTCTCGCTGTCGTGCACGGGCCGGTGCGAGATCACCTCGGTCTCCGGCACGAACGGCATCGCCGTCACCGGCACCCGGTTCCGCATCCGTTCCCCTCAGGACCCCTGTGACCTGGAGCCCGGCGTGCACCGCGGGAAGATCGCCGTCCAGTGGACCGGCCGCGCCACCGGCGACGGGCGCACCACCGGCGGCGCCACGACCGGCGGCGGGACGCTGACCATGAACGTGGCCTGGACGGTCGGCCGCTCCACGGACGACCGCGTGCTGATGGCGGACGGCCGCGTGCTGACGGTGGACGCCGATCGGTCGCCGCGCCGCTGCGGCTGACGCCGCGGGGGGCCGGTCACCGCGCACGCGCGGGGACGACCCCGGCATGACCCCCGCCGGAGTACGGCGAGGGTCATGGGATGGGCCTAGAAGAACTGGAACTCGGGCTCGGGCTGAGGCAGCTCCACCCGGTCGGGCCCGCGGAACTTGGCCGTGTCCTGAGGCACGTCCGCCAGCGGCGTCCCCAGCACGAACGGCACGCTCACGCTGCTGCGAGCCAGGTCGACGGTGACGTTGGCCCCCGTCCCCGCCTCATCGGTGTAGGTCGAGTCGGTACCCGCGACCACCAGTCCGATCCGATGCCCCTTCTTGAACGTGTAGTCCTGCGGCAGGGTCAGCCACCGCACCGTGCCGTACGTGCCCACCGGCAGCGGCGTGGCCTGGCTGAGCGACTGCCGGTTCTGCACGTCGATCCAGCCGCGGGCGACGATCTCCAGGGGCCGGGTGGCGAGGTTCGTGACGACCTTGCGGTAGCAGGCGTCGTCGGCGGTCGTGCTCTCCCCGTGGCAGTCCTCCTCGGCGAGGGTCGTGATGCCCTGGCCGCGGCGCCAGTCCACGCGGGTGCTCTCGCCGAAGTCCACCAGCAGCGCCGTGAGGTTGGAGGTGGGCTTGTCGAGCTTGACCCGCAGGTCGGCGGTGGGCGTGCCGGACAGCCGCAGGTCGAGCGGGAGCGCCCCGGTGGTGAACGCCACCCGGCCGGGGTGCGCGGTGCCCACGTCGGCCACCATGTCGTTCTCGCTCATGGCGATGTCGGTGAAGGAGGCGGTGCTGTTCCTGGCGGCGGGCCGCAGGCCGAGCGAGCCGCCGGGCGCGGGCCGCAGCGACGCCTTGATCGCGAACGGGGCCGGCCAGTCGCGCTGCCTGACCCACTGCACGGGGCCGACCTCGACGTCGGCGCGGGGCTCGTTCATGATCCCGTTGCGGACGCCGTGCAGCCAGTGGTCGAACCACCGGTGCAGCGTGTCCACCCACAGCCCCCTGCGCCCCTCGAAGTCGAACGGGTCCACGTGCTGGGTCTGGCCGACCCAGATCTTGCGGGGCACGTGCCGGTCGGCCAGCGCCTTCCACCAGGCGGAGAAGTTGTCGGGCTTGACGTTGAGGTCGTTGACCGTGTGCACGACGAAGACACTCGCCCTGACCTTGGAGACGTCGGCGAGCAGCCCCTCGATGTAGTCGCGCTCGGCCCAGAACGGGTTGTGGTCGCCCGTGGCGTCGCCGTCCTCGGCGTCCATCCTGTCGCGCACGGCCTGGCACTTGGCCTCGGGGTCGGTGTCGACGTAGTTGGCCAGCCAGGAGGCGTAGTCGTAGTTGTAGACGACGCCGTTCGAGCGCTGGTACTTGTACCAGGAGCTGATCGCCGAGATCGGCACGATGGTCTTCAGCCCCTCGACGCCGGTCGCGGCGACGGCGTTGGCGAGGGTGCCGTCGTACGACTTGCCGATCATCGCGGACTTGCCGGTCGTCCAGTCGGCCACGGCCGGGGTGCCGTCGGCCCTGAAGGCCTTGGCGCGGCCGTTCAGCCAGTCGATGACGGCCTTGCCGCCCAGCACGTCGGCCTTGCCGCCGACGTCGGGGCAGCCGTCGGACCTGGTGGTGCCGAGCATGTCGACGTTCAGGACGGCGTAGCCGCGCGGGACGAAGTAGTTGTCATAGAAGAGCGGAAATTTCGTGACATTTCCGGCGGCGTCGTAGACCTTGCGCTCCGACTCGTTGCCGCGGCCCGAGTTGTCGTAGTACGGGCTCTCGTCAATGATCACCGGCACCCTGAGCGAGGGGCCGGACTCCTTGGGCCGGATGATGTCCACCCTGACCTTGTCGAGCGCGCCGTCGAGGTCGCTGTCGACGGTCGACTCCACGTACACGTGCTCACGGACGGCGTCCGCGTACGAGAAGACCGGCTGCGTGCGGCCGTTCTGGACGGTGATCGCAGGAGCGGCTGCGGCGGCCTGGGCAGGGGTTGCTATCGCGAGGGTGAGGGCGACTGCGAAGAGGGCTGGGCGTAATTGTGACACGCGTGACCTCCGGGACGGTTGGACCGAAACAAGCGCAATCTCTCAGACGACCAGAGAGGTGGCAATATCCAGGGCATGGATGTGTTGGATCGGGTACGGGGCTGCCTCCTGGGCGGCGCGATCGGCGACGCGCTCGGCGCGCCGATCGAGTTCCAGTCGTTGCGGGAGATCCGCAAGCATCACGGGACGGGCGGCATCACGGGATATGTCACGACCTGGCGCGGCAAGACCGGCCTGATCACGGATGACACCCAGATGACCCTCTTCACCGTCGAGGGCCTGCTGGACGCCCGCGTCACCGCAGCTCACGCTAGCGGAGCGGAGGCCGGAGAGGGTGGCGGCGCGCGGGACGGGGAGCGGGGCAGCACGCCGGGCGCGGAACGGGGCGGTGCCGAAGGCGGTGCGCGGGCTGCGGCCGTGGACGCCGTTCGGCGGGCGTACCTGCGCTGGCTCGACACCCAGCAGCATCAGGCTCCCCCGCCGGCGGGCCTCCCCCACCAGACGGGCCTGCTCCGTGAGGAGGCGTGGTTGTACTCGCGGCGCGCCCCGGGCAACGCCTGCCTGTCGGGACTGCACCGCTGGTTCCCCGGCCCGTCCCCGTGGGGCGAGCCCGGCCCGGTGAACCCCGACTCGAAGGGCTGCGGCACGGTGATGCGCTCGGCCCCGTTCGGCCTGGTCAACCGTGTGCCACGGGAGGCGTTCGAGCTGGCGGCGATCTGCGCGCAGATCACCCACGGCCACCCGACCGGCTACCTCGCCGCCGGGGCGTTCGCGGCGATCATCACCCACCTCATGGCCGGGCAGGCGCTGGAGCCCGCCGTCCACCAGGCGATGGAGCTGCTGGCCGAGTATCCCGGCCACGAGGAGACCACCGCCGCCCTGCGCGCCGCCGTGCACCTGGCGGGCGGCGGCGGGCACTCGCCGGAGGCGGTCGAGTCGCTGGGCGGCGCCTGGGTGGCCGAGGAGGCGCTGGCCATCGGCGTCTACTGCGCGCTGGCCGAGCCCGCCGTGGACAGGGCCCTGCTGCTGTCGGTCAACCACTCGGGCGACAGCGACTCGACCGGCTCGGTCTGCGGCAACCTCCTGGGCGCCCTGCACGGCACCGCCCCGCTGCCCGCCGCCTGGCTGGCGCCGCTGGAGGGCAGGGACACGATCGAACGCCTCGCCGCCGAGCTGGCCTGACCACGTCACCATTAGGGTGGATGTTCTTTCCGCCGAACAGGAGTGGGCGCATGCGTAACGTCGCCAGGACCTCGCTCGTGGACGCCGCCATCGCCGAGCTCCGCAGGGAGATCGCCGCGGGGGTGTGGCCGGTCGGCACCAAGATCCCGTCCGAGAGCCGCCTCGCGGAGAGCCTGGGCATGAGCAGGCTGTCGGTGCGGGAGGCGGTGCGGGTCCTGGCGCACGCGGGGCTGCTGCACACCCGGCAGGGCGACGGCACGTACGTGACCGCGACCGACGAGTCCCAGGTCGCGCTGCGACGCCGGCTCGACACGGCGGCCGCCATGGACATCATCGACGTGCGCCGCGGCCTCGACCTGGTCGCGGCCAGGCTGGCGGCGGGCCGGCGCACCGAGGAGGACCTGGCCGCGATGCGCGAGACCCTGGCCCGCAGGGACGCGGCGGGGCGGGCCGGCGACCTCGACGGGTTCGCCGACGCGGACGTGGACTTCCACCTGCTGGTGGCGAACGCCGCGCACAACGCGCTGCTGGGCGACCTCTACCGCAGCATGAGCGACGCGCTGCGCGACAGCGTCAGGGACCAGGAGGAGGCGGCGCTGGTTCCCGACACCTCGCACGAGGAGCTGCTGCGGGCGATCGAGGAGGGAGACGCGGCGCGGGCCGTCGCGGTCTCGGTCGCCATCCTCGACCAGCAGGAGCGCGACCTCTGACAGGCGCGTCCCGGGCCGTCAGCGCATCCGGACGATCAGCCGGCGGATCCTGCGCCCGCCCCCAGCGCCCTCACCCCCGCCGAAGGGGGAAGAGCCGAGGTGAGCCCCCGACGCGTGCCGCTCGGGAAGGAGGGCGTCGGGAGCGCACCCCGGCGGTCTGCCCCCGCCTCTACCCAGAAATGACGATGGTGTCCTCCGGCGACCGATGATCCGGCTGATCCGGCTGCTCCTCCCTGCGCCGCCGCAGCATCACCGGCAGCCCCAGCGCCGCCCAGGCCACCACCGCTCCGCCGGCGGCGGCCAGGAGCAGCGTGTACGCGGGCACCCCGCCCGGATCGCCCGCCCGAGCCGCCGGAGAGGCCGAGACCACGGGCGCGGCAGGCGCGGACGCGGGCACCGGCACGGGCGCGGGCCCGGCCGTCATCGCGCTCCCGTCGCCGGGCTCGAACCCCGGCGGCCGCACGTCGCCCCAGTAGTCGTGACCGCCCTGCCCGATCGCGTCCACCAGCTCGGGCGCCACGGGCTTGATCCGCAGGGCTCCTGGCACGGTGAGCGTCCCCACCTCGTACGGCTGGAACGGCCCCTGGACGCCCTCCACCTTCCACACCCCTTCGGGCACCACCACGGACGCCAGGTAGTGCGCGGCCTCCGGCAGCGCCGTCCCCTTGAACTCGAGGCTCCTGCCGTCCTGCCCGGTGAGCCGCAGCCCGACGGGCTCCATCTTCCCCTCGAACGGGTGGGTGCCGTGCTGCAGCACCCAGAACCCCAGCGCGTACGACGTCCCGCCCTCGAACCGGGACGGCGCGGGATCCAGGTACGTCACCGCCCACCCGCCGGCCGCCACGGCCGGAGCTCCCCCGACGACCAGCGCGGCGATCAGAGCCGGCAGCGCGATCATCGCGGCCAGGGCCTTCCTCTTCATGGGACCACCTCCGGTGTGGATACACCGGAGGCCGGACGGAGGTTCTCCGGGGACCCGGCGGGTCCCGCCAAGGGTCTGCGACATTTCCCGAAACGGCGCGCACAATGGGGGCAAGGGCGAGAATTCGGCGAGGAGCGAGGAGGCTTACGCCGTGTCCGCCGCCGGACGTGAATATCTGACCGCGATGCTCGACGTGCTCGTTTACGAGAACGTCTTGGTCGCGTGGCGGCGGATGCCGCTGGGCGGATACATGATCGTCTCGCACGAGGGCGAGGAGATCAGGCTGACCGCGCAAGAGGCGGAGATGTGGGCCCGTGGCGCCTTCGCGGTCTACCTGGCCCTGGTGGACCAGCGCCGCATCAATCCCCGGATCCCCGGCGACACCACCCAGAATTAGCCCACATATCACGCAAAATGCCTATTTCTGGATATGTGGCGCATTAACCGCGCGATATACGGCGAATCACGGCCGGCGTTTCCGGCCCGCGCCTGCACAGGGTCCTGCTGCCACCTCGGCAACAGGGTCCTGGCGCCGAGGTGGCGGCCGATCCCCCGACCCGCCGCCAGCCCCGCCCTCCTACCCGGGCCGCTCAGGACCCTCGCGCGTTCAGGACGCCTTGTTGTTCATGAACTGCGAGATCTTCCACTCCTCGCCGTCCTTCGTGAGCACGAACAGCTCACGGTAGTTGTCGCTGCCCTGCTTGCTGGTCGAGCGGACGATGGCGTCCGTGTCCCCCGCCGTACGCGACTCGTCGATCGTGTGCGTGGCCTGCTTCATGCCGTTGCCCTGGAGCTGCTTCTGGAACAGGGTGCGGATCGCCTCGCTGCCCTCCGCCGTGGGCTGCCCGTTCACGGCGGCCACCGCGTCGTCGGAGAAGGAGTTGACGACCTGGTCGACGTTCCCGGCTTTGAGTGCGCTGAAGAAGCCCTGGACGGCCGACTGTGCCTGGCCGCCGCCCGCGGTGTCCGTCGGAGAGGCCTCGTCCGTGGCGTCGGGGGAGGTGTCGGTCTCCCCCGGCGATATGGAGTCCATGTCGGTGGGCGTGCCTGGGCTCGCCGCGCCCTTCATCGCCTGGGTGTTGTTCCCCGCGGAGCAGCCCGCGACGAGGAGGGCGGGCACGATCGCCGCCAGCAGGAGTGCCCTGCGCTGAGAAATCTTGCTCATGGCCGCTTTGATGCCCCCGTGGGTCGGTGGCGAATGCGCGGTTTAGGCACTTCGCACGACCCCTTTACCTGGTCCGGGTATTACTCACGGTAACAGTTCACAGGAATGGGCGATACCGGTCAGAGCCGTGATCGTTGCCCCGCCGATACCAGCGCGTACGGCAGCGCCGATAGCGTCCATCCAGTGCCGCGAACCCAGGCGAACCCCGAACCACTTCCCCAGCGCGAGGACGCCGAACGCTGCGAACGCGTCGACTCCGATCGGCGCTGCGTGTTACCGGCGGCCCATCACGGAGCGCACGTCTACCCCCCGGCCGAAGTGAGCCCCGTGGAGACCAGAGCCTAGCCTGCGACCCGCCCGCGTCGCAGGCACCACACCCGGACGGCGGCGTTCGATGTACCCAACACACCCGAACGGCTACACCGGCGCCGCGCGCCCGAAGCGACCCAGGCCGTCGTGCGAGCCGACGGCCTGGGCCCCGTCCTGACCGGCGGCACCCGCTAGACGCCGGCCTCCACCCGCTGTTCGAGGCTGACCTCCACGCGCCCGCCGTCGCCCACCCGCACGGAGTAGACCGGCACCGACACCGCCTCGTCGTCCAGGCAGCGCCCGGTCACCAGCGAGAACACCTGCTTGTGCAGCGGCGAGGCGACCGTCGGCTCGCCCTTCCTGGTGCCGACGATGCCGCGCGAGAGCACGTACGCCCCGCTGAACGGGTCGAGGTTGCCCAGCGCGTACAGATCGTCGTCGTAGGTGCGGAAGATGGCCACCTGCGTGCCCTCGACCAGGGCACAGACACCGCGTTCCGGCAGCAGCGCCTCGAAGGCGCAGATCGTCGTCCAGTTCACTGGGCCATCACCGGCTTGATCTGGCCGCGCTCGCTGGAGAACACGATCGACGGGTCGGGCACGCCGGGGGCGTTGACGAAGCTCACGAACCGGCTCAGCTTCTCCGGGTCGTCCAGCGTGGCGGCCCACTCGTCGGCGTACGTGGCGGTGTGGCGCTCCATCTGCGCGTCCAGGTCGGCGCAGATGCCCAGGGAATCTTCCATGATCACCTCACGGAGGTAGTCGAGCCCGCCATCCAGGGACTCGAGCCAGGTGGACGTGCGTTGCAGCCTGTCGGCGGTGCGGATGTAGAACATCAGGAACCGGTCGATGGTCCTGATCAGCTCGTCGGTGGTCAGGTCGTTGGCCAGCAGGTCGGCGTGGCGGGGCTTGAAGCCGCCGTTGCCGCCGACGTACAGGTTCCAGCCCTGCTCGGTGGCGATGATGCCGAAGTCCTTCGAGCGGGCCTCGGCGCACTCGCGGGCGCAGCCGGAGACGGCCGACTTGAGCTTGTGCGGCGAGCGCAGGCCCCGGTAACGCAGCTCCAGCGCGATGGCCATGCCCACCGAGTCCTGCACGCCGTAGCGGCACCAGGTCGAGCCCACGCACGACTTGACCGTGCGCAGCGCCTTGCCGTACGCGTGCCCGGACTCGAACCCGGCGTCCACCAGCCGCCGCCAGATCTCCGGGAGCTGGTCGACCCGGGCCCCGAACAGGTCGATGCGCTGCCCACCGGTGATCTTGGTGTAGAGGCCGAAGTCGCGGGCCACCTCGCCGATCACGATCAGCTTTTCGGGCGTGATCTCGCCGCCCGGGATGCGCGGCACGACCGAGTACGTGCCGTTCTTCTGGATGTTGGCGAGGAAGGCGTCGTTCGTGTCCTGCAGCGTGGCGCGCTCGCCCTCCAGCACGTGCCCGTTGTGCAGCGAGGCCAGGATCGAGGCCACCGCCGGCTTGCAGATGTCGCAGCCCCTGCCCTGCCCGTGCTGGGTGATGAGCTCGGAGAACGTCGTGATGCCGCGCACCCGTACGATGTCGAACAGCTCGGCCCGCGAGTACGTGAAGTGCTCGCACAGCGCCTTGCTCACCTCGACGCCCGACTTCTCCAGCAGCTGCTTGAGCATCGGCACGCAGCTCCCGCAGGTCGTGCCGGCCCGCGTGCACGCCTTCAGGCCGGGCACGTCGGTCACGCCCTTGTCGGCGATGGCCGTGCGGATGTCGCCCGCGCACACGTTGTTGCACGAGCACACCTGCGCCTCGTCCGGCAGGTCGAGCTGTGCCCCCGCCCCGCTGAACAGCAGGTCGGACGGCGAGGCGGGCAGCGACTTGCCCACGAACGGCCGCAGCTGCGTGTACGGCGAGGCGTCGCCCACGCAGATGCCGCCGAGCAGCGTCTGCGCGTCGTCGCTGATGAACAGCTTCTTGTAGACCCCGGCGACCGGGTCCATGTAGGTGACGTCCAGCGCCCCGTCCATGGCCCCGAACTGCGCCACCTCGACGCCCAGCAGCTTGAGCTTCGTGGACATGTCGGCGCCCTCGAACGCCGAGGCCCCGCCCATGATCCGGTCGGCCGCCACCTCGGCCATCGTGTTGCACGGCCCGACGAGCCCGTACACCATGCCGCCCGCCAGGGCGCACTCGCCGATGGCGTAGATGAAGGGGTCGGAGGTGAGCATCCCGGAGTCGACCACGATGCCGCCCCGCGGGCCGACCTCCAGCCCGGCTGACCTGGCCAGCTCGTCGCGCGGCCTGATGCCCGCCGAGAACACCACGACCTGCGCGTCCACCAGGGTGCCGTCCGGCTTGAGCAGCCCGGTCACCTGTCCGGCGCCGTCGGTGACAATCTCCTGCACGCCCGCGCCGGCGTGCACGCTCAGCCCGAGCCCCTCGATGTGCGACTTCAGCACCGAGCCGCCGCCCTCGTCCACCTGGCGCGGCATCAGCCAGGGGCTCATCTCGACGATGTGCGCCTTGAGCCCGAGCGCCCGCAGCGCGTCGGCGGCCTCCAGGCCGAGCAGTCCGCCGCCGACGACGATGCCCTCCACGGCGTCCTTGGCGGCCGTCCTGATCGCGTCGAGGTCCTCGATCGTGCGGTAGACGTAGGCGTGCTCGGCGCCGGGCACGGGCGGCACGAACGGCGCGGAGCCGGTGGCCAGCACGAGCACGTCGTAGGGCTCGATGCCACCGTCGGCCAGCGTGACCTGCCTGGCCTCCCGGTCGATGCCGGTGACCCTGGTGTTCAGCCTGGTGACGATCCCGGAGGGCACCTCGTAGGTGAGGTCCTCGGCGCTGGTGCCGGACAGGTACGAGGTCAGGTGCACCCGGTCGTAGGCCGGGCGCGGCTCCTCCCCGATCACGGTCACGGTGCCGCCGAAGCCCTTGCTCGTGAGGGTCTCGACGAGCCGGTGAGCCGTCGGACCATACCCTACGACGACGATCCTGTTCATACCGAAACCCCTTCTTGCTCACAAAGCCAGCCGACGATGCCCTCCACGGCGTCGCGGCAGGTACCGCATCCGGTCGTGGCCCTGGTGGCGCTCGCCACCGCGGCCACGTCCCTGGCCCCGGCCTCCCAGCACGCCCTGATCTGGCCCTTGGTCACGTTGTTGCACTGGCAGACCTTGGCCGCGTCGGGCATCAGCGTCGGGCTGTCGGCCACGGGGGCCGAGGCCAGCCCGGGGAAGAGCAGCCCGGCCCGGTCGCCGGGCACCGGCCCGCCGCGGTCGAAGAGCTGGGTGAGCGTGCCGACGGCGTCGCTCTCGCCCAGCAGGATCGCGCCGACCAGGCGGCCGTCCCGGATGACGAGCTTGCGGTAGGTGCCGCGGGCCCGGTGGCTGAAGCGCACCACCTCGGCGTGCTCCTCGCCGAGCTGGGTCTCGCCCATGGCGGCCAGCTCGACGCTCTTGGCCTTGAGCCGGGTGACCAGGCGCGAGCCGCGGTAGAGGCCCTTGCCGCCGGTGATGACGTCGGCGGCCACGGCGGCCTGCTCCCAGGCGGGCGCGACCAGGCCGTAGACGGTGCCGTCGTGCTCGGCACACTCGCCGATGGCGAAGATGGACGGGTCGTCGGTGCGCAGCTCGTCGTCCACGACGACGCCGCGCCGCACCTCCAGGCCCGCCTCGGCGGCCAGGCCGGTGACGGGGCGCACGCCGCAGGCCAGGACGACGAGGTCGGCCTCGACGAGCTCGCCGTCGTCGAGGCGCACGCCGTGCTCCTCGACGCCGGAGGCGGAGACGCCGGTACGGATGTCGACGCCGAGGCCGTTCAGGGTCTCGCCGAGCACCTCGCCGGCCTCGACGTCGAGCTGGCGCTCCATGAGGTGGCCCGCCAGGTGCAGCAGGGTGACCGGGAGGCCGCGTCCGGCCAGGCCGCGGGCGGCCTCGATGCCGAGCAGGCCGCCGCCGATGACCACGGCCCGCCCGGCGTGCTCGGCGGAGGCGAGGATGCGCTCGCAGTCGTCGAGGGTGCGGAACGGGATGGCCCGCTCGACGCCGGGGATCGGCGGCACGATGGCGTCGCTGCCGGTGGCCAGCACCAGCAGGTCGTACGGCTCGCGCCGGCCGCCCTCGGTGACGACGTGCCGGGTGTCCCTGTCGATGTGCGCGACCGCGTCGCCGAAGGCGGCCTCCACGTGGTGGGAGTCGTACCAGGCGGGGTCGAGCAGCCGTACTTGCTCGGGGCGGGAGCTGCCGGCCAGCACGTTCGACAGCAGCACCCGGTTGTAGGGGTGGCGCGTCTCCGCGCCGAGAACGGTGATCTTCATGTACGGGTCACGGGTGCGCACCTCGGTCACCAGCCGTGACCCGGCCATCCCGTTGCCCACGACGACGAGCCTCATGAGTCCCTCTCCACCCTGACAGCGCAGACCTTGAACTCCGGCATCCTCGACGTCGGGTCGAGTGCCGGGTTGGTGAGCCGGTTGGCGCCCTCCCAGTGGAAGGGCATGAACACGGTGTCGCGCCTGATGGCGTCGCTGATCCTGGCCACGGCCTTGGCCTCGCCTCTCCTGCTGCTGACCCGCACGACGTCCCCGGCGGTGATGTCGAGCTGCTCGGCCAGGTCCGGGTGCAGCTCGACGAACGGCTCCGGGGCGGCCTGGACGAGCGGCGCGATCCTGCGGGTCTGGGCGCCGCTCTGGTAGTGGGCGAGCACCCGGCCGGTGCTCAGGTAGACGGGGTAGTCCTCGTCCACCTCCTCGGCGGCCGGCCGGTGCTGGACGGTCACGAACCTGGCGCGGCCGTCGGGGTGGGCGAACCGGTCGAGGAACGGGCGCGGCGTGCCGGGGTGCCCGGGAGAAGGGCAGGGCCAGAAGACGCCCGTCTCGTCGGCGATGCGCTCGTAGGTGATGCCGGAGTAGTCGGCGGGCCCGCCCGCGCTGGCGCGGCGCAGCTCGTCGAAGACCTTGACCGGCTCGGTCTCGAACGTGTGGCCGAGGCGCTGGGCCAGGGCGGCGAGGACGTCGAGGTCGCTCCTGACGCCTTCGGGCGGCGTGGCGGCTCGGCGGCGGAGCAGGACGCGGCCTTCGAGGTTCGTCATGGTGCCGCTCTCCTCGGCCCACTGGGTGACGGGGAAGACCACGTCGGCCAGGGCGGCGGTCTCGGACATGACGAAGTCGCAGACCACGAGCAGGTCGAGGGCGCCGATGCGCTCGGCGACGTGCTCGGCGGCGGGGGCGGAGATGACGGGGTTGGAGCCGAACAACATCAGCGCCTTCGGCCCTTCCGGGGTGCCGAGGGCGTCGAGCAGCTCGTACGCCGACCGTCCGGGTCCCGGGATGTCCTCGGCCGGGATGCCCCAGATGCCCGCCATGTGCTCGCGGGCGGCCGGGTCGTCGATCTTGCGGTAGCCGGGGAGCTGGTCGGCCTTCTGGCCGTGCTCCCTGCCGCCCTGGCCGTTGCCCTGCCCGGTCACGCAGCCGTACCCGGAGCCCTGCCTGCCGGGCAGGCCGAGCGCGAGGGCGAGGTTGATGAACGCGGTGACGGTGTCGGTGCCCTTGGCGTGCTGCTCGGCGCCGCGCCCTGTCAGGATGTAGGCCTTGTCCACGGCGGCCAGGGCCCTGACGGCCTGCCGCATGTGGTGGACGGGCACCCCGGTGAGGCGCTCGACCCGCTCGGGCCACCAGGCCGACAGCGAGGTGCGGACGTCCTCGAAGCCGGTGGTGCGGGCCGCGACGTACTCCTCGTCGACCAGGCCGTCGGCGATGGCCAGGTGCAGCAGGCCGAGCGCGAGGGCCAGGTCGGTGCCGGGCGTGGGCTGCAGGTGCAGCCAGGCCAGCTTGGCGGTCTGGGTGCGGCGCGGGTCGATGACGATCAGGCGCGGCCCGTCCAGGTGGCGTACGAACGGGGGCATCGTCTCGGCGACGTTGCCTCCGGCGATCATGACGACGTCGGCGTCGTCCAGGTCGGTGATGGGGAAGGGCATGCCCCGGTCCATGCCGAACGCCCTGATGGAGGCGGCGGCGGCCGAGGACATGCAGAAACGGCCGTTGTAGTCGATCTGGCTGGTGCCGAGGGCGACCCGGGCGAACTTGCCGAGCGTGTACGCCTTCTCGTTGGTCAGCCCACCCCCGCCGAACACGGCCACGGCGTCGGGGCCGTGCTCGGCGCGGATGGCGGACAACCGGTACGCCACGTAGTCGAGTGCGACGTCCCAGTCCACGGGCTCGCCGTGCAGGAGGGGGGCGGTCAGGCGCTCGCCGTTGGTGAGCAGCTCGCCCGCCGTCCATCCCTTCTGGCACAGCGCCCCCGAGGCGTTGGCCGGGATGTCGGTCCTGGGGCTGATGGTCAGCTCAGGGCCGATCTGCATGCCGCACTGCAGGGCGCAGTACGGGCAGTGCGTCTTGGTGGGCGCCATCGTCATCACATCAGATCCGGGCATAGGCGAGGCTGGCCACGATCTTGACGCCGACGGTGCGGGTGTAGCACCACCAGGTCAGGGCGAAGCAGGACACGTAGAAGACGCCGAAGGCCAGGAAGGCGGGGGCGGGGGTGCCGGCCGCGGCGAAGGCCATGCCGAACGCCCGGTTGATGAGGAACCCGCCGAGCGCGCCGACGGCCGAGATGATGCCGATGGCGGCGGAGGCCTGGCGCTTGCCGTACAGGAGGGTCTCCTCGGTCTCGTCGCCGCGCTCGGCGACGGCCTTGGCCTGGAAGATGGCCGGGATCATGCGGTAGGTGGAGCCGTTGCCGATGCCGGCGGTGAGGAAGAGGAGCTGGAAGGACAGGAAGAACATCCAGAAGTTGCCGGAGGTGCTGGCCAGCCAGACGAGCAGGACGCCGCCGCCCATGGCGGCGAAGTTCCACAGGGTGACGGGGGCGCCGCCGAGCTTGTCGGCCAGCCAGCCGCCGATGGGCCTGATCAGGGAGCCGACGAGCGGCCCGGCGAAGGCGACGGCGGCGTACGGGGCGTCGGGGAAGAGGCTCTGGCTCAGCAGGGGGAAGGCGGTGGAGTAGCCGATGAACGAGCCGAACGTCCCGATGTAGAGGAAGGACATGATCCAGGTCTGGGCCTTGCCGGCCACCGCGAGCTGCTGGCGGGGGTTGGCCTTGGCGCTGGTCAGGTTGTCCATGAAGAAGAAGGCGCAGGCGGCGGCCACGACGATGAACGGGATCCAGAACCAGCCCGCGGCGGCCAGCCCGAGCGAGCCGATCACCAGCGGCATGACGAGCTGGACGGAGCTGACGCCGATGTTGCCGCCCGCGGCGTTCAGGCCGAGCGCGACGCCCTGCTTGCTGCGCGGGTAGAAGTAGGTGATGTTGGCCATGCTGGAGGCGAAGTTGCCGCCGCCGAAGCCGGCCAGCGCCGCGATGACGAGGAAGAGCCAGTAGGGCGTGGCCGGGTTGTTCACCGCCACGCCGAGCATGACGGCGGGGATGAGCAGCAGTATCGCGCTGACCACGGTGAAGTTGCGGCCGCCGAACTTGGCGGGCCCGAACGTGTAGGGCACCCGCAGCACCGAGCCGATCAGGTTCGGCAGGGCGACCAGCCAGAAGAGCTCGTCGGTGGTGAACTCGTACGACCCCATCTTCGTCGCCACGATGCTCCACAGCGTCCACACCGTGAAGCCGAGGTGCTCGGCCACGATCGAGAAGATCAGGTTGCGTCGTGCGATCCGCTTGCCTGAACTCTCCCAGAATGCTGGGTCATCGGGATGCCACTCGGCGATCCAGCGCGCCATCGACCTCTCCTACGCTCGGCGTCCGGGATCTCCAAGGTAGGAAGGGCTCGTTACGCACTCTGACCCTGCGTGGCTGTGCGCCGGTTACATGTGATTCACCTCGGTAACAAGCCGCGCACAAGCGTCACCGCGGAAACATGCCCGTAATGATCGGTTACCGGGCCTGTGCTGGGGTAACTGCACTTGAGCAAGGGGGGAAACATGATCAAAAAGCTGCATGACATGGGTGTCAAGTCGGGCCACATGTACACCGCGGGGCTGGTGTCGATCGGCCTGGCCTTCGGAAGCTGGATGCTGTCCAAGAAAGCCGAGGCGGCGGGGCTCGACCGGGCCGACCGGTGGGGCATCTTCGTCGGGGAGTGGGCACCCACGTTCTTCGCGATGGGTGTGGCGCTGCGCATGGAGGAGACCCACCGCGACCTCGAAGAGCCGTCTGCCGGGATGTTCGAGCAGGAGACCACCCGGTCCCGGTCGCACGCCGGCGTTTAACCGGAGATGTCACGCAGGTCACGTCACCGTGCGTGACCTGCGTGACCCCATGCCCGCCGCCTGTCAGTCGCGCCGTTCGGCCAGGCGGGCGAGCGGCGCGTCGGTGAGCCGGTAGCGGTACCAGTCGTCCTGGTTGACCGCGCCGAGCTTCTCGTAGAAGTCGATGCTGGGCTGGTTCCAGTCGAGCACCGCCCATTCCAGGCGCTGGTAGCCGCGCTCGGCGCAGATCTCCGCCAGCTTGCGCATCAGGCTCACGCCGTGGCCGCCGCCGCGGTGCTGGGGGCGCACGTACAGGTCCTCCATGTAGATGCCGTGCGTGCCGCGCCAGGTGGAGTAGGTGAGGAACCAGAGCGTGAAGCCCACCACCTGGCCATCCTGCTCGGCGATGTGCGCGAAGGCGGCGGGGTGGTCGCGGAAGAGGGTGTCGTGGAGCTGCTCCTCGGTCACGCGCACCTCGTGGGCGGCCTTCTCGTACGTGGCGAGCTCGCGGATCATGCTGACGATCTCGGGCACGTCAGCGGGTGTGGCAGGACGAATCATGGCATTGAGGCTACGCGCCGTCGAACCTCGTCCCGAACCCCGTACCTGCTTTGCCTAGAACGGTATTCGGACCGGCGTGCGGACGCTCAGTCCGGTCGTGAGCGTTGCACCAGGGCCGGCCGTGCGCCCGCCGTCATGCCCGGAGGTCGGGGCGGCCCTCGCACACGGCGAGCGCGCCCTGCTGGAGTACGGTGACCTGCAACGCGCCCGGCGCTGGTTCGACACGGCCTACCGGCAGGCGCAGGCGCGCGGCGATCTGGCCGGCCTGGCGCGGGCGGCGCTGGGCATGGGCGGGATCTGGGTGCACGAGCACCGCACGGCGGTCGAGTCGGAGCAGGTACGGGTCCGCCAGCGGCACGCGCTGTCCCAGCTGGACCCCGGCTCACCGCTCGCGCTGCGGCTGCGGCTGCGCATCCAGGGCGAGGAGGACTACCACGGCGGCACGCACGAGGGCATCCTGCGGCTGCTGGCCCAGGCCAGGAGCTCGGGCGACGCGCAGGCGCTGGCGGAGGCGCTGAGCCTGGCGCACCACTGCGTGCTGGGCCCCGGGCACGGGGCGCTGCGGCTGGAGCTGGCCGGCGAGCTGATCGGCCACGCGGCGGTGACCGGCCGCAGAAGTGACCTGCTCATGGGCCTGATGTGGCGCACGGCGGACCTCTACCTGGCCGGCGACCCGCACGCGGAGCGCTGCATGCAGGAGCTGCGCGCCGTGCTGGCGGATCACCCGCACCTGGCGGTCGAGTACGTGGCGAGCGCCATCGAGGTCATGCTCACCATCCGCACCGGCCGGTTCGAGGAGGCCGAGAAGCTGGCCGCCGCCTGCTTCGAGCGCGGCGTGGCCGCCGGCGACATCGACGCGACCGGCTGGTACGGCGGCCAGCTCGGCGCGGTCCGCTGGTATCAGGGCCGCGCCGCCGAGTTGCTGCCCGCCCTGGCGGACCTGGTCAACTCCCCCACGCTCAGCCCCATCGACAACTCCTACGTGGCGGGCCTGGCGCTGGCCGCGGCCGCCGCGGGGGACCGGCGGCTGGCGGCCGGGCACCTGGCCCGGTTACGCGGCCGCGACCTGGCGGAGCTGCCCAGCTCCAGCTCCTGGATGATCGCGATGTACTGCGTGGTGGAGGCCGCGCACCTGCTGCAGGACGCCGACACCGCCGCGAGCGCGTACGCGTTGCTGAGCCCGTACGCGCACCTGCCGGTGATCGCCAGCCTAGGCGTGGCCTGCTTCGGCTCGGCGCGGCACTCGCTGGGCATGGCCGCGCTCACCACCGGCGATCTCGGCCTGGCCATCGGGCACCTGCGCGCGGCGGTGCGCGACAACCTGGCGCTGGGCCACTGGCCGGCCGCCACGCTGTCGCGCTGCCGGCTCGGCCAGGCGCTGGCGCTGCGCGACGGCCCGGCGGACGCGGCGGCCCGCGCGGAGCTGGCCACGGCCGCCCACGAGGCCGCTGAGCTGGGCATGGTGCTGCCCGCGGTGGTCGGGCGGCCGCCGGAGGCGGACGGCGGCTGCCGGTTCCGCCGTGACGGGCGGCACTGGCGCGTCGAGCTGAACGGCCGGGTGGCGGTGGTCGATCACAGCGTCGGCATGGCGTACCTGGCCACGCTGGCCGCCGACCCCGGGCACGAGATCCCGGCCGCGGACCTGGTGGCGGGCGCTCCCGGGCGCGAGGCGGCCCAGCCGCCGCTCGATGACGTGGCCAGGGACTCCTTCCGGCTGCGGCTGGCCCGGTTGCAGGCCGAGATCAAGGAGCACGAGTCGATGCACGACCTGGAACGCGCGGCGGCGCTGCGGATGGAGCGCGAACGGCTGATCGCGGAGCTGGCCGCCGCGGCCGGCCTGGGCGGCCGGGCGCGGCCGTTCCCGGGCGGCGAGGAGCGGGCGAGGATCGCGGCCGGCAAGGCGATCAGGCGGGCGCTGGCCCGGATCTCGGCCGTGGACCCGACGATCGGCGAGGAGCTGCGCGCCACGGTGCAGACGGGGGTGCGCTGCTCGTACCGGCCCAGATGACGCTGGCACGGCTTGGAACGGGATGTCACGCCTCTCAGGTCGGGGGCCCTTTCCGTACGTCGACTGGGGGACATTCCATGCGCCATCCGCAAAGGCTCAGCGTGCCGATCCACCTTGAGCGTGACCTGCCGGAGCCGCTGCAGGACCAGCTCACCGCCCAGCTCAGGAGGGCCATCGTGCGGGGGCAGCTGGCTCCCCGCAGCCGGATGCCGTCCACCCGCACGCTGGCCCGGGTGCTGGGGATCTCGCGGGGCGTGGCGCTGGCCGCCTTCGAAAGGCTGCTCGCGGAGGGGTACATCGCCGGCCGCCACGGCTCCGGCACCTACGTGTGCGAGCCGGCGAGCGCGCGGCGCCGCTCAGCGGACTCCGGGGAGACGCTCATCGACCTGCGGCTGGACCGGCCGAGCGCGCACGGCTTCCCGCTGGCCGAGTGGCGGGCGGCCTGGCGGCGGGCCGGGCTGCACCGCCCGTCGCTGGGCGGGCCGCCGCCCGCCGGCCTGCCCGCGCTGCGGGCCGCCATCGCCGCCTACCTGCGGGACGCCCGCGGCCTGGAGCTCGACGGCCACGAGGTGATCGTCACGGCCGGGTACGCGGACGCGCTCCGGCTGCTCCTGCGCGCCCAGGGCGGCCCCGATCCGGTGATCGCGCTGGAGGATCCCGCCCCGCCGAGGCTCAGGGCGGCGCTCGGCCGGCTCGGCACCGTGCTGCCCCTGCCGGCGGACGGCTCGGGCGCGCGTACGGACCGCGTCCCCGCCGCCTGCGACGTCGCGGCGGTGCTGCCGGAGCGGGGCCTGCCGCTCGGCACGCGGATGCCGCTGGAGCGGCGCCGCGCGCTGGCCGGGTGGGCGCGCGACAGCGGCGGCCTGGTGCTGGAGCCGGCCTTCGACGGCCTGTTCAGCGCCGAGCCAGGCCCGCTGCCCAGCGTGCTCGCCCTCGGCGACGCGTGGTCCACGGCCATGGTGGGCTCGTTCGCCGAGGTGCTGACGCCGTCGCTGCGGCTGGCGTTCGCGGTGGTGCCGCGCCGGCTGGCTGCTGCTGCCGGTGTCGGCGCCGGCCGGGTCGGTGGCCGCGGCGCTGCGGGCCCGGCGGGTCGAGGTGGCCGAGCTGTCCGCCTACCACCACCCGGACGCGCAGCCCGGCAACGGGATCGTGCTCGGCTTCGGCCACCTGGACGGGATCTCGCTGCGCCGCGCGCTGCACGCGCTCACCCGCACCCTGGACGAGCATCGCCTGGCCCGCCGCACAGCCGCATGACCCAGCGGGGTAGTGGCGGCAGCGGCCTGTCAGGCGCATCTTTCAGTGATCGGCTCCGCACCGGAAGAGGAGATCACATGAACCGACTCATCGCGCTGCTGGTCCTCGCCCCCCTCACCCCGCCTGCCGGCGGCCTGCCCGACGTGGATCCGGTACGGGCGTGGAACGAGCAGGCCCTGCGGGTCGTACGTGCCGAGCGGGCCTCCGACTCGGACGCCGCCAGGACGTACGCGATGCTCAACGCCGGCATGTACGACGCCGTCAACGGCATCGCCACCGCCCGCGGCGACCACCGGGCCAGGACGCACGCGCTGCGCGACCCCGGGGGCGCGCCGGCGCGCGGCGACCAGCAGGCCGCGGCCGTGGCGGCGGCCCACGCGGTGCTCACCCGCCTGTACCCGGGGCAGGAGGCCGTGCTCACCGAGCGGCTGAACGCGGACCTGGGCCGATTAGGGACGGGGCCGCGCATCGCCGAAGGCCGCGCCTGGGGCGAGAGCGTGGGCAGGGACGTGCACGAGGCCAGGCAGGGCGACGGCTCCTCGCCGGTGGAGACGCAGCCCGCGGGCTCGGGGCCGGGGGTGTTCGGGCAGGCGTGGTCCGGGGTGCAGTATCGCGGCATGCGGCCGTTCGGCATCGCCGACGCGGCCCCGTACGTCGGCGGCGGCCCGCCCGCGCTCGCGAGCCTCGACTACGCGACGGCGTTCGCCGAGGTCAGGCTGGCGGGCGATGCCGCCATCGCCGACGCGGGCAAGTCGGCCGTCTACCAGTACTGGTCGCTGCCCGCCGGCACCGCGCAGCCGCCCGGCGAGTGGATCAAGATCGCGCTCGCCGTGGACCGGCCGCTGCCGCTGGCGGAGGAGGCCCGGCTGTTCGCCCTGCTCGGCATGGCGCTGGCCGACACCTCGATCCCGACAGTCCGGACGAAGTTCACCTTCCGCCACTGGCGGCCCCAGGCGGCGATCCAGCAGGCGGACACCGACGGCAACCCGTACACGGAGCCGGTGGCGGGCTGGCGGGCGCGGGCCGGCAGTGCGGGCAGCTCGCCCGAGTACATCTCGGGCCACAGCTCCTTCAGCGGCGCGGGCGCGGCCGTCCTGGCGGGCTTCTTCTGCGCCGACCGGATCCCGTTCACGCTGGTCACCGACAGCGCCCCGGTCGATCCCGCCACCGGGCAGCCGTGGCGACGACGGTTCCCCGGCTTCTCGGCCGCCGCGGCGGACGCGGGCCGCTCGCGCGTGATCGGCGGGCTGCACTTCTCCTTCAGCAACCTGGACGGGCTCGCGATGGGCGCGGACGTGGCCGCGGAGATCCTCGCCGAGCGCCTGCTGCTCAGGACCGGGCCCACGCACACCGGCGAGTGCCCCCGCTGACGCGCGCCCGGTTCCGCGCCGGCCCCGATCATCCGGGACACTGGTGCTGGTCAGGCACTTACCTGTGAGGTGGACAGATGGAACAGCGGGTGTTGGGACGTACCGGACGCCGGATCGGGGTGGTCGGGCTCGGCGCCTGGCAGCTCGGCGCCGACTGGGGTGAGGTGTCGGAGGACGAGGCCGTCGCCACGCTGAGCGCGGCGGTGGAGTCGGGCGTGACCTTCATCGACACCGCCGACGTGTACGGCGACGGCCGCAGCGAGCAGATCGTCGGCCGCTTCGCCAAGGACCGCCCGGAGATCACGGTCGCGACGAAGATGGGCCGCCGGCTGGAGCAGATCCCGGCCAACTACGTGATGTCCAACTTCCGCGCCTGGAACGAGCGCTCGCGGCGGAACCTGGGTGTGGACACCATCGACCTGGTCCAGCTCCACTGCCCGCCGACGCCCGTCTACTCGACGGACGCGGTGTTCGACGCGCTGGACACGCTGGTGTCGGAGAAGAAGCTCGCCGCGTACGGGGTGAGCGTGGAGACCTGCGAGGAGGCCCTGACCGCCATCGCGCGCCCCGGCGTGGCGACGGTGCAGATCATCCTCAACGCGTTCCGGCTCAAGCCGCTGGAGGAGGTGCTGCCGGCGGCCCGCGCGGCCGGGGTGGGCATCATCGCCCGGGTCCCGCTGGCCAGCGGCCTGCTGTCGGGCAAGTACGACGAGCGCACCACGTTCTCCGCCGACGACCACCGCAGCTACAACCGGCACGGGGAGGCGTTCGACGTCGGGGAGACCTTCTCGGGCGTGGACTTCGGCACCGGCCTGGAGGCGGTGCGCCGTCTGGCGCCCCTGGTGCCCGAGGGCGTCACCATGGCGCAGTTCGCGCTGCGCTGGATCCTCGACCAGGAGGGCGTGTCGGTGGTGATCCCTGGGGCCCGCAACCCGGCCCAGGCCCGGGCCAACGCCGCCGCCGACGCGGTGCCGCCGCTGGACGCCGCCACGCTGGACGCCGTGCGGGACGTCTACGACGAGCTCATCCGGCCGCAGGTCCACCACCGCTGGTAGCAGCGGTTCTTCGAAGCGTCCCGCCCGGACCAGCAGAGGTACCGTCGAACGGCGGCAGGTCTGGTGGCCTCGCGGCCACCGCCACCCATCTCGCTGTCCGGGCGGGACAACCCGCCGGAGAATTCCACTCCGGAGGTCTCGCGCTCATGCGCGGATGCGTACCTCCACCATGGGCCCCTGAACGTGCTCAAACAAGGGCCCCCGCGCCCGCGGGAAGACTTCGGCGGCCTTGGCGCCCGCTTTTAGTTGATACAGGCGCAAAAGTAAAGCCTTGGCAAGCGCTTTCCATGCCGATAAAACGTTCTCATTCTCAGATCACTCGGCAGGAGCATGCCTGTGAGGCTCGCACTCATCGCCGCCGCGGTCACGGCCCTGGCCGTCGTCCCGGCGACCCCCGCCATGGCGGCCCCCCTCGACCCGGCCCCCGGGCTCAAGTTCGACTTCGGCTCCACCACCAGCCCCCTGGCCGACGGCTACACGCGCGTCGCGCACAACACCCTCTACGCCGCCGACCGCGGCTACGGCCTGGACCGCGCGGTGGGCTACCGCGACCGCGGCACCGCCGACCCCGTGACGCGGGACTTCACCGTCGCCGCCTCGTACGGCTTCGCCGTGGACGTCCCTGACGGCGAGTACGAGCTGACCGTGATCTCCGGCGACGCCATCGCCCCGAACACCACCACGCTCAGCGTGGAGGGCGAGGCCCGCGCCACGATCACCGCGAGCACCGGCGCGTACGGCGACTACACCGGCACCGCCAGGATCACCGACGGCCGGCTCGACCTGGGCTTCGGCCAGGACGGCCGGGTGAACGCGGTCCTGCTCGGCCCGGCCACCGCCCCCACCGGCCTGGCGGCCACCGGCATCCAGGCCACCGCCACCCCGAGCGTCACGCTGGCCTGGAACGCCACGGGCTCGTCCGGCTACGAGATCTACCGCGCCGCAACCACCACGGGCCCCTGGGCCAAGCTGGGCACCAGCTCCGCGCCCACCTTCACCGACACCACGCCCGAGCTCGGCCTCACCTACCTCTACGCGGTCAAGATCCCCGGCGGCACGCTGGGCGCGCCCCTCACCGTCACCGTCAAGGACGCCGCGCAGCCCGCCCCCGCCACCCCCGAGGGCCTGCAGCTCGTCACCGCCACCACCAAGAAGATCACGCTGCGCTGGCGGCCGGTCGGCGGCGCCCTCCTCTACCACCTCTACCGTGACGACGAGCGGATCGGCGTCGTGACGGGCGAGGCCTCCTACACCGACGAGCTCGTGCCCGGCGACCGGCACCGCTACCACGTGGTGGCCGCGGGCCCCGGCGGGCTGTCGGCGCCCTCCGCCACGCTGACCTCGCCGGTCACCGCGTACCCGCTGCGCCGGATGCCCGAGCTGGACCGCGGCCTGGTGGCCGTGCCGACCGGGCAGGGCACGCTGGTGAGCTGGCGGATGCTCGGCACCGACCCGTCCGGCGTGCGTTTCAAGCTCTACCGCGACGGCAAGCTCCTCACCACCACGGACAGCACGAACCACCTGGACAGCGGCACCGGCTCCTACGCGGTCTCCGCGGTGCTGGACGGCAGGGAGGGCCGCCGCTCGGCGCCGGTGCGCCCGTGGGCGGCGCCGTACCTGGACATCCCGCTGGACAGGCCGGCCGGCGGCGTGACCCCGGCCGGCAACGCCTACGACTACCGCGCCAACGACGCCGCCGTCGGCGACCTGGACGGGGACGGGCAGTACGAGATCGTCCTCAAGTGGGACCCGTCCAACTCCAAGGACAACTCCCAGGGCGGCTACACCGGCCCGGCCGTCTTCGACGCGTACGAGCTGGACGGCACCCGCCTGTGGCGGATCGACCTGGGCCGCAACGTCCGCGCCGGGGCACACTACAGCCCCTTCCTGGTGGACGACTTCGACGGGGACGGGCGGGCCGAGTTCGTGGTCAAGACCGCGGACGGGACCGTGGACGGCGCCGGCACGGTGATCGGCGACCCCGCGGCGAACCACAACACCGGCGGCCGGATCCTGACCGGCCCCGAGTACCTGACCGTCTTCGACGGCCGCACCGGCAAGGCCCTGGCCACCGTGGACTACGAGCCGGCGCGCGGCAACCTGGCCGACTGGGGCGACAGCAGCGGCAACCGTTCCGACCGCTTCCTGGCCGCCTCCGCGTACCTGGACGGCGCCCTGCCCAGCATCGTGATGACCCGCGGCTACTACGCCAAGAGCATGCTGGCCGCCTACGACTGGCGTGACGGCAAGCTGACCAGGCGCTGGACGTTCTCCAGCTCCGGCAACCCGGGCTACGGCGGCCAGGGCAACCACAACCTGTCCGTGGCCGACGTGGACGGCGACGGCCGGGACGAGATCGCCTACGGCGCGATGACCCTGGACGACGACGGCACCGGCCTCTACACCACCAAGCTGGAGCACGGCGACGCCATGCACCTGGGCGACCTCGACCCGGCCCGCCCCGGCCTGGAGATCGTCGGCGTGCACGAGCACACGAACATGCCGTGCGGCCTGGAGATGCACGACGCCGACAGCGGCGAGATCATCTGGTGCGTCAGGACCGGCCAGGACACCGGCCGCGGCCTGACCGGCGACATCGACCCGGCGCATCCGGGCGAGGAGGCCTGGGCCTCCAACGGCGCCGGCCTGCGCACCGCCACCGGCGAGCTCATCTCGGACCGGACCCCGGCGATCAGCAACACCATCTGGTGGGACGGCGACCTGTCGCGGGAGGTCCTGGACCACGACTACTCCGCCGAGAAGCTGGCCGGCGTGCCCACCATCGGCAAGTGGGACCCGGCCGCCCTGAGCACGGCCAACCTCCTGACGGCGACCGGCACGTACTCCAACAACACCACCAAGGGCAACCCGTCGCTCCAGGCGGACCTGCTCGGCGACTGGCGCGAGGAGCTGCTCGTCCGCACCGAGGACTCCACCGCCCTGCGCCTGTACGCCACGCCGTACGCGACGGACCACCGCTTCCCGACGCTCACCCACGACCCGGTCTACCAGTCGGGCGTCACCTGGCAGAACGTCGGCTACAACCAGCCGCCGCACACCGGCTTCTTCCTGGGCACCGGCATGGCCACCCCGCCGGCCCCGTACCTGGCCACCGGCGCCCCCGTCCGGGCCCGCCTCCAGCTCCACAGGGACCAGCTCCAGGTGAAGCTCGCGGGCACGCGGGCGGACATCCTCCCGTCCACGGTACGGGCGGTCGCCGACGGCAAGCTCGTCCCCCTCGCCGCCACCCCGCTCCCCCACGACCGGCTCCCCCACGACCGGCTCCGCATCGACACCACCGCCATCGAGCAGGCCCTGGCCGGCTACACCGGCACGGTCACCGTCACGATCACCGGCCACCTGTCCGACGGCCGCACCTTCACCGGCGAGCTGAAGCTCCGCCCGTGACGCCTTCCGGGTCGCCCGCCCCGTCCGGGGCGGGCGATCCCTTCGTCTTGATCACCGTCACGGCCGTTCGGCATGATGGCGCGAGGAGGGCGGGACCACCCTCGTGACGTGCGAGAGGCGAACCCACATGCTCCTGACGGCCTTGAAGGTGCTCGCCCTGGCGGGAGCATGCCTGAACTTCGCGCTCGGGCTCTACATGCTGATCAGCAACCGGGGTCCCCGCCTGTTCAACCGCCGTCAGCCACGCAGGCCTCGCCTCCTCGGGGCAGGGCTGATGCTCATCGGCACGGGCATCGTCCCCATGGTCTCGGACAGCCTGCTGCCGGACCTGCCTCTCGGGCTGGCCTTCGCGCTGGTCGTCGTGAGCGCCGGGTGTTTGCTGTCCGGCTCGGTACTGGTGGCCCTGTCGGCCGCGGAGGTCAGCCCGCCTCCTCCGTGAGCGCGAAGGGCGAGTCGGGGTCGGGCTGGGGCAGCGGCACGTCCAGCCGTTCGAACGCCGCCCTGAGCGCGCTCTCGCTGGCCAGGACCAGCTCGAACGCGTTCGCGTGACGCTGCGCGTCCACGATCTTCGTGAAGAGCTCGAGCAGGTTGTCCGCCTTCTCCTTCCGTTCCGCCAGCATCTGGTCGGTGATGTCGGCGACGTCGGCGGGAGCCTGCGTGAGCCGTACGGCGTGCCGGATCGTCGAGTCCTCCATGGCCTCCTTCAGGAAGCTCTCGCACAGGTCGCGGGACTCCCGCAGCTTGCGCATGC
This sequence comes from Nonomuraea sp. NPDC050202, assembly GCF_040656115.1. Taxonomy (NCBI): domain Bacteria; kingdom Bacillati; phylum Actinomycetota; class Actinomycetes; order Streptosporangiales; family Streptosporangiaceae; genus Nonomuraea; species Nonomuraea sp. NPDC050202. The sequence continues at coordinate 345,416 of NZ_JBFALF010000002.1, read as the reverse complement.
GCACGTCGAGCTGCTCGGCGCGCGTCTCGATCCGGTAGAGCGCGCTCTCGTGGGCGCAGCGCAGCTCGCGTACCGCGTCGGGGACCTCGACCTCGACCACCGCGCGCCACCTGCCCGAGACCGAGTCCGCCGGCAGGTTCGCCAGCCAGCGTTGCACCGCCGTGTTGGCGGCCCGCTCCGCCTGCTCCGCGCGGAAGACGCTGTGCCGCCGCAGCGAGCCCCGGACGATCTCCCTGACGTAGTCCTTGATGACGTGGTCCTTGTCCTCCTTCAGCTCCTTCCACGGCCGGAAGACGAGCGAGCCCGTGGCGGAGCGCCGCCACAGCCAGACCTTGACCGTGAACAGGTAGCCGTCCCCTTCGGACGGCGCGGCGAAGACGTAGGAGGCCTCCTCCGGCGTGACGTCGGGCTCCTGTCCCGCCTCGGGCGCCTTCGCGGGGGTACGCTCGGCGGCCTGCTTCGTGGGCCAGCGCATGACGAGCAGCCGGTGCAGCGTGAAAGGCATGTCAGTGCTCCTTCAGGAGGAGGAGATAGCGGGCGAGGTTCGCGGCCGAGATCGTCGCGCGGCTGTTCCACAGGTGGAGGTGGAACGTCCAGGACTTCCTGAGCCTGTCCGGGGCCTGCGCCAGGACGTTCGTGAGGATGGCGTCCGTGGTGGGGTCGGTGGCCGCCTGCTGCGCCCAGTCGGCCACGAGCTCCCACGAGATCGGGGTGAAGGCCGGGGATCTGCTCTTGCCGGCCTTCCTCGACAAGCCCCAGCTCAGGGCGTTGGTCCACAGCGCGACCAGGTCGCTCACCGGCTGGTGGTCACGCAGCGCCGGGTAGGCGTCCTGCTCCTGCGGCAGGGAGACGAGCCTGACGAACGCCAGCGCCGCGGTCACCTGCTCGCTCGCCTCCCCCGACGTCCAGCGGGCGAGCTCGCCCAGCACCCGCTGGGCGGTGGACGCCGTGTAGATCTCCGCGACCGACCTGGCGACGGCGTCGCAGGTCTCCAGGTAGTTGGTCGCGACGGCGATGGTGCGGAACGCGGCGAGGGCGTCGCCGGGGTTGCCGACGCCGATGGCGGACCCGTACGAGAGCGCCGCGGCCAGGCGCTGGTTGTAACTGCCGGTCGCCCACCCCTTGAGCGTCCGCCGGACCAGCGCCGCGACATCGCGGTCCGCGAGGGCGGCGGACTCCAGCGCCCAGGTCAGCACCCTGGCCTTGCTCCGCTCCACGCTCCACGGCCTGAAGAACCGCTTGTCGATCACCTCGTAGTCGCAGGTGGCCAGCCTGCCGATGGCATCGGCCGCCTTGACCTGGACCCGCCAGTCGTCGGCCTCGACCAGGCCGGCGAGCCAGTCGTAGAGCACCGGGCGGATCGCCGGCAGTTGCGCCCAGAGCGTGGGCAGGAGCCGCCTGTCCAGGCCGGGCCGCACGTCGATGCGCCGCCCCTGCCCGCCCCGCCCGCCCTCCGCCTCGCTCAGGCGCGAGTAGCCGATCCACTGGCTGAGCCGCTCCCACACCTGAAGGGGACGTTCCTCGTCGGGGTCGTCCTCCTTCTGCTCCTCCTGCCCGATGCGGGCCGCCAGCGCCAGCGCGGCCTCGGACACCACGGCCTCGGGCAGGCCGAACAGCACCGAGCCGCTGATCAGGAAGTGCCGCGCCAGGCTGGGGGCGTCCTCCAGGCCCAGGTTCTTCTCCAGCTCGGTGAGCGCCGCGTAGGGAAGGTTGTCGATCATCTCGGTGAGGGGCCGTCCCTGGCGGTACCCCTCCGCGAACTGGTGGGCCATCTCCACGGCCTCGGCCGGCCGGCAGCCGGCGATGTGCTCGTGCAGCTGCTCGAGATGCTGCTGGAGATCGCCCGAGAGCTCCTCCGCCAGATAGGCGATCCACTTCTGGAAGACGTCCAGCGCGGACGGCGGCTCATGCAGCACCACGGACTTCGTGACGGCGCAGTCCGCCGGGACGAGCGCCACGATCACGGCGCCACTCGCGCCGGCGACGGCCCTGAGCTGGTCGACGACGGTCTCGGGATGGCGGTGCCACGTGGCGTCGTCCGCACGCAGCAGGTAGCCGTGCCGCGCCCGCAGGTGTGCCGGCCTGACCTTCTTCAGGTCCTTCGCGCCCAGGGTCTGGCACGTGAGCCCCATCTCCAGGAGCGCGGACAGGGCGGTCGTCGATCGCCCGCTGTGCGGCTCGCCCCTCAGCAGGGCCACCGACCTGTTGGTCAGCCGCGTCACGAGCTCCCGCTGCGACGCCGTCTCCACGAAACACGTGCCGATGCACGCCACGCTCCCGGGATGCGGCGAGATCGTGAAGACGTCCTCCTCGGGCTGCTGGACATAGAGATCGCGGCCGGCCCCGTAGACGGTGCCGCCGTCCTCGGCCCGGTACTCGGAGCCGCCGAACCAGTTCTGCCCGACGCCGATCATCTCCGCGCGGAGCCGGCGTTCCTGCTGCTCTCGTTCGATCTTCTCGCCCAGTGACTCCTCGCCCGCGGGTCCTGCGTCGCCTGCGGCGGGGGCGGGGTTGTTCTCCTCGGTCATCGTTGTGGTTTCCGCTCCGGCATCGTGATGTCGCGGCCGGCCACGTAGCTGACGCCCTGGCCCGAGGTGTTCACGACGCTGCCGCCGTACCAGTCGCCGCCGACCGACACGCCGCCCGGCGCCCTCGGCTGGTCGCCGCTCCCGTCCTGACCGGTCTCGAGGTCGTCGATCGCGTGGACGTCGTGTCCCGGCAGGTAGACGTAGGCGTCGTACTGCTGCTGCTTGACCTTCACCACGACGTGGCGGAACCGGTCCGGCTCAGGGCCGCCGTAGCCCTGGCCGACGTAGTCACGGTAGAACTCCTCCGACACGACGATCCCCAGGCTGGCCTCCTGGATCATGCGCAGTGCCGCCCGCAGCGGTCCCGCGTCCACCAGCCGGCCGCTCGCGACGGCGTGCCGGCCGGGGGAACCGGCGGGGCCGTCCACGTGCAGCGGCCCCGCGTGGACCGCCAGCCGCAGCCGCAGCCGCGGCCCGGACGAGGCGTTGTAGTCGTCGAGGGCCGCACGCAGCGCGTCGGCGAAGGCGCCGGTGAGCCGTGCCGGGTGGATGGTGTCGGGCAGCACCACGAACTCTCCGTCGCCCTGCGGCTGCCGCTTCCAATCGAGCAGCCCCAGGCCCGCCGCTCCCGCCGCGAGGTCGAGCAGTCGGATCATGGCGGCTTGCAGCGCGTACTGGTCGGCGTTGTTACGGGTGCTGTAGCTCTCGATGTCGTAGCTCAGCATCGCGCGGTATTCCGGCTTGTCGTTCATCCCGCTCCTCGTGCGTTCGTGCCGTTTCCGAGAAGGCTGAACCACCCCTGCGCCCGCGGGCCGCGATTTTTACCGGTCGAGCGGGACCAGTTCCGCGAACCTCGCCAGCCCGGCGACGTCCTTGATCACCACTCGCCGCTGGCCGCGCAGGATCAGACCGCGATCCGACAGCGTCCGCATGGCCTTGTGCACGGTCGGCTCCCTGACCCCGATCAGCCCGCCGAGCTCCGCCCTGGTCAGCGGCACGCCGGTGTCCCTGCCCTGGGGGGTGTCGTAGCCGTGCCGCGCGGCGAGCGAGACGAGGATCCTGGCCAGGCAGACCTCGGCGCCGAAGCCGACGAACTCCAGGCGCCGCTGGTTGGCCCATCGCAGGCGGTCGCTCAAGGAACGCGACACGGCGAAGCCGGCGACCGGGTTGCGCTGCAGGTAGCCGAGAAAGGCGCTCCCGCGGACCGCGAGCAGGCGCATCTCGCCGCAGGCCGTCACGTCGGCACTGCGGACTCCCGTCCCGAGCACGGCCATCTCACCGACGAGATCCCCCCGCACGCGTACGGCCAGCAGCGCCTGCTCGCCGTTCTCGGCCCGAGCCGTGATCTTCGCGAGCCCCTGGAGGATCACGTGGACGAGCGTGCCGGGCTCGCCCTGCCGCAGGACGGTGGCGCCGTCGCCGGCCCGGCAGACCGCGCCGAGTTCCAGCAGGTCGGCCCGCGGCCCCTCCGGCAACCGGGCCAGGAACGTGCCCAGCGGCCATGGGTCTTTCCGGTGACTTCCCAACGGCGCACCTCCAGCCCTTCTTCCGCACTATGACACCGAAGAAGAGCCGGACCAACACCTACCGTGCCGCCCCGCTCGGGCTGATCGCTAGCGCTGCTGCTTCAGGCGCAGCGCTTCCTTGCGGGCCTCGGCCTGCACCGCCCGCTCGTGCTCCAGCCACTCCGGGTTCTCCGCCTTCAGCGCGTCGATCTCGGCGGTGGTGAGCGGCTCGGTGATGCCGGCCCTGGCCAGGCCGGAGATGGAGACGCCGAGCTTCGCGGCGACCACCTGCTTGGGGTGCGGGCCGTTGCGGCGCAGGTCGACCAGCCAGGCGGGCGGCGCCGACTGCAACGCGTTCAGCTCGTCCCTGGAGACGACTCCGGCCTGGAACTCGGCGGGAGTGGCCGAGAAGAGCACACCCAGCTTCTTGGCCGCGGTCTCGGGCTTCATCGTCTGGATGCTCTTCGGCTTGGACGAGGTCATGACGCCAAGAGTAGTCAGTCGGGACGGTTTTCCTGACATCGGTACCCTGGGGAAGTGACTGATGGTGAGACCGGCAAGGTGTTCCGGCTGGCGTACGTGCCCGGGGTGACACCCGCGAAATGGGTCAACGTCTGGACCGAGAGGTTGCCCGACGTGCCGATCACCCTGGTCTCGGCTCCCGCCGCCGAGGTGGTGGCGCTCCTGCGCGACGGCGGCGCCGACGCCGGATTCGTCAGGCTGCCGGTCGAGCGCGACGGCCTCAGCGTGATCCCGCTCTACGTGGAGACCACGGTGGTCGTGGTGCCCAAGGACCACGCGGTGGCCGCCGCCGACGAGGTGACCACCGCCGACCTGGCCGACGACGAGGTGTTCCACCCGCTGGACGACACCATCGAGTGGACGGCCCGCCCCGGGCTGCCCGCCTTCACCCATCCGGCCACGACGGCGGACGCGATCCAGCTCGTGGCGTCCGGCGCCGGGCTCCTCCTGGTCCCGCAGTCGCTGGCGCGCCTGCACCACCGCAGGGACCTCACCTACCGGCCGGTGACGGACGCACCGCAGTCGCAGGTCGCGCTGGCCTGGCCCACGGACGCGACCACCGACCTGGTGGAGGACTTCATCGGCATCGTCCGGGGCCGGACGGTGAACAGCTCGCGCGGCCGCAACACCGCCGCCGCCCCGCGCGCGGAGAAGCCGGCCCAGCGACAGGCCCAGAAACCCGCGCAGAACGGCTCCGGGCGCCGAGCCGTGCGCTCCAACCGCAGGGGCAGGGGCCACCGGCCCCGGTGAAGCACACCCGAAGCTCGGAGTGACAACTCGATCACGCTTCGGCGCGTCTCATCTCCTGTCACGGTTCATCCTCCACAACCGCAGGAGGGCACGTTGCTCAGGTGCTTCGCTCTCGCCGTCCTCACCGCCGCGGGCCTCACCGCGTGCGGCACCGGCACACCGCCGGCCGCCCCCGTCGAAACCGTCACCGCGACCGTCCAGCCCACCCCGACGACCACCGCCACCGCCACCGCCACCGCCACCGCCACCGCCACCGCCGACCCCGGCGAGACCGACCGCCCCGAGCCGAGCGAAGCCGCGGCAGAAAGGAAGACGCTGCCGGACGTGGTCGGCATGAACCTCCAAGAAGGCCAGGACACGCTGCAGGCGGCCGGCTTCTACGTGCTGAACGACAAGGACGCCACCGGCCAGAACCGGCTGCAGGTGCTCGACCGCAACTGGGTCGTCACCAAGCAGTCACCGGCCGGGGGCCGGAAGGTGACCACCGACACGCTGATCACCCTGTACGCCAAGAAGATCGGCGAGTAGCCCGGGCGGCGCACCCCCACCGGACCCAGGGCCCGCCGCCCGCGTGCAGGAGCCCCGACTCGTCCCTCATGTCGTGCACCACCCCCGTGCCCGCAGGTGCAAGAGCCTGCGGACGCTTGCGCCGGTGCTGCCGGCGTGGAGGTATCCGGCAGCACCGCGCCCGCGCTGGCGGCGATTCATGGGGCAAGGCTCGGGCAGTTGCCGGTCATGGACGACGAGAAGCCTCCCGAGGAGATGCCGCCCGCGGTCGGACAGGTCTGCGGCGAGTCCGACACCCTCGCCGCACGAGCCGGAGTCGAGGTACGGGCCACACCACGCCCGATCCCGGCCGAACCGGTAGAGCCGCCACCCGACCCCGAGCAGAAGGCCGAGGAGGAGCGGCGGGAGGTCGCGGCCGACGAGGACGACGGCGTGGAGCCCGACGTGGAGCCCACCGACTGAGTGCGCCTCCGGTACCGCACGTCCGGGTCTGCGACTCCCCACGCGCAAACGGTTACACGGATCCGGGAGCCCGCTCACATCCTCACTCGCTTCGTCAGGACGCCCGAGCCCGCTTCGGCGAAGTGCCCACACCGCCGCTGGCATCCTTCCCACACCTGATCCGGCAGAATGCCCACTCGACCATTGGCAGAATGCCCATAGATCAGCTCTGGCCTGCGGTAATGTGATGGACTGTGCCTGAAGCAAACTTGTTCCCACGCCGCGCCCAGGCCATGGCATGTGAGGCGCTGGCCGACACACGGGTGGTCGTCGTCAACGGCGCCAGGCAGGTGGGCAAGAGCACACTTGCCAGACTGATCGCCGACGACGCGGACAACGCCCGTCAGCTATACCTCGACGACCCGGCGATCCTGGCCTCGGCCGAGGAGGACCCCATCTCCTTCGTCCGGCACGATGGACTGCTACTGATCGACGAGATTCAGCGCGCTCCGCGGCTCCTCCTGCCGATCAAACACGAGGTCGACAAGGATCCACGTGCGGGCCGCTATCTTCTCACCGGTTCCGCTCGCCTGCTGGGGCTACGCGATCTCCCGGACGCCCTGCCCGGCAGAACGGAGACCATCGAACTGTGGCCGCTTTCCCAAGGAGAGATCGACAACGCTCCGGACGGATTCGTTGATCACGTCTTCACCCATGACGTCGACACCACCATGCGCTCCTGCCCTCTCCGTAAGCACGACTACGTCGACAGGGCCTTGCGTGGCGGTTACCCAGAGGCGGTCCGCCGGGATCCTGGCCGTCGACGCAACAGGTTCTTCGACTCCTACATCACCGACTTGATAACCAGGGACGTGCGCCAGATCTCCGACATCGAACGCCCAGCACAGATGCGCAGGCTTCTGAGTGTCATCGCGGCCCGGATGGGAGGGCTGACGGTGGTCCAGTCCATCGCTGGAGACGTGGGCCTGCCCAGGATGACGCTCTCCCGCTATCTGGACCTTCTGGAACTGGTCTTCGTCATCAAACGCATCCCGGCCTGGTCGTCGAATCTCACCCGCCGCGCGATCTCCACCCCGAAGTTGCTCGTCACGGACACCGGGCTTGCCGGCCGCCTCATCGGCATGTCGCCCGAGCGCGCCAGAGACGTCACAGCTCCCGTGGGGCCACTGCTCGAAAATTTCGCGATCAGTGAAGTAGCTCGTCAGCTGACCTGGGCCAACGAGCCCGTCCAGCTGTTCCACTACCGAGACCGGGACAAGGTGGAGGTGGACATCCTCCTGGAGCATGCGTCCGGAGAAGTGATCGGTGTAGAGATCAAGGCCGCGGAAACAGTGCGAAGTGACGACTTCCGTGGACTGCGCCATCTGGCCGCCCGGCTAGGTTCACGATTTCGCGCCGGCTTCGTCCTCTACACCGGCGAACAGTCCCTGGCTTTCGGGGGAAACCTCCGAGCACTCCCCATGGCGTCCCTGTGGACGCTAGGAGGCACAGCCGAAGACTGACCACATGCTCGCTACTCGCTGAACGCGCAGGGTGGGCGGTACTGGGTTCGAACCAGTGACCCCTCGCCTGTAAGGAGCCAAGATCGGCTCCGCACGCAGGCGACCTGGGCCTATCCCGCACCGCCGCCACCGCCTCGGAAGCAACCCGCCCAGAGCTAATGGCACGCTAATGGCACGATGATCACGCTCTCATCCCCCGCGATCATGCTGCTTGATCCGGACCTCCGCGCCGCGTTCTGGTCCCTGAATGGCACGCGAATGGCATGCCCCGTACGGACGTACGCACCTGACCCACCCGATCTTCCCGTCTGCCTCGTCCCACCTGCAAGGCAGCGGGCCAAAGGCCACGGGTCAAGGGTGGAGCTCCCCACTGGAAGAACGACCCTTGGCCCGTGGCCTTTGGCCCGCTGGGCTCTGCCTGGGATGAGGCAGACGAGAAGATCGGCCCTACGCCAGCCACTGACCGCCTGGGCTTGTCGCGATCATCCCGGAGCCGAGGCCCCCGCCGGAGGCATTAGACCTTGACCAGCCCCGCACCTGCGGACACTGTGATCTGAGCGATCGCGACTGAAAGGGCGGATGCATGCTGGGCTTGGGCTGGTACGAAGCGCTGCTCATCGCGGTCCTGGTGATGGGTGTCGTAGTCGCCATCATGCTGCTACGGCGTCGGCGCCGTTAGCGTCAGGCGGGGGCGCGGCGCTGAAGTCGGCGGGTCGCTTGGTACGGCGCGCACGGCGGTCGGCGTGGCGGTCCGGCGCTGCCGCCGGCCGGGACCGGCCCCCAAGCCGCACGCCCGGGCGGCGGGCAAGCGACGGGCCGCCGTACGGCGGCGCGCCGCGCCGCCGTCTTGACAGCAAGTGCCCGCCCTGCGCCAAGCGCAACAAGCAGCTCCGCAAGGCCCAGTGCCGCGAGGGCTGGCACCTCGACGTAGAACCCACAATCACACCCGACGAGCCGAACGAGGAACAGCGCTGGCTGGTGGAGTTCCGCTCCGACTGCCAAGCCCAGCGCGACGCCGCCGAAAAGGCCGGCCACGACACCACCGAACTCGACGCGATCATCACCGGCCTGGACGTTGAGATCAACGCCACAGGCATGCGCGGCAATGCCCTGGGGCGCACGATCGCCAAGCGCTCCCGCTCCACCAGGCGGCGGCAGGACGCGCCTGACCTGCCCAAGCGCCAGATGACCCACACCACCCTTGGACGCACCTTCCAAGGCAGCGACGGCAAGGTCTACCGGCCGTCCCTGTTCGTCACGCTCACCTTGCCCTCGTACGGCACGGTTCGCGACGGCGCACCCACCGACCCCGACACCTACGACTACCGGCGCGCCGCACGGGACGCGCTGCACTTCTCCAAGCTCGTCGATCGCTTCGTGCAGAACCTGCGCCGCGTCGCAGGCCTCATGCAGCGGATGGGACACGACTCCGTCCGCGCTGCTCTGATCTACCAGCACAGCACTGCAGAAGCCGACCGCAAGGTCGCCGACTCTATGAACGACAAGATCAACCAGAGCAACCCGGACGACGAAAATGGATCTTCAGGAGTGCTCGCCCGCGCGACCTAATGGCACGTTAATGGCACGACAGCCCCGTAGCATGATCGCTTCGGGGCTTCTTGATGCAGGTGGGCGGTACTGGGTTCGAACCAGTGACCCCTCGCTTGTAAGGCGGTACGGGCTGAGCGCTGTAGTGATTCGCGTTCCACCAGGTGCTTTGACCAGCGGACTTGAGCGAAATCGCTAAAGGCGAGATGGCACTAAAGGATCACTTGATGAGCCTCGGCTTGCGAGCATCCCGCTGTCCACGGTCATAGCCCTCCACCCCGCCTTCGAACCACGCATGCACCGCCAGATCCAGCAGGGCCTGGTTCACCGGCATGCCGCGCTCGATTCTCCGTGCCGCCTTCCAGAGTAGGAAGCGCAGCATCGGATTGTCCTCATCAGGCCAAGGCGGCGCGGGGCATCATTCCGTCACGCGGGTTCGGCCAATCGCCGTGCGCGGCATCCTGTTCGTCGGCGAGACGCATGGCCGGCTGGGCGATGTCGTCAGGAACCACCGGAGGATCGAAGGCATCAGTCACTTCTCCATCTTCTCCCGATGTATGCCCCGCAGGCCTCAGTTTCCATTCGGGAGCGTCGACATCCCAAGGAAAGTGCCCTGACTCCGTATAGTCTCGTCTTATGCGGAGCCAGAATGAGGAGTCAGGCGTCTTAGTCCCTTCATCGGGTCGTCAGATCACCAGACCGATAAGCCTCGAAGAGCGAATTCGAGCGAAGGACGCATTCCTGGCCGAGGAACTCGAAGACAGCACAAAACGCGCCTACCTGGACGATCTGGCCGCCTGGCGCCGCTACTGCGACGAACATGCGGCAACCACGTACCTGGTCGATGACGTAACGATCGTCAATTATGTCGAACATCTACTCAACATCGGCAAAGCACTCAAAACCATACAAAGACGCATCAATGGCCTACGTGCCGCGATGGACGCCCTCGGCTACCCGTTCACCCCCGAAACGGCCAAGGAAGCCCGCCGCGCGCTCGTCGTCGCCCGCAAGCGCATCATGAAGGAGCCCGGCACCCGCGGCCATGGCAAGGCCGCCGCCTTCACCGTGCCCGAGCTCCGGGCCATGTCGTCCGCCTGCCCCGAAACGCTCCGTGGGATCCGCGACCGCGCGCTGGTGCTGCTGGGCTTCGCCATCGGTGCCCGCCGCAGCGAGCTGGCCAACCTGTACGTGTCGGACGTGACCGAGGTTGCGGCCGGCCTCGAGGTGCACGTGCGCTGGTCCAAGGTGCACGAGGAACGCTGGCCAAAGGTGCCCTACGGGCAGCACCTCGAGACCTGCCCGGTGCGGGCGTGGAAGGCATGGCTGGACGCCGCCAGCCTCACCGAGGGCCCCGCATTCCGCAGCATCGACCGGCACGGCAACCTCGGCCCCTCCATCACACCGGAAGGCATCGGCGACGCCGTCACCGCACTCGCCGCCCAGGCCGGCCTCGGCAAGCGCACCGCGCACGGGCTGCGCTCCGGCATGGCCACCGAAGGGCGCCGCGCCAAGCACGACGCCGTGGCCATCGCTCGCCAGGGCGGCTGGAGCAAGCACAGCCGCGAGATGCTCGGCTACATGCAGGTCATCGACGAGTGGGAGGACAACCCGCTGTACGGAATCGGGCTATGAGGCGCCGGTCCCGTTTGCTTGGGTACGGGACCGGACACCCTAATCCTTGTCCTTCCCTGGGCAGATCCGGTGTCGGGGATCCCACCAGATCGGATAGAAGACGCGTGGGCTCTCGTCGGAGATCACACCCCACAGCCGCTCCGGACCGCTCAGCCGAAACCGGAACACCTCGTCGAATTCATCTAACTCAAGCTCCCCCAGACGCGCCTGCGCGGCAGACACCAAGTGGTCCACGGGAATGAACTTGTGCTTGGCTCCGCGCCGGCGGTTGCCGCCCGTCATCTGGGCTCGGATCTCTTTCCAGCTCAGCCGTTCCATCTCGGCGAGGAACTGGATGATGCGAATGAGCGTGTCCCGGTCGATACCGGCCCACGCCCAGTCGCCGTTGTGCTCGGCATCGAGCAACGACAGTCGCCACATCGGGTGGTGGAGGTCGTCCTCCAGTCCCGTAGTGGCAACCCCAAGTAGGCGCTTAGGGATGCTCTTGCCCGTCCCGGGCGCGACGGATCCAGGGAGTACAGGGACACCCTTGGACGCGTAGGCGGTAGCCGGTACGGGTTTCTGCTTAGCCCTGTTCGCCATCGGCGCGGGCCGCGAGCATGGCGTCGAAGAACTCGAAAATCTCCGAGTCCAGCAGAGGCTCGTCGCTGCGCTGCATGGGTGCCACGCCCGCACGAAGGCGCGCACACACCCACGGCTTCTCCTGATGCGTCATCTGGGAGAGCTGGTTTGCGGCGAAGTTGCCATAGGACGCCAGAACGAGATCGATCGACTCGCGCTCACCGTCGTCCAGGGCGCTCGGGTCTCCCGCGATATCGCCCGGGTTGAGCTGGAAGCGGCCTCGATGCTTCGCGTAGAGCTCCTTGGAGACCGGCCCGTTGGCCCACGCCTCGAACCGCTCCGGGAACAGGCGCCGCTCTTCCCAGGCGAGGTGGTAGCCGTAGGCGTAGTAGCAGAGCTTCTGCAGCTTCATAGCTGTCATTGATCCGAGCTTGTTGAGGATGTACGCGGCTACGTCCTGGACGTGCGCCATGCCTACTCCCCTCATGTGCCCACCGTAGCTTCTACCCTGTTCAGCGCTCGGGATTGCATGTCGATTCCCATATCAGTGTGGACGAGTACAGATCACACCAAAAGGGTCCGATCGAAAGTGTTTTCGATTCGTTGCGCCCCATGTGATCGGGTCACTCTTGCACCTCAGGCTCCGTCTTGCATGCCGAATCACAGACATGACCACATGAGGACACAGATCCAACGAGCAGCCATCAGCTTCTAGGGCCGCGAATTTCCACCTTGTCCGCAGGGAGCACCTCAACCGGGCCGCCGGGGCGCTCGACCACCACCACGTCGCCCTCGTCGGCAAGGTCAAGTTCGCGCCGCTCGGAGTCGCTCGGCCGGCGCACCACGATGCGCATCCCGGGCTCAGCCGTGATGACGGTGACGAAGTCGGCCCCAAGTTTGACGAAGGAGCCGCGGTTCTTGACGGTGTAGACCACTCCCCGGTCTCGGAGCATCCCGAGCGCCTGCATGATGGTCTGGCGCGCTACACCAAACTCCTGCTCAAGGTGCGTAACGCTGGGCAGCCGCTGGCGCGGTGCCCACTCTCCCGCCTCGATGCGGCCACGAAGGACCACCGCGATCTGCTCGTACACAGGAGTGTCCGCCTCGTAGTCGATCACATGATGACGCTAGGGATGCCTACCGGAGCCCCTTGGTTCGCCTCAATGCGTATTGCATTACCTCTACTGCGATGTTGTAAAGCATCTACTACTGGCTGCACTACTCATGAGTAACAGCTTATGGTCATGTCATGGCTCTACCCGCCGACCCTGCAGAAGCGGTGACAGCACTCAACGAACGCTATGCGTACTGGCTCGTCAGCCGGACCGGCCTCGGGCGCTTCTGGGCCGCCAGCGCTGAGGACACCCTCCCCGCCGGCTGTGCCGCCGTCGTACACGCGGACACACCCGAAGCCCTCGACGAACTACTCGTCCGCCAAGAGCGGCTACGTGGACGCAACCTGGACACGTCGACGTCCATGCGTACTCTCCCGTCTCCGCGCGCGGGCACCACAGCGTCGCAGTTCCGGACGGGTGATCCCACATGATGTTCCCTGACCCGCCCAGAACGTGGTGGGCTCACGCTCTGGAGTACGTCGAGCCGCGTCGCCAGCGTGTGGTGGTGCCGCACATCGCTGGCTACACAACCTCATACGATGCCGCGAGCGGCACCTTCATGGCGCTGCGCCGCGAAACTGTTCCTGTCGAGGCGATCAGCGTGGGCTGCTTCGTGCGGATCAGTGCCTGCGACGTGAGCGCACTTCGGGACAGCACTGCTTCCAATGAGGCGTGGATCGCCGCGTGGGCCACCGGCCAGGCGATCACATGACAAGAGCTCCGGCGCGAAGGCCCGTCCCGTACGTCACCGCCTACGAAGGCGAGGCCCTGGCCTACCAGCTCGTTGTGGAACCGCACGCGGAGGCAACCGAGGCGATACGCCTCTCCTACGCCGACCCCGTCGAGACAGACCGGCTGTACGGAGTGCTGTGGTATCGGCAGGGCATCACCAAGACCGGGCGCCCGCTCTGGAAGCTGATCAACACCCCGCGACAGCGGCGATGCATGATGCACCTGCTGTGCCAGGTGTGCGGCCGATCCGCGATGGACGACGACGGCCGGCTCTGGTGGCTGATGCCTGAACCTCCGGGGACGACTGGCTTCGGCCTTCCGTTCACGCACGTGCCGCCGTGCTGCCGGGCCTGCATCCCTGTGGCGCGCTCGTTGTGCCCGCGGTTGCGCCACGAGGCGCTCGTCTATACCGCCCTCGATGCTGAGCCGTTCGGCGTTGTGGCGGACCTGTATCGGCCGGCAGCGGGACGCAAGGCAGTCCTGCTTCAGCACGCCGTCGAGGTGCCCTTGGACGCTTTCCGTCGCTTGGACTTCGCCCTAGCCACGCAGTTGCTCGTCTCACTCACTGGCCTACAGAGAACCGATGACCGCTCGGCGTGAAAGGGAGCACCCCTGGTCGGCCTGACCCACGTGATGCGGACGATGTAGATGAGGTGCCACCCACCGCGCTGCGTCCGCATGTCGTAGCAGGAGCGCAACACCTGACTCGACGCGAGTCACATTCACGTCTCCCCAAGTTCACCCTTTCCGCATCTTGCCGAGATCGACCTGCTCGTTGAGCTTGGAGGTTGCCGGACATGGCTTGACGACGGCGAGGGAGACAGGCCATGGACAGGGACGACTCGAAGGAAGCCGTCTTTGAGCGCACCAAGCACGTGTGGCCGAACGTCCACAACGCGTTGCTTGCTGGCATCGAGACGGCCATCTATCTTCACGACTGTGCAGGCTGGCATCACGAGGACGACAAGCACCTCTACCAGCACATGATCCGCCGCAAAGCCATCGAGGTCTACCACGACCTCAAGCCCGCGCCTGGACCTGGCTTCGGAGAGAGTGACACGACCATCCTCCCGATGAGCGGACTCATTCTGCATCTTCCGGACGATGTGGTACGCATCTGGCACATAGCCACGGTCAACATCCCTACTCCGAGCACGCCAGCGAAGCGTGAGTTCATCGACCAGCCACGCAGCGATCAGTTTCCCCTCTGGGAAGAGGTCAGCGACGAGCAGCAGCAGAGCGCCCAGAATCGTCTGGTCCTGTGTTGGACCGTCTCTGACCACAAGATCGAGCGCTTCCAACTGGTACGGCCTGCGGGGACCAAGCGCACAGGAAAGCATGTCGCCGTCGACTGGGATATTGATCTACTAGAGCGCCTGCCCGGGTGATCGGCCCACAACCTGCATGACGGCTGTCGATCACTCCGCTCCCAGTCGGATTCCCGCGTACTCAAGGAACTCCTGAGCGGTCGCGGACGAGCCATGGGCTGCCAACTCCTGTTGGAAGATCCGCAGAAACCCGACTCCCCGCGCGGAGTCCACATGATCCGCCAGGAGATCCACGGCCTGCCGTCCGGACATGCACCCGTCATCCAAGTGGCCTTGCCGCAGTTGGGCGGTTGCCACTCTGCCTAGCCATGTTGCACGGTCGCGCGGGTAGTGGTCTCCGCATGCTTCCACCGCCGCCAGCAATTCCCGTTCGGCCGCAGTGTCGTCCCCCAGGTCGAACAAGGCTCTGCCGACTTGAGCCGCGATCCTCGTCTCGTCCACCCAGTACGCCCACGCCGGGCTGTCGCCGTCCTTGGCCTTGTTGAGGAAGTGGCCGGCCTTGTTGAGTGCCGCCTTTGCCGTCCGCGAGTCACCCACCTTCGCGTACGCTCGGCCAGCTCGCGCCCAGGCCATGGACTGAACGATGGGCGGCGTCTGCTTGGAGGCCTCTGCGGTAGCGACGTCCATGAGTTGTGTCGCGTCTTGAAGCCGGCCGGTGGAGTACGCCTGGATGCCCATGAAGCCGATGATGTTGACGCCCATGGGCCGGTCGCCGATGGCGGCCACTGACCGGAGGGCGACGAGGTAGTACTGCTGTGCCGCTGCATGCCGTCCGCTGTCGAAAGCGGCCCAGCCCGCGAGCCTTGCCGCCTCGGCTGCTGCCGCATACAGCCGACGACCAACCTGCTCCCGGTAGCTTCCGTGCTTGAGGATGCTGGCGATGTATTGGAGGTCGGCGTGAAGTGCGTCTACGAGCGCTCCTCCACCGTGTTCGTCGTCCATTTGACGGCGGGTGGCGATCAATTGATCGATCTGGTCCACGAGTGCTGAGCTCACCTGGCGTCCGCTCTCCTGGTAGGCGAACCATGGGCCTTGGTTGAGCCGCCACTGATAGACGGGGAGAAGCAGTTCAGCCCCGGTTAGAACGAGGAACTCTCTACGATCCACCAGCGCGCCCTCCGCTACGTTGGTGAGTGCTTGGGTCGTACCTTCAAGGTTCCACGGTTCGGACGCGCATGCCATAGTGCCGGTAGGCAGCCAGTGAGGCCACGCGACCCTACTGTCAGGGGTGACATTGAAGAGTGCCCGCATGGCTGCCTGCGCGGCGGCATCGGGTGTAACTCCACGCTCCCATCGAGTGATGGTCTTCCGAGTGGTGCCAAGCCCCTGGGCGCGCAACAGTGAAGCCAGTCCTTCCTGAGACCATCCTCGTAAGCGCCGAGCCTCCGTGAGCGGGTGCCGAACTGCCGAGTCGGCCATGTGACCCCTCCTGACCCCGGCGTGACCCGCCGGACCCTTTCAAGGGGGCGGATGCCCCTCATAGTGCCTCGCGCTGACCTCTGACGTCAGCCGTACGACTCCGGCTTTATGAGGGTTGTGGATGGTCAGCTACGCACTCACTGTGCAAGCCGGCGCCGGATCTCGGCGAGCAGGAGATCGCTGTCCACGACCGTCAGGTCGGCCGGTACTTCTCTCAGGCCAGCATCCTCTTCGGTGAGGAAGCCGGCAGCGATGAACGCTTCCAGCACTGGGCGATCAAATGCGCGAGCGAAGGCGGCAACGGTTTGCGGTTTGGGCGTGGTTGATTGCCAGCGGCTGATGCTGGTTTGTCGCATGCCCATCCGTTTTCCGATGGCGTCCTGCGATATGCCGCCGCTGACTCGTTCCACGTACTCCCACCAGCTCACGCCGCAACCTTATGCGCAACCGTCACACGCGCGCACGCATGTGATCACTCGTACACGGTTGACTCCTATGCGCATGAGAGTTACTCTCACTCGTGAACGCATGTTAACACGCCCCTTGGAAGGAGGTAAGGGTGAGCGAGAGGGTTGTTGGCCTCCGGTTGCGCACCGATCAACTTGAGAAGTTTCGTGCGATCGCAGGACTCACCACAGAGAAGCTCCTCGCGGAGCGCATGAGCGTCCACGAGAGCACCGTCAACAAGGTCCTCGGAGGACGACAGACGCCGAGCGCCAGATTTATTGGAGCTCTTGTCAAAGCCTTCAACGGCCTGACTTTCGACGACCTGTGGGAGATCGTCGCCGACGACGTCGAGACAAGCGACGTTCACGAGACGGCTGAGCCGTAAACAGCGCGAAAGCGGCCCCGATCCTCGAAGACTGAAGCCGCTCCACGCGCTCCGATCGATACGACAGGAGCGATCCCACTATGTCATACGCCCTCACCGACCTCACCTTCTCGGAGGCTGCTCGCGCGGAGATCGCGCCGATGGTCGACACCTGCTACCGGGAGGCGCTGATCTACCTGCGGCAGGCCGAGGCGATGCGCGAGGCCGCTGGCCTACCGCTCCCCCCGGTGGGCGCCGAGCTGTACGCCCGCCTCATCCCCGCTCAGGCGGTGTCCCGGTGACCGCCGATCAGGTCACCGAGTTGACCGCTGCACTCACGGACAAGATGGCGCACCCTCGCCGCGCCCCGTTGCAGGGCTGTATCTCCATCAACACAAGCACGTGCACGGACCCGGACTGCGGCTGCACCCCCAGGAGGAGCCGATGACCGCCACCCGCTCCAACGTCCGTCCTGTCGACGAACTCGCGGTCTGGGACGCGCACACCCACGCCAGCCGGCACGCCATCCTCACCACCTTCTGGCGGTCACTCGATCCGGCTACTGCCCGAGCCCGCTTCGCCGCCGCTGCGGATCTGCTCTCCCTCGTCAACGAGCGCCTGACCTCGATGCAGGCGACCGTCAACGGCATCGGCTCGCAGGACACCCGATGACCAGGCCCGGCTACCGCACCCACCCTCGCAGCGCACCTGCGGTGGCCGGGCCATCCCCCCCATCTCCCGTCCAGGGGCCGTGGATTCATCCCAGCTGCCGACTCCTGGACGGGCCCCAGACTCCCCCGCCTGGACGCAGAGGGGCGTTTCCTCCGAATCCAATCCCGATGCCCCGGGCGGGGGCTCACCACCCACAGATACCGAAGGAGATCGACATGAGCGACAACGACGAGGCGTACCGCGCGAACGCGTACCGGGTCGCCCGGGTGATGAAGACCGTTGCCACAAAAGCCGACCTGGAGGCTCGTGCCCGCAATCTCGACGCTGCAGGCAAGCACGTCGCCGCCGAGATCTTCCGAGAAGTGGCCAGCGAGTAAACCCCGCAGGAGACCCCCAGCCCGTTCCGGTATCCACGCCGGCGCATCAGGGAGCAAGCCCTGAACGGGCACGACAGACACCCTCCCCCAAGGAGATCGACATGACCGACACCACCAACCCGATGGCGCGATACGCCAACTTCCACCCCATGCGCAGCGTGGAGAAACTGCGCGGCACCCTCGACAAGCTCGCGCACCTGCCCAGCGACACCGCCGTCTTCCTCGTCCTCGACGACGGCAACGAGCCCACCTCGTACGCACCGGCGACCGAGCTGCAGGTCACCCACTGGAACGGGTACGAGCGCTGCGCCGCCACCGACGATGACGCCGAGCTGGCGCCGTTCTTCATCTACCCCGCCCAGCACCCGGAGGGCGTGGCCAGCGGCGGCACCTTCCACCCGGTGGCCACCCTCGCCGCCCTACGGGACACCGTCGCCGCCCTACGGGACAACCCGACCTTCCACCGGACCGAGGACGCCTCCAACGACGAGGACTCCTTCACCATCGTCAGCGAACTCCAGGTCGCCTGGTGGGACGGCTCCGTCCAGGTCGGCGAGCCGGGCGACGGCGTCAAGCAGGCCCTATTCATCATCTGATCCCCACGCATCGAAACGGACCCCCGTCATGAAGCCGCTCCCTACCGTCTCTCCCGAGGAGGCGGTCCCCAGCCCGACAGTCCCCCCAGCCGTTCGCAAGCGCCTCCTTGAGGTCGCCAAGAACGGCATCTCAACAACGGACGCCGCCAACAAGCTCGGCCTGACCGTGCGCGAGGTCTGGAGGTACCTGGAGCTGCTGCGTGTCGCTGGCGTCGTGCATCTGCAGGCCAGCGACGAGGACGGGCGGGCCGCGGAGTGGAAGACCGGCCGACCGCCCCGGAGGAGCACCTGATGGACACGCCCACCACCGAGCAGACCCCGCCGGCGGTTGAGCCCCGCGCACCTCTGGTGGTGTTCCGCTCACGCGAGGAGCGCGCCGCAGCCAAAGCCCGTGCTCGCGCTCTAGCCGCACAGCACGGCATCGAGGAGCAGCGCGCCCGCGACCAGCGGGAGGTGGAAGCGCTCGAAGCTGAACGCGAGAAGGCCCGGGTTCGCGCCGAACTGGACCAGATGGCCAAGCAGGAGCAGGACCAGGCCGCCGCGGAGCGCAGGTCGTTCCGGCAGCGGATCAGCCGCGCCGTTGTGCTCGCCACTGCAAACGTGGGTGTGAACGCGGTTGCCGTCCTCGGCCAGGTGCTCGCCCTCACCCTCGGGCTCGGCTGGGAGTGGTGGGCCGCCGTCCCTCTCGCCCTCGTCGTCGAGTCCGTCGCGGTCAACGTGGGCTACATCGCCCACGACAAGCTCATCAACGGCTACAGCGCCGGCTGGCTCCGCATGCTCTCCTACGGAATCGGCGCCGCCGTGGGCTGGTTCAACTACGAACACAACCGCGGCACCGACGCGGACGGCGTCGTCCTGGCGACCGAGGACTACGCGGTGGTGTTCGGCGCCGCCTCCGTCCTCTCCCCGGTGTTGTGGCAGATCTACTCCCAGTGGAAGCACTGGCAGCAGCTCCGCTCCCAGGGCCTGCTGGAGGCTCGCGCGCCGAAGTTCGCGAAGCTCCGCTGGATCATCCCCAGCCTCCGCGGCGAGACATGGCAGGCGTTCAAGCTCGCCATCGCCGAAGGCATCCAAACGCCCGAGGTGGCCATCAACGAGGTCAGGTCGAGAACCGTCACGGGAACGGCGCGGGAAACGCTCCTCCAGGCTCGCGAGGAACTCATCCGTACGCAGTCTGACGCTCTGCGACTGGCTCTCGTCCAGTTGGCAGCAGTCGCCAGCGACTTCGACGGCGAGAACCCGCGGGGAACCGAAGCTCGGCAGAACATCGCCACCTTCCTCGCCCGCTTCCGACCGTTCATCCCGCCCGTCGAGTTCGAGGTGCTCGCCGATGAGCATCCGTCGGACCAGGAACCAGACGAGGAACCGTCCGAGGAACGGCGTATGCCCACTGAGCAGGACAATCACCGGGCACGACGGTACGTGATCAACGCGATCAAGCGCAGCAAGACCGTTCCCACGAAGGGCGCCGTCGGTTCCCGCTTCGGGTTCTCCGAGAGCTGGGGTTACGACCGCGTGTTGGACGCCAAGCGAGAACTCGAAGAGCAGGGCTGGAACTTCGACCCGAAGGGCAACCCGATCGAGCCCGGCGGGACCTTGGTCCGTTCGAGGAACGGTTCCCGCGCCACCTCTTCCACCACCCCGACTGGAGACCTGTCATGACCAAGAACAACCAGCCGAAGGACGCCCGCGAGGTGCTCGACGAACTCGGCGCGAAGTGGTCGCCCGACATGGGCAAGTTCCTCGCTGGCGAGGTCGACCTCTCCCAGATGCGCTGCGCCCTGTGTGAGAAGAACCCGTGCGCGTGCCCCGAGTTCGGCAGCGACGAGTACTTCGCCCTCATCGACAGAAGGCACGGGAGACGGTCATGAGTCCTCTGATGACTTTCCTGCTTGTCGTGCTCGCGCTGATCCTGGCGACCAACCGCCGTCAGGTCGGCAACGCCAAGACGCTGAGTGAGTTGTGGGAGCCGGCCCGCGCCAACGGGTGGGGCCGCAGCACCGCGCTGGCGGTCGTCGGCGTGGTGGTGTTCGCGCTCAAGTTCGCCGGCAGCGTCGCCCTGGTCGTGCTGACCGTGACTGCCAAGGCGATCGAGGTTCTGGGATTCATCGCCTCCGTGGTGCGGGAGCACCTGACGGACCTGCTCAACCCGCCTCTTCCGATCGGACGCGTGGAGGCAGCGTGAGCGAGAAGGCACGATCCGAGCACCTGCGGCTGATCCGCCACGGCGAAGACGCCCCCAACCTGCCCCTGTCTGAGGACGACGAGCACAAGGAGTTGGCTCTGCAGGGCGGCAGCGAAGTCGAGCCGGTTTACGAGGGCGAGATCGTCTCTGACAAGCCTTCCCCTCGCACCTCCATGGTGGTGGACCGGATCACTGTCTTGCGTCCACACGCAGGCACGGCGGTCGTCGTAGCCCGGCACAGCGTCACCGTGCTACAGGGCATGCACTCGTGGTGGGTGCGGGCAACGGACGGGCTGACGTTCGGCATCTACCGGGAGCAGATCCGCGCCGCACGCGCCCGCGGCGACGCTGACGCGCTCGACCATTGGCTGACCCGCCGCCGGGAGGCCGCCAGGGACCGCCGTGAACGGCTCCTGGAGCTGCCGAAGGTCGGCCTGCAGGTGCTCATCTTCGCTGGTGGCGGATGCCTCGCTCTGGTGGTGCTGATGGTCATCGTGTCGACCCTGGTTTTGATGACCGGCGCTGGCGGGTTCGAGGACGTGTTCTTGTGGGTCGGCGGCGTGCTGAAGTGGTTGTTCGGCGCGATCCGGCTGCTGTGGATGCCGCTCCTGGTCGCCGGCCTGGTCGCTCTGCTGGTGGCGTTGTACCGGGAAGGGCGTCGTACAGGAACGACCCCTGAGTGGCTGTCCGAATCGGATCGTCCCTTGACCAGCGGCGGGCAGCAGGGCACTCCTGTCCTTGTCACCCCTTCAGTCGTGGTGGTGGCCCTGCGCGATCTGGGCCTTTCTCGGTTGTCCAAGGCCATCAGGCAGATGGGCGACGCCGGCGCCAGCATGCTCAGCCCCATCCGCATCGCCGGATGCGGCGTCGAAGTTGATGTTGCTCTGCCGTCCGGCACCTCCACGGACGAGGTGCAGAAGCGCCGCCGCAAGCTGGCGGAAAACCTCGGCCGGCACGAGCACGAGGTGTTCATCACCATCCCGAAGAAGGCCCGCACGGTGCGACTGTGGATCGCCGATCCGGGCGCGCTAGACGAGCCGATCGGGCCATCCCCGCTGGTCAGCAGCAAGGAGGTTAAGGCCGACTACAAGACAGGGCTAGCGCCGTGGGGCGAGAACCTGCGCGGCGACGCAGTCGGGATCAGTCTGTTCCAGCGGCATCTGCTCATCACGGGACTGTCCAATCAGGGCAAGACCGCCTCGTTGCGGGCGCTCGCTCTGTGGCTGACGTTCGACCCGCGGGTGCGGTTCTACATCGCCGACCTCAAGGGCGACAACGACTGGAGCATGTTCTCCGGCATCGCCGAGGTGCTCATCGAGGGTCCGACAGACGACCACGTTGTCGAGGCAACCGAGATGCTGGAGTGGGGTGTCCGCGAGATGGAGCGCCGTCTCCAGGCCCCTCCCGGCGCCAAGTTCGACCCGGTGATCCTGATCGTGGACGAGGCGCAGCAGGCGTTCATGTGCCCGGCCCGGGAGGAGTACATCGACGATGACGGCAAGGTGAAGCTGGGCGCCCCGTACGGCGGCACCAAGGCCACAAGCATGTTCTTCATGGCCGCCCGCAAGATCCACAACCAGGGCCGCGCGGTGGACGTGCTGCTGTGGGAGGGCACGCAGGACCCGACCGACCAGAACCTGCCCAAGCTGGTACGGGAGGGCGCGCACATCCGCGCGTCGCTGGTCGTCGGTACCGAGGCCCAGGCCCGGATGGCGCTCGGGGATAAGGCCGTGGATGGCGGCGCTGCGCCGCACCTGCTGCGCCAGGACCTCGACAAGGGCACGGTCGTTACGAACGGCGGCGGCATGAAGCTGCCCGCTGGCCAGTCGTCAATCACGATTCGGACGCACTTCATCGACAAGCCGCAGGCCGCCGAGGTGGCCGATCGGGCGAAGGCGCTGCGCAGCGGGACGGCCACCCGCAACGGCATGCCCCACCAGGAGCCGCGCGTCGATCCGCTCGTGGACATCGCAGCGGTGCTGGGGGACGAGACGCGAGTGCTGACGCAGGAGGTGCTGAAGCGGCTGTCCGCCCGCGATCTGGGCCGGTACGGGGAGTGGACGCCGGGCGACCTGAAGGAGGTTTTGGACGAGGCGGGAGCGCCCTCGTACAAGAGCGACGGGCGGATGGTTGTGGGCCGTGAGCGCGTTCTCCGGGCGCTCGCAAACCGCCCTGAACTGGACGCCGAAGAGGACGGCGAGTGATCGCTATGGGCAGGGAGTCGAGCAGGGAGACAGGGAGAACTCCCTCATCGCCTCTCTCCCTCCGAGAACCCGCGCTGACCAGCGAAACTCCCTGCCGGGGAGGACAGGGAAGCGCCCTCGATGAGGGTCTGAAACCGTCCCAGGAGGCACTTCGCGAGAGCGCAACGCCTCCCTCCCTGGCGCGGCTGAGCGGCGGTTGCGGAGACCTCTCCCTCGATCTTCGGGAGGGGTGTCCGGAGCATCCCGCTCCACTCAACCGATGGGAGGTCTTGATGGACCTCGCAAGACTGTTCGGCCTCGGCGCCCTCATCACCTCTGGGATGGGATTGGCGTTGTGGCTGGCTTTCGCTGACCCGCCGCTGGCGTGGCCGACGCTAGCGGTGGTCGTCCTCGTGATCGTCGTCGTGATCGTTCGGATGGCCCGTAACGACAACAGGCCGACCCGGCCGCCCAAGTAGCCGTCGCCGATCCATCTCGCGCTGGCGAGCACACCGCAATACCCGTCACTACCGATCAAGAAAGAAGGAATCATGTTCGACAGGATGCCGCCCGAGAAACTGGCCAAGGCCAAGGGGCAGGCTCAGCAGGCCGGCGAAGCCAGCAAACTCGCCAGGGCCGCCAACGGTCACGGCGTGACCGGCGCCGAGCGGCGCAAGGCCGAAGAGACGCTAGTCCGCACCTTCGGCAGGCGGAAGGCGGCCCAACTCAAGGAGAACGAGCTCCTCCGTGCTGGCGCCGCCCCCAAGGGCCTACGGAAGTGGTTCGGCTGATGCCTCACCGAACCGACGTCGCCGCTGCCGCCGCGCAAGCGGACGAAGCCGCCGCTTCCTTCGCCGGACAAGGCATGGAGAAGGAGTGGGCCATCAGCCGCTGCATGGCCTCCCACTACAAGCAGGCTCTCGCCAACCAGGAGGAGCAGTGAGTACTTCCGTTCCGCCGCCCGACTATCCGGTGCGCTGGGTCAACGACGTTCCTCACGTTCCGATCCACTGCGCTGGCTGCGGCCGAACCGTGCCGGTGGAGGGCGTCACCACCATCGCCGGCGCTCTGGCTGTCCTCGCCGCGATGGGCGCTCACCAGCACTGAGCGGCTGTTGCGGGTGCGCTCTCCTGACCACCCTTCCCCGCGGGTCAGGAGAGCGGCCCGGAGCGTCCGCTCCCCCAACCTCTCTCGAAAGGAAAGCTCGTCATGCAGTGGAAGAAGTGGCTGAAGTGGGGCGCCGTCGCCTTCGTCGTGTTCTACCTGTTCACCAAGCCCGCCAACGCAGCCGCGGCGGTGAACGGCGCCTTCGACGGCATCATGCAGGGCGCCAACCAGTTGGCCGTGTTCTTCAGCAGCGTCCTCACCTGAGGGCCCTGGCGACCATGAGCATCAAACGAGCCGTCACCGACTACATCAAAGGGCAATCCACGGCCGGCAACTGCAGCGACTGCGGCCACGGCTCCACTGCCGCTCCTGGGTGCGCGTGCATGGCGGCCTGGTGCCCCTGCCACAAGGGCTTCTACGGGCACAGCGCACACGGCTGTTCTGGCCGCGCAGAAGACCACAAGACGTGAGCTGCTGTTGCGGGTGCTCGCCACCGCGGGGGCTGTGGCGGGCGTCCGGAGCAGTCAGCTCCACGAACAGAAAGGAGGGGGACCCCATGTCCATGACGTACCAGGATGCCCTGGACGAGTGCGACCGAGTCGGAGCGAAGAACGCATCGGACGCCGCACTCATGGCCAGCTTCTGCAGGGGTTCCATTCAGATCTTGGTAGGAGCCGCCTCTCCCAAACTCGTGTGGGAGGGAGCCATGAAGCAGGGCCTGACCAGCCGGGAACTGGCGCAGCTGGCCAACAAGGACCCGAACGCTGTCCACGAGCTGATGTGGTGATCGGGCGCTAGACGGCAAGGTCCGGACCAGACCAAGGACGAAGGAGACACCGTGGGGCTATTCGGTAGCAGGCGCGCCCCCGACCCGCCACCGCCAGTGCGACGGGACCAGGTGCGCGCAGCACTCCAACTCGGCATGACCTGGTACGGAGGCGACCCCGACGGCGAAGACTTCGTCGCCAACCGGAACCGGTATTACCAGGCGCTGAAGCAGTGCACGAAAGCGGAGATCGACTACGTGGAGGACGCGCTTGAGCGGCACGGCTACCCGCCGTAAGACCACCGATGTCCACGAGACCTGCCCTCGGCCAGGAACTACCCCATCAAAGGAGACACGCAGATGAGCGACAACCAGCAGGCCGCCAACAGGCGGAAGCCGAAGCCGAAGCCCGCCAAGAAGCCCTCCACCAGCGAGGTGAGGCGCGTCGGTGACACCTACACCAACATGACCGAGCGGGAGCAGGCAGCTCTGCTCGATGGCTGGTTCACCCGAGGCCGCTGATGTTCAGGCAAGAACCCATTTCCGACAGCGATCCTCGCTTCCAGGATCTGCGCCGCATCCGCGAGGAGGAGGGCTACGACGGTCCTCTCGACCAGATCTGAACCGGGTGAACCCGACCGGCCCCAGAGCGGAGGCGGCGGGCGTCACCCTGCGAGTCCAGCCTGCGCCGAAGCCGGGGGAAGCGGAATGAAGTACGCCGGACACCTCAACTACAAGATCGGCAGGAATCCGGATGGTCCCGGCTGGCTGGCCCTGTACAAGTGCCCCGCCCCGGGGTGCGGCGTCGGGGGCCGGGCCATCGCCCCCTGTAAGAGGAAATCGACATGTTCCGCAGGCTTCCAACGACAGACATCCCGGCCCGCGACGTCCGAGTGGGCCACATCTACATGTCGTCGTCGGCCGGTAAGGCGAGGCGGCCCGGCTCGCCCGTTACCCGCATCAACTACCTGGAGGACGGCAAGCCGACGGTGTACATCGAGACCGCAGATAAGCCGGGGTGGTCGTACTGCCTCACCCATGAGGAGCCGGTGTCCATCCTCGCATAACGCAGAGAGATGGCCAGGTCGTGCCAGGACCGGGACACCCCCCTCTTACTCTGGAGGCCGCGTCTCCGAAGCTCGTCTGGGAGGGCGCTCAGAAGGCCGGGATGACCCACCTGGAGCTTGCCCTGCTGGCGCAGGAGAACCCGGCCAAGGTCCATGACCTGATGTGGGGACTAGCCCACTGGCACTTCCACCCGCTGAGGGTGTCCACATATCGTCCCCGGCCGCCCGAACCTCGCGGCCGGGGCACATACGAACCACGAAACCGGAGAATCGCCCTCCATTGTGAAGGAGACACATGGCCAGCTCCAGGTGTTCCGTGTGCGGACAGAGAGTGTCCGTAGCTGCGGGTCAGGACGCCCCGTCGCACCAGCCGCCGGGTGACCGCTCCCAGTGCTCCGGCTCGGGTGAGCCGACCGAGGAGTAGCACCTAGGTAGACCCGCCAGGGTGGCCAGCGGCAACGCCGGCCACCCACGAATCAGAGGCTTCCACCGGCCCAGCCCCGAGTTCCCCCTAAACTCCAGGGGTATCGCCAACCGCCCTGCCACCTTGAGGAACCATGCGCGTCACACGCTTTGAGAGCTTTCTCCTGAATCTTCTGGCCAGCAGCGGGCACCCCGCGATCAAGGACGTACAGGTACTCAGCCAGCCCCAGGACCGCGCCCTGCCGCGCGGCATAGACGTCTGGTTTGTCACTGGTGCACGCATTATTCTCCAAACGGTTGGAGCTGCGCCGCCTGGCGGCGACAGCAGCGACCGCGAAGAGCGGATCGTGGAGGGTACGCCGCTGCCACCGGTAGACGAGCCCGTGTTCGCACCGGCTGATGATCGTATAGATGTGAAGTCGTTCGAGACGTGGCTAGCTGCGAAGATCACGAACAGCGGCCACGCTGAGATTCAGGGCGTCCGGACCTTCACAGGCCACTCGCATCGGCTTGGCGTCGACGTGACGTTCTACAACGGCGCCCACACGTACACGTACTTCCCGTACACCCTGCGCGCCGGTCAGCAGCCTGGCGCA
This sequence comes from Nonomuraea sp. NPDC050202, assembly GCF_040656115.1. NCBI lineage: Bacteria > Bacillati > Actinomycetota > Actinomycetes > Streptosporangiales > Streptosporangiaceae > Nonomuraea > Nonomuraea sp. NPDC050202. Next base: position 318,519 of record NZ_JBFALF010000002.1, on the reverse strand, counting down.
CATCCGATCTACGAAGCCAAGGACGTCATTTAGGCCGGCCTCTTCATTCAGCAGAGTCGCGGCCACCCACGCGAGCGCCAACACCGCACACGAGACCGCCCCGGCTGCTTCCCCGCAGCCGGGGCGTTGTCACGTTTGGCGCTCCAGAGGGGACCCTGGAGCGACGCCAGATTAACGCTCTAATGTCCGGTTTGTATAGGTTCTGTGTGTGGCAGTCTGGCGAGGACCCCGAGGCATCGAGATCGAGGTCATCGTGCTGAACGCCTACCAACGCTTCAAGGTCACACAGACGACGAACGGACGCCGCTACCTGCTCGGCTACTACGGCACCCTTGCCGGCGTCCTACGACACGTGGGCGACTTCGCCGACCTGGTCGAGGTCATCGACTTCCCCAGCGAGCGTCAGGCCGCATCCTGAGGACCGCGACCAGGGGATGATACGGACATCGCTGCGGGCGATCACGTACCGGGGCCACGATGAGCAGATGGACGATGACGCTCTTGACGAGCTCGTGGCACGAGGCGGACGTACGGACGCGGAGTGGGCAGCACTCACCCCCAGCCAGCGTCTCCTAGCCTCCCTGGAAGCGCAGGCCGCCATCCGCGAGGAGATGCCGGCGTGGATGTGGCATCGGGCGCGAGAGGTGTGTCCCGATCCGGACAGCGCTCCGTGACAACCCGATCACATCTTCCGCCGTCTCATCTCCTGTCACGTTCCATCCCCCAAGCAACAGGAGTCCGGATGCTCCGTCGCATCGTTCCCGCCGCCGCTGCCGGGACGCTCGCCCTCGCCCTCGTCGCCGCGCCGGCTCAGGCCGCGAATCCCGCGGTGATGTTCACGAAGGTCTACTTCGACTCGCCGGGCAAGGACACCCGCTCCAACAGCAGCCTCAACGCCGAGTACGTCGTCCTGCTCAACACCACCAGGAAGGCCATCCAGCTTGAGGACTGGATCCTCCGCGACAAGACGGGCTACAAGTACCGGTTCCTGCCCTTCCTTCTCAAGCCCGGCAAGACCGTCACCGTCAGGACCGGCAGCGGGAACGACGGCAGCAGCGGCGTGTTCTGGAACCGCAAGCAGTACGTGTGGAACAACGACGGCGACACCGCGGGCATCTACCGGGCCTCCGACCTGAAGCGCATCGACACCTGTTCGTGGGGCAGCGCAGGCGACTGGACCAACTGCAAGTAGGCAAGTAACGACACCTTGCTGCTCGCCGATGCAGCAAGGTGTCGACCTTCCAGTTCGTCGCGTCTCTCGTTTCCTCACTTGCGTGGCCCGTCGCGGTCATCGCCGCCGTCTTCATACTGCGCAAGCCCCTTGCGTCCGCCTTTGGTCGTGTCCGCAAGATCGAGGCGTTGGGAGTGTCTGCCGAACTCGACGAGGTTGAGCAGGCCCGTGAGAACGTAGAGCAGGAACTGTCCAACCCCGATCGCGACGTGGACGAACTCGTTGAGCGCGCCGCCGAGTTCGGGTGGCGTTTGGGGAGAGCCGCGCCTGATGTTCCGCCACAAGTCCAGGTTGACCGGTCCAGCGATACGCCAGTTGTACACTCCGCTTCTGAAGACGCCCTCAGGCGTTGGGCGGCAAGGATGAACGACTCAAACGGGTACGTTTGGGAGCACCTCGTTGCTCAACTCGAGGAGCTGATCACATCGGGCCACTTCAAACCCGGCCAGGCATTTCCTTCCGCCCTGCGAATCTCTAGGGACTTTCAGGTCGGCCTGGGAACGGCCCGGAAGGCACTCCGAGTCCTCGAGCGCCAAGGGCGCATCGTTGTGGTGCCGAGCAAGGGATCGTTCGTCACTCCCCAGGTGCCCGAGTTCAAAATGCCGGGCCCTCCCGCAGACGCCTAGGTGGCTGCGCGTTTTCAGCCCGTACAGATGTTCGGACCAGAGTAGGCTTAGAAACGACGAAACCCCGGTAGCAGCCGGGGTCTCGTTGCGAAGTTCCGAGAGATCAGAACATCTTCAGCTCACATGCCATCGTACAAGACGACTGTGCGATTTACCGCCCCCCAGCGGCGATAGATGTCTGCCCTCTCGGCTCCTACGAGAGAACGGACGAGGTCTTGGCAGAGACCCAACCAGAACCTCCGGCGTCGGCGTTATACGCCGTCCGCTACTCCTACGACTGGTTGCGCACCTGGCGTTACGTGGTTGTGCAGCCCTCGGTGAAGAACGTGGGGCTTGCCGCCGCCACCTTCAGCAACAAGCGCGGCCTCCAAGTCTTCCCCGGCGTGAAGCGCCTCATGGCCATCACCGGACACTCGAAGCCGAGCGTCATCGATGCCCTGGCCACCATGCGCTACCTCGGGTTCCTGTGGCGCAGGTCCTGCGGGCAAGGCTCCGAGAGCGGCCAGGCGGACGAGTACCAGCTATCCCTGCCGCGCACCAAGGACCACCTGCCGATGATCGACGCCAAGACCGGCAAGGAACCCGCGCTTCACACGCTGCCACCCATCGCCCAGCAGACCGCGACCCGGCTAGGGGTTGCCGGAAGGCTTTCCAAGAGGGTGGGTGGTCAAATGACACAACCAGGGTGGTCAACTGAGACAACCACCCTGGTTCGCTCAGTAATCACCATTCCGATCGACACGATCGGCCCGATGCTGGCGCATCGGGGCGCAAGTATGACTTCGACGACGACGAGGACTGCTACGACTACGTCTGCGATCACGTGGCTGACATGGACCCGTTCGAGTCGTCGATGATGGACGGGATGCTCTCCAGCGGAAAGCACCCCAAGGCGATTGTGAACGCCATTCTGGCCGGACGTCAGAGCGGCGCTGCGTAGTCGTATAACGCGAAGAAGCCGCCCTCCCCCGCGCATGGGAGGGCGGCTGTCTGTCCTAGGCCTAGACGTCCATGCACCACATCCAGCCGTGGCCCGAGATGTAGCAGCGGTACCACTCGGACGGCATGGCCTGAGCGGGCGTGCTCGCCGCCCCAATCGTGATCACGGTGGTGACAGACACCAGGGCCAGAGCGGCAACACGGCGAGCGCGGCGGGACATCGACGTCATTCGGTTTCTCATGCCCCCTATGCAACAGGGCGCCACTTGGAACCATCTTGTGCCTCACTGTGGCCCCGGCTTCAAGTCCTGGCAGGGTAGCCGTACAACACGAAGAAGCCCGCCCGATCCCCTGAGGGACCGAGCGGGCTTCTCGTTGCAGGGCGACGGTCCAGTGGAGACCTGAGGCTGACGACACGCGCGAACCTGCATTACGACCAGCGTGGGACAGGCGGGATTTAGTCGGGCAGTGGCACAACGTCAGGACCGACATGTTCTACCAGGTGCAACAGCGCCCCCGCCATGTTCGCTTCGTACTCTTCAGATCGGCACCCGCTGCACACGAGGAAGAGGTGCCCGCCCCCGTCCACCTCAACGTGGGCGAACCCGCCGGCGTGGGGGAATTGGCGGCTCACGATTTCGCGCATGCCCGCAGCCTTCCCCTGAAGCTGCGACGCGAAAAGGGCCGGGCCACCCGTAGGTGACCCGGCCCGTCATGGCATGGGCTCGCCGCCCGCAGCAGCGACGAGATCCACACATCCAGACAGCACCGTAGTGCCCCCTGGCTGGTCAGTGCTGACGGCCCTCCACCGAAGGCTGCACCGGACCCGAGGTGGGCGTGACGTTGGCCCGCAGCACCAGACCCAGCACGATCGACAGGACCGTCACGGTGGCGCCGATCTGGTCGGCGGTGAACTCCAGCCCGAACCCGGCGACCGCGGTCATCAGCGTCGTCACGGCACCAGTCAGCGCCGAGACGACGATCGGACGCGTCATGATGGTGACGATGATCGCCACCACAGCGGTCGCGATGGACGAGATGGCGGCAGTCTGTTCCTGAGACAGGTCCAGCCCGTACGCGACCAGCAGCGCCACCAGCGAGTTCACCGCGTACAGAATGACCGCGGGCTCCTGCCCGAAGATAGTGACCTTCTTCACGACGACCTCCTAATTGACGGTGTAGCCGCCGTTCCAGTCCCAGGACTTGCTGGCCACGTGCGTGGCGCCGGAGGTCAGCCAGACCGAGTCGGCGTCGTTGTTCAGGAAGTGGCCGGCCGCGCCGCAGTCGACGTCGCTCTTGGCGTACAGCCGGTACTCGTCGCCGTTCTTGAAGTTGCCGCCCCAGCGGGAGCCGTTGAACACGGTGACCGTCTCGCCGGGCTGGAGCATCGCGGCGGAGCCCTGACCGGGCAGGCCGGTGACCGTGTACTTGTTGCAGGTGTGCGGGCTGCCGTTGTTCTTCGACCAGTTGTCCTGGACCACGAGACCGTCGATGTCGACCGGAGCGCCGCCCGCGACCTTGAAGGTGACGAACTCGCGGTTCCGGTTGGCGAACGTGTCGCTGCCCATGGCGTCGGTGCCGACCTCGACGATCGTCAGGGCGCCAACGGGCAGGTCGAGGGTGGTGGCCGAGGCCGGGCTGCCTACAAGGCCAGCGGCGGCGACGACGGCAGCGAACAGAAGCGCGCTCTTGTTGAGACGCATTTGAGGATGCTCCTTGAGGAGGTGAACATGAAGAGAGCGCCTCCGCACTGTGCGGGGCGCTCGGGTGAACTGGAAAGGATTCCTTTCGAGTTCGCTGATCAGTTGGCCTCGTCGACGAGGCCAGGCACGCGATCAGGAGGCGTGCCCTCCACCGCGGGCTCGGGATGCCGCGGAAGTCTCTCTTGGTACGGCCACACCTGCAGCCACCACCGGGTCACGGCTTGTTCTCGTCCAGGCGCGCCCGCAGCGAGTCCACCTTGGCCTCCAGGTCGGCGATCACCTCCCGGAGCTCGTACACCCACTTGGCGGTGTTGACGAGGATGTTGCCGGCCTGCCATTCGGGGTTGTCGGGCTTGCCGAACGGAACCTTGAGTTCGTGCTGCCACAGGTCTTTCGCTGCCACGTCGTCCTCCTCATCAAAGCTGGTTGGGGGTTCGGCGAAGGCGCCGTCCTTGACGAGCCGGTACAGGCGGTCTCCGGGGCAGGAGGTGGCGTAGAAGTCCCTGTGCCCCTTCACCGCTGGGCCGATACCCTTGGCCATCAGCCACGCCCTGAGCTCGCGCACGGCGTTGATCTGCGCCGGGGTCGGGTCCTCGTTCGGCCCGGACATGAGCGTCACGCTGTAGTAGGTGGTGTTGCCGGACGGCTGGGCGGCCTGCGCCCGGTTGAGTCCGCGGCCCTCGAATACGTAGCCGTGCGGGCAGGCCCCGTACGAGTAGCCGATGTCCACCCACTGCCGCGCCGGCCCGCGGTGAAAGTCTCGAGTGCGCTGCCAGTAGCCCAGGCACGCCGAATGCTGCTTACGCTCCAGCCCTTGGTCGACGCTGTCGTAGTGGATGACCAAGCCGCGGGTCGGCTTGGCGTAAGAGGCGCCTGTCGCGCCCCAGCCGAACTCGGAGCGCTTCACGAGTCTCATCTCAGCCTCCCGGCTTGCAGGTGTAGGTGGTGGATCCCGGTTCGACGGGAGTGCAGGTGTGCGTGACGCCGAGATGGTCGGTGTAGGTCCAGCCGCTCGGTGGCGGCCCAGCCGGGCCTCTCTCGCCCTGCGGACCCGGAACGGTGGAATCCTTGCCGTCCACGCCGTCTTTGCCGTCCGCTCCGGGCTCCCCACGTGGTCCAGGAGGGCCGGTAACGCTCTCTCCTGGTTCGCCCTTCGGCCCCGGGCTGCCCGCCACTCCCGGCGGTCCCGTAGGGCCGGCAACACCGTCTCGGCCCGGCCTTCCGGCAGGCCCGCTCGGGCCTGGGGAGCCGCGAGGCCCGACGATCGTCTGCCCTGGAGGGCCCATCTCGCCGCGTTGGCCGCGCTCCCCAGGAGGGCCGGCTGAAGGGGATACGAGCGGAACGCCGCCCATCCGTTCCACCTGCTCGGTGAGGATGGTGCGATCGTTCTCCGCCTGCCGGACCCTTTTGCCGAGCTCGTTGATCTGTACCATCAGCGCGCCAAGCACCGCAGTGAAAACGACGGCGACGACGAGCGGCAGCAGCCACAGCCTGGGGCGGCCCCGCTTCACCTTGTCGGGGTCGTCGGCGACGCTGTCGAAGCCGAGACCGTCGTCCTGGTGGCGGCCCATCAGGTCCTCCCGCTGTTCAGCCATAGCTGGATGAGCAGGATGACGAGCGGCGCGATGATGGATGTGAAGACGGCCAGGCCGATCAGGCGGCGGTCGTTTGCCCGCTGCACCCGCTCGGCGTCGCGCTCCTTCTTGTCGGCCTCACGGTCCGCTCTGAGCGCCGCCAGCTCGCGCTCGTGGTCGTCGAACTCCTTCTGCACATGCTGCTGGTAGGCGGCGAACAGCTCGCTCGACACGACCCGGTCCAGGCGGCTGTTGAGGCTGTTGAACCCGGACTCCAGCGTGTGCCGGAGGGCCTCCATCGTGCGGTGCAGCTCCCACGGGGTGGGCGAGTCGGGCACACGTCCCCCTCCTGCAGACGGTGGCCCGCGGGCCGGTAGGTGTGGGTGCCGCCCGCCCCGCACCCTCAGCAGACGGGCGGCACGTCAAGGGGAACTGTCAGCGGAACGACAAATGGTTGCTGGTCACGACACCTTCGTGAGCCGCAGCATGGAGTTGGTCTTAACGACGCAGGCTGTGGCATTGCTGGCCCACTGGCACCACCGGAAGCGCAAAGTCCCTGCGGTCCCTGCTACCTGTAAAACCCCGCGAGGCAGCGCCACCAGGTCAAAGCCGGTGATCGTGCTCGCCAGTACCAGATCCGATCCGGTGTAGCACCTTCGATCGATGTCGCCCGCTACGCCAGGTGGTTCGAATATGGCGTCGTTCGTCCATCGGAAGGTACATCCTGCCGGAAACGACCATGTGAACTGAATGTCAGCAGCAGTGGGACCTGTGTAGATGATGAAGCCCTCGACCCAGTATTTCGTGTTTGCCGCCACGCTCATAAAGAGATGGGTGTCATCCACAGGGCTCACGTTGCTAGCGATGTTCTGGTCGGCGGCTTTGAGCACGATGTCTTGCTGTGGAAGCCTCATCAGGTCGGATGCGTTGAGGATCTGACCAGAGACCCAGTTAACGAAGCCGGGCATGACCGCCCCTCCTAGAAGCCGAGGGCGTTCTCATCGAGCCTGCCCAAGATCGAATTGTTGAGGACGAAGAACGACCCGTACTTGGTCGCGCTCTGCAGCGTCCACGTGGTGATCCATGTCGCCCCAGTTGTCTGGTGCGAGATGCCTCGAATGAACACATCCCGGGTGATCGGGTCGCCGCCGCCGGCCGGCTGCCGGATGATGCGGATCCGGTCGCCAATCTCCCGGCTCAGCACGATGGGGAAGAGCACGTCAGGGTTGGCGTGGGCGTGGATCTCCAGGAAGTCGAAGCGCGTCTCGGGCTCCTTGGACACGTACAGGATCCAGGACGCGTAACCGGCCACCGCCGTGTCGTCCTGCAGTAGCAGCCCGGACGCCGGGAACGTCTTGACCAGGAACTCGCCCTGGCTGGCCGCGTCGCCTGCGACCTGCTCGACTCCGCCTTCGCGTTGGGCGCGGATCTCGTTCCACAGGGTTGCGTCGTCGGTGACGAGCTTCGTTCTCGCTGGCGTGAAGACCCCGTTGGTGCCGAACGTCGCCTGCACGGTGTTCGACCTGGTTTCCAGGATGAGAGCCTGCCGGTTGCGGAACACCACCCGGCCCGAAGCGTCGATGTACAGTTCGCCGATCTCCGACTCTGCGACGGCCTGCAGCTCGGCGAGTGCTTCGCCCTCCAGCTCGGTGGCCTGCAGTGTGCTGTTGCCTGTCGCGATCGACCGGTCGGTGGGCGGCCAGCCTGCGGAGTCGAGGATCCGGGAGACGCGTGCCCCGGCGTTCTCGCCCGCGCCGACCGGAGCGACCGCGGGCCTGCGCCGGTTGCGGAGGACCTTGAAGCCGTCCGTGGCGGTGACGAGCGCCTCCGAGTAGACGTCGGCGACGTGGTCGACGTCCCACTTGTCGATGAAGCCCCGCCACAGGTCGTAGGTGACGGCGTTCCAGGTGGCCCGGTAGCGGATGGGGCGCATCGCGGTGACCTTGCTGCGGACGCCGGTCGCGTACGGGCCGTCCAGCGCGGTCGGGTCGAAACGGCGGTCGGTGTTGTTGACGTGGCAGGAGGCTGTGCCGGCGTCGTACCGGATCACGGGGGACTCGACGCGGGAGGATCCGCGCCGGGTGGTGATGCCGCGCTTGGCTCGCAGCGTCACGTTCGTCCACGTGCCCTGAACGGGGCCGATCCGCTGGTCGGAGACGGCCACGTTGTCCATGTGCCAGTAGCCGCCCGCGTCGCGCTGCAGGTGCCATTCGACCATGCCCGGCTTCCCGGACGGCCACGTCTGGGTGGAGCTGATGGCGTAGTCGGTGGCGATGGCGGAGCTGGCGTCGTCGTACCGCCAGATCTCCGCCGTGCCCGAGCCTGTCGAGTCGATCGTGTAGCGCAGTTCGACCCTGCACCACTGGCCTGTGGGCACGGGGGTGGTGAGCTGCGCCGCGATCGAGATGGAGAAGCCGAGGTAGACGCGTAGGCTCCGCGTTGAGGTCATCCAGACGGCGCTGACCACACCGGTAGGCCCTTGCACCACGGCAACGCGCTGGATGGCGCTGGTCGCGCTCACGAGGTACATGTACAAGCGCAGGCAGAAGACGTTCCCGACCTGGGTGACGCCGGTCCAGTCCATGTGGCAGTCGGCGCCCGAGGTCGGGTTCATTGCCGACAGGCCGGACCCGCCGAACACCTGGGCGTTGGAGAAACGCGGCGCCCCGGTGATGACGTTGAACGCGCTCCCGGACGACCCGCCGCTGTTCCCGGTCGTGATCGTCGTGTTGTTCGTCCCGCCGTCGAAGCTGTTCGTCTTCGCGTTCCCGGCGGGAGCGGTGTTGTCGAACATCACCTCGACGGAGATGGTGGGGAGGCTCACGTTGTACGCCTCCAAGCGGCGCCGGATCCCCGCTCGTACTCCTGGATGGCGGACACGACTCGGCGGCCGATTTCCGGTCCGGAGTCCATGCCTCCGTGGACGGTGATGTTGTAGACGGGCGCCGGCCGGTACATGCCGCCTCCTCCCGCAGACACCGCTGACCTGGACACGGGCATGGTCCGGTAGAACCTGCCGCCGAACTTCTCCGCGACCTCGGAGAGGATCTCCTCCGACCTGCCGCGCTTGGACATGGCGAGAGGGATATAGGCCTCGCCGCCGGTTTCGGGCTCGTTCCACACGCGGGTGATGCCGGGTCCGGCGATCTGGGCGACGTGGTGCTCGGCGCCGCCGGCGAAGTAGGCGATGCCGCCGTCCGCGTAGTGGGCGTTGATCTGCGCCGAGTATTTGAGCAGCCAGGCGTTCATGGTGGCGTCGGCCTCGGCCGTGTCCACGATGATGCGCACCTGGCGGTCGGAGCCGACACCCTTGCTGATCTCCAAGCCCACCCGCAGCGCAGCGTCGTACACGCTGGTCCTGCCCCCGTCCATGCCTTCGCGGACCTTGTCGGCGACCTCCTTGCCGCGCTGTGCGGCGATCTCCCGCAGGATGGGGGCGGCCTCCTCCAGATTCCTGGCGAAGGTGTCGCCGGCTTCCTTGCCGCTGCGGCCGTGCAGTTCGATGAACCTCTTCAACTCCGCGTCGCTCATGTCCGCCGCGGCGGCGATGACCCCGGCCGCGCCCGGGCCCAGCTTGGCGAGCTCGGCGAGCATGGAGTCCGGCACCCGGCCGGCGAGACGGATCAGGTTGTCGGCCCACCGCTCCTGGTCGGCGACCTGCTTCTCCAGCTCTCGCAGCAGTTCCTCGCTGGTTAGCTTGGCGTCGCCGCGCAGCTTCGCGTACGACTCCATCACGCTGTCGTTGGCGTCGCGGGTGTCGCGGGCCACCTCGCGGCGGGTATCGCGGACCCGCTGCTCAGCCTCCGTCACATCGCGGGCCGCGTCACGCACCGCCTTGGCCGCTTCCGACTGCGCCTCTGCGATCTGGCGGGCGGAGTCCTTGGCCGTCTGCGCGGCCTCCTTCTCCGCGCGGGCCACCTCCTCCTGCGCCTCCTTGACCGCGCGCGCGTTCTCGGCCCGGGTGCGGTCCAGCTCCGTCTCGGCGTCCGCAAGCTGACGCTCGGCGTCCTCCCGCTGCCGGGCCGCGTCGCGGTGCGCGTCCGCGAGCGCCTGCTCAGCGTCGCCGACCGCGCGGGCGTTCTCCTCCCGCTGCCGGGACGCCGCCTCTTCGGCCTCGGACTCCGCCCGGCGCGCGTCCTCGATGCGGCCGATCGCGTCCACGACCTCGGACGACCCGTCGATGCCGCGCCTCTGCGCGTCGGCGAGATCCTCCCGCAGCTCCTGGTTGCGGCGCCGCACCTCCTCCAGCCGCTGGAGAGCCTGCCGGTAGGCGAGCTCCGCCTCACGCCGGTCGAGGTCGCTCGCCTCCGGATCGGCGTTGATCTCCTCCATCCGCTGGCGGGCCCGCTCGATCGCCAGGGCAGCGCCCTCCTCGTCGAGGGCGCTACCGGACTCGGCGGCGATCAGGTCCTCAAGCCGTTCCTGTGCCCGCTCCCGGGCCGCGGTGAGGTCCTCGACCGCCTCCGCGGTGCGCCGGTGCGCGTCCTGCACCCGGCGTTCGGCGTCCACCTGCCGGGCCGCCGCGTCCTGCTGGGCGTCGGCGAGCCGCCGCTCAGCATCCTCGATCCGCCGGCCCGACTCCTCCGCAGCGCGGGCGGCCTGCTCGCGGGCATCCTCGACACGGCGCTGCGCGTCCGCCTCCCGCTGTGCGCCTTCCTCCACCGCGGCGGCCACGCCGGCCTCAGCGTCCCGGATGCGGTCCTGAGCGGCTTCCGCAGCGTCGGCCGCGGCCCTCTGGGCGTCCTTCACCCGCTGCTTGGCGGCGGCGATCCGCTCGGCCGACTGCTCCTGCACGTCGGCGAGCTCCTGCTCAGCCCGGGCGATTCGTTCGGCGCCCTGCCGCTGCACCTCAGCCGCACGGGCATGCGCCTGCGCCGCGCTCCCCACGCCGGAGGAGCGCTGCTGCACGTTGCCCATCACCTCGCCGAGCTGCACGAAGCTGGTGTAGGCGCCCGCCCACGCCTTCTGCATCTCCTGGGACGCCTCATCAGCAGCGGAGGAAATCACGCCGAAGTCCTGGGCGGCCTGCCGGCTGCTCTGCGACATGGCGATATTCGTGCGCTCTACCTGCATCGACTGGACCGTGACCTCGCCAAGCGCGGCGCCGAACGGCACCAGCACCGCCGTCAACGTCTTGACGAGCCCGGCGTGCTCGGACGCCCACCGGCCGAACTTGGCGAGCTGCGTGGTCACCTCAGCCGCCCATTGCGCGACTTTGGCCAGGTTGACGGCCATGTCCGCCAGCAGTTGCGGATCCTCCTCGACGGCCTGAGTGACCGTGGTGATCGCGGAGGCGAGCCGTTGCATGATCTCCGGCAAGCGGGGACCCAGTTCGGACAGCACGGAGGAGAATGCCCTCTGGATGGCGTCGATGGCCGGTTCGAACTCGGACAGGCTGTCGATGCCGCGCTCGGCGAAGTCCTCGAACTCCGGGGCGAGCTCGGACAGGTTGCGGCGCACGACCGGCGACAGCTGGCCCAGCTCCCGCTCGGCGGCCAGCGCGATCACGGTCCAGACGCGTTCGAACGGCTGCCCGATCAGCTCCGCCTCGCGCTTGACCGCCATCTTCATCTGGCCGATCGCGTCCTGCGCGGCATCCGAGCCCTGGGCTGCGGCCAGGCCGAGCCCGGCCAGCGCGCCGCCGAGGCCGACCACGACCGCGTTGCTGGCCAGCGCCGCCGCCGCGGGGATCGCCACCAGCCCGGCTGCCACCGCCGCCCCGGTCGCCGGACCCGACGAGCGGACCAGGCTGAGCGCGGTCTGAATCATGCCGATCGCCGCGGCCGACGCCGACGCGCCGTCCACGTCGACCTGGACGGTCACGCGCCGGTCGAGGTCGCGGGCTTCACGCTCCACCTTGTCCAGGTCGCGGACGGCGCGGTCGATGTTGGCGCCGACAACCACCTCGGGGTGAAGCGCGGCGAGCGCGACCAGTTCGCGCCGGATCGCCTCCGCCTCGTTGGCCGCCTCCCGGGCGTCGAGGTCGATGCCGATGCGCTGGTCGGACAGCGACCGCAGGCGCGTTGACAGGCGGTCCAGTTCGCGTTCCGCGTCCGAACTGTCCGCCGTGATCTCGATGCGCGGCAGGCGCTTAGTGGCATCCTCCAGCAGCCTGCGGGTTTTGATGGCGGTACGGCCGACGTCGTCGAGCTGGTCACCGAACCGGCCGGCCTGAGCACCGGCCTGCGCGAGCGTCGTGCCCTGCTGTCGGGCCTGCTTCTCTATCCGCTCGAGCTCGCGTGTCAGCGCCCGCGACGAGCTCTCGGTGGTCTTCAGTCCCTTGTCGGCGCGGTCGAGGCCCACGCCGTCCCACTTCGATTTGAGGGCGATCACCAGGTCACGAGTCGGCACGGCGCACCTCCTCGTTGCGGATCAGCGCGACGTAGACGCCTCGCCCGTCCTCGGGCGTGACCGTCTCCTGGGTGCGGTCTTTAACTTCACAGCCGCGGCACCGCCGCTTCTCGCCGACGTAGGCGTTGCGGTTGCCGCCCCGCGTCTCATCCCACTCATCCGGGCGTGTGCCGCAGTGCTGGCACTCCTGGCGGCGCCAGATCCAATGCCAGACGGCCTTGTCCCGGTCGTCGGGGTCCCAGCGTAGGAATTCGGAGTGGGGGATCCGGTAGGCGGCGCAGACGTCCAGTTCTAGCTGGAGGGTTCGGTCCGCGCCCAGCCTTTTGGGAGCGACTCGTCCGGCGTACGGATGTTGACCCGGATCGCCGCGTTACCCGCCTCGACCTGCTCGGCGTTGGACATGCCCGTCTCCCACAGGTGCTCCCACTCCTGCGGTGTCAGGTCGCCCTCGACGCACGCCAGGAAGCACGCCCGCGGGAAGGTGTCGAGGTTGAACATCTGGTCCTTTGTTTCGGGGCGCGGCTTGTGTGCGGCGACCAGCGCCTCGAAGTCGGTCGCGGGCAAGGCACGCAGAGTGACGAACGCGAAGCAGGCCCGCAGCTTGCCCTCCGCCTCCCGCACGTCGGCGCGGGCCTGCTCCAGTGCGGCCGCCTCAGCGCCGCCCTGCACCAGCAGCAGGGTGAGCAGGCGGCGCGCACGCTCGAGTTCGTCGCGCGCCGCCGTGTCGTCCTCGACGCGGAGCGGGAACTCGCCGCTCGGGCGGGGACGGTTGAGCAGGCGCTCGCGCAGGCTCACGCCGGGATCACCACGTTCTCGGCGGGCTCAGACACGACGGAGTACTGGGTGGTGAACCGGCCCGCCTCCGCACCCATCGACCGGATCTTGCCCACGCTCAGCACCCGAACCGGGAACACGTCCATGAGCCTGCCGGCGACATCCCCGCCGTCCAGCCACACGATGTTGCCCTCCTCGTCGCGCGGCATCACCGTGCGGGCGTCCTCGCCGTCCACCCCCTCGTAGAAGGTGATGCTGGACTCGTCGGCGTTGGTCAGGCCCGGGATGGAGCTGACGAACCGGCTGTTCAGGTCCGGCGTGGCGATCGCCTGGCCGGACACCATCCATCCGGCGATGTCGGCGATGTCCTTGGACAGGTCAACGCCGGCGTTCAGCTCCGACCTGGTGGGCGCGTTGATGTTGGCGATCGTCGGCACCCAGTAGCACTTGGTGATGCCGGGCCGGAAGAACCTGCTGGCCGGCGTGATCGGCGTGGCGACCATTACTCATCCCCTCGGGGTACGCGCCGACCACGCGGCGACTTGTCGGGCAAAGCAGAAGCCCCCGCCTCGGCAGGGGCTTCCGACGTCTTCTCGGGCCGGCGACGCGGCTCCGGCGGGGGCGGCGGGTCGGTCTCCTCCCAGCCGGAGCGCCGGTAGTGGCGCAGCGCCGACCTCGGGATCTCGACCTTGCGTTCGCCGTCGTCGATGTGCGGGTGACGGACCCACATCCGATCCGGGCTGCTCACGACGACGCCCCGACGATGACGATGTCGTACGTCACCGGCGTGCCTGCGGCGCTGTTGACAAGGTCGACCAGGTCGCCGGTGCCCGCGGTGACGGCCACGCCCGCGGCGGACGGGTCGTACCACCAGAACATCCCGCCGGGCTTGACCGGGATCCCGTCACCGGTGGCCAGGAACAGCGGTGCGCCGTTGCTGGCCGGGCGGGTCACGTTGACGTTGTTGGTGTTGCCGGCCGCGGCCAGCACGAGCAGCATCTTGATCCGGGCGAAGGTCAGGCTGGTGCCGAACGGACCGGTCAGCGAACCGGCTAGGTCGATCGAATCTGTCGCCGACGCGGCTATCGTGCGCCGGTCCGACCAGATCATGTTCGCCTGGCCGGCGCCCGCGCCTTCACCGAAGGCGATCTGCCGGGCCAGCTTCAGCAGGTTGGACGGGGTGGTCAGGTCGAGCGGGGAGGTCAGCTCCGATTCGAGCTGCCAACTGGCCCGCAGGTTGAAGGCCATCAGGGGGTCCTTTCGGTCATCGGAAGCCGTGCTCCCTCGCTGTCTCATCCACCGCAGCGACGGTGGCTGCCAGAGCGCCGTCCATGCCGGCTTCCGCCGCTGGCGCCAGGTAGGGCTTGGTGTCCTGGTTGACCCACCGGTCGCGGTGGCCGTGCACCGGGTGACGGAAGGTGGCGTTGCCCCGGATGCCTTCCAGCGGCCGTCCGTGGGGTGCGATCGCGCGCCGGACCCGCATGGACACGCCTGGGTCGCGCTTGGCGAACCGGATGCTGAGCGTGATCGCCCTCGGGATTCGTGCTGACCAGGAGGCGCGTTGCTTGGCGTCCGCGACGATCGGTTCGGCCGCGGCCTTCAGCGCCGGGCGGAGCTTCTTGCGCAGTTCGGGCTCGATCGCACCGAGGTCCTTCTGCAGTGCGCGGATCGCCTCTGTCGGGTCGGACGGCTCGGCCATCAGGCGTCCGGGAACGCGTCGATGTGAACGACGAACCTGATCGTGCACACTGGCCCGTCCGATGTCTGGTCGGCGATCATGTCCAAGGTGGACATCCGGGCCATCATGACCGTGTCGCCAAGCCGGGAGTCCTTGCCGAGCTCAGACCGGATACCGGCCAGCAGCTCGAACGCGCGCTCGCGGGTGGTGCGGGCGTCCGGCCGGCCGTCGCGGCGGGTGTCGCCGCGCCACGCGCTGACCAGGCACATGACGTCGTACCGTTCGAGGTCTGGCTGCATGTCGAGCTGTTCGCGCGTCAGTGTCGAGCGCACGTCCGGCTCGTTCGGGCTGCCGCTGTAGCCGATCTCGATCACATCGCGCTGAACGTGGTTGGTGGGCCCGCCGTCGAGGACCTGAACGTCCGGCCAGGCACGCTCAGCGAGCGCTACAAGCGCGTTCAGCGCGGCGGGGATGGTGGACACCGGAAAGCCCCCTCAATCGACTACAAACCGTCTGAGAACGTCTGGCGGGCGTTTAGCCGATGAGAGGCTCATCGCGTTCCTGGTGCCGCTTCAGGCCCAGCAACTCACTGACCCTGTACGGCAGGGCGTACGGCTTCACCGAGGCGGCGATCGCGTCGGAGTCGCCGAGCATCGGACGGCCGCCGCCGTTGTTGCGCTGCGACCCCTGCCACAGGTGCAGGATCAGGTCCAGCGCGGCCAGGCGGTAGTTCGGCCCCAGCGGTGTCCGGCCGACCCGGTAGGTGACACGCGCGCCGCCGCACCAGAGCGGCAGCAGCAGCACGCCCTCGGAGTGTTTCAGCGTGTAGCCGTCCGTCCCCGCCAGCGCGTCAGCCGGTGCGATCGCGTCGCCGCCGGGCAGCCGGACCACGCTCGTGATCGAGATGACCGGCCGTTCCGGCAGCACCACCACACCGCGGCGGGCGGACACGTCCGACACCACCGTCTTCGGGGTGACGTGTCCCATCCGGTCCTCGATGACCTGGCAGCCCGCGCCGATGAACTCGCGCAGCGCCTCGTCATCCTCGTGACGGTCCAGATCCATCCCTAGATGCGTCTTGGTGTCGGTCAGGCTGACGAACGGCGCACCATCGGCGGGTTCCACCACGAACACATCGCCGTAGGCGGCGGCATTCGGCGGGGTGGCGACCCAGCGCACCCGATGGACGCCGGCCTGCACAGTCTCGTACGTGAAGTCGTAGATCCCGGTCGTCGTCGGCGGCACCGGGTCCTGTACGACGGTCGTCCCGTCTGGCAATGCAATGGTCAGCCGGACGTTCCCGGCGTTCGCGAGCGCGTCGGTCTCATCCGTGATCGTGACACTCAGGGGGACAGGATCGCCCAGATCGAAGCTCATGGCCGCCCTCCCGTCATCGCCGCCGCACGCCGCCGGCCGCCTGCCATCGCCGGGCCGCGCCGCACGCGCGCCCGCATCCCGCCCACGCTCACCTGAGGCACCGGCTCACCCGGACCAGTCGCGTCCTGGCCCGCCGCCACCGCCCCAGCCGCCACCGCGCCAGGAGCGACAGCCGCCGCCGGATCGACGCCAGCCGCCAAGGCCTCAGCCACCTGCGCAACCGCGACCACCACGACCTGCGCAGTCGCATCCAGCCCAACCGCCGAGCCCGTGACCGTGCCAGCCGACGCGAGCACGGCTGCACCTGCATCGAGCGCCGCGCCCGAGGCCGCGGCCACCTCCGCCAGCGCCGTCGTGCCCGTGGCAGTGATCACCGTCGCATCCTGGGCCGCCGCCGTACCGGACGCCAGCCCGACCGACGCCGCCACCACCGCCGACGGGTCAGCCGCAACCGCCGTAGCCAGCGCGCCTGCGGGTGACGGCGCCACCGTCGCGGTCACATCATGGGCGGTCGCCTGGATCTCGATCGGCGCGTCAGCCACAAGCTCGACGCTGACGGACGTGCCCGGGTCGAACAGCGCCTCGGCCAGTGCCGTGGCCGCCTGGGCGCCCGGGGCGACCGCCGCCGTGGCGTTGTTGGCCGAAGCCGTCGCCGCCGCTTCCTGGGCGTTGGCCGTCGTGCCGCCGCCGGCCGCCGCCGACCGGATCGCGATGGAGACCGCGGCCCACTGGACGCTGGACGCGGCGGTGAACGTGCGGGTGCCGGTCGCTCCGGACACCAGCAGATGCTCGGTCGCGCCCACGCCCGACAGGCCGCCGACATGGATCTCGTACTGCTCGACCATGCCGCCCGGCGTGGTGTAGCTCGCCGTACTGGCGCCGCCGCCGGAGTTGTTGTGGCAGATCAGCAGCGCATCCGACGTGGACGGCGACACCGACGGGGCGGGCTGAGGCGTCGCCGACGTCGAGAACGTGGCCGCCGCCGCGTCGATCGGGTTCGCAGCGTCGGCCCCGGCGAGCACGTAGACGACGAGGGCTTTCTCCTCGTCGGCGCTCCCCGTCTCGGTGACGGACACCGTCTGCGCACCCGCAGTGGCGACGGTGGCGGTGTAGCTCTTGATGTGCGCACCAGTGTCGCCCGAGTCGGCCGCCCCGTTCGGTACCGGGGTGAGTGTCGGCGAGCCTGGCGACACGGTCGGCGTCGGCATGTTCGCCGCCGGGTAGAAGTCGTTGCCATGGATCACCAGCAGCACATCGCCGACCTGCGCGGCCGTCGCATCCGACGGCGTCACCACGGTGGTCGTCGGCGAGCTGCCGTTGTTGGTCTGGACCGTGACGCTGCGGATCGTGGTCACGGAGCCTCCCTACGGCTGCGGAATCGTCGAGCCGCCGCCGTCACGGTTCCCGAACCAGGTGGCTACGCTTCCAGGCTCGGTCACGCTGACCAGACCGAACTCGCCAGGCGAGAGCTCTCCGAGGTCGTTGCCGGTCACCACCGCACCGGACACCCGGTAGCCGATCCGCAGGTGGTACAAGCCGCTCGCGAGGTAGTTGTTGACGATCGTCGGTGTGATCAGCGGGCCGGAGTTCGTCGCGAATCCACACGTGATCGACGAGTTCGGCGGCGTGCCACCGGCCGAGAACGCCGGGCCGATCCAGCAGTGCTCGACCGTGATCGCGCCACCCGCGCCGGAGAAGACCTGCACGGGATCGAGATGCTGCTCAGGATCGACGAACGCGAGATCGTGGATGCAGCACTGCGAGATCAGAGACCCGCCGCCAGCCACCACGTGGATGCCGTCACCGGTGCCCGACACGTCGCAGCGGCGCGCCACCAGGAAGCTGTCACTGGAGATGCCGTTGGTCTGGACGTCCCCGGCCGTCGCCGCGGGAACCCGCCGGACCGTCACGTCCTCGACGGTCAGCGTGCCGAGGCCCGCGCCGTTGACCGTGATCCCGAAGGTCGTCCCCGGCCCGCACTGGATCACGCCCTGCCGGAACGTCGCGTTGGCGCCGTAGCAGACGACCTCTGCGTTGATCCGGAAGCGCTCCAGCACG
Source organism: Nonomuraea sp. NPDC050202 (assembly GCF_040656115.1). Taxonomy (NCBI): domain Bacteria; kingdom Bacillati; phylum Actinomycetota; class Actinomycetes; order Streptosporangiales; family Streptosporangiaceae; genus Nonomuraea; species Nonomuraea sp. NPDC050202. Next base: position 300,208 of record NZ_JBFALF010000002.1, on the reverse strand, counting down.
AAGTTGCTGGCGTTCACCCGGAACGTCCCGGTGTCCCACACTGCGCCCGACGGAAGCGGATCCCCCACGTTGTAGACCGTCAGCGCTGCCTCATCACCGAGAAAGCCGACCGTCCCCGGCGCCGCACGCTGGCCCTCGGCGAGGCTCTGCCGGTTGAAGCGGCGGACGTACTTCAGCGCGACGGGCATCTACAGGGTGATGCGCCAGATACCGTTGGCGTGCCACACCACCGTGAACTGGCCACCCGTCACAGAGTTGGCGCCGCCCAGGTAGTTGTAGCAGACGCCCTGGTCAGCGACCGGCGCCGTCACGGTGTCGTCGTAGGTGAGCGTGCCATACACGTTGGCCAGGTCTGCGGCCGTGCCCGAGGTCGGGTCGTTGGCGTCCCAGAAGATGACGTCCGCCGTGCCGCTGTTGAGCGTCACGCCGGTGAGCGTCACGCCACCCTGCGCCCACTGGCCGGCCTCGAACACCTCGTTGCCCGTGGTCACCCACTGGCCGACGTTGTAGGCGGAGTTGGCCGCTGTGACGTCGTTGTCGGGCGTGATGTCGTTGTCGTAGAGGGCCGTCTTGAACGAGTCGCCGTCCAGATCGACCGCGAAACTGCCCGTACGGACAAAGAAGTCAGTCAGCAGCGGTCGGAAGATCTTGCTGTTAGTCCACGCCATCGGTCACACCACGCTCTCGCCCGCAGCCACACCAGCCTGCGCTGAAACCTGATGGCCTGCGCTCGCGCCCGGCTCTAGCCCGGCCTCGACAACTTCTCGTTCAGCCGCCACCGCGCGCCCGTCGGCCTCGGCCGCCTGGCGCTCGGCCTCGGTCACGGCCTCCACCAGCCCGCGCTCCGTCGCCTCGCGCTCGGCATCCCAGGTCGCCCGGAAGCGGTCCAGCTTGGCCTCAGCCCGCCGTACCGCCTCCACCGCCAGATCCGCCATGCGCCGCTCCTGCACGGCCGCGGACCGGAGCTTCTTCTCCTGCTTCTCATCCACCGAGGACCTCCTCCCGTGTGGCCGTCGCCGTCGGCGCGTACACCGTGCAGTCGCGGCCGTCCTCACGCTCGATGACCACCGACATCACCGGCCGCCCGTTGCCGTCCGTCTGCACGAGCTCCTTGCCCACGTAGTCCTCCCGCTCGACCGCCCGCACATCACACGCCACGCCCTCCGGCGTCAGCGGTACCATCAGCCCCGCCATGCCCTTGCAGGGGTGCATCGGCGTCGAACCGTCCCGAGTCACGGCGGCGCTCGTGCACCGGGTGCAGTGCCAGCGCCGCTCGAGCAGAAGGCCAGCCACTACTTGTTCGCCGCCCGCCCGCGCGCCTTGTTCGCCGGCGTGGCCGCGGCCTTCTCCTCCGGCTCCGGCTCCGGCTTGGGCTCGTCCAGGAGGCCGTACCGCTCCGCGTCCGCGCGCGACACCTCGCCGCCCGCCGCGCACAGCAAGTGTCGCGCCTCCGGATCGCCCTCAGGCACGGCCCTGCTCTTGTCCTCGGTGAGGTACATCCGCTGCTTGATGGTCACGCGGCTCATGCGACTGTCGCCCCTCCGGTCAGACCGGCCAACTGCCAGGCGCTGCCGTCGTAGGCGAGCAGGCAGCCCTCACCCGCGGCGTCCAGCGTGACCGTCCCTCCGCTCACGGCCAGCGTGTACGAGCCGGTCGACGACAACGTGCGCAGGCACACCGTCACCATGTGACCGGCCTGAGTCGCCGTCATCGTCACCGGCTTGGCCGACGCGTTCGTGGACGACAGGATCAGCGTGCCGTCGTCCCGGGCCAGCGTCACGGTGGCGTTGGCCGCCAGCACCCGCACCGCACCCGGGCGCGGAGTCACACCTTCGATGATCGCCATGCCGACCCCCTTACGCGTCCGGCAGCTGAATGAAGAACAGCACGACGTCGAACACGCCGGCGGTGAGCGCCGCCGTGGCCACGGTCGCCTGGATTTTCCTCGCGGCCGTGGTCTTGACGGTGGTCGCGCCGGTGAAGACCGGCACCACCGACTTGCGGCCCGTCGTCGACCAGGGCGCGCCGGACACGGCCGCGGCAGCGACGATGTCGCCGGCGCCCTCGACCTTGACCGCCACCGTGGCGGCGCCGCCGCTCGTCACCGCCGTGTCGACCTCGACGAACCCGCCGAGGATCACCGCGTTGGCCGGGATCTGCGCGTCCAGCGTCAGGTCGATGTCGCCGACCGCGCCGCCGTCCACGGCGAAGTCGTACCGGCCGCGCACGACCCGCCAGTCCGTCGCCCGCGGATATCCACCCTTGTAAGGCATTTACATCCTCCTCATGCAGAAGGGGAGAGCGCCGAGCCCTCCCCTTCGAGCTGATGTGCTGGTGCCGGACCGGTCGTCAGACCAGCCCCGTCACCTCGGCAAACGCCGTCGGCCGGTAGTGGACGACAGCGACGCGGACATCGGCCCTCACGGCGAGCTTGCCGTTGATGAAGTAGTCCGCGTGTGAGTTGGAGATCTGCACGTCGATGCCGCGCCGGATCGCCAGTTCGGAGAAGTTGGCGTAGTCGCCCATCAGCGCTTTGGTGGGCGGCGCGGCGGTGGTCTCCACCACCGGCAGGCCCCAGACCGTCGCCGGGCCGACCTGGCTGGGGTGGCCCCAGATGTAGACGCCGTCCGCGGTTCTGAGCAGCCGGATGGACTCCCACTTCAGCGGCGACATGAAGATGACGTTGGGCTCGGCGAAGCCCTCCGTCCTGATGCGGTTCATCGCCTTGTACAGGGCATCCATCGTCGGATCGGCGCCCTTGGGCTGGCTAATGATGCCCGGCACGTTCTCGGTGCCCAGAAGGTTGGGGGCGGTGCCGTTCCCGCGGAGGATCTGCAGGTCCAGGCGCTGCCGGAGCATGAACGGCAGCCTGTTGTTCACGTAGGACTCGGCGCGCGGCACGTCTTCGAACGTCTCGTCGGTCACCGGCAGATAGACGGCGATCTTGCGGACGGGGACGGTCTTCTCTTCCAGCTTGAGCTGGGCCTCGGGGAACTGCTCACCCTCGAAGACCTCGGCAGCGGTGTTGTTGAAGATCGTCTCTTCCATGTAGACCACCGCAGCCTGACCGGTGCTGGTCTGCGGGATCATGTTCGCGATGTGCGGAGCCGGCCTCGTCGGGAACTCCTCGATCCGGCCCGTGCGCGTCGTCTCCGGCGCATATCCGCCCGTGGTCAGCAGCGTCTTCAGGGACACGTCGACCGTGGCCTGCGGGCCGCTGCCGCTACCACGCACGTAGCCCTTGACCGCCTGGCTAGCCATGAACGACTCACCGAAGGACCGCTCCCGCCCGTCCTTCGTCTGCGGCCCGCGGCCGTCATCTCTGACGTCCCGATCGCCGCGCTCTACCTGCTCCGCCTCCTTGGCGGCACCAGCAGCGCGGGCCAGAACCATCAGCTCATCGACCTTGGCCTTGCGCTCGGTGAGCTCCTCATTGAGCTGGCGGATCGCGTCGACCTTGGCCGCGGTGTCGCCCTTGATGGACTTCACCTTACTCATGTCGTACTCGGGGCCAGCCTCGTCGAAGATGTCCTTCAGACTCTTGCGCTTCGCGTCGAGCGCCTCCTGCGCTTCCTTCAGCGCGGGGAACTCGATGACCCTGTCGGGCGCGTCGATACTCATGATCTCCTCACAGGTTCTGCAGTTGGGCGATAGACCTGGCGACCAGTGAGGCGATGTCGGCCTCGGTCGGGTCCTCGGGCCCCGTGGGCGTGGAGAGCAGGCCCTTCAGGCGTCGCAGCTCGTCATCGACCCAGCCCAGGAGCTCAGCCGACGACGGGGCGAGCCCCGTCCTGCCCTTGCGCGCGCGGAGAGCTAGGACTTCCGAAGCGCGATCGATGTAGGAGGAGAGCCTGGCTATGACCAAGTGCCCTTCCTCATGGAACTTCATGGAACCACCGGCATCGGCCTTCAGCTCCGGAACCTCGACCTCCGCATCCCGCAGGTGCGCGGCGAGGTGGTCATAGACGGCCTGGCGGTCATCGTCCGGGACACCCGCCTTGCCTTCGTTGATCAGGGCGATGCCCATCAGGCACGCCCTCGTGTTCGCCGGCCCGCCCACGCCATGGTGGTGAGCCAGCTTGTAGGAGCTCTTCAGCTCCGGGTCCGCGCCGGCGTCCTGCCAGGCGAACACCGTACGGAGCTCCGACGGGCGCAAATCCTCACCGAGGCCGGCCAGCGTTTTCGCGCCGTCCCACGACCTCGACGTGACCTCGCACTCGTGCGGCGCGATCGGCCGCCCCGTCTTCACTGCCGCCGGCCCGGACTTCGTGGCCAGGGTCCGCGTGCCGACCCCGGCACCCAGCAGGACCGGTGACACCTCGTGCGTCTTGAGCTTGCTGAGAAAGCGCACGTCCTGGCCGTCATGCTCGCCGAAGGAGTACTCCAGCGCGTCGTATCCGTACGACCATTGCCCCAGCGACCCCAGGGCCTTGACGGTCCGGAAGGTGTCGGCGCCGTGGGTCGTGTCCATGAAAAACTGACCCTCGAAGATCGCTTCCTTTGAGGTCTGCCGGATGGTGCCCTTACCGACTGGGAGGGCACCATCCCATGACGTGTGACCGTAAGAACTGATCGGCACCTCAGCGCCGTCTTCGAATGCGCCGGGCAGCGTCACGTCTCGATGGCTGTCGATCTTGTTGAAGGTTGAAAAGACCGCGCGGACCAGGCCCTTGGATTCGTCCTTGATCTCGACGTGGAGTCCCTTGGTATCCATCACTACTCCTCTGCCGGATCGGGTCCGGATGGGTCATCGGGCGACTCCGCGCCCTGGTCAGCCGTTGTCGGCGGTTGTAGTTGGACCGAGTAGAGACCGGTGTGAACTAGGAGCGTCATGTCCTCGGCCTCAATCGCCGCCACGACGCTCGCCGGGTCGTAGCCCGCGTCCACGAGCTGCCTGATCGCCGCCGCCTTGGATTGCTGAATCTCCGCCGCGTCCTTGCGATCGTCCTGCAGAAAGCTGATGTCTCTGGCGTCGAACCAGAGGTCAGCGCCATCTGGCACGTCGATCAGCGACGCCAGCGACCCAGCCACGTTCCGCCACAAGGGCCGCATGGTTGCATCGGCGAACCGCCGCCTGGCTGACGAGTAGTTCCCGGCATTCAGCGAGCTGCCTTGGAGTCCCTCCGAAAACCCGACGATCGTCGCTGGGACACCGGCCGCAGCCGCGAGCCTGCTTTCTCCCGCGCCTTGGATCGACTTGAAATCCAGCGCTCGCAGGTCCATGGTCAGCGGCGTCACGTCCGCGCCGCCCCCGAGATAGAGGGTCTTGTAAGCGTTGTCCACGCCCGCGTGACTCTCATTCATGAGCGTTTTGAAGCGTTCGAACATCTCGGGAGTCACGCTCGCGTCGAGCCTGACCGCCAACGCTGGGGTGGCCCCGTTCTCGAAGAACTTCAACTTGTGCGTTGTGGCCGCCAGATCCGCGCTGATCTCCCGCAGGACCGGCGTCAACCAGCTCATCCCCCGCCACGAGAACTCCGGATCAGGGATGGGCGCGAAATGCGCCACCTGCGACGGCAGCAGCAGCGTGTCCGTTCGCACGCCGGGCGCCCGCGGCGAGTAGTAGTAGCCGATCACCTCAGCGTCGAGCGCCGCCCCGTACAACTCCGGCTCGCTCTTCGACGCGCTGACGATCGTCACCCAGTCCGGCCGCAGCCGCCGTAGCCGATCCGTACCGGGCACACGCGCGATGAAGGCGTTGCCGCTCAAGTCGGCGTCCTGAATCATCCGTGCAAGCAGGTCACCCGTCGTCCCTCCCGGCCACGGCTTCTCCAACAAGGCCAAGGCTCGTGTCCCGAACAGATCTCCCGGGCGGCCGTTCCGCATCCGGCGGAAGGTGAACCGTGCCTCACTGAACACGGCCAGGCGGACCAGCATGAGCGCGGCAATCGGGCCATTCCGCTTGTAGATCCCCTGCACGTAGCCGGGAAAGTCGTTCTCGATCTGCTCACGGTCCGAGTTCAGCGACGACGACCCGATAAACGGCCACCGTAACCTCTCCAAATCCCAGAATGGCGGCTCACTCCACGCCTTCCGGCCACGCCGGCGCCGGTCGCGAGCCTCTGCCGCGACCCTCTCCAACAGCCCCATTAGGTCTGCACGCCCTCGCCAGATCGGCACACGGCCATCTGCTCAACACCGCCGCCGACGAAGACGAGTTTCACGCCCGGCATCTGCTCACTCAGATTGGCGTGGGCCATCTCCCTGAAGCGGCTGAACTGGTCGATGCTCACATCCCTGCCGAAGCGAAGCACGAGCGTGTCACCAGGCCGCGCCACCACGCCCTCAGCCGGTCGGCGGCTCGCATCCAGCGCCGCCTTGGCCTGCGCAAGCGCGACTAGCGCATCGAGGAGGATGTACCTGCCCGACTCGTCTGTCATCGCCTCAGGTGCAAGGCCGATACCCTCTCGCTCTAGGTAGTCCGCAAGGCGCCGCCGTGTCGCCGTGTACGCCGCTTCAAGCTGGGACACGACCTCGGCCAGCGTGCTCTCACTCACTGGCGCCGCCCTTCGCTCGCGGTCGTCCCGCATCGCGCCACCCGGCCATCGCCGCAACCCACAGCATCGTCACACCGAGCACCACTGTTCGCAGGCACCACGCGATCACGTACGGGATGCCGAGCACGAGCGTCCCTAGCAGGCGCACGAGGGCAAGCAGACCCTTACCGAACTCCCTTCTCCGCGCCTCGTCCGTGATCCGCTCCAGCGGCACAGTCAACGCCATCGTTGCCTCCTCACGCCCACACCGCGAACGGCTCGATCTGGTGCTCTTCCGGCGCGGGTGCGGCGATCCGCCACAGCGCGATGACCATGGCGATACAGCCGTCGATCTTTCGCTTTGACTTGCCTTTGGACAGCGTGAAACCGCGCTCACCGGGCCGCATCGCGGCGGACTTGACGTGCGCCCCCAGGTCAGGGTCCCCATCGTGGACGACGTCGCCGCCCACGATCATCTCCAGGGCGTGGCCGCACGCCGGTGCCATCCGCTCGGGCGACTGCGGGAACTCCACCATGTTGAAGCCCTCGTCTTCGAGCATGCGGGCGGGCACCTCGAAGAACCGCGGGTCATAGGTGACCTCGACGATCGTGTACTCGTTCGCCAGGTCGTGCCGGATGTAGTCCACCACCGCCTGGTGGTCGATCTTCCCCGTGCCGTCCGGATTCCAGATCTTCGCCTTGACCGCGACCTTGCCGTCAGGGCGCTCCCAGCCGACCAGCACGGCCACCGAGTCACGGCGCAGCGCCATGTCGACGGCCACCTTGACCTCAGCCTTGTGCGGGATGGTGGCGTCGCCGGCGCACTTGTCCCATGCGCCCGGGTAGTCCTTCAGCCAGCTGTCCTCAGCGATGTCCACCCAGCGGTTGGCGTAGTACCTGAGCCATTCGTGGCGAGGCATCGACGGGCGGCCCCAGTCGTTGACGCGGTCGGCGACGTTCCACAACACGCCCGCAGCCTTCGACGCGGCCCGTACGGCGATGGCGCGCTGCTCGGGATCCTCGTAGTCAAGATCCTCGGGGGCTTCCTGCCAGTCGAAGTACAGCCGCGGCGCCAGCGCCGGGTTCTTCAGCACCCGCAGGCCGCGCTTGTACATGGCGCCCAGCAGCGAATGGTCCACGTCGAACCCGGCCGTGCTGAGGTTCAGCACCCGTCCGGAGCCGCGGGCCGTCATGCGCTTCTTCGTCGACTTGGAAATGACCGTGTGCACGCGCGCCTTGTTCGAGCCGACGTCGCCCCACTCGTGGACCTCGTCACAGATGAACAGGTGCGGGATACCGCCCTCGTTCGTGCCCGCCACCGCGGCGACCCGCCGGATCTCGCCCGGCCTGCCGTCACGGAACTGGATCACCTTCTCGTAGACGGCGAAGAACCCGCACAGCGGCGCCTCGGGGATCTCGTCGTCCCGACCGCCGACCATCTGGCCGGCCTTGGCGAACAACTCGTCGGCCTGCTCATACGAGGCAGCGGCGATGTTGATGATCGGTGAGACGGGCGCGATCTGCGGCGGGCCGGCGAACTCCAGCAGCGCGATAGCGGCGATGAACGTGGTCTTACCGTCGCCAGTCGCAGCGCCTCGCACGCCCTCGTCGTAGTGCCACTGATCGCAGCCGGGGCAGAACTCGTACCAGCGGTACAGGAACTCCTTCTGGTCCTGGCGGAGCTTGAACGGCTGCCCGAACGTGTCCCCCTCAGGGAAGATCAGGTTGTCCTGGATCCACCGCACAGCCACCCCGCCGAGCGACGGCCACAACTCCCCGCGCATGGGCGCCCACCCGCACGCCGTACACGCCTGCTCAGTCATCGACGACCTCGCCCACGATCCGCAGACCCTGCTCACGGGGGTCCGGCTCGTCATCCTCCTCGACCGCATCAGGCTCGCTGTAGCGGGCGTTCATCTGCGCGAGCGACCGCTGCTCGCTGATCGCAGCCAGGCCCAGTGAGGCCGCGTTCAGACCGCCGATGCCGAGCTGCTTCTCACAGTCCCGCACGGTGGCCATCGCCTGCTCGGCGACCTTGTACAGCGGGTTGATCACCTCTTGGCCCTGCGACCCGGTGACGAGCGGCTGCTGGTCGGCCTCCGCGATCGTCCGCAGGTAGCGGTCCAGCGCGTCGATCCACCGCAGCAGCACCACCTTCGCCGCCGGCGTCACCAGATGCGCCGGCCTGTCCTCCCAGAAGTCATCCCACGCGGCCTTCGCAGGCTTCGACAGCCCGCGCGGCGCCGTGAACTTCTCCACCTTCAGCCCGGCCACCACACCGAGGACTTGCTGCCCGTTGCGCTTGTCGATCGCGGTGCCGGCCGTCTTCTTCGCTCGGGGCATCAGGTACCTCCCCTCGCGAAAGCCCAGTCAGGGGGCAAATCGTGTCCGGTGGTACCAGCGAAAAAAGGCGCGAGGGGGACGGGTCAGGAGCCGGTTGATCGTTTCCCGTGCCGGGGGTGCCCCCCTGGTCCCTCTGCCCTGTCCTGCCCTGTCTCGGCTGACGCTGGGGCTGGTTCAAGGCGTGTTCGATCTTCGTGGTTAGCTGATCGACGTTGATCGTTCACGTGTTGGTTGGTGTGATGGTCAGGCACGTGGTGGGTGGGTGGCAGGGGCATGGGGTCGGGGTGGGGGCGGTGGGGCCTGGGGGTGGGGGCACCCTGCCGGGCCTACCCGGTGTGCCCCGTGGTTGCGCCCTTGCTGTAGTTGCAGCGGGCACACTCTGGCTGGTAGTTGCTGAGGTCGTTTGTTCCACCACGTGTGCGTGGGATGACGTGGCCACCAGTGAGCGGGTTGCCTGGTGTGGGTGGCTGTCCGCATTCGGCGCACACGGTGGCGGCGGCGAGGATCTGTTCTCGTGCTTGCTGATGTGTCCAGCCGAGTCCACGCTGCGTGGTGGTTCCACGCTGCTGGTCACGCTGGCGCTGCCGTCCACCCGTGCACCCGGGGCAGCGGGGCCCTGGCCCTGAATGCAGGGCCCGGCAGTCGAGGCACTCCCTCTGGGGCATGCGCTCTACCCCCTGTTGATGGCGCCCCTCTTGGTCAGCCCTCGGTTTGTGTGTCGTCCCGCTGGTTCTTCTTGCGGGCGGAGCTGTCGGGGTACATGCGGGCTTCGCCGGCGTCGTCTCGCGCGGCCCACGAGATGAGCTCCACCCCGAGTTCGCGTGCCTGCTCGCGGGTGAGGGTGCAGTCTGCGTGGGCCTCGCCGCTACGGATGGACAGGCGGAGCGGGAAGCCGTACCAGGCGGATGACAGGTAGACCTTGTTGTCGTCGAGGCTGCACCCGCAGTTGTTCGGGTCGGCTTCGGAGTGGTCGCTGTCGTGGACCTTCATGGTCTTGAAGGTGGACCAGATGCTCATACGTCGGCGTCCGGGTCCTGGGTGTCGGTGATGGCGATGGCGATGCGGTGGGTGGCGACCTGGGCGTCAGGGCGCCAGGCGCCGTCCCAGAATCGGGCGCCGTCCTTGAACGCGTAGACCTCGGCGTAGATCGCGTTCGGTTCGATGCGCAGGCCTCGTAGTTTGTGGATGTCGAGGCCGAGCGCCTCGATCAGTTCGAGGACGCGGGCACGCGGGACGCTCTTCGGCACGCCAGGGATCCATGCGTCGCACCCGTCCGGCCCGTACACAACGTCCTGTTCCTGGTCGGTCATGGGTTCCTCCCGGTGGTGGGCGAGACCCCCGAGTCCGGGAGGGTCTCGGGGGTCTCTACCTCCAGTCGCGCACTGGAGGGTTCTGTTTGGGTCTGGTGTCACGGTGTGGAGCGGTACAGGATGCCCGCATGGGAAAGGTGCTGGCCGTGGCGGGGGTGGCGCTCGTAGTGCTAGCGCTAGCGGCGATGTCCGCAGTGTTCATCGTGCTCGCGCCTGACACCGTGGCGTATCCGCCGGCGCCTGCTGCTCGGACCTCGGAGGCGCCGGTCCAGCCGGCGCCGGACCCGGTCATTGTGAGCGGCACGGTCGTGCTGAAGTTGACATGGGACACGGCCAAGTTCGGCGACCGCCTGTCCTGCACGGGCGAGGGCGAGTACGCGGACATTGCCTATGGGGCGCAGGTGGTGGTTACAGACCCTGCCGGGAAGACGATCGGGCTGGCTCGCTTGACCACTGGGGTGCTGCAGGAGCCGGGATGTACGTTCCAGTTCGCGGCGTCAGTTCCCGGCGGCCATGAGTTCTACGGCGTCGAGGTGGCGAATCGGGGCCGGTCGCAGTTCTCGGCCGCCCAGTTGGCCGCTCCAATCGAGCTGCCCCTTGGAGAGTGACAACCTTCAGGAGATCAGCCCAGCGCGCTCCAGTACAGCGAGGGCGAGTCCGAGGCTGAGCAGGGTGAGAGGCCACGCCTTCTGGATGCTGGCGATGACGGCGGAGCACAGGAAGCAGACGACGGCGAGGAGCAGCAGGACGTTCATTGCGCTTCTCCGTTCCTGGCGAAACTACGGAGCGTAGGCAGATCTTGGTTGCCCGCCCGTGACGAGTTGTACTGAGGGTGACGAAACGCGGGGTGTGGCGACGGCCCCGGGTTCGGGGAATCCCGGGGCCGTCTAACCTGCGGTGATCAGGTCCCGCAGGCTTCTATGGGTGTCCCGTCTTCTTGTCCTCGCCCTGCTCTTCGTGCACTTGGCTGGTGGTGAGAAGTTCGGCAGCAGCGAGGATGATCGCCAGCCACGACAGCGAGAGGACGAACGGCGGCTCGTCTTGGGCCACGGTGAGCATGGAGAGTGGCCAGCCGATGATGGAGCCGGCGAGCAGGATCCAGGCGGCGATGACACGGGCTCGGCGGGCGCGCTGGTTCACACGCACCCCCTTCGGGTCAGGCTCGGGTGCGGGGCACCCTGCTGTAGTCCTCACCTCGGATGGGCTCTACCTCGTACGCCTGCATCCACGCTGTCTGGGGTTCGAGACCGCCCTTGTAGCCGGGGACGTCGAGGATGTACTCCACCAGCGCCTCCCACTGTCCAGTGCTGGTCTTGCGCCATTCCAAGAGGAGCCCGGCCTTGGCCGGGTGGTTGGGGAGGCGTACTGAGGGTGGATCTTGCATGGGTGCGAGCCTACCCACCAAGGCGAACAGGCATTCGAGTGGTGTCCGGGCGGAAGGCGGCGTGCAGTACAACCAACCGCCCGGAGATGTTGGGGTAGCGGCCTGGCATTCCTTTGACCCCGGGCGGGACCCCTCACAGATCCCTGAAGGAAGGCCAGGCCGCCACGAGGCTCCGCAGGCTCCACGGGGCGGGAGGCGTGGCGGAGCGGCGCATCTCCCCCAGCACCGTGGGAGTGCGCGTTCTTGGGAAATCTAGGGATGTCTAGGCTGCGCGCATGTCGCGCTCGATCGCCGCCAACTCGCGGTAGTCGTACCGGTTGTAGCGGCCGATCCTGCCCAGAGGTTCGAGTTGGTGGCGGCGGATCCACGAGCGGACCGTCGAGGCCGGCACGCCGAACAGTTCGGCGGCCTGGGTCGGAGTGACAACATCATGAGGCTGAGGGACCACGTTCACCCCCGGGAACGCGAAATGCCCTCAGACCGTGGTGCGGGGTCTGAGGGCATAACTGTGCTTGGCAGTAGCGTTGCAGGTCAGCGCTTATCGGTCAAATAGACGCGCTGGTTACGGTCCTTTCAGGCGACCCTGCGAGGCTTCTTCACCTCTTCCAGCAGGTCCCGGTATTCGACCAGGGTGAGGACGCGGTCGCATTTCGGTGTGCCGCAGGTGACCTTGTCGTCGCCCACTCTCCGCTGCAGCGTGAAGCTCTTGCACTCCGGGCAGCGGACGCCCTTCAACCGTTCGACGACCACGTCGGACGGGTCGTAGCGGATCAGCTTGGCATGCCATTCCTCCACCTCGGAGCCGAAGTACCGTGCGATGTCTGGGTTGGCGAGGATGCGTTCGGCACGTACGACCAGCCAGGCCGTTCCGAGGCTGATCGAGTCTGACAAGCTACCCTGGCGGGAGAGCGAGTCGATGCCGAGGTAGGCGGCCTTCCAGGAGCGCAGCCACGAGTCGAGGTCGTCCAGGTCGTCGATCGTTGGCGACGGGGAGCGGCTCTCTTCCGACCCTGACACCTTCGCCTCGCCACTCTGGCCGCGGAGCCCGTCCGACTCGCGGAGATACACGCAGGCGGCGCCGTCGAGCTTCGACAGTTTGGACTTGAGTGCGTAGCCGCAGTCCGAGCAGTAGACCGGGCTGCCGGGCACCGGGTACGGGAGGCGCGGTTCTGCCGGTTCGGCAGGCTCGGTCGGCCACATCATCGGTGCGTGCCACGCGGCGATGTCGTTCCGCCAGTTGTGGTGGGCGGTCTGGTAGGCGGCGTAGGCGTGCTCGTATGTGCGGACCTTGCGCCGGTAACTGTTCATGCACGCGCCCTGACAGAGGTGTTCGAGGTCGTACGTGCGCTGGGACATTTCGGCCTCCCCGATGAGTACGCTTACGGGAGACCGCTTTTGAGGGATCTGCGGTGGGCGAGGACTAGTGGGACGAGGCGGCTCTCCGAGTGACGGCGGAGGGCCGCTTTCGCTTCAAGACTAGTGCCGAGACTCCGCTCCACCCCTTCTCGCGTCGCAGAAGTCTTCGTAGTGTCGCGTATATGGATGACCACACGCAGGCCCACATCATCGCCGCCGAGAACATCCTTGGATGGGCCATTGAGGCGGCCAAGAAGGACGGGGAGTCGACCCTGGCTCTCGTTAAAGCCATACAAGCCCATACGCGGGCGCAGATGGCTATTGCGACCGCTCTCACGGAAGTCGCGGCGGCGATCCGAGAGACACGATCCTGACTGGTGGTCACCGGCGGTAGCCACGAAGTGCACGCTTATGGTGTCGTTCCTTCCGGCGCAATGTACGGGGCGAGCAGCGCTGCGATCTGGGTCCTCTGCTCAGGCGTCAAGGGCGGGTCGTCGGCGCCGTCCTCCCACCCGACTTGGAACGCTTCCTCGGGTGTGCGGCAGATGCGGCGGGTGGTCACGTCTCCTCCAGCAGGTCGGTCTGCCCGTCACAGTCTCCTCCGTCTCGCCGGCTGAAGCGCGACGGCCGAGGGGTGACGATCCCGAGCTTCTCGGCGCACTCAGGCCCGTACCCTCGCTGTCTCGACTCCGGGGCGGTCAAGAGACGACCGCAGTTCCCGAGGCAGAGCATCGGCGGAAGTGAGTGCGGGATCAACGAGGCGTCGAGGTTGAGGAGGTTCACGGCCGCACCTCGTCCCACCACTCTGTGAAGACGATGTACTCGGTGAATGCGGTGAGCGCCAGCAGCGGCAGCGCTAGCCCTGGCGCGCCTTGAGTTGCTAGTCAGACCTCGGCGCCCATCACCACCAAGCCCGCGAGCAGCAGCACAGCTCCTGTGATCACGTCTCCTCCTGGGGTTGGGCTGGCGTCTCAGGTGGCAGGCTGGACAGGATCACCGGCGTCTCCTGCGGTACTCGCTCCGGTCGATGCGCATGCCCTTGGGGAAGCCTGCCGGGTTGCAGGTCGGGCAGCGGCGGTAGTGCTTGCGGTTATCCCTAAAGGCCACGCTGTGCATCGCGGCTTGCGTGGCGGACAGGAACGGTCCGAACGCCTCGCCGAAGCCGCTCAAGGCCGTCTCAGCGGCGCGGCGCATGCCAGTAGCGAACTCGGAGAACGCCGTTACGGCGGGCTCCAGAGTTAGCACGTACTCGCCCAGGGCCTCTCCTGGGGTGACCCCCACAACTCGGTGGAAGCTCTCCGACGAGTCGGGCATGGAGATCCGTAGCAGGCCATCGCCGGGCGACGAGGCCCAGTCTGCAAGTTCACGCGCAGCGACCAGCGCCTCGCGTACGGGCGTGATGACCGAGGACCACTCCAGTACGTCGGCAGCGTCATCCCTGATGATCGGCCATCCTGCCCTCGCTGCGGACAAGGCGGTTCCGGCCTCATCGATGAAGGTGTGAGAAGCCGTGACACCTCGGAAGGGAGGTGTCGGGTCTGGCTCGTCTGGAGCCCACCTCATCGCGTCCTCGGAGAGCGCATCATGCAGGCAAGCGTCGATAGCGGCGAGTACGCCGTCAGGGTTGGCCATGGCGACCAGTCTCCTCCTCAACTGCCATCTCAGGGGGCAGTCTGGAGAGGGCCATCAGCGGTGTCTCCGGCGCCCTCTTCGGTGATACTCAGCCTTCACCCACGACAGTCGATCCTTGCGTGCTCGTTCCTCATCGCAGCAGGGGCAATCGATGTCCACCTCGATGCGGTCAAGGGCTGCGACGCCGTGCTGGGCCACCAGCAACTCTACGGTTGGGCGGTACACGCGGGAGAGCCTGTGACGCTGTCTCCCGTGGTGGGCGAAGTAGCGATCGATCGCAGTCGCGGCGTCCGCGGTCACGTCTCCTCCTGGGGTGGGGCTGGAGTCTCAGGCGGCAGGCTAGCGGCCTCCTGGTCGTCGAGGGCGGCACGGAGGCGGGCGACGCAGGGGCTGCGGTCGCCGTCTCGATCGCGGGCGGCATAGGCGATGGCGACGTCGAGGTCTTCAGCGGAGACGACGACCAAGCCCGCCTTCCGCTGCTCCTCGGCCACCTGTAGCCGTACTTGGGCGGCGAGGACAGGAGCAGCAGCCGCGAGGGCGGCGTGGGCAGCGTTGTAGTCGAACCCGCGCCGTTCCACGTACTCGTGATCCACGCCGTCGATGGCGGCCTGTACGGCCTCCTGGGGGATGTCAGGCACTCTGAGCCTCCTGTACGAGGGTGAGCCGGTAGCGCCACACCATCGCGTCCACGGGGCGTGTGTCGGGCAGGCGCTCGTCTCCACACGGGTCGCAGACGAGCGAGGTGTGCCGCCCAATCGTCGGCCAATCGACAACGACGAGCTGGGCTGCAGGCCCGTGGCGGCACCACTGGCAGGTGAGCGGAGCGGCCTCTGCCGGGATGGGGTCAGGCATCGATCGGCACCTGCTCAATCACGTTCATGGCACAGAAGTGGCCATCCGTCTCGTGGCACACCCAGCAGCCCACTCGGCCTCGTGCCAGACCTGCGGCATGGCGCTCACAGGTCGCCTTGGAGCCGATGTGCTCGTGGACGCAGCCGGTGGTGACGATGAAGGTCGAGTCGTGCCTGCAACGTAGGCTGGCGAACTCGTTGATGGCCTGGCATCGCCAGCCGTCTCCTGGGATGGCGTTCGGCTCTCGGTCAGCCACGCCCCTCCTCCGGCTCCTCGTACCCGAGCGCCCTCACCCGGTACAGCAGGGACGCGACCGTAGCGACGGTGGGGACGTCCCAGCCGGATAGCCACACCACCATGCGCTCGTCGTAGGCGCCCAGCTCTACGCCGGCGAGCGCGTCACGGAGCACCTGCTCAAAGACCGGACGGGCCGGTTCCTTCAGTCCGGTGCGGATCGCACCCCACGGGGCGGTGTGAATTGGGCTTAACGGAATGTTGATGTCGGCCACGGGTCAGCCCTCCTCGGAGGAGTCCGGGGCAGGGGCGGCTTCCTCAAGCTCTTCGAGAGCAACTTCGAGGTGCATGACGATCAGGCTGGCGGGCAGCCTGTAGGCAGGGTTCGCCGTATGCCATCTGAGGACAAGGCCCTCAACGCGGTCGCGGAACTCCTCCAAATGGGTGGCACGGTTCTCCGCAACATCGACGCTCATCACTGTCTCCTTGGTCGTCTTGGGGTGTCTGGTCTTTGCGCTCTCTCCGCGTTCTGGGCGCTGTCCGGCCTGTATGCCGGAAGAAGAGAGCAGGGCTGGTTAAGGCGTTGTCGAGTGAGCGGCGATGATCGCGGCCCGTTCGGCGTCGTACTGCTCCAGGCTGATCCGCCGCTGCCGGTACCGTTCGCGGGCGTCGCCCAACAGACGCTGGCCGGCGCTGGAGACTCGGACGCTGAAGCTCGGCGGCTCCAGAAGGCAGAAGTCGCAGTCCGGGACGCGTTCGTCGAGCCTCCAGTGGTCGCGCTCGTGGACCCACTCAGCGCGGCGCTCGGCGGCCAGTTCCTCGCGGTCGGCGTAGCCGCCGAGCTCGCACGTCTCTGGGTGACCCTTGGTTCGGCCACAGCCGACGCAGACAAGATCGCTCATCGGGGGTTCTCCGTTCAGGGTGTCGGGGGTCAGCAGAACTCGCCGTCGTAGAAGGGGACGCCACGCTCGGCGCGGAAGGACACGGCCTTACGCTCCCAGCCCGACATGCGCCGCTCGCCCGCTCTGATCGCGTCGGCGGGGCGCTTGGTGACGTCGGCCATGAACTCCTGCCACGGCACCTCGTAGCCGCTCTCAGCCATGACCTTCACGTCCTCACGGGACAGGAACTTGGTCCACGCAGCGACGGTGACGAGCCCGAGGTCGCGGTGCGCACGGAACAGGAACTCCTTGCCGCCGACGTGCTTGCCGATGTGGAGTCCTTCGTCGCCTTCGGGCGTCTCGGGTGTGACCGCGTAGTAGTTGACGCTCATGTCGATCTCCGTTCGGGGGTGTCGGTCTGGTCCGGCAGGAGAGCCGGACCAGAGGAGCGTCAGGGGATGGTCTCGCCAGGAACGTCGTTGCTTGCTGCCTCGCTGGTGAAGTTCTTGTCGGCGACCATGAGGATCAGCGCCCACCGGCGCATCCCGATCAGCCGGTACCAGTGGGTCCGGTTCTGGTGGCGGCGGGCGGTGTTGGCGAGTTCCCAGCCCTGCCGCTTGCGGAGGCTGATCTTCAGCATCTCGGTCCCTTGCTTCGTTGAGGGTCTTGGGGGGTGTGGCCCGAGAGGGTTCTCTCGGGCCGGAGGGCGACGGTCAGGTGCCGCTCGCACGAGTGATGCTGAAGCCCGCGCTCGCAAGGGCCTCGACGATGTCGCCGGCGAGTTCAAGGCTTTCGGCCTCGAAGATGTCTGGACACTCGTCGGCCTCGTAGATGACTCCAGCGATGATGTCGACTGGGGAGGTGGCGTTGTCAGCCATCTGGGCTCCTCTGGTCAGCGGTTGCGGTTGGGCGCCTGCGAACTCAGCGCGTTGTACACGTCTCGGAGTTCTGCGAACTGAGGACTGGCGATGAACGTCGCGAGCTGGTGGCGGGCGTCCTCCAGTCCGAGCGCGACGCTGACCCAGTAGGCGGGGGACTCTACGAACTGAAGTTGTCCTCGACCGTCGAGGTGGTCGATATCTGGCTGGATGGTCCACACGGTGGAGCGGAGCCAGTCGGCAGAGATGCGGAAGACGACGCCCTCGTGCTCGAACCACCAGTCCCGATAGAAGGGCTTGCGACCAGTGATCGGGTGACGCGCCTTGAGGTGGATCCTCGCGGGCTTCTCGGTGGCCATGAGCATCGTCTTCTCCTCGGGCGGGGACAGGTCGATCAGTTCAGGGAGAGGGGGTGGCCCCCTCTCGGGGACAGAAGGGGGTCAGACGCAGAGATGGGACGCGGGCGCATTGGCGGGATACTTCTTGGTGTGGCCCTTGCCTTCACACGCCGGGCATGCGATGGGCTTCGACATGAACGTCCGGTAGCTGGAGCCGCGAACCTTCAGGTGCTGGGTCTGGCCGGAGCCGTGGCAGTTGTCACAGATGCGGTAGAGCGGCTCGGCATGCTCCACGGCCTGGTGCAGGCGGTGGACCCGGATGTACGGCTCGTAGCCGTGCCGGTCGCGGCCCTCGATGTAGATCCTGTACCAGCCGTGCCGACCCGTGATGGGGCCGCCGCCCGGCTCGACCTCTGCTCACGTTCCCGCCTCGATGACGAACTCGCGGCCAGTAGCGCTGGAGATGGCGATCGTCCTGCGCTTGAAGGTGACGCGCTGCCTCATCTCAGTTCTCCAATCAGGTTCGAGGCGGGTTCGGTGGCCCCCTCTCGGGGGCCCTGAGGTCTAGCCGGCGATCCAGATGAGGTGCTTGGCCTGCCCGCCGATCTCCACCGCCGCCTCCCGGTCCGCCAGGGTGAGGGTCTTCTGGTTGGACTCGGGGGCGATGCACACGTCCTCCAGGCGCTCCATCAGGCGGAGGGTGGTGTCCACCTCGGGGCGGGTCCAGCGGGTGAGGTGCTGGCGGATCTCGGTGAGGCTGCTCCACCGGCCCGGGGTCGCGAGGGCGGTGATCTCGCTGGCGATCTGGATCTCGGTGTCGGTGAAGGTGACCATCTCTCGTTCTCCCTGGCGTCTTGTCCCTTGCTGATGACTCAAACTTACCAGATCTGGCTTAGTCGTCAAGCTTTATATGGCTTATTCGATCGCCCTGTAACATAACCGTGACTAAGCCACGAGCGGCTTGACCGGAACGCCAGCGGCGGTACGCTGATCACGTGACCCATAACCACGACGTCGTCGGCTACGCCGAGATCATCGAGCGTGCTAAGGAAGACTTCGGCGCCGACTTCCCCATGAGCACCGTCCGCAACTGGGAGAAGTACCGACGCGCCTGGGTAGCCAAGGGCTCGCCCGCCCGCTCCGGCCTGCGCCCCCGCGAGACCCCCATGCCCGAACCGGTCGCCACCGTCAACGGCACGCCCGCCTGGTGCTGGCGGGAAGTGCGCGCTTGGCTGATCAGCAGCCAGCGCGTCGAACAGCCTCCCGCCGGCGAGGTGGAGTAGCCGGTCACCGGGACTCCCCTGACGATGGACGGCTCGCCACCAGCAGCTCCCGCCCGCACGCGGCGGCGATCTCATCCGCCCAGGCCAGGCTCAACGGCGCTTTCCCGGTGAGCATCTGAGACATGTGCTTGGCCGTGATCCCGAGTGTGCGGGCCACCTCCGCCTGGGAGACGCCTGCGGCCCGCAGCTCGTCCGCCAGGAGGGCGCGTAGCGAGCCCTGAAGGGTCACAGGGACTCCCCTGCCCGCACATCGACACAGGCGGCGACACGGTTCGCCTGCCACCAGAACTGCGTGTACCGGGAGAACAGGTTCCGCTGCTGCTCGTCGGTCAGCTTGCGGATCTCGCCGGCGAGGTCCGCGGCGGTCTGGTGGAGGATCGCGTGGTCGCCGTCCTCCACCAGCCAGCGCCACAAGCGGCGGATCACCGGGCCACCTCCGCGCCGTTCCAGCCGTCATCGTCGAGATCGAACTGGTCCGGGTCGTTCCAGTAGCAGTCGCACTCGCCGCGAATGTTCCGGCAGCCAGGACAGCGCGGGCAGTTGCAGGAACCGAAACCGTCGCCGAACCCTCGATGGAGCGGGAGGCCGCACTCCAGGCAGGTCACGACGTCTCCCCCGCCTGCTGGGAGGCAAGCGCGAGTTGCGACATAACCTCCGCTTCGACGTCATCAGGCAGGTCCCAAAGCCCGAGTCGCCCCTTGCACGGAACAGGTGCACTTAGTGGCTGAACGTCCCTGAGTCGCCAGTGGTACTGGCCCTGGACCGTCCACGGCGAGTCGCACCCGCAGCCTCGCTGGCCGATGCACACCAGTTCAACCCGGGCGACAGCGACGACCGCTCCAGCGGTGAGCTGCCCGTCCCGCAGCAGCCGCACCGCCGTGGGCCCAAGACGCTCCACCCGCAGCGGAGGGGTGAACCGGTCCCCGAACTGGTGGAGTGCTCGCAGGATGCGCTTGTCGGTGGCGCCGTCCTCGTCCCAGCGGGCTCCGGCGTGGATGGCGAGCGGGCCTCGGTAGCCAGCGCCCCATGAGCGGTTTTCGATGTCCTTGCCGCCGTGGGCGATGGCCCAGGCGTAGGGCTGGCGGACACTTAAGGCTTTCATTCGTTCGATTCCTCTCTCGAACATGGATCTTGATCGGCGTATCTTGATCGTCTTTGCGTACTGGAGTGCGGACAGTGGAGCGCTAGAAGCCACCTAGAAGCGCCCAGCGCTCCCCCGCCCGCTACAGGGAGACCGAAGCGGCCCCAAAATCGACGAGAGACGGCTTCTGGGGCCCGCTACGGGCATCGCCGTCCGAGCCGTCCCCTATCGGAAGCGCCTCCGGGGTGAACTCGCCGGCGAACAATCCGGCCATGAACGCCTCCGCCTCGCCGTCGTCGAACACCAGCAACGCGCCCCGGCAGTCTCGGCTGGCCATCTCCCACCGGTCCTCATCGACCTGCGCGAACCAGACCGGGCCGAGGTAGTTGCCCATGTTGTCGGCGTCCATGTAGCGCTGGAACTCGCGCCAGTCATCGGCGGAGAACGTGAGCACTGGTGACTCCTTGCCGAGTTTGGAGTCTCGTACCGCCACTCCACCGTCAGGGAGGGGAGTCACCTCTACGCAGGCGGTAGCGCCGTTGCAGAAGGAGGACCTGCTCCAGGCGAGGCCGCTCAAGGCGTGGTCCCGTTGATGACCCGGGCGATCCGCAGCGCGTGCTCGACATCCTCCGGCAGAGGGCCGTCCTCGCGCAGGTCGATCCCTGTCCACGAGTCCAGCCAGGAGGCGAGAGGCTCGGCCAGCGCGGGCGAAGCCAACGCGATCCACTGTCCGTCACGCACCGCCTGATCCCGCATGTACCGCCACGCTGAATCGCGGACACTCAGGTTGATCTCCGCAACCAGCGCGTTCTCCGTACTGACTGCGACCTGCTGGCTGAGATCCTCCTGCTCTTCGAGACGACCGCACACCCAGCGACCGTCTGTGGTGCCCGCAGACACTCGGCGCAGCTTCGCCGCCGCCTCTCGCAGCTCGTCGGCGATCGTCTTCTCGGTGGTGTCAGCCATGGTTCGTGGTCTCCTCGATGATCTTGGCGGGTCGGTCAGGCGGGCCAGGGACGGGAAGGCGGGTCACGCTGCGCCCCTTCGGTGACTGCGCTCGAACTCGGCAAACTCGGCCACCATCCGCTGGCGGTTCACGCGCGCCTTCCGCGGGGAGATCGGCCCCTCACCTCGGGACCACTCCAGCAGCACCTCAAGCGCCATGTCGTCTGGGACCAGCGCGGCCAACGCCACCGCCAGGCTGCGCAGCTCGATCGAGTCGAGAGGTTCGAGAATCGCGTGGGATTCGTCCGCGTCGAAGTCGTGAACAGCGCAGACAAGGCGTGTTGCCGGGTTGAGCATCTGCTCGACGAGAGCATCCAGATCGCCGCTCACAGCACGTCCTCCCCGGCCATCGCCCTGCGCGCCAATTCCGCGCCACGCCGAGCCGTCTCCGGGCGCGGAGGAGGGCCGATCTGGGTTTTCCACGGCTCAGCCGGCCGGGCGGCGGTCAAGCGCCAGCCCTGGCCACGCAGCGCGATCACGTACTCGTTGGCGAACACTTCCGCGTCCGGCCGCTCACCCTCCATCGCGTCCCGCTCCCGGACACGGTGCGTCAGGGCAGCGATTGCGGCGCGGGTGGCCTCATCCAGGTCGAGCAAGTCGGGCTTGGTCATCGCTCATGACACCTCCTTCGAGGCGAATGGATCTTTGGCATCGGGGTTACATGCAGGGCATTTGGCCCAGCGACCGTCCGCGAGCGCCAGCCAGCGGTATGTGTCGCTCTCGCAATTGCCGCACCACGGCGGGCAGTCCGGCACGACGCGCAGGCGTGGCGTGTCCGGCTGTCCGCCCTGCAGAAGCACCGGCAGGAACTTGTGCGGGTCGTCCTGAATGGCCGCGGCCACGTACGCGGCCCGGCTGGTGCGGATCTGCCGGGTGCCCAGGATCCGCTGCCGAATCGCGGTGGCGTCCAGCGCGGAGATCTGCCGGCCCGTCAACTCCACCAGGAGTTCGACGATGCCGAGATCAATGGAGTCGTCGTCTTCCGCCCATGCGGGCGCGTTACGGCGGGAAGAAGACTGACTACCTGTACCGTCCCTAGTCCCTTCGGGACCGGGACGGGACCGGGGTGGCGTTAGTAGCGCGTTACGTGGCGCGTTACTAACGCCGTTATTTCTGGAACGCGGTTCGGTCACGTCGTGCTGTCGTTCCCGATACCGGCGCTGCCGATCGGCGTTGTCCTTACGCCTCTTGGCCACCTTCTCCTTGGAGGGCTGGACATCCAGGTAATCGTGGATCACCCAGCCCTCCTCTGATGGCGCCGGGCACATCTCGGACGGGCATGCCTCGCCAGGCTCGTGCCAGAGCTTCCGTTTCAGCAGTTCGGGGACGAACCGTGCCGGCGTTCGCACCTGCGCTGACACGTCGTCGAGGTCTTCCTCGGGCACCACACCGTCAGTGAGGTTGCGGGCGCACCAGAAGATCGCTGAGACGTGCAGGCGAAATGCAGCATCCGACAGTCGTGTCACCTTTCTGTGGATCGGAAACTGGTCATCGAAGAACACCCAGGGCATGCGAGCCGCTCTCCTTGCTGGTGATCGTTGCTCTTGCGGAGCGGGGTGGGGCGGTGTGCCTTACGGCAATCAGAAGGGCGGCTCCTGCGCGGCCGGTGGCGCGATCTCCTCGAAATCGAGGACGACAAGGGCTTGACCGGTCGAGCGGCCAACAATCCGGCCGTCCATCAGTAGTTCGAGGTGGTGCCCACACACACGATGCGCTCCGTCACATTTGCCGCCGCACCCAACGCAGTCCTGCAGGCGCATTCGGAAGTGGGCCGGCTGCGGGCACATCCCGCCGTGGTCCCCTCGGCCACCGCAGAGACCTGGGAGGACCTTGTGAGTGGTCTTGTTCTTGTGGGCATACTCGGCCGCCAGCACGTCGATGCGCAGGAGGTGAGCCGGGTCCGCACTTGCGCCGAGCTTGGTGGCCGCGCAAGCGCGCCACTCAGTGGCTTCCTCGTCAGGAAGGGTCGCGAGATAGGCAGTCGCTTCCTCGAAGGCTCGCTGCTCCTTCGCCACCCGGGCGGTGTGAACAAGAACGTCGTATGAGGGGAAGTCTTCGCCCATGTTCATACGGATCTCGTCCAGAGCGCGCTCGCGCCATGGAGTCACCATGTCCTGCGGTAGCGCAACTAAGAGATCTTGGATGGCGTTGAAGAGACGGTCGCGCTCATACAGTGCCTCGCTGAACGCGTGCTGCGCCGCATCAACTTCAAGCTCGATGGAATCGTCCGCGTTTTCGCCCCACTCGCGGGCGTGGTTCCTACACGTCTCCTGCTCATCGTCAGTCAGGTTCGCCAGCAGGTCGTGCGCGACGTCGTACCGTCCCCGGTGAAAGTCCTCTCGCTCCCAGAGGTCTTCCTCCTCTACGGGAGATGGCTGGGCATCTTCCAGATGCGCGTGAGCATCGTCTTGAAGCTTCCGCACCTCCTTCCATGCCACTCCACACATGTACCTGAACACCTCGCCTGCCCGGACGTTCCGCCTGGACATGGCGATGTCCACGCAGTCGAGCAGCACCTCCAGCGGCAGCCCAGCCTTGATGAGGCTGTCTACGGACATCTCCCAGCCTTGTGGCCTCGGAAGTGACGGGCGTCCCTCGCTCCATGACGTCCATTTGGCGTCGAAGGCCACGCGCGCCTCGGTGCGCGCCTGTCGCGCACCGAGGAGGTTGCCCGCAGCGGCTTCCATGGCCTTCGCCCACCGCTCCGCGTCATCAGCGACCTTGGCCACCGTGCCAGCGTCGGGGGGCGTGGCAGATTTGCCAGCGTTGCAGTCCTCGCAGAGGGTCTGCAGGTTGGACGGCTCATCCGACCCGCCGAGTGCAACGGGGACGACGTGGTCTGGTTCGAGTTTCACGTCTGGGGCCTTCGCCCCGCAGCTCTGGCAAGTGTGGTTGTCGCGGCGGAAGATCTCGTGGCGGAGGCGCTTGCTTACGGCCATGGCAACTCCTTGGAGGACAGGCTGGAACGGAGCCGGGCGGCTCCGCTCACCTGTTCATCCGCAGGAGTGGCCGGCTCATTGCGGCTGACACGGAGGTAGGCCATCACGCCACCGATTCCGTGCTGGAGCGGGCCCACGTCGGCGTGGACGCCTTCTCAATGCACGGCCTGCAGCGGAGACTCAACCCGTCGTCGTGCTTGGCGTTCCGGCTGAACTCCCCCACTGGCTTGGACCGGCGGCAGGCACGACACCGCTTGAACTCGGCCATCGCCGGGGCCTGGGCCATCGGGATGTTGTGGCGCATCCGCCGGCGGCGTTCAGCCTGGCGCTCGTCCTCGTTCATGCCTCCCCATAGCCCGTACTTGACCGGCTCGGAGATGGCGTACAGCAGGCAGGCGCTGCGGACGGGGCACTGGGCACAGATCTCCTTTGCCTTCCGCTCCCGGATGCCTTTCTCCGGCTGCCGCTCGTTGTCGGAGCCGAAGAACAGGACCAGGTTCTCGCCGCTACAGGCGGCCTCCTCCTGCCACTTCCAATCACGCATCGACACGAGCGGCCTCCTCTTCGTTTCTTGTGGGGTCGCCGGCTACGTCGCGGGCGATCTCTGCCATGCGCAGGAGACGAGCTGACACCTCAGGCGTGGCGGAAGGGTCAGCGGCGGCGCGCTCCAGGCAGGAGATGTGAGGGTCAGGGCGCATCGGACCCCTCCGACAACAGGTCCAGAGCGGGCTGGAGAGGCTTGCGGAGGCGCTCCCGAATCAGTTCGACGGCCACCGGGTCCTGGTCGATCAGGACGCAGCGGAAGCCCTCGACGATGCAGGCTTCAGCCGTGGTGCCGCTTCCGGCGAACGGGTCGAGGACCACACCATTCGGCGGCGTCACCAGGCGGACCAACCACCTCATCAGGGCGACGGGCTTGACCGTAGGCCACGCCGTGCCGTCCGGCAGTTTGGGCCGCTCCGAGGCTGGGGCCTTGGCCTCGTAGCGGAAGACCGGGAAGAACCTGCTTGCCCCTCCACCCGTATCGCCCACCCATCCTCCCCGGCGGCCCTTGGCGCCGTGGTAGCCCATGCCGTTGCCCTTCTCGGCGCGGGAGTTGCTGGGTGTCCAGCCACTCTGCCGGTCGAGTTCGGCGACCGAGCAGTCCGGCTCGCACGGGCCGTCCTCGACACACAGGGCGCTGTGCGAGAACACCAGGTTGGTCGGCCAGCGCCCCTCAGGAGCCCCACCACGCACTCCCGGCAGAGGGGCGAAGTCCGTGCCTCCCTTGTCGATGTAGCGGCGGCCCTGGGACGCCTCGCCCACGCGGGGGCGGGACTCTCCGGTCGGCTCGACACGGCAGGCGGCGATGTTCAAGGCGCCGGTGCCGTACTCCAGGACGTTGGCCACCGTCGTGTTGAACCCGGTGCTCTTTCTGGCGAGGATGATCGGCTCATGTGCGGGCTTGAGCGAGGTGCTCCAGCCCTCCCACTGCCGGGCCTCATCGCGAACCGGGGCCGTCACGGCGTACGCGCCGTCGCTCAGCGCGGCGATCTGCACGTCCGAGGGGCGGCGCACCCGGTACGCCTCGCCGACCACCTCGCGCTGCGTCCACGCCTCACCCAGAGCGCCCTTGCGCCCGTTCAGCTTGGCAACGAGAGGGCGGACTTCGGCGTCGTCGAAGCCCATCGCCTCACGTAGCGTGTCCCACTGCTCGAGGGTCGGAACCGCGGCCGCCTTGCTCGTAAGTGACGTCCAGTGGCCAGCCATCCCGTTGAACCCGAACAGCGCATCCATGCGGGCCGTCGTCCACCCGGCGGCGTCGCGCCGCGCCTTCAGCCAGGTGGTCACCTGCAGAACCTCGTCTCGGTCCAGGCGCTGCCGGTCGATCACCTTGGCGATGTCCTGCCCTTTCGGAAATCCCGAACCCGTAATCCAGTGAATCGAGTCACGAATTTGGAATCCGGCGTTCTCTATCGCGCAGGCGAGTCGGTGGTAGGTGCGTGGAGCACCGAAGGCCAACAGGTGGCCACCCGGCTTGAGGACCCGCAGGCATTCAGCCCATACAGCCGGGTCGAATGCCACGCCAGAGGCGTCCCATTCGCGCCCCATGAAGCGATATTCGTATGGCGGGTCGGTGACGCATGCGTCGACGCTGGCGTCGGGCATCTCGGCGAGCACCGCCCGGCAGTCTCCGACGTACAGGGAGACGGTGTCGTCGCTCCAGTACGGGTCAAGAGGCATCGACGTTCTCCGTTCCGAGTTGTTCCGGAGCGTTCCGAAACGGTCCGGGAGTGTCCGGAGACGTAAGGGCGAGAGCGTCTGCGACGGACTCGGTCGGCGATAACGTGGCGTAGCGGTGCCACTGGCCTCCGTTCCAGTAGCGGACGGTCACCCAATGGCCAGCCGTCTGGAGCTGGTCGGCGTGGTCGAGGGCTTCCTTCTGGGTGGCCCAGTCGGTGCGGACGAGCTGTGAGACGGACACCCGCCATGGCTTCTCTCGGTGGTCCTCTGGAGACGTAGAGGAGACGATGTGGCGGTTCAGGAACGGCTTGTCCCCCTCAGGGCACACCGCGGGGACCTCGCCCGCCTGGACGGCTCTCCGACGGTCCAGGAGCCTCTGGCCCACCTCTACGGGGATGTCCGGGTCACGCAGGACCGCCCACACATCGATCACAGGGTGAGAGGGGAAGTCAGCCACGAGACGTCTCCCACGGCACGAACACGCCGCGATGCCCAGTCACGGACTCCACCCAGTCGGCGGCGTCAGCCTGATGCGTGGCGTCGGCGCACACGTACGTCGAAGCGGACGGCTCGCCCTTGCCAGGGGTGAGGTTGGCCGGCCAGGAGACGCGGCCCACGAAGTTGTCGCAGCGTCCCGAGCAGATCGGGTCCTTACGGGCGGTTCGAGGGCTCACAGCAGCGGCCCTCCTTCCTCGGTCTTCGGGTCGGGCATGTCGAACAGGGCGGGTGTCTCCGGCTCTGCGGGAGGCTCCGGTGGGCGGTGCACGCACACCTTGAGGTGCTCGGGGTACTCGCCGTCCTCCATCGCCGTCTGGCAGCAGGTGGGGAGGCTCACTCGGCCTCCTCCCACACGTCGTAGGGGTCGCCGTCCTGCCGTGCTCGCCGCTCTACTGCGGCATGCCACCAGGCGAGCGTCAGAGAGCCGACCGTGATGTAGGAGCCAGCAGCGACCAGGCTCCAGCCGATCCACGACCAGGCTCCAGCCGATCCACGACCAGGCGTTCACCGGCCACCGTCCTGTTGCTGCTGCCACTGGCGGGCCAGCCGGTCGGCTTCATCTCCGAGTTCGTCGCCGAGAATTTGGTCCAGACGGGTCGGCGGGTGGATTTGCCGCCCGTCCTGGTCGCGGCGGGCCAGGCGCCGGTCACGGACGTGCACGACGGCCACCGCGATCAGGATCAGCGTCACCAGAGCGGCGGCCAGCATCCACGTTCCGGACGTGGCCACGTGCACGATCTCCAGCAAGGTGGCGAGGTTGGCGACGGTCACCGGGTCTCGCCCCCGTCCGGGACAGGCTGGACCGGGTCAGCAAGGCCGAACGACAATCCGCCAATACCGGCCGCGTAGTCGGACAGCCAGCCGATCGCCGACTCCGCTCCGTCCTTGTCGGCGGCGTACAGGGCGTACTCGATGGCCAGGGCGTTCTGGTCGAGGGAGGTCACAGGAACTTCACCTCTTCCTGCCGCTCCTCCTCGCGCGCCTTCATGGGCGGATTGCGGACGAGCAAGTAGTCGATGATGTCCGGCGCCTGCCGGTCGGCCGCGTCCTGGTCGGCGGCGACGATGAGGACTTCGTCCTGGTCGCCACGCCCCCAGCCGACAACGCCGAGCCCATCAGTGGTGAGCGTGGCGGCATAGGCGGCCAGGTGTCGGGCGATGCTCGTGCGCACCGCCTGGCCCGGCATGGTCCGCCAGAAGGTGTTCGGCTCGCAGGTCACCAGCAGGTGGGAGCCGGACGCGATAGGCAGGTGCCGCCGCCATCCAAAGTCCACCTGATCGTCGGCCTCGGGGTGGCCAGCGTCGCCGAGCACCCGCATGACCCGCTTGGCCAACTCGATGTGCGTCGGGTTCTGCCTCGGGATGATCCCGAGTTCCTCCAGTGCGGTTACAGCGGCTCGTGCTGCCATGTCTGTCTCGCTCGGGGAGAGTCTGAACACGTAGGCGTCGCCGTCGCGGAAGTGCGCCGGGCCAGCGTCTTCGGCGGGCGGGACGAAGCGGATGTGGGTCAGTGCGCGGATGTGCATGGCGAACGCCCAGTGCGCCTGCTCGCGGGTGACCTCGCTCACGACTGCCGCTCCTGCTCTGCCTGAGCGGCCTCAGCGGCGGTGACGAACCGGGCGTTGTCCGGGAACCGCTCCCGGTACTTGGCCGGGATCCGGCCCTGATGCATGAGATTCGTCGTGGTCGCCCTGCGGCCGTCGAAGAACTCGATGTGGAAGCGGTGCCCGCCGAACCCACGGAAGCGCAGGCTGCCCGTCTCCTCGCAGAGGTAGTAGTGCTCGCCATCTACGACGACCCGCTTGGTGGGGTCGTCTTCGTCTCGGTCGCCGCCGGGACCCCAGAACCGGTCGAGAAACTCTTCGCTGATCACTGGGCACCACCCGCCTCAGCCTCAGCCTCAGCGAGGTCCCACAGGGCTCCCTTGAGCCGGGCCAGGTGGTACGGGTAGTCCTCCCGGGCGGAGGCGGCGAGAGCCGTGGAGAACGCCTTGACGATCTCCTCGACGTCGTCCCGGTAGGTCTCCCGGTCCAGCACGATCGGGGTCACCTCTCCCTCGACGACGACCGCCCGGAAGCGCACCTCGGGCAGCTTGTCGCCGTCCTCGCTGTAGGCGGTGATGCCGATGTGGACGACGTTGCCGTCAGCGCCGATCGACGGGTGCCAGTAGTTGCCGTCGTGGTAGTCGTTGTCGCCGGACGTCAGCATCTCGGCGACGCTCTCCGGGGTCGGAGGAGTAGCGGCGACAGGAGTCTCGGGGGTTTCGGTGCTCATCGGGTGGTCTCCCGGTTTTGTCGGTGATGATCGGTAGATTGATCGGCATGTCCCGCTATCGGCTCCAGCCCACCCCTGCTCAAGAGCGGGTGCTGCTGGAGCATTGCGGGCATGCGCGGTTCGTCTGGAATCTCGCGGTTGAGCAGCACTCTCACTGGAGGCCAGGGCGAGGGAGTGTTCCTCGATATCTGGAGCAATGCCGCCAATTGACTGAGGCGCGGGCAGAATTCGAATGGTTGCGGGCGGGCAGCCAGATGGTTCAGCAGCAGGCACTGAGGGATTTCGCTCAGGCGATGTCCGACTTCTTCAACGGCACGCACCGAAGGCCGACGTGGCGTAAACGCGGACGTCGGGAGAGTTTCCGAGTCGTCGCCGTGAAGCCAGCCGATGTGCGTCGCATCTCCAGACACGTGGGAGAACTGAAGGTCCCGAAGGTCGGCTGGGTGCGGTTCCGCTGGTCCCGCGCCGTCCCCGAGGGTGTGAAGTCGTATCGCGTCAATCAGGACCAGGCGGGACGCTGGCATGTCGCCTTCGCCGCGATCCCCGAACCGATCCCCGCGCCCGGTAGGGGGGAGGTCGTGGGTGTGGACCGGGGCGTCGCCGTGTCGGCAGCTTTGTCGACGGGCGCGCTGTTCTGCGCGCCTACGCTCCGAGACACGGAGAAGACGCGCCTCCTGCGCCTGCTCCGAAAACTGGCCAGAGCGAAGCGCGGGTCGAACCGGCGCGGCAAGGTCAAGGTTGCCATCGCGAAGCTGAAGGCCCGCGAGACTGACCGGCGTAAGGACTGGGTGGAGAAGACCTCTACCGACCTGGCCCGCAGGTTCGACGTGATCGCCGTCGAGGATCTCAAGACCGGCAACATGACGCGGTCGGCGAAGGGAACTCTCGCTAAGCCGGGGAGGAACGTCCGCCAGAAGGCCGGGCTCAACCGGGGCATCCTCGCCGCCGGTTGGGGTCAGCTCGTGGAACGGTTGGAGCACAAGGCGCCCGGCCGAGTCGTCAAGGTCAACCCCGCGTACACGAGCCAGCGGTGCTCGGCGTGCGGGATCGTGGAGGCGAAGTCGCGCGAGAGCCAAGCCGACTTCCGCTGCCGATCCTGCGGATACGCCTGCAACGCCGACGTGAACGCGGCCAAAAACATCAAACACGCGGCGGGGCACGCCGTGTCTGCGCGGGGAGGCTTGCCGTTGGGCGAGCCTGCGAACCGTGAACCTCAACCTGTCCTCCTCTCGGCGTGATGGGTTGGAATTCCCCGCCTTCAGGGCCGGGGAGGATGTCAAGCTGCGTCCTTCGGGGAGTCGTAGTCGTAGGGGCGGCGGCCAGCCGCGACAGGCTCGGCCACAGCGGGGATGGTGAGGGTCTGCTGGTTGTCGCCGTTCATCACCGGCGAACCCCACTGGGCGGGGACGAGCGGGTTGTCCGGGCCCCAGATCATCAACCAGGACTCGATGAGGATCGCCGCCACGCCCTCCGCGTCCTGCGGGCAGGCGTCCAGATCGGCGACCGTCTGCTTCCAGCCGGCGCGGGCGGCGGCCTGGCGGAGCTGCTGGCGCGGGGTGAGCGGGGAGTCTTCGACGATGGCGTGGTCGTAGCGGGCGTCACAGAAGGCGCAGCACAGGTGCCCGTACGTGGCCAGCAGCGGCCGGGGCATCGTCTTCTCTTCGGTGGTGGTGGTCACAGTTCCTCCTAGAGAGGCTCGATACGGGGACGCTGGGGAAGGAGATCGCCTCGCTCGGCGTGGCGACGGCGCAGCTCGGCGGCGACGGCGTAAGAACCGATGTGGTCCCACGCGTCCGACCACAGGCCGGGATCACGCGGAAGGCTGTCCTCCCACTCGCGGCCCTTGTCCCAGTCGCGGAGTCGGGGGCGGCTGTAGAAGCGGTCCCACCAGGCGCGCCACTGCTGGCGGCGCCTCCACACGCGGGCACGGAAGTCCCGAGGGAGCAGACGCCACGCCTTGTGGAACGGCGTCTGCTTCGGTTGGAGGGGCTTCCCAGTGGTGGAGCTGTGACGTCCCATGCGATCTCCTTGCTGAGTGGTTCAGGAGGTGCGCCGCTTCGTGCTCGCCCCCGGTGGTCGAGCACGAAGCGGAAGATCAGAAGGGCTAGAACGGGGCTTCGGAGTCGATCGGCTCCCACGGATGCAGCGAGAGCATCCGGCGCCACAACTGCTTGGCGTCGTCGCCGTACCGGTCGGCCGCCTTATACGTGGGGAACTCGAAGGCGCCGGCCTTGGGCGGCACATCCCTGGCGCCTGTGACCGTCCATCGCTCGCGGGTCGGCAGCGCCTCGAACTCGGCGATCCGCTCGCGGGCCTCGCGCAGTTCGGCGATCAGGTCAGGCACCTGCATGTACACCACCTGGCCCCACGACGGCAGCGCTCCCGGCTCTCGCGCCAGGTCGTACAGCTTCTGGAGGTCGTCCAGGTCCAGCGGCTGCTGGCCGCTTTCGTTCGCTTCGGGCTCGCGGTCGTTGGCCTCGTACAGGTCGTTGATGTCGGTCATGAGGGGTCTCCTAGGAGGCGAAGTAGGTGAGGGCGTCCACGACAGGCCGGCAGAGGATGGCCAGTGCCGCCGCCATGTAGATGGCCTCAAGCAGGCGCCAGAACGTGACCAGCAGCGGAGCGTGGGGCGGGAGGGTGCGGCGGTGCTTGGCCATCAGGCACCCCCATCAAGGTCAGAGGGAGAGACGTACAGGGCCGCGTCACGGCGGAAGAGGTCCATCACCTGCAGATCCAGGTCGGTCTGACACCTTCCGCACCGATCGAGCCGAGTCGGGTCCTCGCACGGAGGCTCCTCGGACCGGCACCTGTGCGAGGCCGGCAGGGTTTCCCGGCACCAAGCGCAGAACTTCATGTCGAGGACCGCGGCGATCAGCTCCGGCTCGATCTCGCGCGGTGTCCCACACGTCGTACAGACGGTCTCCTCGCCGTCGTACCGGTGAGGGCCCGTGACGCCGCACGCCGTGCACTCGAGGTCGAAGCCCAGGGAGTTGAACATCATGACCCCTCCCCCAGGTGCTCGGAGTGCCACCTGGCCAGCGCCTCACGGCGTGCTTCGGCGATCTCAGCGTCCGACCGCTTGTCCCAGGAATGGACCAGCAGCTCGAGGTCGTAGCCCCAGGCGGGCTCTTCCGTGAGCTCCGAGTTGTGGCGGCGGCACGTCGGGACCGCGTTGTCCGGGTCCGTGATCGAGCCCTGGCGGGCTCGGGTCCGAGGCTCGTGCAGGTCCTCCGCCCACCTGTCGCACCACGGGACGACGCACGGGGGCGTGCCGTCCGGGAACATCTCGTTCTTCATGGCCCGGCGTTCGCGGTTCTCCCGCGCCCGTTTCGACGACACCTGGCGCAGCTCGGTCTTCCGCTCGATGTTGCTGGCCGATCTCAGGGGCATCTTCCGCTCGAGCGGCTTGCCCTGCTTGAGGGACGTCCGGCGGCGTGGCATCGGCGAGCGCTTCACAGTTGACCACCTGCCAACTGCATCTCCGCACGGACGGTGGACTGGATCGTCCGGCCTACGTCGATGCGGGCGTGAAGCGCCTTGATGTGCTCCTTCTGCAGGCGAACCGCAGCAGCGGCCTTGCCGTGCACCCGCCACAGCTCATCCGTCTGCACGGTGGCGATCTGCTTGCGGTCCTCGACCGACCCGGCCGCCTCACGGAAGGCGTTCGCGAACGCCACCTTGAAGTCACCCTCAGCCTCAACCCCCGTGAGCTCAAGCTCTCCCAGCGTCTTCACGGCCTCGTCAAGGTCACGGGAGAGGTGCCCGAGCTGCTTGACGATGGTGAGCATCTCGCTCATCACCCACCACCGTTCGGAGCCGGCGGCGTCGTGGCGAACGGGTCGAACAGCTCAGAGGAGTCGAGTCGTTCGGCCTTCTTCGGATCGGAGTAGGCCTCCCGTTCCAGCTTGTTGTGCGCCTTCAACTCCGGCCCGGTCATTAGGCCTGCGGTGGCCTTCTCCTCGTCCGACAGCTTCGACCTCGAGACCGACCTGTCCTTGTTGCGCGGCAGCCCATCGGGAACGTTCTTGCCACGCTCGATCAGCAGATCGACCAGCCGCATCTCGTTGCCGGCGGCGTCGGTGACGAGCTGGGCGAGCAGGCCGGCCCGGTTCGCCTCCCGGTAGGTGCGCTCGAGGTCCTGCTTGGTGGCGTTGCCGTTGAGTGCCTCGGTCCGGTAGTCCTCCACCGTCTTGGCCGCGGACCGCTCGTAGGAGATGCCGTCCGGGTCGGGCTCATCCGTGGGCAGGCACAGCGCCTGGATCAGCGCCGTACGGAACGCCACGGACATGGCCTTGCTCATGGCCTTGTCACCGGAGTCCATCGCCTCACCGGGCACCCGGCAGTCGATGTACGTGCCGTCCGGACCGAAGAAGCGGTAGGTGACCGTCACCTGGGCGTGCCCCATCTGGGTGCGGTTCCGGCCCACCTCGACGGTGTCGTAGGAGGAGTCCTCCACGATCGGAACCACGATCACCCCGACCTCGCGCAGCTTCGGGCCGACCGCGTTGACCACGGCATCGACCCCCCGGAAGCTGTAGTTGCCGTGGCTGTTCTGGTCCCGCTTGGCGACGCTGCGGACCTTCTTCATCACCAGAGCCAGCGCCTGGTAGATGTTCATGTCGGTCACGTGTCCTTCCCCCTCTGGTACTCGTCTTCGATGAAGTCGGGAAGGTCAGGACCGCCACGCCACTCCGTCCGGTCCGCGTGCTCGGCTACCTCGTCGGCATCACGGCCGGGGCACTCCGGGGCAGACAGGTAAGCGGTGACGGACTCCTCAGACACGGACCAGTAGCCGTGCATGAACTGCGCCTGAAGCGGGCCGTCGTCGTCGCCGAGCGCGATCACCTCGTCCAACGAGCACTTCCGGCCGGTCGCCTCAGAGATGCGGCGGGCAGCCTCGGAGAGCGTCAACCAGTGGCCCGTCATGACACGCCGCCTGCGATGGCAGGAAGGACCGCCGAGCGGTACCAAGCCGACGCCTCCGAGCCAGCAGAACAGAGGTCAGCCAGCCGGTCATAGCCGGAGTACACAGTGGCGAGAGTGTCGGCGTACCAGAGCCAGCGGACGCCCCGCTCGTCCAGCCACGCGCCCAGTTCGGCCACAAGGCAGGCGTGCAGGTCGCCGCAGTATCGGCCCTGTTCGTCCTTGTAGCCATACGCGGTGTCGAACGACACCTCCAGCCAGCAGGCAGGGTTCTCGTGCTCGTCGTTGTCGCAGGTGGAGTCGCAATACCACTCACACCCGTTGTCGACCGCTCGGAAGGGCTCGCCGGGACGGTAGTAGACGTCCAGCAGCGCACACAGCCCCTGACCGATCTCGTTACCGATGTTCCACGCCTTACCGTGATCGGCGACGGCGGCGCCCTGGCGCCACGCAGTGAGCTGCTTGTTGCTGAAGCGGGTCGCCTCAGTGGCGCCGATGAGCTGGTTGCACTTGAGGAACACGTCCTTGTAGGCGATCTCGTCAAGGACGTATACGTCAGTCGTGAGGGTCACGTCGCCGCTCCCGCCTTCTCAGCGAGACGGGCAGCTTCTCCCGCTACGTGCGCGGCCTTGGTGAACGCGTCCAGCACCTCGTCCGGCGACATCGCGTCCAGCCGGTCCCCCGCATCCGTGATGAGGTCGTCCAGCGGCATCCCCGCCACGCACCGGCCGGGCAGCACCTGCTCGGCCAGCAGGTAGGCGGCGTCCACGAGACGGTGGTCGCCCGGCTCCCAGTGGATCTCGTGCCACTCCCGCAGCCCCATCCACACGTCCGGTTCGAAGCCGCCGGCGATGGCAAGAGCGCCGAACGCGTCCACCTCGCCGGACACAATCGTGAAGTTGCCGGCGCACATGCCGCGCCGCTGCAGGACGCCCTGAGCGGCGTTGAGGATCGTCTCGGCGTTCACTGGTCACGCTCCGGACGCTGCTCGGCGACCTTGGTCTCAGCGACGTACAGGGCCGGGTAGTGCTTCTTCACCCACTCGTAGTGGTCGACCTGCCGGGCAACGTCACCGGGCTTCGGCGGCAGCACGTACGTCACGACGCCACCTGCTCATCTACCTGAATGACCGGCCCGTACGAAGTCCGGGCTCTGTACTCGGCCATCGACCGGTCGTAGACATGAACAGCCCGTGCCACGTAGTCACCAACGAGCGGAATGTTGATCGCGATCGCATGGTTCGGGTCGTCGGTTACTCGGTGGTTGACGGCCTCCTCGGACAGTGCTCGGGAGGCATGCTCGACGATCCGGCGGCCTTCCTCGTCGGAGCCGAGAATGCTCCACGAGATCTCCATGCCCTGGATTAGCGGCAGTTCCGGCACGTCCTCGAACAGGTTGGCCAGGGTGCGGAGGCTGGCGATGAGCGCCGTACGCTGGTCGGTCTCCGGCGTCGCCCTGGTCTTCCCGGATGATGTAATGGTCATTACGTCCTGCTCTCTTTGGTTCGATCAGTCGGTCTGGAGCGGGATCAGCGGGTCCGCCGGGGGTCGCATTCGGCGGGCCCGCAGCCGTTCATGGGGCGAGCTGCTCCGCAGCGGTCTCGTTGGCGTCGTCCAGCTCGCGGAAGATGGAGGCGACCAGCCAGCCAGCGGTCACAAGGACGCGGTACTCGGCGGCGGTCATCGCGCACACCTCCCGCACGCGGTCGCGGTACGCAGGTTGACGTGACCCCTCTGGCAGATCCACGTGGACGGAGTGCCGGGTGGAAGCCAAGGCAGCGAGGGCTTCTTCTTCGCCATCACGAAGCACCGCCATCCAGAAGCGTCAGCTCGCTGGGACGCTCATACTCGTCGGCGTAGTAGAGGGTCCATGCCTTGTCGAAGACGGGCAGGTCACGCTTGGTCCACGCGAGCGTCTCCCGGATGGCGCCAGTCGGCGTCTCCTCAGGCCTCTTGCCAGGCTTGCGGCCATGCTCCATCTCGTAGACCTTGGCCACGCGCCGGCCGAACCAGGACTGCACGGACTTGATCTGGTCCTTGGTGAGCCCCTTGCCCTTCAGGTAGTCCGGAACGTACAGCGGCACATCGGCGGGGTCGATCTCCGGCTGCTCGCCGAGCCCGCGGGCGATGACGACCTTGGCCTTGGAGCCGAGCCAGTCGGCATCGACGAGTCCCGTGGCGGCCTTCAGCATCTTGATCTGCTCGCGGCTGATGACGGCACGTTCCACCGCTTCGCTGCGCTGCTCCGGGGAGGCGATCTCCTCGACGTCGAGGAGGTAGGTGCGGACGGCCTTCGCGATGGGCGAGTCGGCGAGCAACTGGCCGACGTTGAGGATCGTGCGCCGGGTGAAGACGGTGATCGATCGAGCGTTAGAGTTTGCGATCTTCGTGTTGACGGTCGCGAACTCCCGGTACTCATCGCCCTTGAGCACGCGGAGACCGTTGTCGGTCAGCTCCTCGCGGTTGCGGCGGATGACGCTGTCGATCGTTGAGGTGCTCACCTCGTAGTACCTGGCCACGGTGGGGATGTCAGCGTGGATGCCGTCCGGCAGCAGGCTTACGGCCTTGACCTTGTCGAGTACCTCGACGCGGTCGGCGTATTGGGCTCTGAGAGAGGGCGATTCGGTGAGAGCGAGCTCGTTCATGCCACCCGCCCTCGTTTGCCGGCCGCGCTGTTCTGGCGTCGCTTCTGGGCGCTCTTGGCTGCGAGTTCCTGCATGTGAGCCTTACGGAGGTGCTCAGCCCGTCGCACGCGCTCCGCCTCAGGCAGTTCGTTGTTGGGATCCACCTGCCGCTCGAAGCGGGCCAGGAATGCATCCCTGCCCGGCTTGGTGCGAGCGGACGGGTCAGCGGTGTTCGCCCAGGAGATGTGTGCGCCACGGCGGCTGTTGAGGGAGTGCTCGGTGGGGGTCATGAGACGGCCCCCTCGACCTCGAACACGTCCTCAAAGCGGATGTCAGCGAAGGTGTGCAGGACGGCGGCGACGAACTCATGGCCTGGCTTTGTCTCGCCCTTTTCGATGCGGGCGATGGTGGTCCGGCTGAAGCCGAGGCGCTCCGCTCGGGCGTTGGGAGTGGCCAGCTTTTTGGCTATCATCCGCCGGTCCCACTCTGCCTGTCTGAGGCGGATGACCGGCCTGCTCGTCGAGTGCATGCACGCACTCTCCCATGGATGAGTGCGCGCTCGCAACACTTACCGGCAGGTAATTTCTCCACGCCACACGGGCTGTGCATGCATGCACGGGAATCTTGGACCGAACCAATAGCTGCACCAGCGGTAACCCCAGCAAAGGTCGCGTGTTAAGGTGCGTGCGTGCACACAACCACCGAGTGGGACCGCGACCTCCTGCGCAAGACGCTGCAGGAAATCATGGATCGCGGAGGCCTCAACCAAGCTGAGGTCGGGCGCCTAGCGGGCCGTGACCGCACAATGGCGAACCGATGGCTGGCGGGTCAGCACCGCCCCGCCTATGCATCCGCCATCAGCTTCGCCAACGCTCTCGCCGAGCAATACCCGCACCTGACATCCCTGAGTGAACAGTTCCTGCGCGCCGCCGGCTACCAAGCCCCCGAGTCTCAGCACGAGGCCACCCGAAGCGAGCGCCGCCCGCCCGACCCTGAGCAGGCGTTGAGGATGCTCCGCGGCATCGCCAAGGAAGAGAGCAAGACGATCGGGGACGTGCTCGTGGAACGAGGTCTCGCCACCCCCGAGGAGCTCACCCTTAGTGAAGAGAAGGAGAACGACCGGCTCGTCAGCGACATCCTGCAGTCGAACCTTCCAGATCGAACCAAAGACATTCTGCTTCTGGACTACGTCGAACGACGCCGGCGTGCTTACAAGGCCCAAGGCCTGACGCCTCAACGAGACGAGGCGGGCCGCGAAGCCTGAACGACTTCGCGGCCCGCCTGACATCACCCTCACCGAACGACGGGGAACGGCCCTGAGTCAGTGTGCGGATTCCGCGCCTCCGCCTCCAGGGCCGCGTCGATGTGCGCTAACACCTCTCCGCGCTGCATGTTCGCCAGGAGGCGTTCGACAGTGAAGACGTCGCTACGCAACTGCTCCCCATGTCCGCGAGTAACTTCCTCCATGCGGACGGCATGGCTAGACGCGGCCTCCTCGAAGCGGCGCGCGTTGTCGTCGATGGCCTTGCAGACGCGCCGGACGGCGTCCTCGATCGCAGTCTTTTCCGCCGCCCGCCTCGCGCGTTCTATCTCGCGCCTTGCGGCGTCTCGCTTCTTGGCCCTCGCATCGACACCGTAAGCGAACGCCCCTCCACTGATCACGGCTGCGGCAAGGACCACTGCCATGTACCAGTGGATCTCGAGTTCCATCACGGCGGCCAGGACAGTTCCCCCACACGAAGCTGCGACCGCGGTACCGATGATCCAGCGTGTCCTACTGTCTTTCACTTCCACCCCTTCGTGGCCGAATGCTGCAGGAGCGGCGGCCAACTGCGGCATTTCTGTTTCCCCAGGTTTGCGGCAGCACGGTGACTGTAGGCCAGGAATGCGACGTATGGAACGAGATGCCCTCGCGTTTTCGCCTGACCGATAGCGTTACTGACTGGTCATGATTCCTGACTGTGAGAACACATCGCGTTCACCTGCGCGTTTGAGCGAGACCCGATGAGACGTACGCGAACAGACGGATCAGCAAGGTAAGCAGGTCATAGCCCCTCAGATAGTATCCGCGATCAAAGCAGCACGCATGTTCTAATTCTTGTGCACGCCGGTGCATGAACGTGCACGCGCGTCCATGAACGTCGCTGACCGGCCATGCCCTACCATGATCGTCTACGGTGCTTCCGTGATCACGTTCAAGCCCAACGCCTACGTGTGGGTGCAGGTCAGAGACGAGCTGAAGACACGAATCCTCGGCGGCACCTACAGACCTGGCCAGGTCCTCCCCTCCGAGACCACGCTGGTGCAAGAATTCGGAGTGGCCCGCAACACGATCCGGAAAGCGATCAGGGCGTTGCGAGAAGAAGGCTTGATCACCACCGTGCCGCACCTCGGATCGTTTGTATCCGAGACGCCGGCATCCGGCTCCGATGAGGCGAGGGGCTAGGGAGGGGCGAGGTGGCGCCCAACGGGACAGGGGACCCCGATAGCGTCTCTGTCGGGGTCCCCGCCCCTTGACGGGCCGCACCGACCCGATTACTGCCACCTGGGGAAATGGGCTCGGGCCGGTGCGGCGCCGACGCCTCTGCGTGACCAGAGGGCAGCATGTGATATCGGATCGTAGCTGAGCCATCGCTTCATGTCACTGGTTGATGCGAACTTGCTTCGCAATTGCCAGCCCTGCTCAGATTTGGTCACTGAGAGCGGTGCGACGCCCCGCCTCCCGAGCCCGTTCACTGGCGGTCGAAGCCGCGTACCGGTCGAGCATCTGACGAGACCGCCACCCCGCCAGCCGCATCAGCTCCTCCTCCGAGATCTGCTGCTTCTTGAAGTGGGCCCACGTGTGCCGCAGCAGATGCGGATACAGCTCCTCGATCCCGACCGCCTCGGCTCTCCTCTTCAACATCTCGTAGATGCCCCACCGGGTGAGAGCCCCACGGTTCTTCTCCGCCAGCCACAACGCAGGGTTGTCCTTCAGCTTCTGCTTGCCCCGGATACGCAGGTACTTGTCGAGCACCACCGCGGTCTTGCGGCCATAGCTGACCACCCGATCACGACGCCCCTTGCCGTGCACCTTGACCTCACGCATGTCCAGGTCCAGGTCCTCGACCTTGATGCCGGCCATCTCGGCGCGGCGGATCCCGGTATCCATGAACAGCAGAATCATGGCCAGGTCGCGCAGGTCGACGAACGTCTTCCCAGAGCAGTTCTTCAGCAGCGCCCCGAGCTGCTCCTTACGCAGGACCGGGACGTCCTTCTCCGGTACCGCCGGCGGCCGGAGCTTCGCCATCGGGTTCGGCTCGTCCGTCCACTCCGACCACCACTTGAAGAACTGCTGGATCGATCGGTACAGGTTGTTGGCGTACCCGTCCGATCGGGTCTCCAGGATCGTGATGATCCAGTCCTGGATGTTGGCAGGTTCGACGTCCTCCCACGTCTCGACGTCTGGGCGGTGATCGCTGAGCCATCGGGCGAACTTGCGAATGGCGCCCGTGTAGATCGTTACCGTGTTGTCGCTCTTGTTCTCAGCCCTGAGGTACCGGGCGAAGGGGCCGATCTCGGCTTCTAACGCTGACGACATACCGCGCACGATAACCCCGCGCTGCCGAATAGGCGAGAGGCTTCTGAGCGCTGTAGTCGCTTCGGATACACGAAAACGACTCCCCAAGGGGAGTCGTTTTCGCAGGTTATCCGGTGTTGTGTGGGCGGTACTGGGTTCGAACCAGTGACCCCTCGCTTGTAAGGCGAGTGCTCTACCGCTGAGCTAACCGCCCCTGATCGGCACTACACCTTACGACACCAAGGGCCCCGATCGCACATCCACCACCCACCCGGGCCCCAGCTCCGGTCGCCCCGCCGCGCGCCAGCCCAGCAGGGACGCGCCGAGCATGCCGGCGTCCACCCCGAGGGCCGCCGGGACCAGCGGGGGCGCCTCGCGGAAGGCCAGGCGCTTGATCAGGCGGGTACGGACCGGGTCGAACAGGGCCGGGCCGGCTTCCGCCAGGCCGCCGCCCAGGACGATGACCGAGGGGTCCAGCAGCAGCGTGTACGTGGCCAGCGCCAGCGACAGCGCCTCCACGGCCTCGTCCCAGACCTCGATGGCGATCGGGTCGTCCGAGGAGACCACCTGCTCCGCCTTGACCCCCTCCACCCCGGCCCGCTGGCTGTAGCGGCGGCCGACCGAGGCCGCCGACGCGTACGTCTCCAGGCACCCGAACTGGCCGCATGCGCACTGCTCGCCGTCGGGGAAGACCGGGGTGTGGCCGATCTCGCCGGCCCAGCCGGAGGAGCCGCCGTACGGCTCGCCACGGATGATCGAGGCGCCGGCGATGCCCGTGCCGATGGGCAGGAAGAGGAAGTCCGTCAGGCCGCGGCCCGCGCCGAGGATGCTCTCGGCCAGGCCGCCCGTGCGGACGTCGTGCCCGAGCATCACCGGGATGTCCAGGGCGGTGAAGCTGGACGCGGGGACGTCGCGCCAGCCGAGGTTCGCCGCGTACACGGCCGCACTGTCCGTCACCAGGCCCGGCACGGCGAGGCCGACGCCCGCCGGGTTGCCGTCGCCGGAGGCGGCCAGGTGGCTGATGAAGTCGGAGATGGCCGTCACGACCGCCTCCGGGCCCTCGGCTCGGGGGGTCGGGCGCCGCTCGCTCAGCAGCACCGCGCCGGACTCGCTGACCAGGCCGCCCTTCATGGACGTGCCACCGACGTCGAGCGCGACGACGAACGAACTCATTGCGGACACGGAAGGAGACGATAGCGCAGCTCAGTAAATGTCTGGAAAGGGTGTGAGGGCAGAACGCTCACAGGCCCCGTGGTCCTTCCTGAGGCATGTCAGGGCACGGCGGACGCCCGTGGGGCCCCAGCACGGCCTCACAGGGCTCTTCAGGCCCGTCCCAGCACCCGGTTGAGCGCCGCCTCGACCTCGGCCGACAGCCCGGGCGGTGGCGCCACGGGAGCCGGGGGATCGAGCGCCTCGGACGAGCGGGCCAGCCACACGGCCCCGCAGGATCGGCACTCCACCTCGCCCAGCCGGCAGATCAGCGCCGTGGACGCGCAGGTGGAGCAGGAGTCGAGCTCGAGGTCGTGCAGCCGTTGACAGTCCGGGCAGATCAGCACCTGGGACTCGTTGCGCACTCCGCGCTGCCACGGGCTGGCACCGCGCACCGGGTCCGTCTGCCGGGCCCCGCAGCGGTAGCAGGGCATCCTTCCCTCCGAAAGTCACGAAGTCCGCGAAGTCATGAAATATCGGCGAGCGCCTTGACATAGTCGGCGACGTCGCGTGCGGAGGAGATCGGATTGACCACCGACCACCGGATCACGCCCTCGCCGTCGATGATGAAGGTCCCCCGCCGAGCGAGCCCCCTCGCATCATCGAACACACCGTACGCCTGCGCGACCTGTCCGTGTGGCCAGAAATCGGAGAGCAGGGAGAACGTGTAACCCTCGCGATCCGCCCACGCACGATGCGTGAAGACGGAGTCGACGGAGACGGTCAGCAGCCGCGCGCCCTCGATCGGTTGATCGCGCAGGGCGGACAGCTCGCTGGAACAGATCCCGCTGAACGCCAGCGGGTAGAAGACCAGCACGACCTTTTCGCCCCGGAGCCGAGCCAAGCTCACCGGGGTGCCGTGCTGGTCCTGCAGCTCGAAATCCGGAGCCAGGGCGCCGACCTCGGCAGGATGCGCGTTCACAGCCATCATCCTGCCGTACGGCAGGCACTCAGGCTCCCTACCTCTTGCCCTTCGGCGGGACGAGCCTGGTCCCGGACCAGTCGGGTGCGGCGGAGATGCTGCTCGTCTGCGAGAGACCCGCGGTGGCGGCATCCTCCCCGATGTCGCTCGGCTCCACGTGGCCCTCGCGCCCCGCTTTGGGAGTCAGCAGCCAGATCTGGCCGCCATCGGCGAGTGATCGCATGGCGTTGGTGAGAGCGTCGAAGAGGTCCCCGTCGCCGTCGCGCCACCACAGCAGCACGACGTCCACGACGTCGTAACTGTCCTCGTCCAGCAGCTCGTTGCCGGTCAGGTCTTCGATGGACCCGCGAAGTTCGTCGTCGACGTCCTCGTCCCAACCGATCTCCTGCACCACCTGACCCGACTTGAGGCCGAGTCGTTCGGCCAGGCCGCGCTCGCCCTGCGCCTGACCCGCGGTCGCGCTCACGTTTATCCCTCCTGCTTGAGTGGCCCCGCTTATGCGGTTTATCGCTTCGGCACAGTCCACACGCTGTGACCCTCAGTCGTCAACGGTCGCCACGGGTACGGCCGTAGTCGGTCAGAATCAATCAGACAAAAACGACAGGCGAACCTGGCGTTGCGGGTTGTCGACGTTCAGATCGATCAGCGCGACGGACTGCCACGTGCCCAGCGCCATTCGCCCGCCCAGCACGGGGATCGTGGCGTACGGCGGGATCAGCGCGGGCATCACGTGCGACCTGCCGTGCCCCTTGGACCCGTGGGCATGACGCCAGCGGTCATCGGCCGGCAGCAGGTCACGCAGAGCCGCCAGCAGGTCGTCGTCGCTGCCCGACCCCAGCTCGAGCAGCGCGATGCCCGCCGTCGCATGCGGCACGAAGACATGCAGCAGCCCGTCGTCACCCTGGGCACGTACGAAATCGGCGCATTCGGCCGTGATGTCGTGCACCGTCTCTCGTGAACCCGTGGCCACAGAGATGATTTCAGATCTCACACGGAAATCCTACTTAGGCACGACGACGGCATCGGGGCCGGGAAACACCAGCCCAGTGTGCCCGTCGTCGAACCGCACCACGTACGGAGGCCCGCCGTTCGTGCCCTGCACCTCCGTGATTACGCCGCTCCGGTCCCTTTCGCCAACGGTATTCCCGTGCACCAGGAGCCGGTCGCCAACCGTCGCATTCATACCTCCCACATTGGTACGCGGATAGCCGGACGAAAAGAGCGATTCCGAAGTTTTGCGGAGGGCGGAGAGAGAGATCAAATGATGACCGAATTGTTACCAGCCACGGAGCCACGGGAGCCCTGACGGGAGGGCCGAGCGCCTGACGGGTGGGACAAGCGGGAGGGACACGGTGCGTGAACGCGCCTGCCGCGTTCGAGGTGCGGCGTGCGGTGCCGCTCGGCGTGCGAGGTGCGGCGTGCGGGCCGGTGCGGCGCGCGATACGCCGTGGACCGCGAGGCCGGCGACTCGGTACGCGAACGGAGGGCGGCCCGGGACCACGAGGCCACGAGGCCACGGCCAACGGCGCCCGGCATCAGGTACGCACGGAAGTGCGTCACACAGCACACGTCACCGACACCGACCGACACCGACACCGACACCGACACCGACACCGACACCGACACCGACACCGACACCGACACCGACACCGACACCGAGCATGGGCCCCACCGCGTTACGCGCCCGGGCTGCACCACGACCGGTGGGCGCGCCGCACGCGACACCCCCTCCACCTCCACAGCCGCACCTCCCCCGCCGTACCACGCCCTGCCACTTCCTGTCACTTCAGGGGCACGCAGGCTGGTCTCT
Organism: Nonomuraea sp. NPDC050202; assembly: GCF_040656115.1. Lineage (NCBI taxonomy): Bacteria > Bacillati > Actinomycetota > Actinomycetes > Streptosporangiales > Streptosporangiaceae > Nonomuraea > Nonomuraea sp. NPDC050202. Next base: position 256,176 of record NZ_JBFALF010000002.1, on the reverse strand, counting down.
AGGTGAGGCGGCTAGACTCGCCCGCCGCGAGTGAGAAGCCTCCCTCACGGGGAGGCTACGAGCTACAGAGGAGGCATCCCGGGCGCAACGAGGATTCGAGCGAAATTTCGTCCGTTTTCCTGTCTTGTTAAATTGCTCCCGGGATGTAACCTTTGGTGGCGATTCGTCCTACCATCGGTGGTCTAGGCCATCGCAGATGGCCCTGCCAGCAGGGACACTCTGGTTACCGGCCAGTAGAGATGCGTTTTCTACGGCTAGCGACCAGGATGGAAGGCGACCCAGACCAGACATCAGTCCATCTCGGAAGGCGAGACCCAGTGGCTTCCGGACGCCAGCGATTCTCGATCATCAGCGACGGCCTACCCAGCCAGCTGCCTGATGTCGACCCCAGCGAGACCAACGAGTGGCTCGAGTCTCTCGACAACGTCGTCAAGACCGAGGGCCGCACCAGAGCCCGCTACCTCATGCTCCGCATGCTGGAGCGCGCCCGCGAGCACCAGGTCGGCGTGCCGGGCCTGCGCAGCACCGACTACATCAACACGATCCCGCCGGAGCGCGAGCCCTGGTTCCCGGGCGACGAGCACGTCGAGCGCCGCATCCGCGCCTACATCCGCTGGAACGCGGCCATCATGGTGTCGCGGGCGAACGCCCGCACCAACGTGGGCGGCCACATCGCCACCTACGCCTCGGCCGCCTCCCTGTACGAGGTGGGCTTCAACCACTTCTTCCGCGGCAAGGACCACGGCGAGTCGGGCGACCAGGTCTTCTTCCAGGGGCACGCGGCCCCGGGCATCTACGCCCGCGCCTTCCTCGAGGGGCGGCTCAACGAGGCGCAGCTCGACGCCTTCCGTCAGGAGCTGTCGCACGGCTTCCACGGCCTGCCCTCCTACCCGCACCCGCGACTGATGCCGGACTTCTGGGAGTTCCCGACGGTCTCCATGGGCCTGGGCCCGATCGGCGCGATCTACCAGGCGCGGTTCAACCGCTACCTGCTCAACCGGCAGATCAAGGACACCAGCCGCAGCCACGTGTGGGCGTTCCTCGGCGACGGCGAGATGGACGAGCCCGAGTCGCTCGGCGCGATCGGCCTGGCCGCGCGCGAGGAGCTCGACAACCTCACGTTCGTGATCAACTGCAACCTGCAGCGGCTCGACGGCCCGGTACGCGGCAACGGCAAGATCATCCAGGAGCTGGAGTCGTACTTCCGCGGCGCCGGCTGGAACGTCATCAAGGTCGTCTGGGGCCGCGACTGGGACCCGCTGCTGGCGGCCGACGTCGACGGCGTGCTGGTCAACCAGATGAACACCACCCCCGACGGCCAGTTCCAGACCTACTCGGTCGAGACCGGCGGCTACATCCGCGACAACTTCTTCGGCTCCGACCCGCGCCTGCGCAAGATGGTCGAGCACCTGACCGACGACGACATCCGCAAGCTGTCGCGCGGCGGCCACGACTACCGCAAGGTGTACGCGGCGTTCAAGGCGGCCCGCGAGCACGTCGGCCAGCCGACGGTGATCCTCGCCCAGACCATCAAGGGATGGACGCTGGGCAAGGACTTCGAGGCGCGCAACGCCACCCACCAGATGAAGAAGCTCACCAAGGCCGAGCTGAAGGAGTTCAGGGACCGGCTCTACCTGCCGATCCCCGACTCGGCCCTGGAAGGCGAGCTGCCCCCGTACTTCCACCCGGGCGAGAACGACCCGGAGATCCAGTACATGAAGGAGCGCCGCGCGGCGCTCGGCGGCGTGCTGCCCAAGCGGGTCGTCCGCGCCAAGCCGGTCAAGCTGCCCGGCGACGAGGTCTACGGCACCTTCAGCAAGGGCTCGGGCAAGCAGCAGGTGGCCACGACCATGGCGTTCGTGCGGCTGCTGAAGGACCTCATGCGTGACAAGGAGATCGGCCACCGGTTCGTGCCGATCATCCCCGACGAGGCGCGCACGTTCGGTCTCGACGCGATGTTCCCGACGGCCAAGATCTACTCGCCGCACGGCCAGACGTACGAGGCCGTCGACCGCGAGCTGCTGCTGTCGTACAAGGAGTCGGTGCAGGGGCAGATCCTGCACGAGGGCATCAGCGAGTCGGGCTCGATGGCCTCGACGATCGCGGCCGGCACCGCGTACGCCACGCACGGCGAGCACATGATCCCGATCTACATCTTCTACTCGATGTTCGGCTGGCAGCGCACCGGCGACGCGATGTGGCAGATGGGCGACCAGATGGGCCGCGGCTTCCTGCTGGGCGCCACCGCGGGCCGCACCACGCTCAACGGCGAGGGCCTGCAGCACGAGGACGGCCATACCCCGCTCATCGCCTCGACGAACCCGGCCGCCGTCTCCTACGACCCGTCCTGGGCGTTCGAGGTGGCGCACATCGTCAAGGACGGCCTGCGCAGGATGTACGGCGACCAGCCGGAGGACGTCTTCTACTACCTGACCGTCTACAACGAGCCCTACCTGCAGCCGGCCCAGCCGGCGGACATCGACGTGCAGGGCCTGCTCAAGGGCCTGTACAAGTTCGCCGACGGGCCGCAGACGCAGGGCCCGAAGGCCAACATCCTGGCCTCCGGCGTGGCGGGCCCGTGGGCGATGGAGGCGCAGCGGCTGCTGGCCGAGGACTGGGGCGTGTCGGCCGACGTGTGGTCGGCGACGTCGTGGTCGGAGCTGCGCCGCGAGGCGCTGGCGTGCGACGAGCACAACCTGCTCAACCCCGACGCCGAGCGCCGCGTCCCCTACGTCACCCAGGCGCTCTCGCAGGCGCAGGGCCCGTTCGTGGGCGTCAGCGACTACATGAAGGCCGTCCAGGACCAGATCGCGCAGTGGGTGCCGGGTGACTGGTCCTCGCTGGGCACCGACGGGTTCGGCCTGTCCGACACCCGCTCGGCGCTGCGCCGCCACTTCCACGTGGACGCCGCCTCGATCACGCTGGCCGTGCTGACCAGCCTGGTCAAGCGGGGCGAGCTCGACGGCGAGGTGCTGCGCGAGGCGATCGCCAAGTACCACCTCAAGAACGGCGTCACCGAGGCCGGCGGCGCGGAGAGCAACGACACCCAGTCCATGGGAGTCTGAGTCATCCAGCACGAGGCGCTCCCGCGAACCTTTTTCGCGGGAGCGCCGTCATATCCGGCCGTCCGCGCCGTTGGCCTGGTGAGGCGGCACGTTCAGGAGGGGTACGTGCCGCCTCACCCTGGTTTGGTGCACGGTCACGTATTGTGGGCACTACTTCCCCCTGAGAGATGTGAGGGGAAGTTCGTCATGCGTCGCGTCACAGCCGCCGCCCTGCTCCTGGCGGCCGCCGCTGGTTGCTCCACGGCACCCGCAGAGCCCGCCTCCGGGCCCTCAGCGGACTCCACAGCCGCTTCCGACAAGATCTCCTGGGGGCCCTGCACCGACATCAAGCGCCCCGACGGCGAGCCGCCGGCCCGCCAGGACGCCTCGGTACGGTGCGGCAAGCTCGCCGTGCCCCTCGACTACGCCAAGCCCGACGGCGAGAAGCTCAACCTGGCGCTGATCAAGCTGCCGTCCACGGGCGGCGCGGGCAAGCGGCTGGGCTCGGTGGTGTTCAACTTCGGCGGCCCGGGCGCCTCCGGCGTGGACACGCTCGACCAGGCCGCCAAGGCGCTCACGGCGCTGCGCGCCCGCTACGACCTGATCAGCTTCGACCCGCGCGGCGTCGAGCGCAGCTCGGGCGTGCGCTGCGGGGACGGCGCCGAGATGGACAAGTTCGTGGCGCTGGACACGCTGCCGCCGGACGACGAGACGGACAGACAGGTCGCGTCCGCCAACAAGCGCTTCGCCGCGCTCTGCCAGCAGAACTCCGGCAAGATCCTGCCCTACGTCGGCACCGTGAACGCCGCCCGCGACATGGACCGCATCCGCGACGCGGTGGGCGACGCCAAGCTCAACTACGTCGGCATGTCGTACGGCACGCAGCTCGGCGGCGTCTACGCCACCCTGTTCCCCAAGAACGTGGGCCGCATGGTGCTGGACGCGCCGCTGGACCCGACGGTCACGTTCGAGCAGCGCACGCTGGCGCAGACGCGCGGCTTCCAGAAGGCGTACGAGAGCTTCCTGCGCGCCTGCGTGAAGGAGACCTGCGCGCTCGGCAAGGACCAGGCCACCGCCCACACGAACGTCGAGAACCTGCTGAACCAGCTCACCGCCCAGCCGCTGAAGGTCGGCAACCGCGAGCTGAGCCAGGGCCTGGCCTCCACGGGCGTGGCCGCCGCACTGTACTCGGAGCTGACCTGGCCGTTCCTGGAGGAGGCGCTGGGCGCGGCGCTCAAGGGCAACGGGGAGGCGCTGCTGTACCTGGCCGACTCCTACACCGGGCGCAGCCCCGACGGCAGCTACTCCACGCAGATGACCAGCTTCCCGGCCATCACCTGCGTGGACACCGCCGAACGGCCCGACGAGGCGACGCTGCGGCGCACCGAGCAGGCCGCGCTGAAGATCTCGCCGCTGTTCGGCAGCGAGGGCTCGGGCGGGCTGTGCCGGGTGTGGCCGGCCAAGGGCAGCGACGAGGCCCGGCACGTCGACGCCACGGGGTCCGCGCCGATCGTGGTGGTGGGCGGCAAGGGCGACCCGGCCACGCCGTACGAGTGGGCGCCAAAGCTGACGGCCCAGCTCAAGACCGCGACGCTGGTCACGTACGAGGGCGAGGGGCACGGGGCGTATCTGTCGGGCAGCAAGTGCATCCAGGGGCTCGTGGACGCCTACCTGATCGACGGCAAGGTGCCCGGCAAGGGCACGAGCTGCCCGGCGGCCTAGTCTGGGCGGCGTGACGGACTACCACTCCAAGATCGAGACGGAGGCCGCCCGCCTGGCGGCCCTGGCAGGCGACCTGTCCGTCCCGGTGCCGACGTGCCCGGGATGGACGATCGCCGAGCTGATCACGCACGTCGGCCAGACGCACCGCTGGGCCGTGCACATGCTGCGCAACCGCGTCCAGGAGCGCGTCTGGTCGCGGCAGGTGCCCAGCGGGCTGGCCGAGGGGCAGAGCGGCGACGCGGCCTGGCTGGCGGCGGGGGCCGCCGAGCTGCTGGAGGTCCTGCGCGAGACCGATCCGTCCATGCGGGTGTGGACCTGGGGCCCGGACCAGCGGGCCTCGTGGTGGCCGCGCCGGATGCTCTTCGAGCTGGTGGTGCACCGGGTCGACGCCGAGCTCGCGCTCGGCGTCGACCCTGAGATCCCGGCGGGGACCGCGATCGACGGGATCGAGGAGTTCCTCCACAACCTGCCGTCGGCCGCGTGGGTCACCAAGTCCCTGGCGCAGCTCGGCGCGGAGGGGGCCACGATCCACCTCCACGCGAGCGACGCCGACGGCGAATGGACCATCACGCAGGGCCCCGCCGGGAAGATCGAGTGGGCGCGCGGGCACGCCAAAGGCGACGTCGCCGTGCAGGGCCCGGTGAGCGAGCTGCTGCTCCTGCTGTACGGCCGCCGCTCCCCCGACGCCCTCACCGTGTACGGCGACCGGCCCTTCCTGGACCGCTGGCTGTCAGCCGCCGCCTTCTAGCCGCCTCCCGGGCGCTTCCCGGTCGCCGCCCACCGGGGCCCTGGACGCGCCGCCGTTCGGCGATCGGCGGCGTGTCCAGGGCGAGGGGGAACCGCTCCCGGAGTGGGACACGGCCCGCTCGCCTGCCGGGTTGTCGCGGGGAAGGCGCTGTCCCGGCGTACGAGCGATCATCAGTTGCCCCTCACTTTTCGAACAAGACAACGATCTACTGTGTGGGCGACAACCCTATGTCGGTGTTTTCGAGCGATCAGTCGAGCAGCGTGCCGTGCACGGCCATCTCCGGCACCTCGGTGGCGAAGCCTTCGAGCGGCCGGTCGGGGCAGCGCTCGGCGGTGACAGTGGCGGCGGCGATGCGGTCGAGGCGGAAGACGCGTACGTCGTCGCGCAGCCGGCACCACGCCACGAGGTACCAGAACCCGCCCCGGCCGCCCAGGAACACCCCCGGCTCCACGTCACGCGAGGTGATCGCGCCCTTGGCGTCGGCGTATTCGAGCCTGAGCACCCGCCGCCGCAGCAGCGCCTCCTCGATGGCCCGCGAGATGCCCTCGGCGCCGAGCGGCTGGATCTCGCTGCCCTGCTCGGGCGGCAGGTGGACGAGCTGCACGCGCCGCGCCAGCTCCCTGGCCAGGTCGCCCTCGGGCCCCGGCATCGCGGCCACCACCTTGCGTAACGCGCTGCGCGCCTGCCGCCCGAACGGCTGGTCGCCGGCCTGGCTGAGCGCCACGGCGATGGCCACGGCCTCGGCCGGGGTGAAGTTGAGCGGGGGCAGCGACATCTTCTTGTCGATGGCGTAACCGCCCTTGCGGCCGGGCTCGGCGTAGATCGGCACGCCGGACTCCTGCAGCGCCGCGATGTCGCGCTCGATGGTGCGCACGCTCACCTCGAACCGCTGGGCGATCTCGCGGGCGGAACGGCAGCGGGGCGCGATGGCGCGCAGGTCTTCGACGAGCGCGTAGAGCCGGTCGGTACGGTTCACAGCCGGAACGCTACGCCCCGCCACCGACAATCGCGGGGCGCTCGGCAGCCACGGGCACACTCCCGTAACCGCCGGGCCACAGGGGTCTCACGCCTGGGCCACCGCCCCAGGATCCTCTCCGGGGAGAGTACGCCTGATCCAGCTTTCCCGCCACGCAACGACGCGCCATTTTTCGCCGGCTCCCGAGGACCCGGCCGATCACGCCTCGCTCTCTCCCCGGGTCCACGAGAGCAGCCGGTCGAGGGGCCAGGAGTTGACGATCCGCTCCGCCTCGATCCCGCACCTGGCGGCGCGCTCGCACCCGTACCGCTGCCAGTCGAGCTGCCCGGGCGCGTGCGCGTCGGAGTCGATCGAGAACACGCAGCCCATCTCGTACGCCAGCCGCATCAGCCGCTTCGGCGGGTCGAGCCGGTCGGGCCTGGAGTTGATCTCGACCGCCACCCCGAACCGCCGGCACGCCTCGAAGACCAGCTCCGCCTCGAACTCCGACTCCGGCCGCTTCACCCCGCGCTTCCCGCCGGCCTGCACCACCCGTCCCGTGCAGTGACCGAGCACGTCCACGAGGGGGTTGGCGATGGCGGTGACCATGCGGCGGGTCATCTCCTCGCCGCCCATCCGCAGCTTGGAGTGCACGCTGGCGACCACCACGTCGAGCCGCTCAAGCAGCTCGGGCTCCTGGTCGAGCGAGCCGTCGAGGTTGATGTCCACCTCGATCCCGGTCAGGATCCGAAACGGCGCCATCCGCTCGTTCAGCTTGGCCACCACGTCGAGCTGCCGCTCCAGCCGCTCCGCCGACAGCCCCTTGGCCACGGTCAGGCGCGGCGAGTGGTCGGTCAGCGCCCAGTACTCGTGCCCGAGCGCGACGGCCGCCTCGGCCATCTCCTCGATCGGCGAGCCCCCGTCGGACCAGTCGGAGTGGCTGTGCAGGTCACCCTTGAGCGCCGCGCGCAGCTCCGCCGTCTCGGCGTCGAGCTCCACTCCGGCCGTCGCCCGCATCCTCCGCAAGTAGGTCGGAACCTGCCCGTCGAGGCTTTCGTTGACCACGAGAGCGGTGACTTTCCCGATCCCGGGCAAGTCGCCGAGCGCACCGCTGTGGGCCAGATGGGCGAGCTCGTCGGGGGACAGCTCGTCCACGACCGCGGCGGCGCGCCGGAAGGCACGCACGCGGTACGTGGGCTCGCCCGCGCGCTCCAGGAGAAAGGCGATCTCGCGCAGGGCCTCGACCGGATCCATGCGTTCATTCATACCCAAGTCAACGACAAGCGCGGGGCGCTACCAATTGAACGGGGACAAGGGCCGCCGCTAGGCTGATCGGCCCAGGAAAGCAGGAGTTTGATGGCAAAACCGCCGCAGGCGACCACAGAACCGCCGCGCAAATCGTCCAAGGTCGTCCCGCTGGTCGTTCTCGGGGTGCTGTCCGTGATGGTCGTCGGCTACTGTGCCGCCGTGTCGGACGACGACGACGAGGTCACCGCCGACTGCGTGATGCTCGTGGAGGACGACGACACGACCCCCACCCCGGTCCCGTCGCCGTCGCCGAGCACCGCCACCTCGTCGCCCCCTGCGGGGTCCTACGTGGTGGTCGACGACTCCTACTGCGACGACGACGGTGGTTCGAGCCACTATTACGGGGGTTCGCGCGGGGCGTACGTCTGGTACTACGGCGGTCACCGGGTCGGCAACCGGGTCCAGGGCGGCACCACGCTCAAGCCGTCCGACGTGACCATCACCAGCCGCGCCGGCAAGGAGATCCAGCGCGGTGGCTTCGGCCGGAGCTGGACCGGCGGGAGCTGACCGTGCGCCGCGAACATGCCACTCCCAGGAACGGCTGGGAGAAGACGATCGAGAGCCAGGGGCTGGCCTACCACCGCGCCGCCCACCCGTCCGGGCTGAGCAGGCCGTACTGGGACGAGTCCGTCCACTACGTCTTCTCGATGGAGGAGGTGGAGGAGCTGGAGCGGCAGGTGGAGGAGCTGCACGAGATGTGCCTGCGGGCCGTCGACCACGTGGTCGAGGCCGGCCGCTTCGCCGACTTCGCCATCCCCGAGTGGGCCTGGGAGGAGGTCGCGCGCTCGTGGGAGCGCCGCGACGCCTACCTCTACGCCCGTTTCGACCTGCGCTACGACGGCGCGGGCCCGGCCAAGCTGCTGGAGTACAACGCCGACACGCCCACCTCGCTGCTGGAGTCGTCGGTGGTGCAGTGGTTCTGGCTGCAGGACGTCTTCCCCGATGACGACCAGTGGAACTCCATCCACGAGCGGCTCATCGACCGCTGGCGGGAGCTGCGGCTGCCGCCCGGCCCCACGCACTTCGCGTTCACCAACGCCGACGAGACGGGCGAGGAGGCCATGACCGTGGCCTACCTGCAGGAGACCGCCGAGCAGGCGGGCCTGCAGACCGTGGCCGTGGCCATGGAGGACATCGGCTGGGACGCGCTCAACCGCCGCTTCGTGGACGTCGAGGAACGCGTGATCCGCTCGGCGTTCAAGCTCTACCCGTGGGAGTGGATGCTGGCGGACGACTTCGGCCGACACGCCGTGCGGCACGCCACCTGGTTCGAGCCGCTGTGGAAGACTCTGCTGTCGAACAAGGCGCTGCTGGCGGTGTTGTGGGAGCTCAACCCGGGCCACCCCAACCTGCTGCCCGCCTACCTCGACGGCCCTCGCGACCTGACCTCCTACATCGCCAAGCCGCTGCTCGGCAGGGAGGGCGCCTCGATGCGCATCGTCACGCCGGAGGGCACCCAGGAGACGCCGGGGAGCTACGGCCGGGAAGGCTACGTCTTCCAGGGCTTCGAGGCGCTGCCCGTCTTCGAGGGGCAGCGGCCGGTGCTCGGCGCCTGGATGATCGCCGACGAGTCCGCCGGCCTGGGCATCAGGGAGACGACCGGCCTCATCACCGATGACACCTCCTCGTTCGTCCCCCACCGCATCGCCCTTTGACGATCCCACAGATCCCCCCACACCCATGCCTTTGCACGAATGGAACTGACGTGACCCTTCTCGAAACCCTCGCCCGCGGCTCGGGAGCCATCGCCGCCTATGCCGCCGTCGGCCTGATCCTGATGATCGTCGGCTTCTACGTGATCGACTGGGCCACCCCCGGCAAGCTGAGCGAGATCATCCGCAGCGAGCGGAACCCGAACGCCACCCTGCTGGCCACCTCCGCGCTGGCCGCCGTCGGCCTGATCGTGGCCGCCTCCATCTGGGCCTCCGGCGGCCGGCTCGCGGAAGGGCTGGCGGGCACGGCGGTGTTCGGGCTGGTCGGCATCGTGGTGCAGACGGTGGCGATGCTGGTGTTCGACCGGATCGTCGGGATCTCCGTACGGGACCTGATCAAGGAGCCCGAGCTGCAGCCCGGCTCGCGGCTGCTCGCGGTGACCCACCTGGCGATCGGCCTGATCACCGCCATTGCGGTGATCTAGCACAGGCGCGAACCACCGTTCCGGTCATCCGGAGAGACCTGGCACTCTAGGAGGCGTGACAGACCGGACCCGGGAGGACACCACCCGCAGGCTCGAGCGGGCCATGGGCTCCCTCGGCACCGCGGCCATGGCCCGCATGGACGATCAGCTCCCCTGGTTCCGCGCGCTCAGCGCGGAGGACCGGTCGTGGGTGGGGCTCGTCGCCCAGGCCGGCATCGCCGCGTTCGTGGAGTGGTTCCAGCACGCGGGCAAGGACCGGCCCACACCCAGCATCGAGTTCTTCGGCACCGCGCCGCGCGAGCTCAAGCGCTCCATCTCGCTGCAGCAGACCGTGGACATCGTCCGGGTCGTGGTCGAGGTGGTCGAGGCCCAGACCCACGAGCTGGCCGCGCCCGGCGGCGAGGACCAGCTCCAGCAGGCCATGCTGCGTTACACGCGCGACGTGGCCTTCGCCGCCGCCCACGTCTACGCCCGCGAGGCCGAGGCCAGGGGGTCGTGGGACGCCCGGCTGGAGGCCCTGATCGTCGACGCCCTCGTCCGCGGCGAGGTGGACGACGGCCTGCACTCCTGGGCCGCCGCGCTCGGCTGGACCTCCGCCCCGGTGGTCGTCATCGCCGGTCACGCCCCCGACGACGACCCGCGCGCCGTCATCGACGGGCTGCGCGAGAAGGGCCGCCGCATCGGCATGGACCTGCTGGCCGGGGTGCAGGCCGACCGGCTGATCGTGATCGTGGGCGGCGCCGGCAGCGTCGACGACGCGGCCAAGCAGGTCGTGGCCCGCTTCGGCGTGGGCCCCATCGTCATCGGCCCCGAGGTGCCCGACCTGCACGCCGCCGCCCGATCCGCCAGGGCGGCCCTGGCCGGGCTGAAGGCGTCCTGCGGCTGGCCCGACGCGCCCAGGCCGGTGCACGCCGAGGACCTGCTGGCCGAGCGGGCGCTCGACGGCGACACCGACGCCAGGGAGCAGCTCATCGAGAACGTCTACCTGCCGCTCGCCGGCACCCCGTTGCTCGACACGCTCGCGACGTACCTGGAGCAGGGCACGTCGCTGGAGGCGACGGCGCGGCTGCTGTTCGTGCACCCCAACACCGTGCGCTACCGGCTGAAGAAGATCACCGAGCTGACCGGCTACCAGCCCACCGAGGGCAGGTCCGCCTTCACGCTGCAGGTGGGCCTGATCCTGGGCAGGCTGTCGGAAAGCGCCGAAACGTGGCGGGCTCTAACGTAATGCCACGGAAATCCCCACTGTAGGGTTCCTACAAATCACCCCGGACAAAGTTCGTACGGATCTCCATCCGCGTGTCGAAGTTCTACAGGGCAAGGTGGTTTTTGTGCTTGTACTCGTCGCCCCGGGCCAAGGTGCCCAAACGCCGGGCTTCCTGACCCCATGGCTTGAGCTGCCCGGTCTGGCCGACAGGCTGGGCTCCTGGTCGGAGGTGGCGGGGATCGACCTGGTCGCCTACGGCACCACCGCGGGGGCCGACGAGATCCGCGACACCGCCGTCGCGCAACCCCTGCTCGTGGCCGCCGCGCTGGCCGCCGCCGAGGCGCTCGGCGCGACCCCCGACCTGCTGGCCGGTCACAGCGTCGGCGAGTTCGCCGCCGCCGCGCTGGCCGGGGTGCTCACCCCCGAGCAGGCGCTCCGCCTGGTACGCGAGCGGGCCCAGGCCATGGCCAAGGCCGCGGCCGTCACCGAGACCGGCATGACCGCCGTGCTCGGCGGCGTCGCGGAGGAGGTGCTGGCCGGCATCGACAAGCACGGGCTCACCCCCGCCAACATCAACGGCGCCGGCCAGATCGTGGCCGGCGGCACCCTGGAGCAGCTGGCCGCGTTCAAGGACGACGCGCCGGCCCGCGCCCGCCTCATCCCGCTCTCGGTCGCGGGGGCCTTCCACACCCACCACATGGCCCCGGCCGTCGAGAGCCTGCGCGAAGCCGCCTGGAACGTCGTACCCGCCGACCCCAGGATCACCCTGCTGTCCAACTCCGACGGGCAGGCGGTCGCGACCGGCGCCGAGTTCCTCCAGAGACTGGTCAACCAGGTCAGCAACCCCGTCAGATGGGACGCCTGCATGGAGACCATGGCCGGGCTCGGCGTCACCAAGATGATCGAGTTGCTGCCCGGCGGCACGCTGACGGGCCTCGCCAAGCGCGGCCTGCGCGGCGTGCAGACCGTGGCGCTGAAGACCCCAGACGACCTCGACGCGGCCAGGGAGCTGATCAAGTGAGGATCCCCGACATCGCCCCAGGCGGCAGGGTGCTGGCCCTCGGCCACTACCAGCCGTCCAACGTCGTCACCAATGACGACCTGGCCAAGACCATGGACACCAACGACGAGTGGATCCAGTCCCGGGTCGGCATCAAGGAGCGCAGGGTCGCCCCGGACGGCGAGTCGGTCGAGGACATGGCCACCATCGCCGGCGGCAAGGCGCTGGCCGCCAGCGGCCTGTCCCCCGACGACGTCGACCTGGTCATCGTGGCCACCTGCACGCTCGAGACCCAGATCCCCAACGCCTCCGCCGTCGTGGCTCACCGCCTCGGCATCAAGGCGCCCGGCGCGTTCGACGTCAACGCCGCCTGTGCCGGGTTCTGCTACGCGCTCGGCACCGCCAGCGCCGCCGTACGCGCGGGGTCGGCACGCAACGTGCTGGTCATCGGCTCGGAGAAGCTGTCGCAGTGGGTCGACTGGACCGACAGGTCCACCGCCGTGATCTTCGCCGACGGGGCCGGCGCGGCCGTGGTCGGCCCGTCCGAGACGCCCGGCATCGGCCCCGTGGTGTGGGGCAGTGCCGGTGACAAGGCCGACGCGATCGCCATCAAGGATCGCGACCACTTCCTCCACCAGGAGGGCCAGACGGTCTTCCGCTGGGCCACCACCGCCCTGGCGCCGGTGGCGCTCGAGGCCTGCTCCCGCGCGGGCGTGGACCCGTCGGAGCTGGCCGCGTTCGTGCCGCACCAGGCCAACCTGCGCATCATCGAGGCCATCGCCCGCAAGCTGGGCGCCGAGAAGGCCGTCATCGCCCGCGACATCGTCAACGCCGGCAACACCTCGGCCGCCTCGATCCCGCTGGCGCTCTCGCGCATGCTGGAGCGCGGCGAGGTCCGGTCCGGAGACCTGGCGCTGATGCTCGGCTTCGGCGCGGGCCTGACGTACGCGGGCCAAGTGATCGAGATTCCCTAAGTGCTTCGATCGGTCCTGGTGGCAGTCCCGGACGGGACTCCCCGTAGGATCCGATCCGTCCTACAAGCTTGTGCGGCACCGCTCGCACAGAAACCCTGAAACACCAGAAGGAGAACCAGCGACATGGCTGCCACCGAGCAGGACATCCTCCAGGGCCTCGGCAAGATCATCAACGAGATCACGGGCATCCCGGCGTCCGAGGTCACCCCGGAGAAGAGCTTCGTGGACGACCTCGACATCGACTCCCTGTCCATGGTCGAGATCGCCGTGGCCGCCCAGGACGAGTTCGGCGTCGAGATCCCCGACGACCAGCTCAAGAACCTGAAGACGGTCAAGGACGTCCTCAACTTCATCCAGAACTGAGACGTAGAAGAGATCCACACCCGCACTGATCAGTAAGGAGCGCGAAAACGTGAGTGCGAACCGGGTACGTGTCGTCGTCACCGGCCTTGGCGCGACGACGCCCGTCGGTGGAGACGTCACCTCGACCTGGACGGCTCTCCTCGCCGGTCAGTCGGGTATCGAGACCCTCACCACGGACTGGATCGACGCCGTCCCCGTGAAGTTCGCGGGGACGGCGGCGGTCGATCCCACGGACGTCCTGCCCAGGCCCGAGTCCCGCCGCCTCGACCGCAGCGAGCAGTTCGCCCTGGTCGCCGCCAGGGAGGCCTGGCAGGACGCGGGCACGCCCGAGGTGGCGCCCGAGCGGCTCGGCGTGGTGGTCTCCAGCGGCATCGGCGGCATCTCGACCACGCTCAGCGCGTACGACACGTGGAAGGAGCGCGGCTGGAACCGGCTGTCGCCCTTCACCGTGCCGATGCTCATGCCCAACGGCCCCGCCGCCTGGATCGGCCTCGATCTGGGCGCACAGGCGGGCGTGCACGCCACGGTGTCGGCGTGCGCGTCCGGCGCCGAGGCCATCGGCTACGCGATGGACATGATCAGGGCCGGCCGCGCCGACGTGGTGGTGGCCGGCGGCACCGAGGCCGCCATCCACGGCCTCAACATGGCCGCCTTCGCCGCGGCGAGGGCCATGTCCCAGCGCAACGACGACCCCCAGGGCGCCTCCCGCCCCTGGGACCGCGACCGCGACGGGTTCGTGCTCGGCGAGGGCGCCGGCGTCGTCGTGCTGGAGTCGGAGGAGCACGCCAGGGCGCGCGGCGCGCGGATCTACGCGTACTGCGCGGGCATCGGCTACTCCGCCGACGCCCACCACATCACCCAGCCCGAGCCCGAGGGCCGGGGCCAGATCATGGCGATGACGCAGGCGCTCACCGACGCCGGCATCACCGGGCTCGACGTCAAGCACGTCAACGCGCACGCCACCTCGACCCCGTCGGGTGACGTCGGCGAGGTGGCCGCGGTGGCCAAGGCCATCGGCACCCACCCGCTGGTGACCTCGACCAAGTCCATGACCGGCCACCTGCTCGGCGGCGCCGGCGGCATCGAGTCCGTCTTCACCATCAAGGCGCTGCAGGAGCGCATCGTCCCCCGCACGATCAATCTCGACAACGTCGACGACGGCATCGAGGTGGACCTCGTCTACGGCGAGAACCGCACGCTGCCCGAGGGCGACATCGCCGCGGTCAACAACTCGTTCGGCTTCGGCGGCCACAACGTGACGGTCGTGTTCAAGGGAGCCTGAATGACCCTGCTCGACGGGGTGGTGAGCGAGGGCTCCGAGCAGGAGCCCGCCGATCCGCGCGATCCCATCGTCCGGCTGGAGGCGCTGCTCGACGAGGCTCGCCGAAGCTGATCACCCCGGAGGGCACCAGCGGCGTCCTGGCCGCCATGGGCCGCGTCGAGGGCGTGCCCGTCGTCGCCTTCTGCAGCGACGCCCGCGTCCAGGGCGGCGCCATGGGCGGCGAGGGGTGCGAGCACATCGTGCACGCCTACGACGTGGCCGTCCGCGAACGGGTGCCGATCATCGGGATCTGGCACTCCGGCGGTGCGCGACTCGCCGAAGGCGTCGAGTCGCTGCACGCCGTCGGCCGGGTCTTCGCCGCCATGACCAAGGCGTCCGGCGTCGTGCCGCAGATCTCCGTGGTCGTCGGGCCGGCCGCCGGTGGCGCCGCCTACGGCCCGGCACTCACCGACCTGGTCGTCCTGGCCGGCTCCGGCCGCATCTTCGTCACCGGCCCCGACGTGGTCCGCAGCGTCACCGGCGAGAGCGTCGACAGCGCGGCCCTGGGCGGCCCCGAGCCGCACGGCAGGCATACGATGTCAAGCCGCTGGTCAGCGGCCTGCTCGACGAGCCCGGTGTCGAGCTGCACCCCAAGTGGGCGCCGAACATCGTCACGTCGCTCGGCCGCCTGGGCGGCCGCACGATCGGCGTGATCGCCAACAACCCGCTGCGGCTCGCCGGCTGCCTCGACGCCACGTCCGCCGAGAAAGCCGCCCGCTTCGTACGTATGTGTGACGCTTTCGGGGTGCCGTTGGTTGTCCTCGTGGACGTTCCCGGTTACCTGCCGGGCGTCGGGCAGGAGCACGGCGGCGTGGGTCCGGCGCGGTGCCAAGCTGCTGCACGCCTTCGCCGAGGCGTCCGTGCCGCGGGTCACGCTGGTGACGCGCAAGGCGTACGGCGGGGCGTACGTCGCGATGAACTCCCGCTCGCTCGGCGCGACCAAGGTCTTCGCCTGGCCGACCGCCGAGGTGGCGGTCATGGGCGCGGTGGCCGCGGTCCGCGTGCTCAAGCGGCGCGAGCTGGCCGCGGCACCGGAGGAGGAGCGGGCCGAGCTGGAGCTACGGCTCACGCAGGAGCACGAGAAGCTCGCCGGCGGGCTGGCCAGAGCTCAGGAACTGGGCGTCATCGACGAGGTCATCAAGCCGGAGGAGACCCGCGGCGCCATCGCCAGGGTCCTGGCCCACGCCACCCCGGCCCGGGGCGCCCACGGCAACATCCCGTTGTAGCGATCTTGTTCAGCGGCTCGCGGAGGTCGGCGAGCGGAGCGTCTCATCCTTCCGGCCGTCCCTAGACGGCCGCGTGCAGCCACCGCACCGGCGCGCCGTCGCCGGCGTACCTGAACGGCTCCAGCTCCTCGTCCCACGGCTTGCCGAGCATCTTGTCCAGCTCTTCCTCCAGCACGCACCGCCCCTGGGCAGCCATCATCATCGCGGCGCGCAGCCGGTCCTCGGGGATCATGATGTCACCGGCAACGCCGATGACCGCCGTGAAGGCGCCGAGCGTCGGCGTGTAGGCATGCCGGGAGCCGTCCACGCCTGGCGAGGCGTCCTCGGTGATCTCGAACCTGAGGCGCTGCCAGCCCATGAGCGAGGAGGCGATGGCCGCCGCGATGCCCGGCCGGCCCTCCCACTCCGCCTGCGCGCGCACGACGTTGGGCGCGGCGGGTTGCGGAGTCCACGTCAGATCTACGGGCACGCCAAGGACACCCGCGACTGCCCATTCGATGTGAGGGCACAGCGCGGGCTGAGCCGAGTGGACGTAAAGGACGCCACGAGCAGACACCGGACCTCCCGTTTCGGTACGAGGTGCGCCTTCCCCAACGGCCTCGCCCCGGGATGATCACAAGTGACTAGGGAGAGACTACCGTCGGTCGCTACCTGACACCAGAGGGGGGCCATACCAAGTTGGTGCGTGAGTGGCGGGTGACGGCGGTCCCACAGGGGAAACATACCCGCCCATGGAACTGCAATCTGTCGGCGAGGCGTTCATCCGGCCAGGTCAGCTGCTGGCCGACCGGACCGCGCTCGCCGCCGTGTCGCGCTGGACCCAGGCGGTCTCGGAGGCCGACGGCGTCTGCGTCGTGCACCTGGCGCCCGGCGTCGACCCCTGCGAGCTCACCGTCGAGCTGCGCGCTCAGGGCCTGCGGGCCTCGCCCAACCACGTGCTGCGCGGGCAGCCCCTGTTCTTCGGCGGCCCCGCGTCCAGGCCCTTCCCGGCCCCGCCGGTCTCCCACAAGGCGGGCCGGGCCCGGTCCGACGTGGTGGTGGGCCTGCTCGACACCGGCGTCGCCAAGCACCCCTGGTGGTCGGGCAGCGACTGGTACGCCCGGGTCGGCCCGGAGGACGCCGACGCCACCGAGGGCTCGCAGGCGGGTCACGGCACGTTCATCGCGGGCCTGCTGACGCGCCGGGCGCCCGGCGTGCGGCTGCGCGTGCACCGGGTGCTCGACGGTGACGGCCTGGCCGACGAGGCCTCCGTCGTGCGCGTGCTCCACCGCATGCGGGAGCGGCCCCCGCAGGTGCTCAACCTGTCCTTCGGCTGCCACACCTTCGACGACCGGCCGCCACCCCTGCTGTCGGACGCCCTCGGCGCGCTGGCCGACACCGTGACGGTGGCCTGCGCCGGCAACACCGGCTCCGACCGGCCGTTCTGGCCCGCCGCGCTGCCGTTCGTGGTCGGCGTGGCGGCAGTGGACTCCACCCAGCAGCGCAGGGCCCCCTACTCCGGCTACGGCACGTGGGTCGACGCGTGCGCCCGCGGCGACTGGCTGACGAGCAGCTATCTCGACACCGGCGAGTACGGCGGGTACGCGGCGTGGAGCGGCACGTCGTTCGCCACCGCGCTGGTGTCCGGCGCCATCGCCGACGCGGCCAGGCACGAGCCGGCCAAGAAGTGGATCAGGAGCCTCCTTGACTCCGAGGAGACCCCGCAAATTCCCGATCTGGGGGTTCTCTTCCCGGCGAGTCTGTAGAGTTTACGCTCAGTCCCCGGACAATCACGAGGAGGAATGATCTCCTCTTCGTGCCGGCGAAAGGAGGCCGTATGCGCGATCCGGCGGAGCTGCTCGCCGCCGCCGACGACGGCGATCGGTCGGCCTGGGACGAGCTCGAATCGAGGTTCGGGCCGCGCATGTGGGCCGTGGCCCGCGCGTGCGGCCTGAGCCCAGCCGATGCGGCCGACGCGGTCCAGGGCACCTGGCTGCGCCTGCTGCAGAATCTCCGGAGCATCAGGGACCCGGCGGCAGTGGGTGGCTGGCTCATGACGACCGTGCGCCGCGAGGCCCTCCTGCTCCGGCGCAAGGAGCTGCCGGTGATCTCCTCCACGGAGGCGATCAGCGAGCTCGACCCCGCGGCCGTCGTCCTGGAGGCCGACGACCGGCACCTGCTCTGGAAGACGGTCTCCACCCTGAACGAGCCCTGCCGCACGCTGCTCCAGCTGGTCGCGATCGATCTGGGGAACCAGCAGGTGGCCTCGCGGATGGGGATGCCCACGGGCAGCGTCGGGCCGACCAAGGCGCGCTGCCTGGAAAAACTGCGCACTCTGATCTCGCTACAGGAGACAGCGCAATGATCAACGACGAATACTTCCTGGCGGCCCTCCGGCTGGCCTCCGGGAACGACCCGATCCCCAGCCAGGTGTCCGCCGCCGCACGTGACGCCTGGCGGCTGCGGATCCCCCAGGCGGTGACCGCCGCCCACGAGGCCGCCACGATCCGGAGCGTGCGCGCCGACGACAGCTCGCACCTGGTGCGCTTCGTCGCGGCGGGCCTCACCTTCGACCTGGAGGTGACGGAGGGCGACGGGCTCATCGATGTCGCGGGGCACATCTCCCCCTATCCAGGGGAGGGCGCCCTCGTCGATGTGAGATCCCCGCACCTGACCCTGACCAGACGCATCGCGCACACCGGTCACTTCGTCGCCACCGGCCTGCCACCCGGCTGGCTCAGCGTGGTGTGCCACCGGCCCGGCCACGCGCCCATCCAGACCACCTGGGTGCGCATCCGCCCCTGACCCGCCACTGATCCGCCACTGTCCCGGCCGGGAGGGTCGCGCCCGCTCCCGGCCGTCTTCGATCGAGGCCGGCCATGAGTGCGACAGCCGACGGGCAGGGCCCGTCAGACGACCTCCACCCGCTCGTCAGGGCGGCCGAGGCCGCCTTGATGCGTGCCCTGGTCGACCCCGACCAGGCCCTGCGCGCCGGCCGCGTGATCGTCGAGTCCGCGCGCCGCGACCACTGCCCGGAGGCCGAGGTCATGGGGCTGCGGACGATGGCGCTGGCCTGGCGCGAGCTGGGCGACCTCGAGAAGGCCGAGCTGCACCTGCGCGAGGCCCTCGCCGTCCGCGGCGCCCCTGCCGCGCGTACCGCCCAGGTCCGGCTCTCCCTCGTCACCGTGCGCACCGAACGCGGCCACCCGCTCCAGGCCCTGCGTGTGGCGGCCCTGGCCTGGGCCTACCTGTGCCCGCTCGACCGCGCCAAGCTCGACACCCAGCGTGCGGTCGCCCTGGCCCACCTCGGCCGCCACCAGGAGGCCATCGCCTCCTGCGACCGGGCGCTGCTGGCCCTGGTGACCGCGCCGGGCAGCATCGACGACCGCAGGTTCCTGGCCGGCGGCCTGCTCAACCGCGGGCTCATCCACGCCTACCGCTGCGACTGGGACGCCGCCATGCGCGACCTCACCGCGTGCCTGCAGATCTCCCAGTACGCCGGGCTGTGGCACCTGGCGCGCCTGGCCGCCGCCAACCTGCCCTTTCTCGCGGTCCGCCGCGGGGACATCGCCGGAGCGTTCCGCCACTACCGCGATGCCGAGGAGACCCTGTTCGGCTTCCCCGAGCGGCTGGCCGCGATGCGGGCCGACTTCGCCGGCGCCCTGCTGGCGGCGCAGATGCCCGGCGAGGCGGGGACGATGCTGCGCATGGCCGTACCGGACCTGGAGGCGTCGGCCTCATACACCGCGCTGGCCGAGGCGCGGCTGAAGCTGGCCCAGGTGGAGCTGCTGACCGGGGACCCGCACCGGGCCAGGCAGGTCGCCGAGCAGGCGGCGGCCGAGCTGGCCGCGCAGGACAGGACGTCGTGGCTGCCGCTGGCCAGGGAGGTCGTCCTGCGCTCGCGGCTGGCGCTGGAACCCGTCACGCCCGAGCTGGTCGCGGAGCTGATCGCGTGCGCCGACGAGCTGGAGGACGGGTTCACCCACCGGGCGGGGGCGGCGGCGCTGCGGCTGGCGGCGGCCGAGGCGGCGCTCGCCGTGGACGACCACCCGACCGCCTCCGCCCAGCTCGCCAGGCTCACCCGGCACGCCGAGCGGCGCGAGCGGTGGATGCCCGCCGGCACCAGGCTGACCTCGCTGGCCTCCGAGCCGCAGGCCAGGCAGCTCGCGCAGGCGTCGCAGATCCCGGTGCCGGTGCGCCAGCACGCGCTCGCCCTGCAGGCGGCGCTGCAGGAGGACGTCCCCGGGGCCTTCCGCGCCGTCCGCGACGGGCTGGCGGAGGTGAGCGGGCGGGTGGAGGCGTTCGAGGACCCGTCGCTGCGTGCCCACGCCGCCAGGGCCGGGGAGCGGCTGGCGGCCTACGGGCTGGAGCTGGCGGTGCGCGACGGGTGCCCCAAGGAGGTGTTCGAGTGGGCGGAGCGGTGGCGGGCCGTGGCGGCTCCCGCGCACGCGTGCGCGCTGGTGGACCCCGACCGCATCCGCGCCGAGCTGGGGCGGGGCGCGCTGATCGAGTACGTGGCCGACCGGGACACGCTGCTGGCCGTGCTGCTGAGCGAGGAGCGCGTGTTGCTGCGGCGGCTGGGCAGCCTCCGGCAGGTCATGGACGCCATCGTGCGCCTGCGGTACGCGCTGCGCCGCCGGCACGACGTCGAGGCCGCCGCCGCCGAGCTCGAACGGCTGGTGCTGCGGCCGCTGGCCGCCGAGCTGTCCGACCGGCCGCTGGTCGTGGTGCCGGTGGGGGCGCTGCACACGGTGCCGTGGGGCGCGCTGCCGTCCCTGCGGGCGCGGCCGGTCAGCGTGGCGGCCGGCGCGGCCGCCTGGCTGCGGGCCCGCACCGCCCGCGGCTCGCGCTCCGGCGGCCCGCCGCGGGTGGTGGCCGCGGCCGGGCCCTCGCTGACGCACGCCCACTCCGAGGTGGCGCACGTGCTGGCCTGCCATCCCGGCGGGCGGCAGGTGCCCGGGCGCGTCGAGCCGGTGCTGGAGGCGCTCGCCACGGCCGACATCGTGCACCTGGCCGCACACGGGACGTTCCACGCGCGCAGCCCGCTGGTGTCCGGGATCACGCTGGAGGACGGGCAGCTGATGGCCTACGACCTGCTGGACGTCTCGCGCTCGGCCGGGCTGGTGGTGCTGTCGGCGTGCAACTCCGGGATGTCGCGCGCGCCGGTGGATGGGGCGCCGCTGGGGCTGCCGGGGACGTTCCTGGCCAAGGGGGCGGCGTGCGTGGTCGCGGGGATGGTGCCGGTGGAGGACGAGATGGCGCGGGCGGTGATGAGCACGTTCCACGAACTGCTGGCGGCGGGGCAGCCGCCGGACGCGGCGCTGGCTTGCGCGGCGGCGAAGACGGACGAAACGGGCTTCGTCTGCTTCGGCGCCGGCGACCAGCCGTTCTGCTGAATCCACCACGCGCACGGCCCGCGCCTCGCCACGCCTACGGCCCACGTGGCGCGCGTCGCGGCGGCCCGCCCGTGAACCGGAGGAGCGTCTCCCTGGACAGGGGTCCGCCACGTGCGGCGGGTGGGGGACGTTGGCTTGCCGTAAGGGAGGGAAGGCTTCCGCATCCCCCAACGGATGGAAGGCTTCTAGGGACCTGTAGCGATCGGGCGCGAGGTGTCGGAGACCCAGTCGGACCAGGAGCCCACGTACAGGGAGGCGGGCAGGCCCGCCACCTCCAGGGCCAGCACCTCGTGTGCGGCCGTCACCCCGGAACCGCAGTACGCGCCGGTCGCCACCCCTTCCCGCACGCCCAGGCCGGCGAAGCGGGCACGCAGCGCGTCCGCGGCGAGGAACCGGCCGTCGGGGGCGAGGTTCTCGGTCGTGGGTGCGCTGACCGCGCCGGGGACGTGCCCGGCCACCGGATCGATCGGCTCCACCTCGCCCCGGTAGCGCTCCCCCGCCCGGGCGTCCAGCAGCACGCCCTGCCCGGCCAGCGCCGCCGCCTCGTCGGCCGTCAGCGCGGGCATCCCGCCCGGCCGCGCGGTGAAGTCGCCCTCCGCGGGCTGCGGGACCTCCTTCGTGGTCGGCAGGCCTGCCTCGATCCAGGCGGGCAGGCCGCCGTCGAGGACGCGCACGTCCTGGTGGCCGAAGTAGCGCAGCGTCCACCAGGCCCTGGCGGCGCTGGTGGCGCCGGCGTCGTCGTAGACGACCACCGGCCGCCCGCCGGAGACGCCCAGCCGTCGCATGGCGCTCTGGAACGCCCCCGCCTCCGGCAGCGGGTGCCGCCCGCCGCCAGCGGGCGGGGCAGCGAGGTCGGCGTCGAGGTCGCAGTAGGCGGCGCCCTCGATGTGGCCCTCGCGGTAGAGGTCCAGCCCGGGCGGGCCGCCGAGCCGCCAGCGCACGTCGAGCACGGTCGGGCCGTCGAGGGCGGCCAGCTCGGCAGGGGTGATCAACGGGCTGGTCACGACTGAACCTCCAGAAGCGGGACGTGCTGCTCGGCCGCCGTGAGCGAGCCGTGGTAACCGGTGAACAGTGCCTCGATGCGGTGCGTCGACGGGGCGGTGATGGCCAGGTCGGTGTGCGGGACGGCCACGACGTCGCCGATGCGTGCGAGCCACGCGTCGGCGACGCGGGGGCCGAACCAGCCCGACTCGACCGCCTCCTGCCTCGACACCACCCACGCCTTGCCGCGCAGGGTCTCGCGCCACGCCTCCAGCACCTGCTTCGCGGCTCCCGGGCGGGCGTACACGTGCCTGGCCCTGGCCTCACCGCCGAGCAGCGCCACCCCTTCGGTCAGCTCGGGGACGGTCTCGGCGTCGAGCTTCTCGGTGGCGTTGACCATGCCGTGGTCCGCGGTGACGTACAGGGCCGAGCCGGGCGGCAGCCCCTCGGCCAGCCGCTGCGCCATGTCGTCGACGATGCCGAGCTGGCGCAGCCACTCGTCGCTGCCCCAGCCCACCATGTGGCCGGCCGCGTCGAGGTCGCCGTAGTAGACGGTCACGTACGCGGGACGCCGCTCGCGCAGCGTCTCGTGGACGCGGGCCACGCGGTCGTCCACGGAGTCGGCGGCCACGTACCGCACGCCGCGGTAGACGGCCCTGGTCAGGCCGCTGCCCTCGAACTCGGCGGGCCCCACGTAGACGGGCTCGACCCCGGCCTCGGCGGCGCGCTGGTAGACGGTCGCGGCGGGCTGCCACTCGTCGGGGTCCATCGTCAGGCCGTCGGGGAGCGTCCAGCGCAGGCAGTTGAACAGGTGCCCGGTGCCCGGTACGGCCAGCATCAGCCCGACCATGCCGTGCTCGCCCGGCGTCAGGCCCGTGCCCAGCGTGCACAGGCTCGTGACGGTGGTGGCGGGGAAACCCGCGGTGAGCGTCCGGCCGGTCAGGCCGGACAGGAACGGTGCGGCCTCGGGGTGCGCGCGCAGCAGGTCGGCGCCCAGGCCGTCGACCACGAACAGGCAGACGCGGTCGGCGGGGTCGAGGGCCAGCGCGTTGGGCTCGCGCAGGCCGAGGGCGGCCAGCAGCGACCGCGGCACATCCGCCAGCGACCCACCGCCGTATCCCGGCACCAGCATGCCCCTCAGTGTAGTCCCAGGGGGATCTCCGGCCTCGTGCTGTTCTCGCCCGATCGGCATGCGCCCACCGCCCAGCCGGCACCACCACCCAGTCGGCACCACCACCCGGCCGTGCCCGGTCGGTACCGCCGCCCGCCGCACCGCTCATGCCGCCACGGCGCCGCTTCCCTACGACACAACGCTTCCGCACCATGCCGCTTCGTGCGCGGCGCGGTCGTAGACGCAGGCTGCTCCGAGCACCGGTCGTCACGCCCCGCAGTCACCTGTCGCCTGCTGCCTGTCACCATGCTCGGCACCGGTGGTCGCGCTCACCGCAGTGCCGGCCGTCGTACCCGGCACCGTGCGCCGCATGAGCCGCCAGGCCGGAGCGGGCCGGGTGCAGGAGGTGGCGCGGATCAGGCCGTCACACGGCTCAGGCCGTGGCGCGGGCGGTGGCCTCGGAGAGGGCCTTGGCGAAGGCGAGGACGTGGGTGACCGCTTCCGGGCCGTCGGCGGCCTCGCTGACCCGCAGCGACAGGTCGTCGGCCGTGATGGCGCCCGTGTAGCCGTGGTCGGCCTCGCAGTTCTCGTCGCCGCACGTCGCCGGCTCCAGGTCCACGTGCGAGATGGCGCCCCAGCCGATCGTGAGCGTCACCTCCGTGGGAGGGACGCCCGGCACGTACGAGGCGGGGTCGGGCACGACGCGGGTGACGGCGACCGACTGGACGCGGCTCAGCCTGACCGCCTCGGTGGTGGTGGAGGCGTGGGACGCCGAGACGCCCTCGACCGCCGGGTGCTCGTCGGTGTGGCAGACCAGCAGCCGCGTCGCCGACAGCACCAGGACGGTGACGTGACGGCGAACCTCCATCGCGGGATCGAAGGTCGCCTCGTGGTGGACCACGAACGCGGTCACGGCCTCCTTGCCCAGCGCGGATTCGACCGCATCGGTGACGAGGTCGGGATAGTAGCCGCTGCGCTCGATCGCTTCACGCAGGCCCGCGGCTGAGACTCGGGTTTCCCTCATGGCTCCATCCTGCCAGGACCGGGCAGTGCACT
Source organism: Nonomuraea sp. NPDC050202 (assembly GCF_040656115.1). NCBI lineage: Bacteria > Bacillati > Actinomycetota > Actinomycetes > Streptosporangiales > Streptosporangiaceae > Nonomuraea > Nonomuraea sp. NPDC050202. Next base: position 231,648 of record NZ_JBFALF010000002.1, on the reverse strand, counting down.
CACCCGCCGGACATAACGCTCTATAACGTCTTCTGTCTGGTCAATAGTGGGCACTTGGGTCACTTCATTCGCTGAGGGCGGATCCGCTGAGGGCAGAGCCCGGCCAGGCGTCCGTCCGGCCTGGACCGCCGGTGCCGAGGAGACCCGGGCACGGGCCGCCCACCCCGCGGACGGCCCGCGTCACGACAGCCCGGGCACGGGCCGCCCCGACGCCTCAGGACAGCCTGCGGGGGCCGACGTCCAGGCGCGGGCCCGCCGGGGTGCGCAGGATGGCGCGGGCGCCGAGGATCATGGCGTCGGACTCCCCCACGAGCACCTGGTCCAGGTCGAGCCGGGCCACCTCGGGCAGGTCGTGGGCCAGGCGGCCGACGCGTACGAGGAGCTCCTCCAGGGCGTCCACCGCCACGGGCGGGTAACCGTACTCGCCGAACAGCAGCGGCGCAGCGCGTACGGTCCGCACGAGGGCGGAGGCGTCCTCGCGGGTCAGCGGCGCCAGGCGGAAGCCCTGGTCCTGCAGCAGGCGCGCGGTCACCTCGCCCAGCCCGAACGACACGACCGGCCCGAACGCGGGATCCTCGATGACGCCGACGACCGTGGGCACGGCGGGCTGCGGCGCCATCCGCTGGACGGCCAGCTCCACCCCCTCGCCGAACAGCTCGGCGAACTCGGTGTAGGCGTGCCGCACCATCTCCGGCCCCGTCAGCCCCAGGCGCACGGTGCCGGCGCGGCGCGAGGCGCCCGGGTCGGCCACCTTGACCACCACCGGCCAGCCGAGGCGCTCGGCGGCGGCCACGGCCTCGTCCCGCGAGCGCACCACCTCGGCGGGCCAGACGGTCAGGCCGTAGCAGGACAGCAGCTCGGTGGCGTCGATCTCGACCGGCGGCCCGGCCTGGGCGAACCCGGCCGGTGCGGCCTCGGCGTCGGGCGCGCTGCCGGACAGCGTCTCGTGGACGAGCGTCCTGGCGCGCGCGGTGTCGATGCCGTCGAGCTCCTGCGGCGGTGTCGAGGGCTGGGCCCGCCACGTGGCGTAGCGGACCACCTGGGCCAGGGCCCGCACGGCCTCCTCCGGCGCCGCGTACGACGGGATGGAGCCGCGCGAGGGCGCCGACGGGCCGGGCACGCGCAGGTCGGGATGCATGCCCAGATGGCCGCGGAACGTCGCCAGCACCGGCTTGCCCGAGTCCTTCGACACCTTCAGCAGCTCGCCGGCGACCTCCTCGGTGCGTCCGGGGATGGGCGGCATGTAGATGACGACGGCGGCGTCGACGTCGGGCGAGGCCAGCTCGCCGGCGAGGGCGGGGCCGAACTCGGCGGCGCCGGCGGCGGGGCCGAGGTTGACGGGGGCGCGCGGCTCCAGGCCGACGGCGCGGCAGGCGTGGGCGGCCAGCAGGCCGAGGGCGTCGGAGTTGGTCACGAGCGCGACCCGCGGGCCCGCGGGCAGCGGCTGGTAGGCGAGCAGCTGGCCCACGTCGAAGAGCTGGATGAGGTCGTCGACCCTGATCAGGCCCGCCTGCTCGAACAGCGAGCTGATCGCCGAGTCGGGCAGCCCCAGCTCCTCGGCCGAGTGCCCGGAGGGGGTGCCGCCGCTCTTGACCACCACGACGGGCTTGCTGCGCGCGATGCGCCTGGCCAGCCGGGTGAACTTGCGCGGGTTTCCGAGCGACTCCAGGTAGAGCAGGATGACCTCGGTGGAGTCGTCCTCCTCCCAGTACTGCAGCAGGTCGTTGCCCGAGACGTCGGCCCTGTTGCCCGCGGAGACGAACGACGAGATGCCCATGCCGCGCTGCGCCACCCGCTGCAGGAGCGCGGTGCCGAGCGCGCCCGACTGGCTGAAGAAGCCCACTCTCCCCCTGCCGGGCACGGTGGCGGCCAGGGTGGCGTTCAGCTTGACGGCCGGGTCGGTGTTGGCGATGCCGAGGCAGTTGGGGCCCACGACGCGCAGGCCGTAGGAGCGGGCGATGCGGGCCAGCTCGTCCTGCCTGGCCCGGCCCTGATCGCCCGTCTCGCCGAAGCCGGAGGAGACCACGACCAGGCCGTGCACGCCCTTCTCCGCGCACTCCTTGACGACGTCGAGCACGCCCTCGGCCGGCACGGCGACCACGGCGAGATCGACGTCGCCGTCGATCTCGCTCACGCTCGGGTACGCCCGCACGCCCGCCACCGCCCGCACCTCGCGGTGCACGGGGTAGACGGGGCCGGTGAAGTCGGCGGCCAGGAGGTTGCGCAGCACGGTCTGGCCCACGCCGCCCGGCTCGCGGGAGGCGCCGATCACCGCGACGGAGCCGGGGGTGAGGAGCCTGGCGATCGAGCGGGACTCGGCGCGGTGCTCGCGGGCGATCGTCACCTCGGTGGAGGTGTCGGTGGGGGTGAGGTCGAGCGTCATGCGGACGACGCCGTCCTCGAACTGGCTCTGGGCCGTGTAACCGGCCTGCCGCAGCAGCCCCGTCATGCGCATGTTGGCGGGCAGCACGTCGGCGACGAACCGCTCGATGCCGTGCTCGCGCGCCGTGGCCGCCAGGTGCTCCAGCAGCACGGAGGCCACTCCCCTGCCCTGGTGCGCGTCCTCGACGAGGAAGGCGACCTCGGCCTCGCCGGGCCCCGTGCGGTCGTAGCGGATCACGGCCACCATCTCGGCGCCGATGGTGGCGATCAGCGCGACGCGGTTGACGTAGTCGACGTTCGTGAACCGCTCGACCTCGCGGTCGGAGAGCCGGGGGCGCGGCCCGAAGAACCGGAAATAGATCGATTCGTCGGACAGCCTCGAGTAGAAGGAACGGAGGCGGTCGGCGTCGGCGGGCCTGATCGGGCGGACGTGCGCGGTGCCGCCGTCGGCCAGGACGACATCGGCCTCCCAGTGAGCCGGATATTGTGCCTCCACAGTCTCGACTGTAAACCCGCATCCCATATGCCAAGACCAGGGGTCCTGTTGGGCAACGCTTGTGCATCGACTCCTGCCCGGTCTCCGGGGTACGCCCCACGGGCAGCCCGGAAGCTGTTACTTTTGCGGTGGCGTTTCAGCCGTGGTCAGGCTCGATCTGAAGGCAGCAAGGTGGTGGCATCATGACGCGGGTCGTCGTGGTGGGCGATCTCATGACCGACGCGGTCGCTCGCGCCCGTTATGCGCTCGCCCGGGCGAGCGACACCCCGGCGATCGTGACCATGCACGGCGGCGGCTCAGGGGCGAACATCTCCTCCTGGCTGGCCGTCGAAGGCGCCGAGGTGGCCTTCATCGGCCGCAGGGGCGCCGACATCACGGGGCGCAACCGCGACATGGAGCTGATGGGTTACGGCGTCGACGCCCGGCTCGTCATGGATCCCGAGCGGCCGACCGGCACCTGCGTGGTGCTGGTCACCCACAAGGGTGAGCGCACGATGCTCTCCGACCCCGGCGCGAACGCCGCCCTGTCTCCCGAGGACCTGCCGCGCGACCTGTTCGGCCAGGGCGCGCACCTGCACCTGTCGGGCTACACGCTGATCAACGAGGGCTCGCGCGACGCCGGGCTCGCGGCGCTCGACATGGCCAGGCGCTCCGGGATGTCGATCTCGGTCGACTGCGCCTCCTCGGCGCCGCTGGAGCGCACCGGCGCCGAGCCGTTCCTCGAGTGGACCAACGGCGCCAAGCTGCTGTTCGCCAACGTCGACCAGGCGAAGGTGCTGACCGGCCGCGACGACGCCGAGGCCGCCGCCAAGGTGCTGACCGCGTGGTTCCCGCAGGTCGTGATCAAGATGAACGCCGAGGGCGCGCTGTGGTTCAGCAACGGCCGCCCCGACCCGGTGCACGTGGCCGCCGACCCGGTCGACAAGATCGTTGACGGCACGGGCGCGGGTGACGCGTTCTGCGCCGGGTTCCTGCCCGCCTGGTTGGAGGGCAAGCCGCCGGCCGAGGCGCTGTCCTCCGGTTGCCGGCTGGCAGCCAAGGCGATCATGCATCTGGGTGCGCGACCGCCGTTCTAGGCTCGTTCGCCGGCATTAGGGTGGAAGATCCCTGACTGCGCGTGGATGAGGAGCCCGATGGCCGGCGTGCGCCCGTTGCGTTCGAGTGATCCGTCCTCCATCGCCTCCTACGAGCTCACCGGATTCCTCGGCGAGGGCGGGCAGGGCAGCGTCTACCTGGGGCTGTCGCCGTCCGGGGAGCAGGTCGCCGTCAAGCTGCTGCACGCGAGGTTCACCGAGGACGAGCGGGCCGTGCGGCGCTTCCTGCGCGAGGCCGACTCCGCGCGGCGGGTGGCCGAGTTCTGCACGGCGCGGGTGCTGGACGTGGGTGAGGCCGATGGGCGGCCGTACATCGTGGGCGAGTACGTCGACGGGCCCTCCCTGCACCGGCAGGTGACCGCCGAGGGGCCCATGCAGGCGACGGCGCTGGTGCGGCTGGCCGTGTCCACCGCCACCGCGCTGGCCGCCATCCACCGGGCCGGAGTGATCCACCGGGACTTCAAGCCGGGCAACGTGCTGCTCGGGCCTGGCGGGCCGCGGGTGATCGACTTCGGGATCGCGCGGGCGCTGGACGTGAGCCAGAGCGTGAGCACGAGCGTGGTGGGCACTCCCGCGTTCATGGCGCCCGAGCAGTTCCTGGGCGAGCCGCTGCCTGCCAGTGACGTGTTCGCGTGGGCCGGGACCATGGTGTTCGCGGCCACGGGGCGGGGGCCGTTCGGGTTCGGGGCGTTGCCGGTGGTGATGCATCGGATCATGAACGGGGAGCCCGACTTATCGGGGGTGCCCGGCTCGCTCGTGCCGTTGCTGCGGGCTGCCCTGTCCAAGGACCCGCATCAGCGGCCCACGGCCGACCGGCTGCTGCAGGAGCTCATCCGCACCTCGGGGCCGGCAGGCGTGCCGCAGGCGGGTCCTGCCGTTCCCGCGCCGCGTGCCGGCGGCGGCGCGGGCGGGCCGGGGGGCCGATGGGCATCGCCGGGGTCCTCACCTGCTCCGGGAGGGCCGGCGGGGGCCCGATGGGAGCCGGCGCCGTACTCGCCCGGTCCGGGAGCGGTGACGGCGCCGCGGGCGAAGGGCGGGCGAAGGTTGCTGGTGTCGCTGAGCGCGGCGGCTACGGCGCTCGTCGTGGGGCTCGCGACCTGGGCGGTCGTGCGGCTCAACGGCGCCGGGAGCCCGACGCCGACCCCGGCCGCGGACCTCGCCAGGAACCCCGCGACGAGCCCGGCCGCCGGCGGGTACGGCAGCGCGCTCGCCTCCGTCGTGCGCCCGTCCCGCGAGAAGGGCGGCACGGTGCGCGTGTCCTCGCAGTCCCTGCTGGAATCCACCGATCCGGCGGACATGTTCTCGACGTACTCGCGGAACATGGTGCGCCTCTACGGCCGCTCGCTGACGTTGTTCAAGCCCGCGCCGGGCCCGGCGGGTACGGAGATCGTCCCTGACCTGGCCGAGAGCCTCGGCCAGGTGAGCGACGGCGGCAAGACCTGGACCTACAAGCTCCGACAAGGCGTGAAATATCAGGACGGCACGCCGATCACCGCGCAGGACGTGAAGTACGCGGTGCTGCGCAGCATGGACCCCGGCTTCGCCCAGGGCGGGTTGTTCTTCGACGTCCTGCTCGACCTCCCCGGCGACTACGAGGGCCCCTACAAGTCGCCGGACGCCGACACCGACCGGGCGATCGAGACCCCGGACGACAGGACGATCGTCTTCCACCTGCGCAAGCCGCTGGCCACGTTCGACCACGTCGTCCAGTTGCCCGAGACGATCCCGGTGCCGAAGGCGCGCGACACGCGCCAGGACTACAAGTCGGCCGTGGTGTCCTCCGGGCCGTACCGGATCGAGAGCACCAGGGAGGACTACGTCGCGCTGGCCCGCAACCCCCACTGGGACGCGGCCACCGACCCCAACCGCACGGCGCTCCCCGACCGCTTCGTGTTCACCTACGGCATGGACGCCGGCCAGGTGACCGGCCTGCTGGAGGCGGGCAACACCGAGATGGGCGGCTTCCTGCCGGAAGACGCGTACGCGCGCATCCTCGCCGACCCCGCGCTCAAGGCACGCGCGGACGCCCCCGTGGTGGCCGTCCGCACCCTGGGGATCAACCCGCAGGTGCCGCCGCTCGACAAGCTGGAGTGCCGCCGCGCCGTGGTCCGCGCGCTCGAACTGGAGGCCGTGTCCACCGCCTCCCGCGCGGTGCCGGACCAGGCGCCCACGTCACTGGTGCCACCGGACCTGCCCGGCGAGCACTACCGCGACCCCGACCTGTCTCCGGGCGGTGACCAGGCCCGCGCCCGCGAGGCCCTGACGCGGTGCGGGCGGCCGGACGGCTTCAGCACCACCTACATCTACCGCGAGCTCCCCGGCGAGAAGGAGGCCGCGGAGGCCGTGCGGAACAGCCTGGCCAAGGTCGGCATCAAGGTCACGCTGGATCACGCGCCGGTGGAGAAGTTCCACAAGGAGTTCGGGGGCGTCCCCGCGAACCTGAAGAAGAAGGGCGTGGGGCTGATCGCCAAGGCATGGGCCCCCGACTGGCCCGACACCTACACGTACCTGCCCGCCCTGGTGGACAGCAGGGAGCTCGTGGAGGACCAGCCGTCGGTCAACCTCACCGTGCGGCTGCCCGCCGTGGACGAGCTCCTGGACAGGGCGGTCGCGGAGCCCGACCCGAAGGCCAGGGCCGGGCTGTGGGCGCAGGCGGAGCGGCGGGTGGCCGAGGAGGCGGTGCTGGTTCCGACGACGTGGCGCCGCGCGTTGCTGCTGCGCGGCGTCACGGCGACGAACCTGCACGTCAGCCCGGTGTTCGGCGACTACGACCTGGTGACCATGGGGGTGGACGCCGTCAGCTCGTGACCGCCAGGGCCAGCGGCAGGACGGCCGGCGCGCCGGCGTGGCGGACCTGGGCGGCGGCGAGCGTCATCGTCCACCCGGTGTCCACGCGGTCGTCCACCAGCAACACCGGTCCGCCGCACTGGGCGATCGCGGCGCCCAGCTCCTTGGGCATGGCCAGGGTGCCCCTGATGGCCTGCACCCGCTTGGCGCTGTTGAACTGCTTGCCCGGCGTGCCGGACCGGTAGCCCAGCTCGCCCAGGTACGTCAGCCGCCCGACCTGGGACAGCCGCTCGGCGAACCCGCGCACCAGCAGGGGCCGCGACGCGGACGGCACGTTCACCACGGCGACGGGCCGCTCGCGCCAGTCCCAGGCGGCCAGCACCTTGATCACGGCGGCGAACAGGTCGTCGGGCACCGGCCCGTCCTCCCCGGCGAACAGCTCGCGCAGCCGGTTGCCCCACCCGATGTCGGTCAGCCGCCCGAGCGCCCTGCCGGGCTCGGCGCCCAGTTCGGGCTTGATCCGCCCGGACAGGTCGGGCATGCCGGTGGGCCACTGCTTGCGGGCCTCGATCTCGACGCCCGGCCTGCTCAGCCGCTCGCGCGCGCTCTCGACGGCCTGCGCGCCGATCTCCGGCGAGCGGTGCCGCCCCGTGCAGTTGTCGCAGCGGCCGCACGGCGTGGCGGTGTCGTCGTCGAGGTGCCTGCGCAGGAACTGCTCGCGGCACTCGGTCGTGGTGAGGTAGGCGAGCATGGCCTCCTGCTCGGCCCGGCGCTCGGCGGCGATGCGCTGGTAGCGCTCGGCGTCGTACGCCCACGGCTCGCCGGTGGCCTCCCAGCCGCCCTTGACGCGGCGGACGGCTCCGTCCACGTCGAGGACCTTGAGCATCATCTCCAGCCGGCTGCGGCTCAGGTCGACGGCCGTCTCCAGGGCCGGGGTGGACATGACGCCCCGCTCCTCCAGCGTCTGCAGCGTGGCGCGGACGACGGGCTCGGGCGGGAAGGCCAGCGAGGCGAAGTACGCCCAGATGTCGCGGTCCTCGGTGCCGGGCAGCAGGATGACCTCGGCCCGCTCGACCCCGCGGCCGGCCCGTCCGACCTGCTGGTAGTAGGCGACCGGCGACTGCGGCGCGCCCACGTGCACCACGAACCCCAGGTCGGGCTTGTCGAAGCCCATGCCGAGCGCGCTCGTCGCCACCAGCGCCTTGATCTTGTTGCCGAGCAGCGCCTCCTCGGCGGCCAGCCGCTCGGACTGCTCGGTCTGCCCGGAGTAGGCGGCCACCTCCAGCCCCTGCTCGCGCAGGTAGCCGGCGATCTCGTGGGCGGCGGCCACGGTGAGGGTGTAGACGATGCCGGAGCCGGGCAGCTCGCGCAGGGTCTGGGCCAGCCAGGCCAGGCGCTGCTCGGCGCCGGGCAGGCGGACGACGCTCAGGTGCAGGCTCTCGCGCTCCAGCGGCCCGCGCAGGACCAGCGTGTCGTCGCCCTCGGGCCGCAGCTCGGCCGGCAGGCGCATCTGCTCGGCCACGTCGCGGGTGACGCGCGCGTTGGCGGTGGCGGTGGTGGCCAGCACGGGGATGCCCGGCGGCAGCTCCGCGAACAGCGTGGACAGCCGGCGGTAGTCGGGCCTGAAGTCGTGGCCCCAGTCGGAGATGCAGTGGGCCTCGTCGACCACCACGAGCCCGGCGCTCTCGGCCAGCTCGGGCAGGACGTTGTCGCGGAAGTCGGGGTTGTTGAGCCGCTCCGGGCTGACCAGCAGCACGTCCACCATGCCCTCGGCGACCTGGCCGTAGATCTCCTCCCACGCCTCGGGGTTGGCGGAGTTGATCGTGACGGCCCTGATACCCGCGCGCTCGGCGGCGGCGATCTGGTTGCGCATGAGCGCGAGCAGCGGGGAGACGATGACGGTGGGGCCCTCGCCGAGCTCGCGCAGCAGGGCGGTGGCCACGAAGTAGACGGCCGACTTGCCCCATCCGGTCCGCTGCACGACCAGCACCCTGCGCCGGTCGAGCACCAGCGCCTCTATGGCGGCCCACTGGTCGTCACGGAGGCGAGCGTGGTCGCCGGCGAGCGCCTGAAGGCGCTCTTCCGCCTCTTCCCGCAGCATCGCGGCATCGGGGGCATCAATCATGCCCCCCTTGTTACCAGACGCGCTGTTCTCTTCACTCCTCAAAACCACTTCCAGCCCTTACGGCAGGCCGCCCTCACCCCACCCGCCGCCCGTGGCCGGCCCCTGTCCAGGGAGACGCTCCTCCGGTTCACGGGCGGGCCGCCGCGACGCGCGCCACGTGGGCCGTCGAGGTGGTTCAAGGGCGGCGTGGCGGGGCACGGCGCCCTTCAACCACCTCGACGGTCAAGCGGGCGCACGTGACGGCGGCCGGCCACGTGCGGGTTCAGCGGGCGTTCTCCTGGAGGCCCTCAGCCCCGCGCGGCGGGTGGCGGTGCCTTTGGCCGTGCCGTAACAGAGGGTCTTCCTGGCCGTGGGGAGGGTCACTTGTCCGCGTGCTCGGGGAAGGCGTTGATCGTGACGCGGTGCATGCGGCGGCGTTCGGTGTAGTCGGCGACGGCGTAGTGCTGGGTCGGGCGGTTGTCCCAGAAGGCCAGCGTGCCGGGGCGCCAGCGCAGGCGGAGCTGGAACTCAGGCGACCGGATGTGGTCGATCAGGTACGGCAGCAGCGCCTCGTTCTCCCGGTCGCTCAGCCCCACCAGCCGCGTCGTGGAGGCGCGGTTGACGAAGAGCGCCTTGCGGCCGGTCTCGGCGTGCACGCGCACCACGGGCCGCTCCACCGGCGGCCACTTCGCCTGGATCTCCGCCAGGTCGAACGGGTGGCCCTTGGCGATGGCCTTCTTCATCGACATCGTGATGTCGTGCACGGCCGTCAGCTCGTCGCACAGCCGCTGGATCGGCTTCGACAGCGTCTCGTACGCCAGGTACGTGTTCGCCCAGCACGTGTCCCCGCCCACGCTGGGCAGTTGCACGCAGCGCAGCAGCGACCCCATGGGCGGTGTCGGCTCGAAGGTGTTGTCGCTGTGCCATTCGTCCCCGCCCTCACCCTTGGGGGAGGTCTGGTCGAGGACGTGGATGGGGCTGGTGGAGTCCTTCTTGAAGGCGGGATGGTTGAGCGTGCCGAAGTTCAGGGCGAACTGCAGGTGCTGCTCGTCGTCGATGGGCTGGTCGCGGAAGAACAGCACGAGGTGCTTGAGCCACCCCGCCCGCAGGGTCGCGACCTCTTCCTGCGACAGCGGCTTGCGCAGATCGACCCCGGTGACCTCGGCGCCGATGTGCTTGGTCACGGGATGGAACTCGATCATGACACCTCCGGTGAACAGGCGGGAACCCCTCGGACAGAACGTAAGACCCAAGCAATTGCTTGGTCAAGACGCTGGAAGGCGATCGATCCGTTGCTCGAACACATCTGCGATAAATCGAGTAGGATGCCGAAGCAGACGTTCTCATCGCACCTGTCGACCGCATGCGGAAAGATCGTTACCGTGGCGTGAGCGTCGCCCTGGATATGCCACGCAAGACCCGGCTCGTGCCATCATCTCCAGGGGCACACACGTCGGATCCCCGCGACGGGGGCAGGTTACGTCGACGCCTCGCACGCCGATCTGACGCTTCGCAAGCGGGCTGACGGCTACGGTTACAGCACGAGAACAGAAGGAGGATGCGCTTCCCCTCGGCGCGACGGCCGAGGCAGCCGCGCAGCACAAGATGGCCCGACGCACGACTGCACCCCCGCCTGAGGACTTCGAGGAGCGGATCGTCGACATCGACGTCTCCGCCGAGATGCGCGCGAGCTACCTCGAGTACGCGTACTCAGTGATCTATCAGCGTGCCCTGCCCGACGCGCGCGACGGCCTCAAGCCCGTGCAGCGGCGCATCCTGTACTCGATGAGCGAGATGGGCCTGCGCCCCGACCGCGGGCACGTCAAGTCGTCCCGCGTTGTCGGCGACGTCATGGGCAAGCTGCACCCCCACGGCGACAGCGCCATCTACGACGCGCTGGTCCGCCTGGCGCAGCCGTTCTCCATGCGGCTGCCGCTGGTCGACGGCCACGGCAACTTCGGCTCGCCCGACGACCTGCCCGCCGCCATGCGTTACACCGAGGCCAGGCTGGCCCCGGCGGCCATGCTCATGGTCGAGTCGCTCGACGAGGACACCGTCGACTTCAAGCCCAACTACGACGGCCAGGAGACCGAGCCCACGGTCATGCCGTCGGCGTTCCCCAACCTCCTGGTCAACGGCACCAGCGGCATCGCGGTGGGCATGGCCACCAACATGGCGCCGCACAACCTCGTCGAGGTCGTGGCCGCCGCCCGCCACCTGATCAAGAAGCCCGACGCGACGCTCGACGAGCTGATGAAGTACGTGCCGGGGCCCGACCTGCCGACCGGCGGCTCGATCATCGGGCTGCAGGGCGTGCGCGACGCGTACGAGACGGGGCGCGGCACGTTCCGCATGCGGGCCAAGTGCGTGGTCGAGCAGATCACGCCGCGGCGCAAGGGCATCATCGTCACCGAGCTGCCCTACAACGTGGGCCCCGAGCGCGTGGTCACCAAGATCAAGGAGCTGGTGACCAGCAAGAAGCTCCAGGGCATCGCCGACCTGAAGGACCTCACCGACCGGCACAAGGGCCTGCGGCTGGTCATCGAGATCAAGAACGGCTTCATCCCCGAGGCCGTGCTGGAGGAGCTCTACCGGCTGACGCCGATGGAGGAGACCTTCGGCATCAACAACGTCGCCCTGGTCGACGGCGAGCCGCGCACCCTCGGGCTGCGCGAGATGCTGCAGGTCTACGTCGACCACCGGCTGGAGGTCGTGCGCCGCAGGTCGGAGTTCCGCCGGCGCAAGCGCGAGGAGCGCCTGCACCTGGTCGACGGCCTGATCATCGCGCTGCTCAACATCGACGAGGTCATCCAGGTCATCCGTTCCTCCGACGACTCCGCCCAGGCGCGCACCCGCCTGATGGAGGTCTTCGACCTGACCGACATCCAGGCCGCCTACATCCTCGACACGCCGCTGCGCCGCCTGACCCGCTACGACAAGCTGGAGCTCGACCGCGAGAAGGAGACGCTGAGCGACGAGATCGCCAAGCTCACCGAGATCCTCTCCTCCGAGGCCAAGCTCCGCCAGGTCGTCTCGGGCGAGCTGGCCGACGTGGCCAAGAAGTACGGCACGCCGCGCCGCACGGTCCTGCTGGAGGCGCCCGGCGTGACCCGCACGCCCGTGGTGGACCTCCAGGTGGCCGACGACCCGTGCCTGGCCATGCTCTCCTCGACCGGCCTGCTGGCCCGCACCCCCGACGCCACGCCGCTGCCCGGCGAGGGCGAGCGCACGGCGCACGACGTGCTGCTCAGCGTGGTGCGAACATCCGTGCGCGGCGAGGTCGGCGTGGTCACCTCCCACGGCCGGCTGTTCCGGGTGCAGGTGGTCGACCTGCCCACGCTGCCGCCGTCGGCCAACCCGCCGTCGTTGTCAGGCGGGCATCCGGTGTCCGAGTACGTCTCCCTGCAGCCCGACGAGAAGGTGGTCGGCCTGGGCTCCCTCGACCCCGACGGGCCCGGCCTGGCGCTGGGCACCGCGCAGGGCGTGGTCAAGCGGGTGGTGCCCGACTACCCGGCCAACCGCGACGACTTCGAAGTGATCACGTTGAAGGACGGCGACAGCGTGGTGGGCGCGGTCGAGCTGGAGTCCGAGTCCCACGACCTGGTGTTCATCTCCTCCGACGCGCAGCTCCTGCGCTACCCCGCCTCTCTCGTGCGGCCGCAGGGCCGTCCGGCGGGCGGCATGGCGGGCATCCGGCTCGACGGCGGGGCCAGGGTGATCTGGTTCGGGGTGGTCGATCCCGAGCGTCCCGCGCACGTGGTCACCGTCGCCGGCTCCTCCACGGCGCTGCCCGGCACGCAGGTGGGCGGCGGCAAGGTGTCCGACTACGCCGAGTTCCCCGCCAAGGGGCGCGCGACGGGCGGTGTGCGGGCCCAGCGGTTCCTGAAGGGCGAGGACGAGTTGCTGCTGGCCTGGGCCGGTCCGGCGCCCGCCAAGGCCGTCTCGGCGGTGGGCAAGCCGGTGCCGCTGCCGGAGGAGGTCGGCCGCAGGGACGGGTCCGGCGTGCGGCTCACGCACACGATCGGCGCCGTCGGCGGCGCCCTCGGCTCCGGCCCCGAGCCGCGGCCGGGCGGCCAGGCCCCGGCTGCCGACGACTCCGGCGACGACTCCGCCGACGAGTAGCCGTCGCGGTGGCATGACCCGTTGCGGCGGCCCGCCCGGGAGCAGTCCCCTATCGCCCGGCCCGGGCCGCCGCAGCGGGAGCCCTACACGTCCCGGCAGAGGCAGAACGGGTGCCCCGCCGGGTCGAGGAACACCCGGAAGCTGTCCTCCTCGCTGGGCTGGTGCTCGTGCTTGGTAGCGCCGATCTTGAGCACCTGCCGCTCGGCCTCGTCCATGTCCGTCACCGTGAGGTCGAGGTGGAACTGCTGCGGCCGGTCGGTGCTGGGCCACACGGGCGGCTGGTGGTCGGGAGCGAGCTGGAAGGCCAGCCGCTTGGGCGAGCCGCCGTCGCTGACCACCACCCAGTCGTCCTCGGCCGAGACGATCGGCCAGCCCAGCAGCTGGGAGTAGAAGCCGGCCAGCCCCTGGGGATCCGGACAGTCCAGCACGACGGTTCTGAACTCGGCGATACCGCCCATGCCTATCGGCTCCTTTCACGAGACAATGGGTGCCATGGCTGCCAACTCGTTCATGGTTCCGCTCGGCACTCCCGCGCCCGCGTTCGACCTGACCGCCATCGACGGCGGCAGCGTATCGCTGGAAGATCTCAAGGGCTCTCCCGCCACTCTCGTGGTCTTCCTCTCGAACCACTGCCCGTACGTGCGGCACATCGAATCCGGCCTCGGCGCCCTGGCGAGGGACTACGGGGCGAGGTTGTCGATCGTCGCCATCTGCAGCAACGACAGCGTGAACTACCCCGACGACGACCCCACACACCTCGCGGAGCAGGCCGCCCGGGCGGGGTTCACCTTCCCGTACCTGCTGGACGACACGCAGGACGTCGCCAAGGCCTACCGCGCGGCCTGCACCCCCGACTTCTTCCTGTACGACTCCCAGTTCCAGCTCGTCTACCGGGGCGAGTTCGACGGCGCGCGGCCGGGCAACGACGTGCCGGTGACCGGCTCGTCCCTGCGGCCCGCCATCGACGCCCTGCTCGACGGCGGGCAGGTGCCCGAGCAGCAGAACCCCTCGCTCGGATGCGGCATCAAGTGGAAGCCGGGCAACGAACCCATGTGATCTTTCTGGTCTCCTCTCGCTCCGTCGCTCTATGATCACCAGCAGTCCCGGGCGAGTCACCGACGACGCGAATGGAGACCGTGATGGTCGCACCACGGACTGCCTTACCCGCTCTGGCCCTGGTGGCCCTGCTCGCCGCCGGCTGCGTCAACCCCGCTGAACGGCCGGGCGGCGCCACCGCCCCGGCCCCGTCCGGCACGGCGAACCGGATCGGCTTCTTCGGCTTCGCCAAGGCCAACTCCTTCTCCGCGGCCACGTTCGCCGGGGTCGAGGAGCACGCCAGGGCCAGCGGCGCCACGGCCGAGTTCCTCGACCCCAACTTCGACGCCCCGGCCCAGGTGCAGCAGCTCCAGGACGCGGTGACGGCCAAGCGGTTCGACGTGTTCGTCGTGCAGGCCAACGACGGGGCGGCCGTGGTGCCGGCGATCCAGTCCGCCGTGCGGGCGGGGATCACGGTCGTCGTGCAGTTCACCCCCGTCGGCACCCGGTACGACACCGCCGAGCCGCAGGTGGACGGCACGATCACGCTCGTCGACGTGCCCACGCTGAACGGCGAGGGCCTCGGCAGGCTGGCGGTCCAGGCCTGCCGGAGCAGGAAGACGAGCCCCTGCGAGGTCGCCTACCTGGAGGGCCTGAAGGCGCTGCCCCTGGACAACGCCCGCACCCGGGCGGCACTCGGCGTGCTGGAGGCCGCGCCCGGCGTGCGGGTCAAGGCCCGGGCCGAGGGCGGCTACACGCAGGAGAGCGGGCGCAAGGCCATGCAGGACATCCTGCAGAAGGACCCCGGCATCGACGTGGTCATCGGCTCCTCGCAGGCCGTGCTCGGCGCCGAGGCCGTGGCCAGGGGCAAGGACATCCTGTACGTGGCCAACGGCGCCTCCCGCCAGACCGTCGAGGCGGTCCAGGAGGGCCGCTGGTTCGCCGCGTACTACCTGCCCGTCAAGACCCTCGGCGCCAAGGCCGCGGAGCTGGGCCTGGCCAAGGCGCGGGGCGGCAGCGTGCCCGCCACGAACGTGATGACCGACGTCGCGCCCGGCACGGCCATGGGCACCAAGGACGCGCTGGCCCAGGTGCGCGGCGAATACGACGAATGACCCGCGACCACGGCATCCTCGCCGGGGCCGCGGCCCTGGTGGTGCTGCTCTCGCTGGCCACGGACACGTTCCTGACGCCGGGGAACCTCGTCAACCTGCTCGACCAGGCCGTCGTGGTGGGGCTGCTGGCGTGCGGCATGACGCTGTGCGTGATCTGCGGCGTGTTCGACCTGTCGGCCGGCGCGGTGCTCGCCGTGAGCGCCATCGTCGCGGTGGTCGTCACCGAGCGCGCCGGCGTCCCCGCCGGGTACGCGGCGGCGGTCGCGACCGGTGCCCTGCTCGGCACGGTCAACGGCGTGGTCGTGGTGCTGTCGCGGGTGCACTCGTTCATCGTCACGCTGGCGCTCGGCCTGGTGCACCGGGGCCTGGCGCTGGTCGTCACCGGCGGCGCGATCGTCTACCCCGGCCCGTCCCGGCTGGCGGCGTTCCAGTCGCTGAGCTGGCCGACCGTGCTGGGCGGTGTCAGCGCGGCCTCGCTGCTGCTGGTCGCGGTGGCCGTCGTCACGTCGGTGCTGCTGTCGGGCACCACGTTCGGCCGCCGGGTGTACGCGGTCGGCGGGAACCCCACGGCGGCCTGGCTGTCCGGGATCGGCGTGCGGCCGGTCCGCGTGGGCGTCTTCGCGATCAGCGGGGTCTGCGCGGCCCTGGCCGGGCTGGTGCTGGCCGCCCGGGGCGGCTCGGCACAGTCGGACATGGGCACCCTGCTGGAGCTGACGGCCATCGCGGCGGTCGTGATCGGCGGGACGAGCATCCTCGGCGGGCAGGGCGCGGTCTGGCGCGGCATGGCGGGCGTGCTGATCCTGACGCTCATCGGGAACGGCTTCAACCTGCTCGGCTGGGACACCACCTACCGTCCGATCGTCGAAGGACTGCTGATCCTGGGGGCGGTGAGTCTCGATCAGCGGCTCAGGCATCGAGGTGTTTGACAGGAAAGATCCACAAACTTGTCACGGGGACGTTACGATCTGTTCCATTCGTTTGGCGGATCTCGAAGGGCCCAGATGACCAACCCCCCGCGCGTACCGAAGGGCATCAATCCCCACATTCCCAACGCCGCGCGCATGTACGACTATTATCTCGGCGGCAAGGACAACTTCGCGGCCGACCGCGCGGCCGCCGAGAAGATCATGGCGCTGGGGCCCAGCCGGGAGATCTGCCTGGCCAACCGGCGGTTCCTGGGCAGGGCCGTACGCCATGTCGCCGGCCTCGGCATCGACCAGTTCATCGACCTCGGCACCGGCCTGCCCAACCAGAACAACGTGCACGAGGTCGCCCGCGAGGTCCATCCGGACGCGCACGTCGTCTACGTCGACTACGACCCCGTGGTGATCGTCCACGCCCGCGCCCTGCTGGCAGGCACCGACTCCAAGATCACCATCGTGCACGCCGACATCCGCGCGCCCGCCACCGTCCTCGACGCCCCGGAGACCGCCCAGCTCATCGACTTCAGCCGGCCGGTGGGCGTGGTGTTCCTCGGCGTGCTGCACTGCCTGACCGACGCGGAGGACCCGTGGGGGGTCGTGGCCGCCTTCCGCGAGCGGCTGGCGTCCGGGAGCGCGCTCATCCTCTCCCACCTCACCGACGACGCCCATCCCGAGGTGGGCAAGGCGGCGCGGGAGGTGTACGACGAGGCGGACGCGCCGCTGATCCACCGCGGCCACGCAGCGGTCACCCGCATGTTCGAGGGCTTCGACCTGCTGGAGCCCGGCGTGACGCACGTGGGCGACTGGCGGCCCGACGAGGCGTGGGAGACGGAGCTCGCGGGCGGCGAGTGGTGGTACGTCGGCGTCGGCCGCAAACCCTGACGCCCACCGGTGGCACGCCGGCGTCGGCCGCGACCCCTGACGCCGTTACGTGCCGGAGGCCACGAACCGCGGACCGGAGACCCCGGACCGGAGACTGCGAATCGGAGACTGCGGACCGGAGGCGACGGGCCGGAGGCGACGGGCCGGAGGCTAGGTACTGGCGGCGGCGATGGCGACGGGCAGGGCGAGCAGCAGTTCGTGCGGCTCACCACCCTCCCAGTGCCGGATCAGTTGGTTGCCCGCCTCCCCCGGATCGAACTCCTCACATCCCAGCGGCCCGAAGCAGCCCGCCTGGTCCAGCATGAGGATGAGCGGATCGTCGTCGGGGAGGCTGCCCGCGTATGCGGCGGCATCGAGGAGGGCAAGGGCACACCTGGCGTTGCGGCCGTCATCCCTGGTCTCCACACGATCAAGGCGGCGCCGAGCCTGGGCGCGGAGGTACACGGCGAGCGATTCTGACCTACTCACGACAAACCTTCTTGGATTACGTACGTACGGCTACGACATCATCACTCAAGGTGAACGGTTTTCGTGGGAGGTTTGCCAACTCCAGCCTGTCGCCACCCCGCCATCGCGAGATCTGAGGCATGAGGGATTATTTGTGACATGAGTGCGTTCGACGACCTGTATGCCGCCAACGTGAAGTTCGCCGAGACGTTCGGCAACTCCGGCCTGACGGGCCGGGCAGCGCGCGGCCTCGCCGTTGTGACCTGCATGGACTCCCGCATCGACCCGCTCGGGTTGCTCGGGCTGAAGCCCGGCGACGCCAAGATCCTGCGCAACGCCGGCGCCCGCGTGACGGACGACGTGCTGCGCACGCTGGTGCTGGCCGTCGTCCTGCTCGGGGTGGAGCGGGTGCTGGTCATGCCGCACACGGACTGCGGGATGGCGAAGGTGACGGACGCGGACGTGCACGCGATGGCGAACGAGCGCGGGATCGACACGCGCAGCCTGGAGTTCCACACGGTGCCGGACCAGAACGAGGCGCTCAAGCACGACCTGACCAGGATCAGGACGTTCCCGTTCCTGCCGTCGGAGATGCCGGTGGGCGGGGCGATCTACGACGTCCACACCGGCAGGCTCACCCCGTCCGACCACTGACCCTGCCGCAAGGCCACCCAGCCCGCCCTGTGGCGCCGGGAACGCCCCTCAGAGGCCCCAGTCCGTACGAGAAGGGCCGGGACGTGCACGGAGGGGCAGGAGGCACACACGAGCCTCCACGGGGCACCACAGCCCCGCAGAGACCCCAGACCGCCACTGTGACGGCCGGCGTCGCCCTGCACAGCACGCGCCCGCCCGCCCGAACCGCCCGCCCGCAGGCTGCCGACGAACGCGCGTGCCCGTAGGCGTGCCAGCGAACGTGCCCGCCAGTGGGGTGCAGACGAACGCGCCAGCGCGTCGGCCTGCATGCCAAACGCGCGCCCATAAGCCCGCGAGCGAATGCGCCCGCCCGTAGTCCTACGGGCGGGCGCACGTCAGCGCGTCGGCATGCACGCGAACGTGGTCATCACGCCCTCAATCCCGGCAACCCGGAATCCCGGCAGCCTGAATCTCTACAGCTCTGAATCTCTGCAGCCACGCCCGCAGACCTGCATCACGCCGCACGAATCGCCCGGCCCCGAACGCGGGCCGGGCGGGATCGCGACGGCGGACGACAGCTCCGCCCCGCCGCCCGCAGGCGGCCGGCCGGGCCGGCCCGGTCAGGCGTCGATGTGGTCGCGATCCACCTCGGCCGCGCTGCTGACGATGAACTCCCGCCGCGGCGCGACCTCACTCCCCATCAGCAGGTTGAAGATCCCCTCGGCCCCTTCGGCGTCCTCGATCCGCACCCGCCGCAGGATCCGGTGGCGCGGGTCCATCGTGGTCTCCGCCAGCTGGTCGGCGTCCATCTCGCCCAGGCCCTTGTAGCGCTGCACCGGGTCCTTCCACCGCTTGCCGCGCCGCTCCAGGTCGCGCAGCACCTTCTGCAGCTCGGCGTCGGAGTAGCAGTAGATGTACTTCTCCTTGCCCCGCCCCGGGTTGGTCAGCTCGATGCGGTGCAGCGGCGGCACGGCGGCGAAGACGCGCCCGGCCTCCACCATCGGCCGCATGTAGCGGTGGAACAGGGTCAGCAGCAGGCAGCGGATGTGGGCGCCGTCGACGTCGGCGTCGGCCATGAGGATGACCTTGCCGTAGCGGGCGGCGTCGATGTCGAACGAGCGCCCGGAGCCGGCACCGACGACCTGGATGATCGCGGCGCACTCGGCGTTCTTGAGCATGTCACTCACGGACGCCTTCTGAACGTTGAGGATCTTGCCCCGGATCGGCAGCAGCGCCTGGAACTCCGAGTCACGGGCGAGCTTCGCCGTGCCGAGGGCGGAGTCACCCTCGACGATGAACAGCTCGCTGCGGTCGAGATCGTCGCTGCGGCAGTCGACCAGCTTCGCGGGGAGCGCGGAGTTCTCCAGGGCGCTCTTGCGGCGCTGGTTGTCGCGGTGCTCGCGGGCCGCGATGCGGGCCTTCGCCGCGGCCACGATCTTCTCCAGCACGGCCCGCAGCGGCTGCTTGTAGCCGCGCGGCGGGTTCGTGAACAGCTCCTTGAGCTCGCGCGAGACCACGTGGGAGACGATGCGGGTGGCCGCGGAGGTGCCGAGCACCTCCTTGGTCTGCCCCTCGAACTGCGGCTCCGGCACCCTGACCGTGACCACGCCGGTCAGGCCCTCGGAGATGTCGTCCTTGGTGACGGGGTCGTCGCCGTTCTTCAGCAGGCGGGTCTCGCGCAGCAGCTCGTTGATCGTGCGGACGAGGCCGCGCTCGAACCCGGTCAGGTGCGTGCCGCCCTTGGGCGTGGCGATCACGTTCACGAACGAGCGCACGGTGGACTCGTAGCTCTTGCCCCAGCGGATCGCCACGTCCACGCTGAGCTCGCGCTGCACCTCGGTGGGCGTCATGTGGCCCTGGTCGTCGAGGACCGGCACGGTCTCGTGGAAGTGGCCGACGCCCTGCAGGCGCAGCACGTCGCAGACGGGCTCGTCGCGGGCCAGGAACTCGGCGAACTCGGAGATGCCGCCCTCGAAGCGGAACTCCTCCTCGATGCGCTCCTCGTGCCTGCTGTCGTAGAGGGCCAGGGTCAGGCCGGGCACCAGGAAGGCGGTCTGCCGCAGGCGTACGTGGATCTCGTCGACCGAGACCTCGGCGTCGGGCAGGAAGATCTGCTTGTCGGCCCAGAAGCGCACCCGGGTGCCGGTGACGTTCTTGGGGAGCTTGGCGCCCAGGCGCAGGCCGGACTTCTTCTTGAACTTGGCCGTCGGCCCCTCGCCGTCGAAGACGCCGGTGACGCCGCGGCGGAAGCTGATCTCGTGGACGAGCCCGTCGCGGTCGACCTCCACGTCCACCCGGGAGGACAGCGCGTTGACCACGGAGGCGCCCACGCCGTGCAGACCGCCGGAGGCGCCGTACGAGCCGCCGCCGAACTTCCCGCCGGCGTGCAGCTTGGTGTAGACGAGCTCCACGCCGGCCAGGCCGGTCTTCGGCTCGACGTCCACCGGGATGCCCCGGCCGTTGTCGCGGACCTCGATGGAACCGTCCGCGTAGAGCTCTACCTCGATCCGGTCACAGTGGCCGGCCAGCGCCTCGTCGACGCCGTTGTCCACGATCTCCCAGAGGCAGTGCATGAGCCCGCGACTGTCGGTGGACCCGATGTACATGCCCGGGCGTTTCCGCACGGCCTCCAGGCCCTCAAGCACCGAGAGGTGACGAGCCGTGTAACCCGCCTCCACAAGCGTCACTCCAGCTCCCCTGGTCTAGGCATCGAACACGTGTGCGTAGCCTACCGTTCTTCCCCTACGCGCGCGTACAAGCTTGCCATGGCGTCACGTTTGCCGTTACCAACCGGCTGATCGTCATTACTTTGGGACACATTCTGCTCTGGGCGTAGAGAGGGGGCGGTTGGGAACGTCCAGGTCCGGTTAGATGTTGTTCCAAGTGACTGACGCCAGATCCTCGCTTCGGCGGGGGTGACCCGAAAGGCGATACGTGACTGGAGCTCTCGCCCCCGTTAAGCCGCTGACGGCCCTCGACCGCTGCGACCGCTGCGGTGCCCAGGCCTACATTCGCGCGACCCTGCCTGTGGGTGGGGAGCTGCTTTTCTGCGCCCACCATGGGCGTCAGCACATCGCAGCGTTGCGTGAAAAGGGCGCCGACATCCTGGACGAGTCGGCTCGACTCAGCGAAACCTCTTCCATTGCCCCCAACGACGAGCGCTGACCTGCGCTGGTCGTGATGAGATAACCACATATTGCATGACCGGTACGGCGACCCTGGGGCAGCCCGGGGTCGCCGTTCTGCTTCCACACACGCGCACACCGCATGCTCACGCCCCCTCCGCCGCCACCTCCGGCGGCCGCTGAGCCGGCCGGTGACCGCGGCGTGCGATGCCCGCGCGGCATGGTGGTGCCCGCATGGCGTGGCGTGGACGCCCACCCGCACGGCCGGCGCATCGTGACCGACCTGGCCACATGGCACGTGTGGTCACCGATCTGCCCGTGACACGTGTGATGACCGCGTCACACCTGGCGCGTGTGATGACCCGCGTGGCGCGGCGGAGGTGCCTTGCCGTCTCGACGTCACCGGACCCGGTAGTGGTACCGCCCCGCGATCTCGAAGCCTTCGCTCCGGTAGAGCGCCTGAGCTCCGGTGTTCGCCGCCGTCACGACCAGGTAGGCGGATCCGAAGCCGTCCCCGGCCCGTGCCACCAGAGCCCGCAGCACCCTCCGCGCCAGCCCTCTGCGCCGGGCCCCGGGAAGGGTGGCCATGCAGTAGATCCCGAGCGTGTCGCCCTGCGGGACGGCCCGCCCGACGGCGAGCGGCACGCCGTCCTCCTCGTACGCCGCGTACCAGGCAGGCACCCCTGTGCAGATGCGCTCGGCCTCCTTCTGGCCGCTCCCGTACCGGCCGTCCACCGCCCACCAGGTCTGCAGCCACTGCGGCCACGGCCGTTCCTCGGTCCGGACCTCGCGCACGGGCTCGCCCTTGGGCGTACCGGCCATCACCAAGGTGGGATCGACCAGCTCGTACCCCCGGCGCTCCAGTTCCTCGTCCAGCCCGGGCGGAGCCGCGACCCCCAGCGAGAAGACGCAGCGCTGCCCGCGCTCGCCGTAGAACGCCTCCGCCGCGCGGATCGCGCCGTCCAGGTCGGCGGGCGTGCTCGTGGCGAGTACGGAGTTGGCGCGCTTCGTCACCCCGTCGGCGCGGCGGAACACCCACCCGTCGTGGGCACGCTGCTCGTACGCGGGCCAGGCCTCATGAACAAGACGGTCGATATCCATCCGCGCAGACTAACCGCCCTGAGGAGCTACCCGGTCCGCCGGGTAGGGCGCTGGCCTGGGCCAATAGGGTAGGGGGCTGTGTTGATTCTGTTGCCGCCGTCCGAAGGCAAGGCCTCGGAGGGCAGCGGGCCTGCCCTGGGCGAGCTGTCCTTCCCGGCCCTCGACAAGTCCCGCACGCGGGTGCTGAACGCGCTGATCCGCGCCTCCAAGCGCCGCGACGCCCTCGACGTGCTCGGGCTGACGCCGGGGCTGGCGGGCGAGCTGGCCAGGAACGCGGCGCTGAAGACCGCCTCCACCCTGCCCGCCGCCTCGCTCTACACCGGCGTGCTGTACGACAATCTCGGCCTGGACACGCTGGACGAGGAGCCGAGGAGGCGGGCCGAGGAGTCGTTGCTGATCTTCTCGGGGCTGTGGGGTGTGGTGAAGATCACAGACTGGATCCCGCCGTACCGCCTCTCGATGGGCGTCACCCTGCCGCCGATCGGCGGGCTGGCCGCGTTCTGGCGTCCCAGAATCACGAAGGAGCTGGATCGGATTCCGGGGCTGGTGGTGGATCTCCGCTCGGCCACGTACGCGGGGGCCTGGCAGCCGGGCCCGCGCTCGGTGACGGTACGGGTCTTCCGTGACGGGAAGGTCGTCAGCCACATGGCCAAGGCCACCCGGGGCGAGATCGCCCGCGCCCTGCTGTGCCAGGACGCGGCCCCGGCGAGCCCGGACGAGCTGGCCAAGACCCTCGACGACCTGGGCTACACCGTCGCCCTCGCCGAGCCCTCCCGCCCCACCCGCCCCTGGGTCCTGGACGTCCACGTCACCGACCCGACATGACCTGACATGATCTGACCTGACTGACCGGCGATACGGCGAACGCCCGGGCGTGTCGGGTCGCACCGAGACGCCGCGCGCTCGCCCATGCGGGCGGGGTGCCGCGCCGGTCCGCCGTCCACGTTGCGCCGGACTCCGCCGCGCACCGTCTCACCGACGCGACGCCGAGACGGAGCGACCGGCCAGGCACCAGGAAGCAACCCCGAGCCTGAGCCGAAACAGGAGCCCGGGCCCGGGTCGCGAAACGCCGCGCGCCCCGCCGGGAACTCCCGGCGGGGCGCGGTACGAGCAGATCAGCCCGAACGGGTCTCAGTCCAGGTAGTCCCGCAGGACCTGGGACCGCGACGGGTGACGCAGCTTGGACATGGTCTTGGACTCGATCTGGCGGATGCGCTCACGGGTGACCCCGTAAACCTTGCCGATCTCGTCCAGCGTCTTCGGCTGACCGTCGGTGAGGCCGAACCGCATCGACACGACGCCCGCTTCGCGTTCCGACAGCGTGTCGAGAACGGAGTGCAGCTGCTCCTGCAGCAGCGTGAAGCTGACGGCGTCGGCCGGCACGATGGCCTCGGAGTCCTCGATGAGGTCGCCGAACTCGCTGTCGCCCTCCTCACCCAGCGGGGTGTGCAGGGAGATGGGCTCGCGGCCGTACTTCTGGACCTCGACGACCTTCTCGGGCGTCATGTCCAGCTCGCGGGCCAGCTCTTCCGGCGTGGGCTCGCGGCCGAGGTCCTGCAGCATCTGCCGCTGGACGCGGGCCAGCTTGTTGATCACTTCGACCATGTGGACCGGGATGCGGATGGTCCGCGCCTGGTCGGCCATGGCACGCGTGATCGCCTGCCGGATCCACCACGTGGCGTAGGTGGAGAACTTGTAGCCCTTGGTGTAGTCGAACTTCTCGACGGCCCTGATCAGGCCCAGGTTGCCTTCCTGGATCAGGTCGAGGAACAGCATGCCGCGCCCGGTGTAGCGCTTGGCCAGCGAGACCACGAGCCGGAGGTTGGCCTCCAGCAGGTGGTTCTTGGCGCGGCGGCCGTCTTCGGCGATCCACTCCAGCTCGGCCTTGACGTCGACGGGCAGCCCGTCGGTCTCGCCGCCGCCGAGCTGCTCCTCGGCGAACAGGCCCGCCTCGATGCGCTTGGCCAGCTCGACCTCCTGCTCGGCGTTGAGCAGGGGGACCTTGCCGATCTGCTTGAGGTAGTCCTTCACCGGGTCGGCGGTGGCGCCGGCGGCGGCCACCTGGGCCACCGGAGCGTCATCGTCGTCGTCGGAGAGGATGAGGACCTCTTCCTCGGTCTTCTGCGCGGCGGCGACGTCGGCGGCCTTGGGCTCGTCGTCGGATTCGTCGTCGTCGGAGTCGCCCTCGGACTCGGACTCGTCCTCGGCGACGATCTCGTCGTCGACTTCGATGTCCTCGAGGTCCTCCAGCTCCACGTCGCCGTCGAGCTCGATGTCCTCGTCGTCGTCCGTCTCGCCCCGCGGGGCCTCGGGCGCCTTCGGCTTGGTGTCGGCAGGCCCAGCGTTCTTCTGCTCGGCCTTCTTGGCGGCGGCGGGTGCCGCGGCCTTCTTCGCCGCCGGGGCGGCCTTCTTGGCAGGGGCCGCCTTCTTGGCGGCCGGCTCGGCTTCGGCGGTGCCCACGACCGCGGTCACGGTCTCGGGCTGCTGCTCTTTGGCGGCCGCCGCTGTCTTGGTCTTGACGGGGGCGGCAGTGCGGCGCTTTGCTGGACCACGAGACTTCTTCGGCGCAGCCGAATCCGCGGCGGTCACCACCACGGTCACGCCCTCTTTGCTGAGGTTCCGCAAGAACGCGGCGGCGTGCGACATGGGGATGTCCGCCTCCTCGAAGGCCTGACGGACATCCTCAGACTCGAGGAAACCCTGCGAGCGCCCACGCTCGAGCAGTCGCTGAATGACGGGCTCGTTCAGCTCTTGTGGCTTCGAGCGAGTCGAACTTGCAGGCGACACGAACACCTCTCGAACGAACGCGTGGCGACAATGGACCCAGATGCCCGCTGGGGGGCTGTTGCCTCTCTCGGAGATCGGTGAGGCCGTGCGGACCGCGACGGACCTGCACAGCATTGTGGCACGACCCCGCACTCCATACGGCCACCTCCCGGCGGTTGACCTCCACCCTAGGCCGACCGAGACAGTAGTGCGTACGTAAGCGGGGCACTGATACCCGAAAGCAACCGTTATGACTGTTTCATTCAGTCACTCTTCGTGGCTGGTGGGACGTGGATTGCGAGCGCGGTAACGTCATCATCCTGTTCATATCCAGACAACATCCGGTCAACCAGGAAGTCCAGCAGCATGTGAGGACTACTCACCACCTCAGGCGGCGCTTCGGTCACAACACTGCAAATCTCTGCGAGCCCGGCATCCAGCCCACGCTTCCGGTTCTCGACGAGCCCGTCGGAGTAGAGCACGGCGGTATGGCCGGGCGGCACCACGAACCGGAACTGCCTTCGGCTGGTCGGCCAGCCTAGCGGAGTGCCCGGCTCGGCGTCGCAGAGGATCGCCGTGCCCTGTGGCGAGACCAGGACGGGTGGCGGGTGACCGGCCAGGGCCAGCGTGCCCTCGCCGGTGACGGGCTCGACCACCATGTACGCCAGCGTCGTGACCTGCTCTTCCTCCTCCGTGGCCTCGAAGACCCGGTCGAGACCGGTGAGCACGGCCGCGGGCGGCGGGTTGGTCAGCGCCAGGGCGCGCATGGCGTTGCGGATGCGGCCCATCCCCGCGGCGGCCTTGACGCCCTTGCCCATGACGTCGCCGACGACCGCCGCGACCCGCCCGTCCTGCAGCACGAACGCGTCGTACCAGTCGCCGCCGACCTGCACGTGGCGGCTGCCGGAGCGGAAGCGCTGGGCCAGCACCAGGCCCTTGACCACCGGCAGGCGGTCGGGCAGCAGGCTGCGCTGCAGCGTCTCGGCGGTGCGGTGCTCGCGCTCGAAGAGCGTGGCCCGCTCCACCGCGAGCGCGCACTGGCCGGCCAGCGCCTCCAGGAAGACGCCGTCCTCCTGGGAGATCTTCTGCGGCCTGGTGAAGGAGAACCGGAGCGCTCCCAGGGCGCGTCCCGCGGCCAGCAGCGGCAGGCCCACCCAGGCCCGCTCGTCGCCGTGGGCGAGGAACCCCGCCAGCACCTCCTCGTCGCCGCCCGCCTCCAGGAGCTGCGCCTTCAGCGACTCGGGCGACTCGGCGAACACGGGCCGGCGGCTGTTGACGGCCATGGTCATCACGTTGGAGTGGGACAGCGGGATCTCGTCGCCCGTCGCCCCGGAAGCCTCCAGGATGCCCTCGCCGTTGATCAGCTTGAGCGCGGCGCGGTCGGTGTCGAGCAGCGCGACCGCCGAGCGGTCGGCGGCCAGCGCGGTGCGGCCGACGTCGATGATGACCTGCACCACCTGCTCGACCGTCAGCGCCTCGGCCAGCATGGCGGTGGCGCCCTGCAGCCGGGCGGTGCGCAGGGCGGCGGCGCCGAGCTGGTCGGTCAGCCTGCCGCGCATCTCCTCGGCCTCGCGCTGCGGCGTGACGTCGGTGTTGGCGCCGACCCACTCGACCACTCTGCCGTGGCGGATGATCGGCACGGCGCGCACCTCGAAGTGGCGGTAACCGCTGGCGCGGGTGCGCACGCGGTAGTTCCACTCGAACATGGTGCGCCCGCGCAGGGCCTCGCGCCACGCCTCCTCGGTCTGCTGGCGCTCCTCGGGGTGCACGACCTCCAGCCAGCCGCTGGCGAGGTACTCCTCCAGGCCCTGGCCGGTGATGGCGCGCCACTGCGGGGCGTCCTCGACGACCGCGCCGGTGGGCGAGGTGATCCAGACGAGCTGGGACTGCGCCTCGACCAGCGAGCGGTAGCGCTCCTCGCTGCGGCGCAGCGCCTCCTCGGTCTGGCGGCTCTCGGTCACGTCGAGGCCGACCAGCGCGATGGCGCGCAGCTCGCCGGCGTCGTCGTGGACCGGCGAGAACGACAGCGACCAGTGCCGGGTGTCGCCCTCGGCGGAGCGCACCCGCACGCGGCCCTCGGTCACCGGCGCGTCGGTCTCGATGACGGCCTGGACGGCGTGGGTGATGATCTGGCTGAGGTCGGCGGCCAGCACCTCGACGGGCTGACGGCCCACCATGCGCTCCGCGGGCACGTTGACGACATCGCTGAACACGTCGTTGACCCGCTGGATGCGGCTGTCGGCGTCGAAGAACGCGAAGGCGAACTCTGCCTCCGACAACATGCCCTTGAAGAGGGCGGAGTCTGAGATGTCCACATCCGACTCCCGGGGACGGGGAACGGAGGTCTCGGCGCTCATGGTCCGCACCTCCGTCGCGTGCCAGGGTCTCCCACGCGGCACATCTCCATAACTGTGTATCGGCGTAGCGCAGCTCCGGGCGACCGGATCCTGCAGTACATCATCGACGATGGGCATGTACGGACGGAAGCCCCCGCCGCGGCCCGGTCGCCTCTAGGGTCTACGCATCCTGTCAAAGTCGCTCCACATTGCGCAGCAAGATCAGGTTACAGCGTCAGATCGCCGGGGCCGGATCGCCGGGGCGGACGCCCGTCAGGCTACTGGCCCTACTGGCTCTTCGCCGCCCGCTTGGCCTCCTGCTTGGCGGCCCGCACGCGGCCGAGGCTGTCGGCGTCGACCACGTCGGCGACCGACCGGTGTGACCCCTCCTCGCCGTAGAGCCCGGCCGCCTCACGCCAGCCTGACGGCTGGACCCCCAGCTGCTTGCCCAGCAATGCCAAAAAGATCTGGGCCTTCTGCTTGCCGTATCCCGGCAGGGCCATGAGTCGTTTCAGCAACTCTTTGCCGTCGGTGGCGTCGGCCCAGATCTTCTCCGGCTGCCCGTCGTAGTGCTCGACGAGATAGGCCGCGAGTTGCTGGACCCGGCCCGCCATGGACTTGGGATAGCGGTGCACGGCCGGCTTCTCCGCCAGCAGCGCCACGAACGCCTCGGGATCGTAGGAGGCGATCTCCTCCGCCGTGAGGTCGTGCCCGAGCCGCTGGGAGATCGTGTAGGGCCCCGTGAACGCCCACTCCATGGGGATCTGCTGGTCGAGCAGCATGCCGACGAGCAGGGCGAGCGGGCTGCGGCCGAGGAGCTCGTCTGCCTCGCTCCGCTGGGCGAGCTGGATGCGCATGGAGACAGCTTCGCACGAAAGCCCGCCGGGTGAAGTGAACACAGGCGTCGTGGAGCCTTGACACCAGCCCGAGAAAAGGTGAAATGAGAGCGCAAGTCGCCCTGCAGACATTCCTGGGGGTTTGCCCCCCGGCCTCCAGAGGAATCTCACTCCTATGCTCGCTCTGGCCACACGGTTCCTGCGGGAGCCGGTCAGTCTCAGGCTGGCCGAAGAGTTCCTTACCGTACCCGTGGACACGATCGACCGCTGCGTGGCCGACGTGTGCGCGTGCGCCCAGCACCTGGGCATCTCCGCCACGCCCGAGATCGTGGAACGCATCGCGCGCGAGCACCTGCTCGCGATCGTGAACTCGGCGCCTCCTCCCCGGAGCCTCCGCTAGGGCGTCCACGGAAGGCGACGGTGCCCGCGTCGGCGTGCCCGCCGATAACATCGGGGTCACCGGGCCGTGTTCTCCGCACCGTTCGCGCCTGGAATACGAGAGAGTGAGGGTGTGCGCCGACACCGACGAGATCCCCGGGAGAGCACCCCGCCAGACGACGTGTTCAAGGAGATGGTGCAGGCGGCCCGCGAGCTGCTGGCCGTACGCACCCCTCTCGACGCGGAGCTGATGGTCTCCGACATGATCGGAGCCTGGTGGGGCAGGCGGGTCAGGGGCGGCGACGTCGAGCAGGTGCTCGGTGAGGGGCTGGTCGACTACGCGGCCAAGGCCGGCACGCCGGCCTCGCTGACGTTGCTGATCTGCCTGGCCTACCTCGGCACGGCCCGGCAGGGCGCCAAGGCCGAGGGCGCGGCGCTGGCGATGATGGAGTCCGGCGTGGCCAGGCCGGGCTGGGCCGACCGGGTGGGCGCGGTCAAGCCGGCCGGCTGCTACGTCTCGCGCGACGCGTACGGCGACCAGGACACCGTGATCTGCACCTTCGCCTACCGCTGGAACGACAGCGACCAGCCGATCGACCGCCACGCGCTGGTCATGGTGGTCGACTACAACATGAGCGGCATGGCGCGCGACGCCTGGGTGTCCTCCCAGGTCGACAAGCTGCTGGAGCAGGCCAGGGCCGAGGCCGCGGGCAACCCGCTGCTGCTGTTCGAGGAGATCCAGCCCGAGCAGGCCAGGGCGCTGCTGGAGTCGGCGATGAAGGCCACCAGGGAGCCGAAGACGCCGCCGCCGGTGAGCGACAGCTACAGCGCCTACCACGCCTTCGCCCGCGCCCGGCTCAAGGCGCTGCCGCCGGGGCGCAAGCGGCCCGCGCCGCTGCACATCGAGGCACCGTACAGCAGGGAGCGGCGGGCCATGCTGGCGGCGGAGTTCCTGGCCTCCGACGCGGCCGAGCACCTGTCCGACCCGTCGGCGGCCTCGCGCTGCGCCGACCACATCATCGACTACGGGTGCGAGCAGGACTTCAACCGGCCGCTGCGGGTGAGCCCGACCAAGTGCGAGACGTTCCTGCTCGACTGGCTGCCGCGCAAGGTGATGCTGAGCGTGGCCGAGCAGGAGGCGATGCCGCACGTGCTGTCGGCGTGGGTCCGCTTCGCCGCCCACCGCACGGGGCTGCCCGAGCAGGGGCTGAAGGCCACGCTCGACGCGGTGTGGGAGGCGATCGGGAAGTTCCCCGAGGCCTACCGGGATCCGACGTCGTTCGGGCTGGACCGGCCGCTGCTGGAGCGGCTGCTGCCCGACGGCGACCTGTCGGCGCTGGCCAGGCGGGCCTTCGCGTTCCCCTATTTGCAGGGCACGCACAACGGGATCGAGCTCGACCAGCTCGACCCCGCCGACCAGGCCGACCGGCGCACGTTACTCGAGATCGACCACGGCGGCGCGATCGACCAGGAGCACCTGGCCTGGCACGAGGAGATCGCGACCAGGCTGTGGGACGGCGATCCGCCGCAGCTCTGGGAGGCGGCGCAGCGCCTGCTCGACCTGGGGCACGACCGCCACGACGTGCTCCACGTGCTGATCGAGATCGCCGAGCGGATCGGCGGCGACCCGGAGGAGCTGGCGGCGGCCCTCGACGACATCGCCGACATCCCGGACGAGTTCTGACCATGGCCATGTACGAGCGGCTGAGCGAGGGCCGTTACCTGGCCTCCGAGCACACGCAGGGCCCGTGGGACCCGCGTGCCCAGCACCTGGGGCCGGTCACCGCGCTCGTCACGCACGAGCTGGCGCGGACCGCGCCGCGCCCGGGGCTGGAGCTGTCCAGGCTGGTGGTGGACGTGTTCGCCCCGGTGCCCGTGGCCGAGCTGGAGGTGGCGACCGAGGTCGTCCGCGACGGCAAGCGGGTGCAGTGCCTGTCGGCGAGCGTGTCGTCCGGCGGCCGCGAGTTCGTCAGGGCCACCGCGTGGCGCATCCGCGAGGCCGACACGCCGCCCACGCCGGTCAGGGAGGCCCCGCCCATCCCGCCGCGCGAGGAGCAGCCCGAGCGGTCGTGGCTGCAGTCCGGCTTCGGGTACGGCAAGGCGCTCGACTGGCGCTTCGTCGCCGGCGGCGCGGCCGAGCCCGGCCCGGCCACCGCGTGGGGCAGGCTCACGATGCCGCTGGTGGCGGGCGAGGAGCCGGCCCCGGTGGAGCGGGTCGCGGTGTTCGCCGACAGCGGCAACGGCATCAGCTTCGCCCTCGGCTTCGACACCCACGTGTTCGTCAACGTGGACCTGACGATCTCGCTGTTCCGCGCGCCGGTCGGCGAGTGGGTCTGCATGGACGCCGAGACCGTCATCGGCCCGTCGGGCCGCGGCCTGACCCGTTCGACGCTGTTCGACGTGGCGGGCGAGATCGGTACGGCCACGCAGACGCTGTTCGTCGCGCCGAGGCAGGGGTAACCGCCATGATGGACGCATGGTGATCGACCTCAACGCGGACCTGGGCGAGGGTTTCGGCATCTGGAAGCTGGGCGACGACCTCGCCCTGCTCGACATCGTCACGAGCGCCAACGTGGCGTGCGGATTCCACGCGGGCGACCCGGTGACGATCAGGCGCACGTGCGCGGCGGCCGTCGACCGGGGCGTGGCGATCGGGGCGCAGGTGTCCTACCGCGACCTGGCCCACTTCGGGCGCAGGGAGATGGACGTGGAGCCGGAGGAGCTGTGCGCCGAGGTGCTCTACCAGCTCGCCGCCGTCGACGGCATCGCCAGGGCGATGGGCGGCCGGGTCTCCTACGTCAAGCCGCACGGCGCCCTGTACAACCGGATCTGCCGCGACGAGGGCCAGGCGACGGCGGTGATCGAGGCGGTGGCCGACTACGACCCGTCGCTGCCGGTGCTCACGCTGCCCGGCTCCGTCGTGCACAAGGTGGCGGCGGCCGAGGGCGTGCCGACGGTGAGCGAGGCGTTCGCCGACCGCGCGTACACCCCCGCGGGGACGCTGGTGCCGCGCCGGGAGCAGGGCGCGGTGATCCACGACGCCGCCGCGGTGTCCGCCCGGGCCCGCCAGATGGCCGTGGAAGGCTCTGTGACGGCCGCTGACGGGAGTTCCGTGCTGATTGCAGCGCGTTCCATCTGCGTCCACGGAGACACGCCTGACGCCGTCAGGCTGGCGCAGGGAGTGCGTGACGAGCTGCTGGCGGCCGGAGTGGTCCTGCAGGCGTTCGCGTGATCCGGACGGCCGGGGAGCACGCGCTGCTCGTGGAGACCGGGTCGCTGGAGCTGTCGCACCGGCTCGACGCGGCGCTGCGGGCGCGGGGGCCGGAAGGGATCGTGGAGATCGTGCCGGGGCCGGAGACGGTCCTCGTGGTGGCTCCCGGGGTGGATCAGGCCGGCTTGCGGGCGCGGCTGGAGCAGGTCGCGCGCGCGGAGCGGGACCGGGCCGTGGCGGGCGCCGGGGAGGGGCAGCCGCTCGTGACGATTCCCGTCGTCTATGACGGGGCGGATCTCGATTCCGTGGCGGAGCTGGCCGGGATCTCCGTCGAGGAGGTGGTCGCGCGGCACACCGGGCGGGAGCTGGTGGTGGGGTGGCTGGGGTTCGCCCCCGGGTTCGCCTATCTGACCGGGCTGGATCCGGTGCTGGAGACGCCGCGGCTGGACACGCCGCGCACGTCGGTGCCCGCCGGGTCGGTGGCGGTGGCGGGGCCGTACTCCGCGGTGTATCCGGCGGCCTCCCCCGGTGGGTGGCGGCTGATCGGGCGCACGCCGGTGCGGGTGTGGGACGTGGCGGGCGATCCGCCGTCGTTGTTCCGGCCGGGCATGCGGGTGCGGTTCGAGGCGGCATGATCGAGGTCGTCACCCCGGGGCCGTACGCGACCGTCCAGGATCTGGGCCGGCCCGGTCACGCCCATCTGGGGGTGCCGCGGTCGGGGGCGGCCGACGCGCCGAGCCTGCGGCTGGCCAACCGGCTGGTCGGCAACGCCGAGAGCCTGGCCGGGATCGAGCTGACGTTCGGCGGGGCACGGCTGCGCTTCCTCGACGGGGCGTGGGCGGCGCTGGCCGGGGCGCCGCTCGCCGGCGCGGACATGGGGGCGCCGTTCTGGGTGCCCCCGGGCGGCGAGCTGCGGCTGGGGGCGCCGGCGTGGGGTCTGCGCACGTATCTGGCGGTGCGGGGCGGGATCGCGGTCGAGGCCGTGCTGGGCAGCCGCTCCACCGACTCGCTGTCGGGGCTGGGGCCGGAGCCGCTGCGGGCGGGCACGCTGCTGCCCGTCGGGCCGCCGGAGGGCGCGATCTCGGTGGACCTCGCGCCGCTGCCCGGCCCGCGGGCGGCGGTGCTGCGCGTCCTGCCGGGGCCGCGGGACGACTGGTTCGTGCCGGAGGCGATGGCGGAGCTGTGCGGGCAGGCGTACACGGTGACGCAGGACAGCAACCGCGTCGGCGTGCGCCTGCGCGGCTCCCGGCTGGAGCGGGCCAAGGAGGGCGAGCTGCCCAGCGAGGGCATGGTGGCCGGGGCCGTGCAGGTGCCGCCGAGCGGGCAGCCGATCGTGTTCCTGACCGATCATCCGCCGACGGGCGGATATCCGGTGATCGGCGTCGTGCGCGGCGCCGACCTGCCGGTCCTCGCCCAGCTCAGGCCGGGCGAGGAGGTACGGTTCACAACTCGACGTGGCCCGTGACGCAGGTGATCACGTCGCCGCCCACCCGGACGGCGTCGTCGGAGCCGACAGAGATGTCGACGCGGCCCGCGCGGCCGATCGCGGTGCCCTGCGCGGCCACGTACGGGGCCTTGGCGCGGCCCGTGCGCAGCAGCCACTCCGCCAGCGAGCCGTTCAGGCTGCCCGTCACGGGGTCCTCCACCGTGCTGCCCTGAGAGGGGAAGAACGCCCGCACCTCGAACGCGCACGGCGAACCCTCGGGATACGGCCCCACCACGCCGATGTCGTGCGGCACCGTCCGCGGGCGCAGCGCGAGCACGGCCTCGGCGTCCTTGAGCAGCACGCCCACCCAGCCGGGGCCGTTGTCGACCCACTCGGCGTCCACGACGTCCTCCCGCGTGATGCAGAGCGACTCGACGATCTGCTCCAGAAGCTCCTCCTCCACGGGCCCGGAGCGGACCAGTGGCGGCGTCCGGAAGGCCAGCCCCGCGTCCGTGGCGTCCACGAGCACGAGCCCGGCGCCGCACTCCTGCACGACCTGGCCCTCCTTGCGCGGCTCGCCGCCGGCCTCCAGCCAGGCGTGGCAGGAGCCCAGCGTGGGGTGCCCGGCGAAGGGCAGCTCGGTGTCGGGGGTGAAGATGCGGACCCGGTAGTCGGCCTCCCCCGTGGTCGGCGGCAGCAGGAAGGTGGTCTCCGACAGGTTCGTCCACCGGGCGAAGCTCTGCATCTCCTCCGTGCTCAGCCCCTCGCCGTCGATCACGACCGCTAGCGCGTTTCCCGTGTACGGGCGGCCGGAGGCGAACACGTCAACCTGCGTGAATCTGCGCAACATACTCCGGAGTCTCCCAGACAGGTCTTTCCCCGGTGACACGCCGCCCGCAAACTGGACGGTGTGGCGGACTTTGATGTTGTGGTCCTGGGCTCTGGCCCAGGTGGGCAGAAGGCCGCGATAGCGGCGGCGAAACTCGGCAGGCGCGTGGCGATCGTCGAGAAACGGAACATGATCGGCGGCGTGTGCATCAACACGGGGACGATCCCGTCGAAGACCCTGCGCGAGGCCGTCCTCTACCTCACCGGGCTCAACCAGCGGGAGCTGTACGGCGCCAGCTACCGCGTCAAGGACGACATCACGGTCGCCGACCTCGGGATGCGCACCCAGCACGTGATCGGCCGCGAGGTCCAGGTGATCCGCAGCCAGCTCGCCCGCAACCGCGTGACGGTGCTGCAGGGCACCGGCCGCTTCCTCGACGAGCACACGATCGGGGTCACCGGCGAGGAGGAGGAGAAGAAGGTCTCCGCCGACAAGATCGTGATCGCCACGGGCACCTCCCCCGCCCGCCCGTCCAGCGTCGAGTTCGACGACAGGACGGTGATCGACTCCGACGCCATCCTGCACCTCGACAAGGTGCCCGAGACGCTGGTCGTGGTGGGCGCCGGGGTGATCGGCATCGAGTACGCCTCCATGTTCGCCGCGCTCGGCACGAAGGTGACGGTGGTGGAGCGGCGCGAGCGCATGCTGGAGTTCTGCGACCTGGAGATCGTCGAGGCGCTCAAGTACCACCTGCGCGACCTGGCGGTGACCTTCAGGTTCGGCGAGAACGTGGCGGCCGTCGAACGCCGCCCGCGCGGCGCGCTGACCCTGCTGGAGAGCGGCAAGAAGATCCCCGCCGACTGCGTCATGTACTCGGCGGGCCGCCAGGGCAAGACGGCCGAGCTGAACCTGGAGGCCGCCGGCCTGACCGCCGACGACCGGGGGCGGATCAAGGTGGACGAGAACTACGCCACCGAGGTGCCGCACATCTACGCCGTGGGCGACGTGATCGGCTTCCCCGCGCTGGCGGCCACGTCGATGGAGCAGGGGCGGCTGGCCGCGCAGCACGCGTGCGGCGAGCCGGCCGGCGACCTGCACGACCTGCCGCCGATCGGGATCTACACCATTCCCGAGATCAGCTTCGTCGGGAAGTCGGAGGACGAGCTGACCCGGGACAAGGTGCCGTTCGAGGTGGGCATCTCGCGTTACCGTGAGCTCGCCCGAGGGCAGATCATCGGCGACTCGTACGGGATGCTCAAGCTGCTGGTGTCCTCGGAGGACCGGCGGCTGCTGGGCGTGCACGTGTTCGGCACGCAGGCGACGGAGCTGGTGCACATCGGGCAGACGGTCATGGGCTGCGGCGGGACCGTCGACTACCTGGTCAACGCGGTGTTCAACTATCCGACGCTGGCGGAGTCGTACAAGGTGGCGGCGCTGGACGCGATGAACAAGATGCGGACGGTGGCCCGGCTCACCGCGGAGATGTGAGCCGGGCCTGTCCCCCTACGAGATGGTCCACTTCTGGTTGGCGGCGCCCGTGCAGGTCCAGAGCTGCAGAGGGGTGCCGTCGGCGCTGGAGTTGCCGGTGACGTCGGCGCACTTGTCCGCCGCCGGGTTCACCAGGTCGCGGCCCGGGGTGTGGGTCCACTGCTGGTTGGCGGCGCCGGTGCAGGACCAGAGCTGGAGCCGGCTGCCGTCGGCGGTGCCGTGGTCGCGGACGTCGAGGCACTTGCCGAGGGCGCGCAGCGTGCCGTCGCCGGGCCGGGTCCACTGCTGGGCGGCGGTGCCGTTGCAGGTGTAGAGCTGTACGGCGGTGCCGTCGGCGCTGCTGCCGCCCGCCACGTCCATACACTTGCCGGCCGGCCCGGTGATCTGGCCGCCTCCTGAGGAAGCCGTGCCCGACCAGGTGAAGGTGGCCGTGGTGCGGGCGGGCAGCGGGTAGACGAAGGACTGGCCGCCCCAGTTCACCCGGACGGACTGGGCGGAGGTGCCGCCGTTGTGGGCGATCAGGGCCTTGGAGCCGTCGGGGTTGCGGTAGGCCACGTTCTGGATGGTCGCGTTGGCGGTGGAGTCGATGCGGTACGCGCCGGGCTTGACGAACTTGGTCAGGTGGCCCGTCGTGTAGTACTCGATCGTGTAGTCCACCTGGCCGGCGCGGGAGCCGCCCTCCTGGACGGTGATCAGGCCGGTGCAGGTGCCGCAGCCGCCGTTGTGCGGGCCCATGTTCTGGTTGAGCGCCAGGCTCCACTTGACCAGGCTGCCGCTCCAGTTGCGGGCGTAGGTGACGATGTCGGCCATGTCCTCGTTGTGCTGGTTGGCGATCCAGGTGCCGCCCGAGTGCTCGGTGCTGAACTGCCGTACCGACGGGTACTGGTTGTGCACCTGGGTGCCGACGGACGGGTCACCCCAGTAGCCGTGCCAGGCGATGCCGCCGAACAGCGGGTCGTCGCGCAGCGTGGCGTCGGCCAGGATGGGCTGGCCGATCTGGGCGTAGTCGCCGTAGTTCCAGTCGTGGACGAGGACCTTGGTGCTGATGCCGGCGCCCCGGAAGGCCGGGTAGACGAAGTTCTTGGTGAGCTCGATGAGGCCGGAGGCGTTCCAGGACATGCCGGGGTAGTTCATGGCGGTCGGGTTGCCCGCCTGGCAGCAGTTGGGCTCGTTCTGGACGGAGAGGTAGTCCACGGGGACACCGGCGGCCTGGTAGCTCTGGATGTACCTGACCAGGTACTGGGCGTACATGCCGTAGTACTCCCACTTGAGCCAGCCCATCTGGTCCATCCGGCCGTTGTCCTTCATCCAGCCGGGCGCGCTCCACGGCACGCCCTTGACCCGCAGGGCCGGGTTGAGCTGCTTGGCCTGGACGGTGAGCAGGCGCACGTTCGTGTCGTAGCCGTTGGCGCCGAAGTCGTTCAGGTCGCAGCAGGTGTCGTCGAGCGAGACCATGCCGGGGCGCGACAGGTCGGAGGCGCCGATCGGGTTGCGTACGAACGACAGGCCGATCCCGTCGGTGGGGTGGAACAGCCTGCGCATGACCGCGTCGCGCGTGGCGGCGCTGACGGGGCCGCCGCGCAGCAGGTACGCGGTGGTGTCGGTGATCGACGCGCCGCCGCCCTCGAACTGCTGGTACGTGGTGCCCTCGTTGACGGTGATCGTGTGGTTCGCGGTGCCGCCGGCGGGGCCGAAGGCGATCGGGGTCTGCTGGGCGAGGCCGCGGGTGACGGTGCGTCCGCCGGAGTCGGAGGTGGTGGTGAGCCAGACGTTCACCGGCTCGTTCGCGGCGGCGGCCGGCAGGGGCGCGGCGGCCACCAGGGCGAGTGCGCAGGCGAGCGCCAGAAGGATTCTGGACACGGCAGAGGTCCTCTCAGGGCCGGGGGGGGTGATGCCCTTGTAACAAATGAAACATGCTGAAACACTGCCTTGCTTTGAGCAGCAGAGCATGAGTCAAAAGGGTGAGTCAACCGATGTAACAAATGAAACGGTCAGCGCGGGGCCGGCCCCGTGGAGCCTCGGACGATCAGCTCGGTGCCGAGGGAGACGTGCAGCGCCTCCAGCGTGTGCCTGCTGAGCAGCCGCATCAGCAGGGTGACCGCCATCCGGCCCATCTCCTCCAGCGGCTGGCGCACGGTGGTCAGGGCGGGCGAGGCCGCCCTGCTGATGTCGATGTCGTCGAAGCCCGCCACCGACAGGTCTCCGGGCACGCTCAGCCCGCGCTCGGCCGCCGCGCGCAGCGCGCCGACCGCCATCTTGTCGTTGAACGCGACCAGCGCCGTCGGCCGGTCCGGCAGGCCGAGCAGCTCGCGGGCCGCCAGGTAGCCGTGCTCGATGTTCGGCTCCGGCACGTGACGCAGCAGCTCGGGGGCCGGCAGCACCCCGGCGTCGGCCAGCGAGGCGGTGTAGCCGGCCAGCCTGGCCTCGCTGGGCAGCCACTTCACCGGGCCGCCGATGATCCCGACCCGCCGGTGGCCCAGCTCCACCACGTGCGCCATCAGCTTGCGGCCGCCCGCGAAGTGCGCGGCCGACACCGCCACGATGTCCTTCGGCGGCGGCGTGCGCGGGTCGATCACCACGAAGGGGAAGCCGCGGTCGCGCAGGCGTACGAGCTCCTCGCCCGGCTCGGGCGGCAGGATGAGGATCGCGCCCGCGACACCCGGCAGGCCGGGCAGGCCCGGCAGCACCGCGCTGCGCTGCGCCGCCTCCCCCGCCCCGAGGATCATCTGCCTGCCGTGCAACTCGATCGTCTCGCCCACCGAGGAGACGATCAGCCCGAAGTAGTCGGTCAGCACGTACGGGCAGCGCACGTACACCGCACCGCCCTGGGCGTCGGGCGTGGCGCGGGGCCGGGGCGCCTGGTCGCCGAGCCGGCCGACCGCCTGCAGCACCAGCTCGCGGGTGTGCGGGGCGACGTTGGCCTGGCCGTTGAGCACGCGGGAGACGGTGGCGATGGACAGGCCCGTCTCGGCCGCGACGTCCCGCACCGTCGCCCGCGCCCTGCCCGTCATCGCTGCTCCCCGCTCGGCTCTGCCGCCGCCAGGATATTCACCGGGCGAAGCCGATCTCCACCCTGCGTGGCCACCGCTTCCGTCGCCCGGTGGCACCGTCGATGGCGGGCGGCACGCCGGCGGCGAAGGTCAGGGCCCGCTGGGCGCCCGCCCGTCTCACGGGTCACCGGCTCGTCCAGGCCGGGATCCGGGATTCGCCCGGTACGTGCTAGTCGGTCGAGGTGCGGCGCGTGCGGGCCTGAGGCTTCTTGCGGCCCGCCACCAGCGTGTCGCCCGGCGCGGGAGCCGGCGCGGGAGCCGGTGCGGGAGCCGGCGCGGCGGCCGGTGCGGGCTCCTCGTTGCGTTTCTGCTCCGCCTGGGCGCGGGGCCGCGGATGCGGCGCCGTGTCCTCGGTGGGAGAGATCTCCGGCTCGGGCTCCGGCGGCGGGGACTCCTCGGGCTCCCTGAGCGAGGCGATGACCCGGTCGGCCTCGGTGTCGGCGGCGAACTCGCTCGCCGCCTCCGACTCCCTCCGCCGGATCACCACCATGTGGTCCACCGAGATGCGGCCCGCGCCGACCACGGCCAGCAGGAGCGAGGCGGCGCCGAGCAGGATGAGCTCGTTCATGGTGATGGGGTTGAGCGGCGGGGCGACCAGGAAGACCGCCAGGGCCTCGGCGAACAGGATCAGCCCCGTCACCGAGACCGCCAGGCCGGCGATGAGCAGCGCGCCGCCGATGAGCTCGGCGAGCATGGTGACCGTGGCCCAGGCGCCGGGCGCGGGGGCGCCCTGTTCCAGGAACTTCGCTCCGGTGATCTTCAGCCCGTCTTCCAGCTTGGTCCACCCGTTGGCGAAGAAGATACCGCCCACACCGATGCGGGCGACTAATGCGGCAAGATCACGGAGGACCTGTTTCACGGTAGTTGTCTGCCCTAATCGGGACATGGCACACCTCAATCACGGCTGAGCAGCATGGCCACCACGGCGGCGGTCAGGCCGAGCAGGACGACGCTCACGACCACGGTCGTGTGCAGGGCGTTGACGAAGGCCCATCGGGCGGCGTCGAGCAGCGCGCCGCCGGCGGAGCCGCCGACCTCGTCCGCGACGTGCGCGGCGGCGGCCAGCGACTGCCTGGCCTTGTCCATGCCGCCCTCCGGCACGCCGGGAACGGACGGCAGGCCGGGGGCGTACACGATCGTGGTGATCGTGCCGAGCACGGCCACGCCCAGGCCGGCCCCCAGCTCGTACGCGGTCTCCTCGATGGCCGCGGCCCCGCCCGCCTGGGACTCGGTGGCGGCGGCCATGATCGTGTCGGAGGCGGCGAGCAGCGCCACCTGCACACCGAACCCGATGCCCACGAAGCACACCGCCAGCATCACGGGGTGACCCTCGACGCCCCAGGTCAGGGTGGGGGTCAGGGCCAGCGCGACGAGGGCCAGGCCGCCGCTCATGGTGGCCCGCATGCCGAGCCTGGGCAGGATGTGGGCGGCGGCGAGCCCGCCGATGACGGCCGACAGGACCAGGGGCAACATCCGCAGCGCCGCGCGCACGGGGCTGTCGCCGAGGACGAGCTGCAGGTACTGGGCGAGCATGAGCTGCAGGCCCACCAGCGCGAACACGCCGAGCAGCACGCCCGCGACGCCGGTCGTGAACTCCCGGCTCCTGAACAGGCCGATCTCCAGGAACGGCGCGGGCAGCCGGGTCTGCCGCCGCACGAACGCCACCAGCAGCCCCAGCCCGGCCAGGAACACCATGACCGACACCCAGAACGGCATCAGGCTGCCCGAGCCAGCCTCCTTGAGCCCGAACGCCAGCGCCAGGATGCCGGCCACCGACAGGACGGCGCTGGGCGCGTCCCACGGCCGGTGGCGGCGCCCGCGCGAGTCGGGCAGCAGGCGCATCGCGGCGGGCAGCAGCACCAGCAGGATCGGCACGTTGATGAGGAAGACCGCGCCCCACCAGATGCCGACGAGCACGCCGCCGACGAGCGGCCCGACGGCGGCGCCCGCCGCCGCGACGGCGCTCCAGACGCCCAGGGCGATGGCGCGCTCGCGCCGGTCGGTGAAGACCTGGCGGATCAGCGAGAGCGTGGCCGGCATGATCATCGCGCCGCCCACGCCGAGCAGCGCCCTGGCCAGGATGAGGGTCAGCGGAGTCGGGGCGCACGCGGCCGCGGCCGAGGCGAGGCCGAACAGCACCATGCCCCACAGGACCAGCCGCTTGCGGCCGTACTTGTCGCCGAGCGTGCCGAACATGATCAGCAGCGGCGCGACCACCAGCGAGTAGATGTCGATGATCCACAGCAGTTGCACCGCGGAGGGTTCGAGCGCGGCCGTGAGCGCGGGCACCGCGATGTGCAGGACGGTGGCGTCGACCGTGATCAGCAGCAGGCTCAGGCAGAGCAGCACCAGAATGGACCAGCGGCGGTCCTGGGGGTCCCGGTCGGCAGTGCGTACGAAGGATGCGGCCTGTGTGACGGTCATGGGCCTCCTCGCAGGCCGATCCGCTTCACAGGGCCCGCACGTGCTGGTGGTCGGCGGCGGCGGAACCGTGGCTCGCCACCTGCTCCTCTCGAGCTCTGCGGCCTGATTCCGGCGCTCCCGGCTTGCGTGGCAGCTTAGGCCATGCCGGGGGGTTGTGATAGCGGTATCGGCCGATCCACGGCCACCGCACACCTCTCTAGAGAGATACAGCCATATGTCGGTACCTATCCAACAATCGCCCGCCAGCCGATCATGGGACTCGTGGGGACCGACGAAAGCGACAAAACAGGCAACCATCCCGACCGGTCCTCACGTGAATGGTGCGAGGAGGCCCTGACCAGGCTGAACGCCGGCCGCCCCGAGTCCGCGCTGGACGCCGCCCGCCGCGCCGCCGACCTCGATCCAGGCTCCGAGTGGGCGCACCGGCTGATCAGCCTGGCCCACGAACGGCTGGGCCGCGAGGCCGAGGCCGTGCCCGCCGCCGAGCGGGCCGTGGAGCTGGCCCGCGGCTCATGGCAGGCCCGGCTCCGCCTGGCCGCGGTGCTGCGCCGCACACCGGGACGCTGGGCGGAGGCGGTCGAGCAGGCCGAGCTGGCCAGGAAGTTCGCGCCCGAGGAGCCGAGCCCCGAGGTCATGCTCGGCGACCTCGCCCTGCTGCGCGGCGAGCACGCGCGGGCCGAGCGCTCCTACCGGGCCGCGCTCGCGATCGACCCCGGCGACCCGCAGGCCCGCGTGAACCTGGGGCTGGCGCTGCTGCGCTGGGACCGGCCCCGGCCGCACCACGACCCGGCCTGGCCGGTCGACCCGCGCGAGACGGGCCGGGCCAGGCGCGCGCTGGAGGTCTGGTCCCGCCAGGTGCGCCTGCTGCTCGCCGTGGCCGCGCTGGGGATCGCCGCGTGCGCGCTGCTGCTCGACCGGGGCACCGAGGCCCGGCTCGGCGGCTGCGCGGTGCTCCTGCTGCTGGTCCCGCTCACGGTGCGGCAGGCGCGGCGGGTCGGCGTCTGGCCGTACGTGGGGGCGATGCTCGGCCGGGACCCCTGGCTCGGGGTGTCGGTGGTGTCGGCGGCCCTGTCGGTGGCGGCGTTCGCCGCGTGGCTGCTGCTCGGCGCGGTACGGGTGCTGCCGTCCTCGCTTGATCCCGTCTGGGCCGGGCTGGCGGGCATCGTCGTGCTGGGCTGGCCCGCGCTGGCCGCGGTGCGCGTCCTGGCCGAGTCGTGGCGGGGGCGGCCGCTGCGGGCACTGGCCGTGACGGAGCCGGCCCGGGAGAGCGAGCGGACCGCCCGGCGCAACGCCGGGGTGGCTCTCTGGATCGTGCTCGGCAGGACCTGGTCGGTGCTGGTGACGCTGGTGGCGGGGGCGCTGGTGGTGGAGCCGGGGGCGGCGGTGGCCGCGGTGGTGGTGCCGTACCCGGTGGTGCGCGGGTACCTGCGCGCCCGGCGTCGCGCCCGCCACTGGGGGGACCCGTGGCTGGCCGCGGCGACCTGGCTCGTCGTGCCAGGGGCCGTGGCCTGCGCGGCGGGCGGGCTGCTCGGGGCGACGTGGGCGGCGGAATGGGCACCAGGGTGGGCAGCGGGATGGGCGGCGGAGTGGGCATGGCGGATCGGGCTCGGCGCGCTGGCCGCGGTGGCGCTGGTGCTCGCGCTGCGGGGCCTGCAGGCGTGGTGGCGGGGCGGGCCGGGGCCGTGGCGTTCCTCCCTGCTCATGTGCGACCTGCCCGTGGGCGCCGGGCCGTCGGTCGCGCTGAACCCCGAGGTACGCCAGACCTTCTCCTACGCCCGCAGCATCGTGCTGTCGTACGGGGACTCGCTCGGGCCCCGGGTCGCCGGCGCGGTGGCGTCCGTCACCTCCTCCGGCGAGCTGCGCCTGATCGCCGAGACGGCGGCGTGGGCCGCGATCGAGCAGGACCCGAGGGTGGCGGTGTTCGCCACCGATCCGCTGCAGCGGCGGTTCTGGGTCGAGGTGCGCGGCATCGCCAGGGCCGACTCCGACGTGCTGCGCGTGACGCCCAAGCAGGTGCTGTTCGGCGAGTTCCCCGGCCGCCACCAGCGCCGCTGACTCCCTCGGGACACCCGGGCGAGGCGCCTCCTTCCCTGAAACCTGTGGCGGCCGTGGCCCCTCCCGAAGGACCCGCACCACGCGCGGCGGCGGGGTGGTGTCCCTGGCGCGGTGCCCGGCCGCCGGGGTAGAACCTTGTTCTATGCGAATCCTGCGCACGCCGGACGATCGCTTCGCCCACCTGCCCGGCTTCCCCTACGAGCCCCGTTACGCCGAGGTCGGCGACGGCCTGCGGATGGCCTACGTCGAGGCCGGCCCCGCCGGCGGCGAGCCCGTCGTGCTGCTGCACGGCGAGCCGAGCTGGTCCTTCCTCTACCGGCACGTCATGGCCGAGCTGGCCGCGGCCGGGCTGCGCGCGATCGCGCCGGACCTGATCGGGTTCGGCCGCTCCGACAAGCCCGCCGATCCGGCCGACCACACCTACGCCCGGCACGTCGAGTGGACCCGCGCGCTCCTGCTCGACGCGCTCGGCCTGAGCGGCATGACCGTGGTCGGCCAGGACTGGGGCGGGCTGATCGGCCTGCGGGT
The DNA here is from genome assembly GCF_040656115.1 of Nonomuraea sp. NPDC050202. Lineage (NCBI taxonomy): Bacteria > Bacillati > Actinomycetota > Actinomycetes > Streptosporangiales > Streptosporangiaceae > Nonomuraea > Nonomuraea sp. NPDC050202. The sequence continues at coordinate 188,075 of NZ_JBFALF010000002.1, read as the reverse complement.
GGCCGCCGAGCACCCCGGGCGCGTGGCCAGGATCGTGGCCGCCAACACGGGCTTGCCGACAGGTGACATTCCCATGCCCGAGGTGTGGCACCGGTTCAAAAACACGGTGCTCAAGGCGCCGGCGCTGGACATCGCCAGGCTCGTCCAGGCCGGGTGCAGGAGCGAGCTGCCGGAGGAGGTGCGGGCGGCCTACGACGCGCCGTTCCCCGACGAGTCGTACAAGGCGGGACCGCGGGCGATGCCCGGGCTGGTGCCGATCGCGCCGGACGATCCCGCCGCGCCCGCCAACCGCGCTGCCTGGCAGGTTCTCACCACGCTCGACAGGCCGTTCCTGGTGGCCTTCTCCGACGGGGATCCGATCACGGGGGGCATGGCACCCATATTGCGCGAATCACTGCGCGGCACGGCTGGCCTGCGACATCCTGTGATCAAGGGCGCCGGGCACTTCCTGCAGGAGGACGCGGGGCCGGAACTCGGCCGTCAGATAGCCCTTTTCGTGACCTCCACCTAGCGTGTCAGGACCGCCCAATAGTCGGTCCGGTGCGGTATAACCGGGGGCGGACCGGGGAGGCGTGATGCGTGAGTCCGGCAGGGCCCAGACCGCGGGGCGGGCCGCGGCGCGGGATCTGTTCGAGAAGGTTCGGCTGCGGTATTTCCAGATTCCCCCGGCCGTGCGCCGGGTGCTCTACGTGGCCGTGCTCGTGGTCACCATGGGCGTGGGCGCCGCCCTCGGATGGGACCTGCTCAAGACCTTCCCCCTCGTGCTCCTGCTGCTCGCGTTCGTCGCGCTGACCATGCGCTATCCCAGGGCCGCCGCCACCGCGCTGGTCGTGGCGGGCTGGATGGCGCTGGCGCTGCAGGTGTTCGGGCGGCTGTTCCCCGATGGCGCCGTCACCGTGCACGTCATGGTCTTCCTCGCCCTGCCCGTCGCCGGAGCGGCGCACCTCATCCGCTGGGTGACGCCGTGGGTGACCACGCTGATGGCGCTGGCCCCCGCCGGCCTGCTCGCCGCCGCGCTCTCCCCCGTCTCCGACAGCACGGCCGTCTGGGTGGCCTGCGCCGCCGCCGTGGCCGTCCTCGGCTACCGGTTCGTGCTGGCCAGGAAGGCCCGCGCGGAGAGCGTCGCCGCCGCCGAGCAGCAGGTACGCGTCAGGGTCCGCGAAGGCAGGCCCGAGGCGCCCCACGACAGGTCGGGCGCGCCGCCGCAGATCTCCGTCGAGGACGCGCTCGCCGAGCTGGAGAGCATGATCGGGCTGGCCCCGGTCAAGGAGCAGGTGCGCTCGATCGCCGCCTCCATCGAGGCGTCGCGCCTGCGCGCCGAGGCCGGTTACACCGCCGAGCGGCCCACCAGGCACTTCGTGTTCGTGGGCCCGCCCGGCACCGGCAAGACCAGCGTGGCCCGCGCGCTGGCCAAGATCTTCTACTCGTTCGGCCTGCTGGAGACGCCGTACGTGGTCGAGGCGCAGCGGGCCGACCTGGTGGGCGAGTTCCTGGGCGCGACCGCGATCAAGACCAACGAGCTGGTCGACAGGGCGCTGGGCGGCGTGCTCTTCATCGACGAGGCCTACAGCCTGGTCAACTCCTCCGACGGGCAGCCCGACCGGTTCGGCGTCGAGGCCGTGCAGACGCTGCTCAAGCGGGCCGAGGACGACCGCGACCGGCTGATCATCATCCTGGCCGGCTACGAGCAGGAGATGGGCTCGTTCCTGTCCAGCAACCCCGGGCTGGCCAGCAGGTTCGCCACGCGGGTGCGCTTTCCCGGCTACTCCCCCGCCGAGCTGGTCGAGGTCACCGGGCTGCTGCAGCGGCGCAGGGGCGACCAGATGGACGACGCGACCAAGCGGGTGCTGCTCGGCCTCTACGACGACGTGCACCGCCGCGGCCTGGTCGACGAGCTGGGCAACGCCCGGTTCGCGCGCAGCCTGGTGGAGGCCGCCGCGCAGGCCCGCGACGTCCGCGTGGTGGGCGCCGGCGGCACGCCGACCACGCAGGACCTCGTCACCACGACCACGCCCGACGTGACCAAGGCGTTCGAGGAGCTGACCGCCCGCTTCCGCGGCTACGTGGCCACGCCCACGCTGGAGGAGGCGCTGGCCGACCTCGACAGGATGGCCGGGCTGGCTCCGGTCAAGCGCCAGGTGCACGCGATCGCGGCCCAGCTCCAGGTGGCCAGGATGCGCCAGGAGCGCGGGCTGCCCACGCCGCAGCAGATGCGGCACTTCGTGTTCGTCGGCCCGCCGGGCACCGGCAAGACCACGGTCGCCCGCGTGCTGGGCCGCGTCTTCGCCGCGCTCGGCCTGCTGGCCAGGCCCGACGTGGTCGAGGCGCACCGGGCCGACCTGGTCGGCCAGCATCTCGGGGCGACCGCGATCAAGACCAACGAGCTGGTCGACAGGGCGCTGGGCGGCGTGCTGTTCATCGACGAGGCCTACAGCCTGGTCAACCCCGGCTACCAGGGCGGCGACGCGTTCGGCGCCGAGGCCGTCCAGACGCTGCTCAAGCGGGCCGAGGACGACCGCGACCGGCTGGTCGTCGTGCTGGCCGGCTACGAGCGCGAGATGGACGCGTTCCTGTCCACCAACCCCGGCCTGGCCAGCCGCTTCAACCAGCGCGTGGCCTTCCCCAGCTACTCCCCGCGCGAGCTGTCGCAGATCGCGGTGCTGCTGGCGGAGAAGTCGGGCGACACCTTCGACGACGAGGCGCTGCAGCGGCTGGACGAGGTGTTCACCTGGGTGTGCGAGGACCGGCTGATCGACGGGCTGGGCAACGGCCGCTTCGCCAGGTCCCTGTTCGAGCGGGCGGCCATGCGGCGCGATGTGCGGCTGGCCGCGCACGCCTCGCGCGGCGGCTCCGCCAGCGCGGCCGACCTGACCACCATCACCAGCGAGGACGTCCGCACCGCGGTGGACGAACTCTCCGGACGCTGACCTTCTTCACATGTTCCGTGCGGCGCGAGGCTCACATGGTGTAGCAATGTGACTACGATGAGTCCGGTGGCTCGGTCGTGCGTGCGCGCGCCTAGGAGGGGGAGCGATGGCGGGGTTCCTGGCCCGCAGGCTGCTCAACTACGCCGTGCTCGTGGTCGTGGCCGCCAGCCTGGCCTACCTGCTGGCGGCGACGGCTCTCGACCCCCGCTCCAACTACGCCGACCGCACGCCCAAACCGCCGCCCGCCGTGGTCGACGCCCAGCTCTCGGCGCTCAACCTCAACGACAAGACGCCGCTGCTGCAGCGCTACGCCGTCTGGGCCGGCGGCGTGCTGCGCGGCGACTTCGGCCGCACGGTGGCGGGCGCGCCGGTCAACGAGGACCTCAAGCGCCGCATGGGCGTGACGTTCCGGCTGGTCATCCTGGGGCTGGTGTGCGGCAGCCTGCTGGGCGTGCTCGTGGGCGCGCTGGCGGCGGTCCGGCAGTACGGCTGGTTCGACCGGCTGTCCACCGGGCTGTCGTTCCTGGTGCTCGCGGTGCCTGTGGTGGTGCTGGCCAACATGCTGATCCTGGTCGCGGCGTGGGCCAACCAGCACGTGTTCGGCCGCCAGGTGCTGCTGGTCAGCGGCGAGTACAGCGCCGACGTCGAGGGCCTGTGGAACCAGGCGGTGGACCGGCTGCAGCACCTGGTCCTGCCGACGATCTCGCTGTCGGTGGGGCTGATCGCGGTCTTCAGCCGCTACCAGCGCAACATGATGCTCGACGTGCTCGGCGCCGACTTCGTCCGCACGGCCAGGGCCAAGGGGCTGAGCAGGCGCAAGGCGCTGACCCGCCACGCGCTGCGCACCGCGATGATCCCGGTGGTGACCTACTTCGCGTTCACGTTCGGGGCGCTGCTGACGGGGGCCACGTTCACGGAGAAGATCTTCGGCTGGCACGGGCTGGGCGAGCAGCTCATCAACTCGATCTTCAGCAACGACGTCAACACCGTAGCCGCCATCTCCCTGCTGGCCGCCGTCGCCGTCCTGTGCGCCTCGCTGGCCGCCGACCTCCTGCACGCCGCGCTCGACCCGAGGGTGCGGGCCTGATGACGCTGTCGGATGAGGAGCAGGCGGAAGAGCTCGCCGGCGGCGTGCTGACCAGGGCGCCGTCCAGGGTGCGGATGGTCGCCGGGCGGTTCTTCCGCTCCACGCAGGGGCTGATCGGGTTCGCGGTGCTGGCGCTGATGTTCCTGCTGGCCTTCGTGGGGCCGCTGTTCAGCCCGTGGACCTACACCGACAAGGATTTCACCGCCTTCATGCAGCCGCCGTCGGCGCGCCACTGGTTCGGAACGCTCCAAACGGGCTCCGACGTGTTCGCCGTCACGCTGCGCGGCATGCAGAAGTCGCTGGTCGTCGGGCTGCTGGCGGCCCTGGTCTCCACGGCGCTGGCGGCGGTCGTGGGCGCGTTCGCGGGCTACTTCCTGGGCTGGACGGACCGGGTGCTGAGCTGGGTGACCGACCTGCTGCTCGTGCTGCCCGCGTTCCTGATCCTGGCGATCCTGTCGCCGCTGTTCGGGCCGGGGCAGTGGCCGCTGTTCGTGATCATGCTGGCGCTGTTCCTGTGGATGGTGACCTCGAAGGTCGTGCGCGGGATGGCGATCTCGGTGAAGGAGCGCGAGTTCGTCCAGGCGGCCCGCTACATGGGCGTGCCACCGGTGCGGATCATCTTCCGCCACGTGATCCCCAACCTGTCGTCGCTGCTCATCGTGGACGCCACGCTCAACGTCAGCAGCGCGATCCTGACCGAGACGTCGCTGTCGTACTTCGGGTTCGGCATCCAGCCGCCCGACGTGTCGTTCGGGACGCTCATCGCCGACGGCTCCAAGACCGCGGTGTACGCGCCGTGGACGTTCTGGTTCGTGGCCGGGCTGCTGGTGATCACCGTGCTGGCGGTCAACCTCGTCGGCGACGCGCTGCGCGACGCGTTCGACCCCTCCTCCGGGAAGGCGTGATGGACGAGCCGGTGCTGGAGGTCACCGACCTCAACGTGTCGTTCGGCGGCGTGCGCGCCGTGCGCGGGGTGAGCTACGCCGTACGCCCGGGCGAGGTGCTCGGCATCGTCGGCGAGTCGGGCTCGGGCAAGTCGGTCACCTCGGCCGCCGTGATGGGCCTGCTGCCGCCCGGGGCACGCGTCACCGGCTCGGTACGCCTGCACGGCAGGGAGCTGATCGGCGCGCCCGAGCGGGCGCTGAACTCCTTCCGCGGCAAGTCCATGTCGATGGTCTTCCAGGACCCGCTGTCCGCCCTCACCCCGGTCTACCGGGTGGGCGACCAGATCGCCGAGGCCGTGCGCGTGCACCAGCGGGTCGGCAAGGAGACGGCCCTGGTCAAGGCGATCGAGCTGCTGGAGCTGGTGGGCATCCCTCGGCCGGCCGAGCGGGCGCTGGCCTTCCCGCACGAGTTCTCCGGCGGCATGCGGCAGCGCGTGGTGATCGCGATGGCCATCGCCAACGACCCCGACGTGATCATCTGCGACGAGCCGACCACGGCGCTCGACGTCACCATCCAGGCGCAGGTGCTGGAGGTGCTCAAGCGGGCGCAGGCCAAGACCGGCGCGGCCATCATCATGATCACGCACGATCTCGGGGTGGTGGCCGGGTTCGCCGACCGGGTGCTCGTCATGTACGCCGGGCGGCCCGTCGAGGTGGGCGGCGTGGACGACATCTACTACCGCACGCGGATGCCGTACACCGTGGGCCTGCTCGGTTCCGTCCCGCGCGTCGACCGGGGCGGGCGGCAGCCGCTGACGCCCATCGAGGGCAGCCCACCCTCGCCCGCCGCGCTGCCGCCCGGCTGCCCGTTCGCGCCGCGCTGCCCGATGCGGATCGGCGCGTGCGACGAGCAGGAGCCCCCGCTGTTCGAGGTGGGCCCGGCGCACCGGGCGGCGTGCATCAGGTGGGAGGAGGTGCATCCGCACGGGCCGGGCCGGCACGAGGCGCCGTCCGGCGTCCCCCGGCTGCGCGTGCGCGGCGAGCACCCCGTGCTGGAGGTGCACCACCTGGTCAAGGACTACCCCCTGCTCAGGGGGGCGGTGTTCAAGCGCCGGGTGGGCACCGTGCACGCGGTGGCCGGGGTCAGCTTCGACATCCGGCAGGGCGAGACGCTGGGGCTGGTCGGCGAGTCGGGCAGCGGCAAGACGACCACGCTGACACAGATCCTGGAGCTGGCCGCGCCCCAGGAGGGCAGCATCGCGGTGCTCGGGCACGACATCGCCAGGCTGGGCCGGGCCGAGCGCAGGGAGATCCGGCGCGACATGCAGGTCGTCTTCCAGGATCCGCTGGCCTCGCTCGACCCGCGCATGACCGTGCACGACATCCTGGCCGAGCCGCTGCGTACGCACGGGCGGCGCGAGGTGGGGCGGCGGGTCGGCGAGCTGCTCGCCCTGGTCGGCCTCGACCCCTCCCACGCCGCCCGCTACCCGCAGGACTTCTCCGGCGGCCAGCGGCAGCGCATCGGCATCGCCAGGGCGCTGGCGCTGGAGCCCCGGCTGCTCGTGCTCGACGAGCCGGTCTCCGCGCTCGACGTCTCGATCCAGGCCGGCGTGATCAACCTGCTCGACTCGCTCCGGGCCAGGCTCGGGCTGTCCTACCTGTTCGTGGCGCACGACCTGGCGGTGGTGCGGTACATCGCCGACCGGGTGGCGGTGATGTACCTCGGCAGGATCGCCGAGATCGGCCAGGTGGACGCGGTCTACGACAGCCCGGCCCATCCGTACACCCAGGCGCTGCTCTCGGCGATCCCGCTGCCCGATCCGGTACGCGAGCGCGCCCGCGAGCGGATCCTGCTCGAAGGTGACCTGCCCAGCCCGGCCAACCCTCCGACGGGCTGTCGATTCCGCACCAGGTGCCCCAAGTTCCGCACGGAGCTCACCGACGCGGAGCGCGCGCTCTGCGTCGGCGTCGAGCCCGAGGTGCGGCCCGTGGGCGAGGACCAGGGTGCGGCCTGCCATTACGCAGAGAGACGCGAAGTCGTATAGACCTCGCTCGATCCAGGAGGAATGTCGCGCGATGAAAGCATCACGTCTGGTCGTGGCCGTCGCCTTGGCGGCTTCGCTGCTGCCCGCGGGCTGCGGTGGAGGCCAGGGAATCGGTCCGGGGGGCCAGGAGAGCGCCGGGGACGAGCGGACGATCAAGGCTTCCGACCTCAACCCGCAGCCGCGCGAGAAGGTCAAGGACGGCGGGACGCTGCGCTGGGGCATCAACGAGTTCCCCACCCAGTGGAACCGCACCCACGTCGACGGCAACCTGGCGATGGCGGCCGTGATCAGCAACGCGCTGCTGCCGTCGCCGTTCACGTCCAACGAGAAGGCGGAGATCTCGGTCGACACCGACTACGTGCTCGACGCCAAGGTCACCGAGCAGCGGCCAAAGCAGGTCGTGACGTACACGCTGAACCCGAAGGCCAGGTGGTCCGACGGGAAGCCGATCACGTGGGCCGACTACCAGGCGCAGTGGCAGGCGCTCAACGGGCGTGACCCGGCCTTCCACATCGTCTCCTCGACCGGCTACCAGGACATCGAGAAGGTGGCGCGGGGCAAGGACGACCACGAGGTGGTGGTGACGTTCCGCAAGCCGTTCGGTGACTGGCAGGCGCTGTTCGGGCCGCTGCTGCCGGCCGCCACGAACCGCAGCGCGGAGGCGTTCAACAACGCGTGGGTGAACAGGATCCCGGTGACGGCGGGGCCGTTCAAGTTCGGCGGGTTCGACCAGACGGCCAAGACCATCACGATCGTGCGGGACGAGGCGTGGTGGGGCGAGCGGGCCAAGCTGGACAAGATCATTTATCGGGCCTCGGAGCAGGACTCGCTGATCGGGGCGTTCAACAACGGCGAGCTCGACATCATCGACGTCGGCACGTCCGCACCGGACTACGCGCGGGCCAGGACCACGACCGGCGCCCAGGTACGCCAGGCGGCCGGCCCCGACTTCCGGCACCTCACCTTCAATGGCTCCAGCGAGCTGCTCAAGGACCGCAACGTCCGGCAGGCCATCCAGCTCGGCATCAACCGCCAGGCCATCGCCCAGTCGGACCTGCAGGGGCTGGACTGGCCGATCGCGCTGCTCAACAACCACTTCTTCATGAACACCCAGGAGGGCTACCAGGACAACGCGGGAGCGCTGGGCGCCTACAACCCGGAGAAGGCCAAGCAGATGCTGGACGCGGCCGGGTGGAAGCTGAACGGCGCGGTCAGGCAGAAGGACGGCAAGCCTCTCGACCTGCGGTTCGTGGTGCCGTCAGGAGTGCAGATCAGCAAGGCTGAGGGCGAGCTGGTGCAGAGCATGCTGGCCCAGATCGGCGTCAAGATCACGATCAGGGCCGTGCCCAGCGACGACTTCTTCACCAAGTACGTGATCCCGGGGAACTTCGACATCACCCCGTTCGCCTACATCGGCACGCCCTTCCCCGTCTCCAGCAGCTACGGCATCTACGCCAACGCCGCCAACGGGCAGAACTGGAACGCCAACTTCGGCCGCACCGGGTCGCCGGCCATCGACGAGGCCATGAGCAGGGCCGCGCAGAGCCTCGACCCCGTACGCGCCCGCGCGGCCACGCAGGCTGCCGACCGGCTCATCTGGCAGGAGGTGAACGTGCTGCCGCTCTACCAGCGGCCGCAGATGGTGGCCGTGCGGCAGGAGCTGGCGAACATCGGGGCGCGCGGCTTCCACGACCTGCGCTACCAGGACATCGGTTTCACGGACTGAACCTGTCCGCGATCGGGTGTAGTACTGGTCTGGTGAAAGTGACGTGGTCCCAGATCCTTGCCTGGCGGTTGAGCCGGCAGTTCGTGAGCGCGGCCGACGGTGCCGGCGCGGTGGCGGTCGCGCGGCGGCTGTGCGGGGTGCAGGCGCAGGTCGCCTCCTCGGCCCGGCTCGCCGTGGCGGTCAGGAGCGCCCGGCCCGATCCCGGGGAGATCGACCGGGCGCTGTGGAGCGATCGCACGCTCGTCAAGACGTGGCTCATGCGCGGCGGCACCCTGCACCTGGTGCCGTCGGACCAGCTCGCCGACTACTGCGCGGCGCTGAGCACGCTGCGCTTCTGGGAGAAGGGGTCGTGGCAGCGCGGCCACGGCGTCACCGCCGGCGAGATCGCGGCGATCATCGAGGCCGTCCCCGCCGCGCTCGGCGAGCGGGCCCTGACCAGGGAGGAGCTCGTCGACGCCGTGGTGGCGCAGACGGGTGACGCGCATCTGCAGGAGGCGCTGACCTCCGGCTGGGGCGCGCTGCTCAAGCCGCTGAGCCGGCTGGGCGAGCTGTGCTACGGGCCGCCGCGAGAGGGCAAGGTGACGTTCACCGCGCCGCGCTCCTGGATTCCTGGCTGGCCCGGCTCGCTGCCGCCGCAGGAGGAGGCGGGGGTGCGCCTGGTGCGGGCGTTCCTGGGCGCGCACGGGCCCGCCACGCCGCAGATGTTCGACGCGTGGCTGTTCGGCGGGACGGCGCCCAAGGCCGTGCTGAAGGGATGGTTCCGGGAGCTGGCGCCCGAGCTGACGGAGGTGGAGACCGACGACGGCGCCACGCTGACGGCCCTGACCGCGCACCTCGACTCCCTCGCCGGCACCGCGCCCTCGGCCGCGGTGCACCTGCTGCCCGGCTTCGACCAGTACATCCTGGGCGCGCCGCGGGACCTCGCGCCGCTGCTGCCTCCGGAGCTCAAGGCCAGGGTGAGCCGGCAGGCCGGCTGGATCTCGCCCGTGGTCGTCCACGAGGGGCGGGTGGCCGGGGTGTGGGAGGCCAAGGGCGGGGACATCACGCTCGATCTCGCCGCCCCCGTGCCTCCGGCGCCGCTGGACGCGGCGGTTTCGCGCATGCGCGAGCTGCTCGGCGCGTTCAGCGCCTAGCTTCCGCGCGGACCGCCGCCGTCTCAGGCCGAGGTGCCGGCCATGACGCGGTCGACGATGCCCTTGTTGCCCTCCTCACGCGCGCAGTGGGCGCAGCAGTACCAGTGCTCGCCGGACTGCACGCCGTGCCCGATGACCTTGGTGCCGCAGTGCTCGCAGATGGGCGCCATCGCCTCGATCGCGCACTGGAAGCAGTCGAAGGTGTGCACCGCTCCCTGCGCGTGCACCTCGAACGCCATGTCGTAGTCGTTACCACAGGTCTCGCAGACAGCCATGGTGATCCCCTTTGCAGTCGATCCGCCGGGGGGATACCCGGTTCCGTGGTCTCTTTTCCCCAAGGAAGCCCCATATTCAGGCTCGCGGGCGATCGAAGGCGGACCAGGCCACCAGGGGCAGGCCCAGCAGGCCGAGCGCGGCCAGGGCGGCCGGCAGGCCAAGCCACCCGCTCAGGCCGGCCACCAGCAGCGGGCTCACCACGAACCCCGTGTACGAGATCGTGGACACCCCCCACACCATCGTCCCGCTGGGGTCGTCGGCCGCGGCCCGGGACAGCAGGGCCGGCACCACCGGCCCGAGCGCGAGCCCAGTGAGCCCGAATCCGGCCAGCGAGATCAGCGCTCCCCCGCCGAGCCCGGCCAGCGCGATGCCGGCGCCGCCACCGACGCCCGCCACCAGGAACAACACCTTGAGCGGCGTCCGCGGCAGCGCCTGCGCGACCAGCCGCCCGGCCGTCAGCGCCGCCATGTAGACCGCGGGCGCGGCGCTGGCGACCAGCGGCGTGGCGTCCCGATGCTCCTCCAGCAGCAGGACCGACCACTGCTCCACCGAGTTCTCGATGATCAGGACGCAGGCTGCCAGCGCGCCCAGCACGACCGCCGCGCCCCACAGCCGCCGCCTGTCGCCCCCGCCCCGCTCCGGCAGCCCGCGCCCCAGGGGCAGGGCCAGGAGGGTGAGCGAGGTGGCCGCCACGATCAGGGCGATGATCAGGAGCACGGTGGCGACGCCGAGCCCGTACGAGCGGGCCAGGCCGGTCAGCGGGGCCGCGACGATGACCGCCACCGGGAAGGCGGCGTGCACCGGCTGGAAGAGGCGGCGGCCGGTCTCGCGCTCGGCGCGTCCCGTGGCCAGGTTCAGCGCGATGTCGAGGGCGCCGCTGGTGGCGCCGACCAGCAGCAGGGCCAGCGCGAGCTGCCAGGCGTCGCGGGCCGGCCCGATGGCGGCCACGGCGAGCGCGAACAGGATCATGGTCACCGCCAGCGCGCCGCGTTCGCGCCCCCTGGCCAGCCGCCCGGCCAGCGTCATCGCCGGCAGGGCGCCCACCGGTACGGCGCTGAGCGCCAGGCCGAGGTCGCCCGCCGTGAGGCCGAGCTCCAGCTTGATGGCGGGCAGCAGGGCCGACCACGACCCCCAGAACACGGCCCACGCGGCACAGACCGCGATCAACGGCATCTACCAGTACTCCTTGAAATTCCGGTCAAGACACAGTAAAGATCAGCCTTGCCCAAATACCCCTTCGAAGGGAAGCTCGTGCTCCTCCGCTCGGTCATCGCGGCCACCCTTGTCGCCGCCGGAATCGCCGCCGTCCCGTCCTCCGCGTACGCCGCCTCGGCCGCGTACACCCCCGAACGCGTCTGCGGCAAGGGCTTCCACCGGGTCAAGGACGGTCACCGCGCGATGCGGACGCGCGGCGGAGCCGTGTTCGGTCACGTGTACCTGATGTATAGCAAGCGCAGCGGCAAGAACTGCGTCGCCGCGATCAAGACCGCCTACACCGGCACGCGCACGGTCACCGGCGCCTACCTGGAGGTCCGGGGCGGCGGCCGCAGCGAGGACGTGCAGCGCTACAAGTACTACGCCGAGACCGGCCACATCGAGGGGGCCTGGAAGTGCGTCAAGTACGAGGGCTGGACCCGCGACCCCGACAACCGCGTCACGGCGTGGGGCGGGCGCAAGAGCTGGGGCAACTGCGACGGCTGATCGGGGGTAGGGGTCCTCTGACGGTCCAGAAGAACCTTTTTTCGCCGTAACTGTCACAACGGGACGGGCTGCCTCGTCCTGCTGGTGCGTACGACGAAACCCAGGAGGTTCACATGACCCAGCGGATCAATGTCGCCCAGCATGTCCCCGACGCCTACCACCACTTCCTGGCAGTGGAGAAGCTGCTGCACGACAGCGAGTTGCCTGCCGCCACGATCGAGCTGGTCAAGCTGCGCGCCAGCCAGATCAACGGCTGCGGCTACTGCGTGGACATGCACAGCCGCGACATGAAGAAGGCCGGTGAGAGCGACGAGCGGCTGTGGTCGGTGGTGACGTGGCGCGAGGCCACGGTGTTCACCCCGGCGGAGCGGGCGGCGCTGGCGCTGACGGAGGAGGCGACCAGGCTCCCCGACCGGGAGGCCGTGCCGGACGAGGTGTGGCGGCAGGCGGCCGAGCACTACAGCGACAAGCAGCTCGCGCTGCTCATCGTGGCCATCGCGATGATCAACGCCTGGAACCGGATCGGCGTCACCGCGCGCCTGACTCCCGGCCACTGACCGGGAGCTCCGGCTGTTCCGTAGAAATGCATGGAGCGGTCACGCCTGCCCGGGTTAGGTTGGCGCGCATGGCGGGCCTCACGGGCCCGCCGTGCCGTCGCCGAGCGGCGCGGCGCGCAGCCGGGCGAACGGCCGCGCCGCGGAAGGGGGAGACCATGAAACGCGTCAGGATCGCCAGGCCCGCGACCAAGCGGCGCACCTGGCCGCCGGAGCTGGATCTGCGCTCCCCGGCGGGGCGCAGGCTTCCCTATTGACGTGTTCCTTACACCGAACTTACGGGGGCATCGGTAGATAACATAGGTAACAGGAACATCACGGGGGGCTCACGATGAAGAGGCTTGTGGTGGTGCCGCCACCCGTCGCGCGGCACAAGATCCGCGACATCCGTTCGGCCGGCCGCCGCAAGCCCCCCACCGATCCCAAGGTGATCGATCTGCACGCCTACACCGGCAAGAACGTCATCCGCTTCCCCGGCGGGCCCACCCCGGCCGCCTGAGGGCCAGGGCGGGCTGCGGCGTCAGCCGTACAGGCGCTTGGCGTAGCTCTCGCCGTAGTAACTTTCGAGCTGTTCGAGGCTCTCCTCCACCGGCTGCACGTCCTTGACCAGCCTGGCGTGCGACGGCAGCGTGTCGGGGGCCCAGGAGTCGGGCTTCCACAGAGCAGAGCGCAGGAACGACTTGGCGCAGTGGAAGAAGATCTGCTCGATCTCGACGACGAGCGCGAGGTGCGGGCGGTGCCCCTTCACGATCATCTCGTCGAAGAACGGGGCCTCGCGGACGAGCCGGGCCCGGCCGTTGATGCGCAGGGTCTCGTTCCTGCGGGGGATCAAAAAGATCAACCCCACATGCGGATTCTTCAGGATATTGAGGAATCCGTCCGCCCTGCGGTTCCCCGGGCGGTCCGGGATCGCGATCGTGGTGTCGTCGATGACGTGCACGAAACCGGCCGGGTCGCCCTTGGGCGAGACGTCGCAGTTGCCCGCCTCGTCCGAGGTGGCGATGAGGCAGAACGGCGAGGCCGCCAGCCACTCGCGGTCGCGCTCGTGCAGGCGCTGCCGTTCCTTGGCCGCGGCCCTCGGCATGACCTCGCCGAGCAGCTCGCGCAGCTCAGCCTCCGACCCGATCTCGGCCCAGCTCATGTGATCTCCCTTCGGGGGTAACACCCCATTTTGTCAGGGAATCGGGTCGAGCATCCGGTGTGGCGTCCGAAGGGCGAGACTGACCTGATCCTGTCGCGTGTCGGCGGCCAGGCCCGGACCGGGGCGCATCTCGACCTCCTCCAGCTTGACGATGCCGCCGCAGGTCGGGCAGTACGACGTGGGCTCCAGCCGGCCCCCGCAGGCCACGTGGTGGAACAGCCGGTGGGGGCCCTTCGTGGCCAGGTGCCGCTCGCCCCACTGCGCCAGCGCCAGCACGGGCAGCCAGAGCTCGTGGCCGACAGGGGTCAGGACGTACTCGTCGCGGGGCGGCGTCTCCTGGTAACGGCGGCGCTCCAGGACACCGGCCTCGACGAGCGTGGCCAGCCGCTGCGACAGCACCGCCTTCGGGATGTCGAGGTGGGCCTGGAAGTCGCCGAAGCGGCGCACGCCGTACAGGGCGTCGCGGACGACGAGCAGCGTCCAGCGCTCGCCGATCACCTCCAGGGCGCTGGCCAGCGCGCAGCTCTGGCCGTCGTAGTTCTTGCCGAGTCCCATGGATCCCATGTTAGTTCATTCACCGAACCGTGTTAGGGTGCGCGGCATGAGTTCAATCACTGAACCGAAGGTGCGCCAGGGAACGCTCGCCGTGGCCTCGGCGGTGCCGCTGCTCGTCCTGACCAACTTCACGCTGCCGATGGCGACGCTGCCGCAGACCTCCGCGTCGCTGGGGGCCGGGCCGACGGGGCCGGTGTGGATCCTGGGCTCGATCGCGCTCGGGCTGGCCTCCCTGCTGCTGGTGGCCGGCGGGCTGGCCGACGACCACGGGCGCAGGCGGGTGCTCGTGGCGGGGACATCCGTGATGGGCGCCGCCGAGATCGTGGCCGCGCTGAGCCCGGACGTGCCGGTGTTCGTGCTGGCCAGGTTGGTGCAGGGCGGGGCGGGGGCCGCCATGCTGGCCGCGAGCCTGGGCATCGTGGGACACGCCTACCCGTCGGGCACGCAGCGGGTGCGGGCCACCGCGCGGTACGGGGCCATGATCGGGCTGGGCACGGCCGTGGGGCCGCTGCTGTCCGGGGTGCTGGCCGCGGTGGCGAGCTGGCGGTCGGCGTACTGGGTGATGGCGGCCGGCGCGCTGGTGCTGGCGGCCGCGTCGGCGCGGACGCTGGAGGAGTCACGCTCCGCGATGCCGCGCAGGTTCGACGTGCCCGGGGTGGTGCTGCTCAGCCTGGGCGTGGCGGCGCTGGTCGCCGGGGTGACCGAGGGGCGGGCCGGGTGGACGCGGCCGGTCGTGGTGGTGGCGTTCGTGCTGGCCGTGGTGCTGGTGGGGGCGTTCGTGGCGGTCGAGCGGCGGCGGGCCGAGCCGCTGCTGGACCTGGAGCTGTTCCGGCGGCCGTTGTTCCTGGTGGCGACGGGCGGGGCGCTGGTCGTGGGGGCGGCGGTGGTGGGGCTGCTCAGCTACCTGCCGACCGTGCTGCAGGTGGCTCACGGGCTGACGCCGCTGGACACGGCGCTGCTGTTCGGCGTGTGGTCCGGGCTGTCGTTCGTGGCCTCGCTGCTGGGCGGGCTCGTGCCGCTGCGTGCCGCCGCGCGGCTGGCCCTCGGGCTCGGGCTGAGCGCGCTCGGCTTCGCCGCGCTGCTGGGGGTGGGCTTCTCGCTCTGGCTGCCGCTGGTCGTCGGCGGGCTGGCGGTGAGCGGAGTCGGATCCGGGCTGATCAACTCCTCGATAACGCACCTGGCGATCGAGAGCGTGCCCGCGCATCGGGTGAGCATGGGCTCGGGGGCGAACAACACCGCCAGGTACATCGGCTCGTCGCTGGGGGCGGCCGGGATCGCGGCGGTCGTCGGGAGCCTCGGGCCGGCGCAGGGGGCGGCGGTCGCGGTGGCCGGGTGCGTGGTGCTGACGGGCGTCACGGCACTCGCCGCGCTGCTCGTCCGCGCCTGAGCCGCGCCGCATCCCGGCCCGGTCGCTGTCGCTGTGCTACCAGCGGCGGGTGCGGGCCATCGCGCCCAGGAGGGCGTCGCGCTCCAGGGCGAACCTGTGCGGCTCGATGCCCTGCCGTTCGGCTCGCAGGTGCAGCATGGTCAGCTCGGTCGCCGCCTGCTGGTAGTCGCTCATGGCCCGGCCGAGCCCCGCTCCCCTGGCCCACTTGCGGGCCGCCTTGCGGGCGGACAGCGTGGTGAGCATCCGTACGTCGGCGTCGCTGATCAGCCCCGTCTGGTGGTAGGCGGGCAGGTAGAAGGCCATCCTGGCGATGAGGTGCCGGCGCTCGACGACGGTCACGACGATGAGCAGGACCAGCGCCGCCATGATGACCAGGTAGGCCACGCCCAGCCACTCGAGCGAGCCGGTGGTGGCCGCGCCGTTCCAGAGGCCGTGCAGGAAGACCGCGGCCACGTAGCCGAACGGGATCGCGGCGTACCTGGCGGTGCTGCGGCTGGTCAGCGCGTACGCGACGCCGAGGCCGATCATGGAGGTGTAGATCGGATGGCCGAGCGGGTCGATCAGCCCGCGCAGCACGAAGAGCTGGACGGCCGCGCCCGCGCCGTTCTCGCCGAACGCCAGCAGGTAGTAGCCGACGTTCTCCACGGCGGCGAAGCCGAGGCCGGCCATGGAGGCGTACACGATGCCGTCGGTCAGCCCGTCGATCTCGGCCCGCCGGCGCAGGAGCAGCAGCAGGGCCGAGCCCTTGAGCGCCTCCTCCACGATCGGGGCGAGCACGACGGCGCCGATGTTCTCGACGGCGGCGGAGGTGTAGCCGGCCCTGGCGAAGAGCTGCTGGCCCACCAGCGTCAGCGCGATGCCCGCCACGATGGCCACCCCCGCGCCCCACGCGAAGGCGAAGGCGAGGTGCAGCTTCGGCTCGGGTTCGAGCCTGTCGAGCGAGAGCACGGCCGCGAGCAGCACCGGCAGGGGCGCCACGGCCAGCAGCGCCGACAGGCCGAACCCGACGGGGCCACCGGAGAGCAGCATGATGACCAGCACGATCAGCGCGATCACTCCGGAGACGACCAGCCCGATCAGCAGGGCCTTGCTGGGGCGCTGGACGAGCGGGGGAGCAGTCATGGTGATGCCTCTCTTCCCGTTGGCTTCGCCCACTATGCGCGCCACGCATCTACAAGCACTTAACGGCTACTTGAATCGCGGTAGTAGGGATCCGTCACCACGGGCTCACCGTCGGTGTACGCGTAGACCTCCCGGCCGTTGATGAACACCTTCAGCGCCCGGCTCATGACGTCCAGCGGGTCGCCGGACCAGATGACCACGTCACCGTCGAGCCCGGGCCGCAGCGCGCCCACCCGGTCGTCCAGCCCCATGATCCGGGCGGGGTTGACGGTGATCGAGCGCAGCGCCGCCGCCGGGTCCAGCCCCTCCCTGACCGCGAACGTGGCCGAGTGGACCAGGAAGTGGATGGGTACCACGGGGTGGTCGGTGGTGATCGCCACCTCGACGCCCGCCCGGTCGAGGATGCCGGGGTTGCGCAGCGAGCGCTGCCGCAACTCGACCTTCGACCGGCTGCCGAGCAGCGGGCCGATGATGACCGGCACGTTCCGCTCGGCCAGGGTGTCGGCCAGCAGGTGCCCCTCGGTGCCGTGGTTGATCACCAGCCGGTAGCCGAACTCGTCGGCCAGCCGCAGCGCGGTGGCGATGTCGTCGGCCCGGTGGGTGTGCTGGCACCAGGGCAGCTCGCCGTCCAGCACGCGGACCAGGACCTCCAGCGTGCCGTCGCGGTCGAACGGCTTGCCCTCCTGCTCGGCGGCGGCCCTCCTGGCCCGGTAGTCCTGCGCCCTCATGAACGCGTCACGGATCACCGCGGCCACGCCCTGCCTGGTGGAGGGGAGCTTCTTCTGGTCGCCGTACACCCGCTTGGGGTTCTCACCGAGCGCGCTCTTGACGCTCACCGGCTCCTTGAGCAGCATCTCGTCCACCGACCTGCCCCAGCACTTGATCGCCACGGTCTGGCCGCCGATCGGGTTGCCGGAGCCCGGCTTGATCACCGCGGTGGTGACCCCGCCGGCCAGCGCGTCGCCGAAGGCCAGGTCGGCCGGGTTGATGGCGTCCAGCGCGCGCAGCCGGGCGCCGTTGGGGTCGGTCATCTCGTTGGTGTCCTGACCGGCCCAGCCCTCGGCCTCCTCGTGCACGCCGAGATGGCCGTGGGCCTCCACGAAACCGGGCAGCACCCAGGCGCCGGCGGCGTCCACGACCGGGGTTCCCTCCGGTACGGCCACGTCCCGGCCGACCGCGGCGATCTTCCCGTTCTGGATGAGCACGGTTCCGCCGTCGATGGGGTCACCGTCGACGGGCACGACATATCCGCTGGTAATAGCAAGATTCATGACTTGTAACCTACCGGTGGGTGGGTAGGTGCTCCGGATGACCTCCAATCTCTACAGACGATGGCTGCTCGAGCTCTGGAACGGCGACTTCGAGTTGGCGCACGAACTCGTCACCCCCGACTTCACCGGCCACTGGCCGGGCATGACAGTGGCGGGGCCCGACGGGCTGATCGAGGCGCTGCGGCAGGGGCACGCGCCGTTCGACGACGTCAAGGTCACGCTGGACGTGGGGCCGATCGTGGACGGGGATCTGGTGTCGGCGCGGTGGACGTTCGCGGGCGCGTACCGGGGCGGGCTTCCCGGTGTGACGGCGGCGGAGGGCACCAGGATCGCGTTCAGCGGCCACGACATCCTGCGGGTGAGGGACGGGAGGTTCACCG
The DNA here is from genome assembly GCF_040656115.1 of Nonomuraea sp. NPDC050202. Taxonomy (NCBI): domain Bacteria; kingdom Bacillati; phylum Actinomycetota; class Actinomycetes; order Streptosporangiales; family Streptosporangiaceae; genus Nonomuraea; species Nonomuraea sp. NPDC050202. The sequence continues at coordinate 169,886 of NZ_JBFALF010000002.1, read as the reverse complement.
AGTACTGGGTGATCTCGGACGTCCAGACGCTCAACCGTCAGCTCGGTATAGGGTGATATTTCCTGATTTACGAGGGCTGGTGAATGGCGGAGAACCACGGTCCGGGCGTAGGGCCGGACCCCCAGTCGCTGAGCGACGAGGAACTGTCGGACCTGGTCGCCGAGCAGCGCTTCGGCGCGCTGGCCACGATCAAGGCCGAGGGGCGGCCCGAGCTGTCCACCGTCGCCTACACCTGGGACCCGCGGCAGCGCGTGGTGCGGATCTCCACCATCGCCGACCGGCTCAAGGTGCGCCGGCTCCAGAAGGATGCGCGCTGCTCGCTCTACGTGGCCAGCGACGACTTCCGGTCGTTCGCCGTGGCCGAGGGTGAGGCGGAGCTGTCGCCGGTGAGCCGCGAGCCGGGCGACGAGGTGGGGCTGGAGTTGCTGGCCATGCAGCCGCCGCTCCCCGATCCGGCGGGCGAGCCGGCCTTCCTGCGGCAGATGGTGACCGACCGGCGGATGGTGATCCGGCTGCGGGTGTCACGCCTGTACGGCACCGCGCTGACCATCAACTGAACGCCGCTGCCCGGCGAGGCCTGTGCGGCGCTTCCCTGACACGCGCAGCGCCACCCTCCCGCCCTGACACGCACACCGCCACCTGCCGCCCTGGTGTGCGCGTCGCCACCCTGCCGCCTGACGCGGGCAGCGCCACCTTGCCGATCTGACGCGTGCAGCGTCACCCGGCCGCCCTGACGCACCCGATGCCGAGCCGTGCTCGCCGAGCACCGCGGCGGGGCCTTGCCAGGCGTGCGGGCCGGGCTTACGATCCGGCTAATTGTTAGGAAACTTTCTTTAATGAAAGGTCTCTGACGTGCGCCGATTAGCCACCCCCCTGATCGCCGTCCTCTTGATCGCCGCGCTGGGCGCTCTCCCCGCTCAGGCCGCGAGCCGCCTCGTCGCCACGTTCACGCTGTCCGGCACCACCGGCACGTTCGTGGTGAGCAACCCGGGCACGACCGCCGTGACCGGCTGGTCGATCGTCTTCGAGCTGCCCTCCGGAGTCACCGCGTCCAGCCCGCAGAACGCCACCATCAGGCAGAACGGCACCAAGGTGACCCTCACCCCCGCCTTCTACATCAACACCGTGCAAGCGGGCAGGAACACCGAGCCGTACAACCCCAGGATCACGCTCAGCTCCCCCGCCCAGCCGGTGAGCTGCCTGATCGACGGTGCCGACTGCGACGGCAGCGGCGGCGACCCGCCCGCCAAGCCGCCGGTCAGCGCCACCTATCAGGTGAACGGGAACGCGGCCGGGTTCGTGGTGGCCAACAACGGCACGGCCCCGCTCAACGGGTGGACGATCGTGTTCGACCTCCCGGCCGGAGTCACCGCGGGCAACGCCCAGCACGCCTCGCTCAGCCAGAGCGGCCGTACGGTGACGCTCACGCCCGCGCACTACAACACGACCGTGAACGCGGGCGCGACCACCGAGCCGTACAGCCCGTCCTTCACCGTCAGCACCGCGGGTGCCGAGCCGGCGAGCTGCCGGATCAACGACGTCAACTGCGACGGCAGCCCCGACGCGCCGCCTGCCGCTCCCGGGAACCTGCGCTCGCCCGCCAGGACCACGAAGACCGTCGCGCTGGCCTGGGATGCCGCCGCCCCCGGCAGCCTGCCGATCACCGGGTACGAGGTCTACAACGGCTCCTCCGTCGCCGCCTCGGTCACCGGCACCACGGCGGTCGTCTCCGGCCTGTCGCCCTCGACCGCGTACACGTTCACCGTCAAGGCCAAGGACCGCAAGGGCACGCTGTCACCGGCGTCCGTGCCGCTGGCGGTCACCACCCGCGACCCGGCCGACGACACGCAGCCGCCGACGGCGCCGGGTGACCTGCGCAGCACCGCGAGGACGTCGTCCAGCGTCACGCTGACCTGGGCGGCCTCCTCCGACAACTCCGGCATCGCCGGCTACGACGTCTCCATCGGCTCCTCGGTGGCGGCGACCGTCTCCGGCACCACGGCGGTCGTCTCCGGCCTGTCGCCCTCGACCGCGTACACGTTCACCGTCAAGGCCAAGGACCGCAAGGGCACGCTGTCACCGGCGTCCGTGCCGCTGGCGGTCACCACCCGCGACCCGGCCGACGACACGCAGCCGCCGACGGCGCCGGGTGACCTGCGCAGCACCGCGAGGACGTCGTCCAGCGTCACGCTGACCTGGGCGGCCTCCTCCGACAACTCCGGCATCGCCGGCTACGACGTCTCCATCGGCTCCTCGGTGGCGGCGACCGTCTCCGGCACCACGGCGGTCGTCTCCGGCCTGTCGCCCTCGACCGAGTACTCGTTCACCGTGCGGGCCCACGACCTGTACGACAACCTCTCCCCCGCCGGCGCGGCGGTGAAGGTGACCACGGCTGACATCGTCGAGACCGGCTACGCCCGCGTCGGATATTTCGTGCAATGGGGCATCTACGGCCGCCAGTACTTCGTCCGCAACCTCGACACCACCGGCGCGGCGGCGAAGCTGACCCACATCAACTACGCCTTCGCCAACATCGACCCGCAGAACCTCACCTGCCTGCAGGGCGTCACCAAGGGCACCAGCACCGACCCGCAGGACCCGAACCAGGGCGACGGCGCCGGTGACGCCGAGGCCGACTACGGCCGCCCGTTCAGCGCCGCGCAGTCGGTGGACGGCGTGGCGGACACCGGCTGGGAGAAGCTGCGCGGCAACTTCAACCAGCTCAGGAAGCTCAAGGCCAAGCACCCGCACCTAAAGGTGCTGATCTCGCTGGGCGGCTGGACGTACTCGAAGTACTTCTCCGACGTGGCGGCCACGGACGCGGCGCGCAAGAAGTTCGTGGCGTCGTGCATCGACATCTACATCAAGGGGAACCTGCCCGCCTACAACGGCGCGGGCGGCCCCGGCACGGCGGCGGGCGTCTTCGACGGCATCGACCTCGACTGGGAGTGGCCGGGCGCCGAGGGGCATCCGGGCAACCACGTCAGCCCGGCCGACAAGGCGAACAACACGCTGCTGATCGCCGAGTTCCGCCGCCAGCTCGACGCGCTGACGGCCACGACGGGCAAGCGGTACCAGCTCACGGCCTTCACCCCGGCCGACCCCGCCAAGATCGCCGCGGGCTGGGATCTCCCCGAAGTCACGAAATCTCTGGACATCTTCAATGTCCAGGGGTACGACTTCCACGGCGCCGGCAGCGACAACTCCTGGGAACCGAACCGCACCGGCCACCAGGGCAACCTCCACCTCGACACCGACAGCCCGTACGACCCGGACTTCAGCGTCGAGAAGGCCGTGGACGTCTACCTCCAGGCCGGCGTCCACCCCCGCAAGATCACCATCGGCCTGGCGTACTACGGCCGCGGCTGGCAACGGGTGGCCGACGGCGGCAGGTACGGCGAGTGGCAGCAGGCGGGCGGGGCCGCGCCCGGCCAGTTCCAGGAGGAGGCCGGCACCCGCGGCTACACCAACCTGCTGGCCATGGTGCCCGGCTGCACGGTCAGGCACGACGAGCAGGCGGTGGCCACGTACTGCTTCACCGGCGACGGCGGGCAGTGGTGGACGTTCGACGACGCCTGGTCGATCGGCAAGAAGACGGCCTGGCTGCGGAGCAAGGGGCTGCTCGGAGCGATGATCTGGGAGATGTCCGGCGACTCGGGCACCCTGACCACCGCACTCGACGCGGGCCTGCGCTAGAACCCTCCACGCCGGGGCGGGACGCCTCCGGGCCCCGCCCCGGCGCGCTTGCCGAACGCATCCGGCCCGGCGCTTGCCGAACGCATCCCACCCCGGCGTTCACCGGACGCATCCCACCCCGGCGCGTACGCGCGTCGAATGCTCATCCGCGCGGCGCCACCGCGTTACTCTGCCCTCAACTCCAAGTCACGCGATCTTGTCACCGTCGAGTCGTTGTCTCTCCCCAGCCGAGGAGACCCATGTTCAGGCGACTCGCCGTCCTCATCGCGACCTCCTTCTCCCTCACCCTCCTCCCCCTCGCCACCCCCGCCGGCGCCGCGACCGTCGTCAACGTCGCCCACCGGGGCGCCTCCGCCTACGCCCCGGAGAACACGATCGCCGCCTTCGAGCTGGCCGCCGCGCAGGGCGCCGACCTGTTCGAGCTGGACGTCCAGGAGACCAAGGACCACGAGCTGGTCCTGATGCACGACACGACGCTGTCCCGCACCACGAACGCCGAGCAGGTCTTCCCCGGCCTGTCCCCGTGGAACGTCGGCGACCTCACGCTCGACCAGATCCGCGAGCTGGACGCCGGCTCGTGGCTGTCCGACAAGTACGACGGCGAGCGCGTGCCCACCCTGGGCGAGGCGCTGCGCGAGATGAGCGGCTCGGGCATGGGCCTGCTGCTGGAGGTCAAGGCCCCGGAGCGCTACGCGGGGATCGAGTCCCGCATCGCCGCCGAGCTGCGCCGCCACCCCTCCTGGCTGGCTCCGGGCAAGCTGGTGGTGCAGTCGTTCAACTGGGACTCGATGCGCACGTTCGACCGCCTGCTGCCCGAGGTGCCGATCGGGCTGCTCGGCACGCCCTCGACCGGGGAGCTGCCCGGCCTGGCGAAGTTCGCCGACCAGATCAACCCGCCGTACACCACGCTCACGGCCTCGTACGTCCGCCGCGTGCACGCCCTCGGCCTGGACGTCCTCACCTGGACCGTCGACAGCCCGACCGCCATGCGCCGCATGATCGGTTACAAGGTGGACGGCATCATCACCAACCGGCCCGACGTGCTGCGCGACGTGCTCAGCTCCTGAGCCCCCACCACCGCGCTGTGCCAGCCCGCCGATGACGAAGATCGCTCCGGGGCGGCACAGCGCGAACGGGGCGTATCCGGCCCGGGACAACTGATCCTGATCCGCTCCGTCCCAGCCGCCGTCCACGCCGTACGAGTGCCTGCGCCCCCGGCGGGGTGAGCACTGCCGGGACCTCTTGGACAGGCCGGTCAGGGCGCGGGAGCCGCAGGAACCGGGGTGATGGTGGCCCGGTCCCACGCTCCCCGCACCGCCAGCCAGAAGATCAGCGCATATCCGGCGAACAACCCCAGCATCGCCACCATCAGCGCCATCTCCGGCAGCCCGGTCGCGTCCATCAGGTAGTCGATCACCGCGACGTAGTCCCGCTCCGCCCAGTGCCACACCACGTACACGATGAGCTGCAGCAACGGGCTCACCACGAACGCGGTCCCGGCCAGCGTCGCCAGCACCCGGGCGGAGCCGCGCCGCGCTGCCAGCAGCCCGATGGCCGACCACGCCACCGCCTGCGTGGCGAGCACACCGGACACGGCGACCAGCACGTTCCCCCACGGGTCCGGTGCGTTCCTGTGGTAGTCAACGCAGCAGTCCAGCCCGACGATCATGTCCTCGTTGCCGATCAGCCACGCGACCGCGACCATGGCCAGCCTGTGCACCCCGTACAGCACCGTTCCGAATGCCACGGCGAGCACCGCGATCCGCCTCATACCCGGCAGCATGACCGACCGATGCGCGCTCGATCCATCCCGCTGTCCGCTACTGGACATCCCCGCGCAGGTGCCGGGCGGTCCCGGCGTCGGCGGGGAAGTACGCCTCCACCGCGATCTCCTCCAGCGTCACGTCGAACGCCGCCCCGAACGTCGTGATCGTGTTGAAGAAGCAGAGCTCCCGCCCCCGGTGCTCGATCCTGATGGGCAGGGCGATGTCGGTGGGTTCGGCGACCCCGGGGCCGCCCCCGCCCCCGTACTCCCGCACCTCCTCCAGCAGCGCGCTCAGCTCGGGATCCCCGGTACGCGCGACCTGCCGGGCCAGCCTCGGCAGCAGGAACCCGCGCACCTGCGCCAGGTTCCGCAGCCGCGGCGCGAACCCGCCCGGATGCAGGCCCAGCCGCATCATGTTGACCGGCGGCTCCAGCAGCGCCGGGTCGACCCCGTCCAGGAAGACCTCGACCGCCGCGTTCGCCAGCAGCAGGTTCCACCGGTTGTCCACGGCCAGCGCCGGGAACGGCTCGTGCCCCCGCAACACCTGCTCCAGCGCTTCGCGTGCCCCGGCGAGGTCGGGGTCGTCGAGCGGCCGCTCCCGGTAGGCGGGCGCGTGCCCGGCCGCGACGAGCAGCCGGTTGCGCTCGCGCAGCGGCACGCCGAGGTGCTCGGCCAGGTGGATGACCATCGAACGGCTGGGGATCGTCCGGCCCGTCTCCACGAAGCTGACGTGCCGGGCGGACACGTCCGCCTGAATGGCCAGGTCCAGCTGGCTGAGCTTGCGCCGGTGCCGCCACTCGCGCAGCAGCTCACCGACCGGCCGATCATCACGCATGCGTGCTGTTCTAACCCATCCCGTCCGGCCTGCGCCATTACATGCCATGTAATCGACGGCCCGGACGGCATCCGCGATGGTGACCACCATGAACAAGGACATCATCCTGAACGCCTTCGCCGAGTTCGCCGCGGGCGACCACGACATCCTCCACCCCCTCCTGCGGGAGGACTTCGTCGAGCACAGCCCCGGCAACCCGTCGGGACGGGACGCGTGGATCGCGTTCATCAGAAATTCGCCCTTGGCCGCCGCCCGCCTCGACCTCAAGCGGGTCATCGCCGAAGGCGACCTCGTCATGCTGCACTACCACCTGATCCCGGACGGCGACGAGCGCGGCGTCGCCGTCGTGGACATCTGGCGGCTGGTGGACGGGCAGATCGCCGAGCACTGGGACGTCGTGCAGCCGGTGCCGGAGCCCGGCCAGATCCCGAACGGCATGTTCTGAGCCGCGTCCCCACGGATGACGCGCCGAAGGGGGTCCGGACCGAGATCCGAACCCCCTTCTCGAACAGGCGCATCAGGCCCTTGGCCGAGCGTCACGGGCGACCCGGCGCCCGGCCTGCCGTCAGCTGCAGCCGCTGGTCGAGCCGCAGCCTTCGCACACGTAGCAGCTCCCGGCCGGACGCATCTTCGTGCCGCACGTCATGCAGAGCGGCGCGTCGGCGGTGAAGCGCTGGTGGCTCTCCAGCGTCAGCTCCTGGACGGCCGGCCGCGTGTCCTCCTTGGGCTGGGCGGCCTCGATCGGCGCCGACTGGGCCAGCGCCTCCCGGTCCACCGTCTCCTGCAGCGCCGCCGGGTCCTCGCCGCGCTGCTGCGCCGCCCGCTCGGCCGCCGAGAAGATGCCCAGCGCCGCCCGCTCCTCGTACGGCAGGTGGTCCAGGGCCAGGCGGCGGAAGATGTAGTCCATCACCGAGGTGGCCATGCGGATGTCGGGGTCGTCCGTCATGCCGGCCGGCTCGAAGCGCATGTTGACGAACTTGCTCATGTACGTCTCCAGCGGCACGCCGTACTGGAGCCCGATGGAGATCGCCACCGAGAACGCGTCCATGACGCCCGCCAGCGTCGAGCCCTGCTTGGACATCTTGAGGAAGACCTCGCCGAGCCCGTCGTCAGGGTAGGACGAGGCGGTCATGTAGCCCTTGGCGCCGCCCACGGTGAAGCGGGTGGTCATGCTCGGCCGCTGGTTCGGCATGCGCCGCCGGGTCGGCCGGTTGACCTCGATGACCTTGACCTCGGGCTCCTTCGGCTGCTCCTGCTGCTTCTTGGAGCCGTCGCCGGCCGACAGCGGCTGGCCGACCTTGCAGTTGTCGCGGTAGACGGCCAGCGCCTTGAGGCCGAGCTTCCAGCCCTCCAGGTAGACCTGCTCGATGTCGTCGATCGTGGCCGACTCGGGCAGGTTGACCGTCTTGGAGATGGCACCGGACAGGAACGGCTGCGTGGCCGCCATCATGCGGACGTGGCCCATGGGCGCGATCGCCCGCTCGCCCATCGCGCAGTCGAACACCTCGTAGTGCTCCTGGCGCAGGCCGGGCGCGTCGACGACGTGGCTGTGCTCGCCGATGTACTCGACGATGGCCTCGATCTGCTCCTGCTGGTAGCCGAGCTGCTTGAGCGCCCGCGGGATCGTCTGGTTGACGATCTGCATGGAGCCGCCGCCGACGAGCTTCTTGAACTTGACCAGCGCCAGGTCCGGCTCGATGCCGGTCGTGTCGCAGTCCATCATCAGGCCGATCGTGCCGGTGGGGGCGAGGAGGCTGGCCTGGGCGTTGCGGTAGCCGTTCTTCTCGCCCAGCTTCAGGCACTCCGACCACTGGCGGGACGCCTCGGCGTGGATCTTCGCGTCCATCGAGCCGATCGTGCGCAGGTCGTCGTTGGCCGCGGCGTGCTTGCGCATGACGCGCTTGTGCGGCTCGGCGTTCCTGGCGTAGCCGTCGTAGGCGCCGACGACCCCGGCCAGCTCGGCGCTGCGCCGGTAGGACACGCCGGTCATCAGCGAGGTGATCGCCGCGGCGACGGCGCGGCCGCCGTCGGAGTCGTAGGCGTGGCCGGTCGCCATGAGCAGCGCGCCCAGGTTGGCGTAGCCGATGCCGAGCTGGCGGTACGCGCGCGTCGTCTCGCCGATCTTCTCCGTCGGGAAGTCGGCGAACGTGATCGAGATGTCCATCGCGGTGATGATCAGCTCGGTCAGCTTGACGAAGTCGGCCACGTTGAAGGAGTTGTCGTCCTTCAGGAACTTCAGCAGGTTGATGCTGGCCAGGTTGCAGGAGGAGTTGTCGAGGTGGACGTACTCGCTGCAGGGGTTGCTGGCCGTGATCCGGCCCGTCTCGGGCGTGGTGTGCCAGTCGTTGATCGTGTCGTCGTACTGCACGCCGGGGTCGGCGCACTCCCACGCGGCCTTGGCCATCTTGCGGAACAGGTCCTTGGCGTCGACCTTCTCGATGACCTCGCCGGTCAGGCGGGCCCGCAGGCCGAAGTCGCCGCCCTTCTCCACCGCGCGCATGAACTCGTCGGAGACGCGCACGGAGTTGTTGGCGTTCTGGTACTGGACGGAGACGATGTCCTTGCCGCCCAGGTCCATGTCGAAACCGGCGTCACGCAGCGCGCGGACCTTGTCCTCCTCGCGCGCCTTGGTCTCGATGAACTCCTCGATGTCGGGGTGGTCGACGTCGAGCACGACCATCTTGGCCGCCCGCCGCGTCGCGCCGCCCGACTTGATCGTCCCCGCGCTCGCGTCGGCGCCCCGCATGAAGCTCACCGGGCCGCTGGCGGTGCCGCCGCTCGACAGCAACTCCTTGGACGAGCGGATCCTCGACAGGTTCACCCCCGACCCTGAACCGCCCTTGAAGATCACACCCTCTTCCTTGTACCAGTCCAGGATCGACTCCATCGTGTCGTCCACGGAGAGGATGAAACACGCGCTCACCTGCTGCGGCGACTGCGTGCCCACGTTGAACCACACCGGCGAGTTGAACGCGAACACCTGGTGCGCCAGTGCGTGCTTCAGCTCGTGGTCGAAGATCTCGGCGTCCTCTTCGCTGGCGAAGTAGCCGTTCTCGAGCCCCGTCCTGGTGTAGACGCCGACGACCCGGTCGATCAACTGCTTCAGGCTCCACTCGCGCTGCGGGGTGCCCACGGCGCCGCGGAAGTACTTGGTCGTCACGATGTTGGCCGCGTTGACCGACCAGAACTCGGGGAACTCGACGCCCCGCTGCTCAAAGTTGATGGACCCGTCGCGCCAGTTCGTCATGACGACGTCGCGGCGCTCCCACTGGATCTCGTCATACGGGTGCACGCCGGGCTTGGTGAAGATCCGCTTCATCTTCAGTCCCTTACGCGGACGCTTGCCCCCGCGCGCCACTGAACCGCTGGCCGTCTCCGTCATGACTCCCCCTTCTCCGCCTTCAACTGTTTGATCTCGGCCTCGAAGTCCGCCAGGCTCTCGAAACCGCGATATACCGATGCGAACCGCAGGTAGGCCACCTCGTCCAGCTCCCGCAGCGGGCCCAGGATGGCCAGGCCCACCTCGTTGGAGGGGATCTCGGCCGCGCCCTTCGCCCTGATGGCCTCCTCCACCCGCTGCCCGAGCTGCGCCAGCGAGTCCTCGCTGACCGGCCTGCCCTGGCACGCCCGCCGCACGCCCGCGACGACCTTGTCCCGCGAGAACGGCTCCGTCACTCCGCTGCGCTTGCTCACCATCAGCAGTACGGTCTCCTGCGTGGTGAACCTGCGCCCGCACTCGGGACAGGTGCGGCGGCGCCTGATGGCCGCGCCGTCATCCGTGGAGCGACTGTCGATGACCCTGGTGTCAGGGTGGCGACAGAACGGACAGTGCACGCTTCGCCTCCAAGAAACCTGGCCACCACACGCGCCCTCACCCGCCATGACGGGACGCTCGCGCACACTCCACAGCTGTCCATGGAGCGGTCGCAGAAACACAAGGTGTGGTGAACTACATCGGTGTAACTACTAGATGTTGTGGTCCAACCGTAGAAGCGCGCGACCATGAACGCAAGTTGAGCGCTGCCATCCTGCTGAAGTCGCTGATCAGCCCGCCAGCATCATCCGTCCCGGGCGTGTCGTCCAGTGATCGCGATCTTCCCGCAGGTCGGAGCGTCACATCGGTTGCTTCCAGCCTCGGCCGTGAACAAACCTCACAAACGTACCCGAGGACACACCCCGCCCTTCCCACCCCTTCCCTCGCCCTCGCCGAGCGGCTTCGCGGCGGGGCGCGGGTGAGGCCCTGAGGCGAGAGGAGACGAGGAGTCCGCGCGATGCTCCGCACCCGCCGTTCGCCCGAACGCGCCCCGCGTCCGGACGGGACGGGCCGGCGCCCTGAGCAAGCGGCGCCCTGAGTGCGGGAGGGCTGGCACAGCACGGGGCGGGACCAGCTCAGGCCGGGCGGCGCCCCCACAAGGAGCCCGCCACGCAGGAAGTCCGCTACATGAGGAGCCCACCGCGTGAAGAGCCCACCGCGCACGAAGCCCGCCACACAGGGAGCCCGCCACACAGGGAGCCCGCCACACAGGGAGCCCGCCACACAGGGAGCCCGCCACACAGGGAGCCCGCCACACAGGGAGCCCGCCACACAGG